>JAFZZK010000041.1 GCA_017615795.1 Bacteroidales bacterium
ATACGCCATGGCCATCCAATGCGGTGGCTGCATGAGCACGCGCAAGCAGCTGCTCAACCGCACCAACCTGTTTGTCAACCAGGGTATCCCGATCAGCAACTACGGCATGGCGTTGGCTTATATGAACGGCATCTTCGAACGGGTGATGGCGCCGTTCCGTTAAGAAGGGTTTTCAGTTCTTCTTGTGAAAGTAAACCCCGTCGCCGTCCGACAGCCTGTGGCCCGACTCAATCTTGATTGTCGTGGGGAAACTCTCTCCTGTCAGCTTATAGGACAGCACGTCTCCGTTAACTTGGTACGATCCATACCTATAGGTGCCGTCGGCTTTCAGTTCGGAGCATCTGCCCGAAGTTCCATCGCCTTCAAAGTTCAACACGATCTTTCCATAGGCGCCCATATCGCCATCCCAGGTTCCGACAATCCATGAATAATCGCCGGAATCGGTGATGGAATTGTTCGTGTTTGTAGGTGTGTTTGTAGGTGTGTTTGTAGGGATGCTGCTAGGAGTCGTGGCTGTGGGGGTGTTTTCCTGAACGGTTTCATTCCCCATATTCAGCAAACCGCCTCCGCAGGATTTCATCAGGTAATAGGCTACAAATAAGACGACAGCGATGATGATGATTCTTCTGAGGCATCCGCTTTTGTTCATATTTTGCGTTTGTTTCGCATTTGGAAAATTGATGAGTCCCATGATGATATGCTTTTATTGGTTGTTGCTGCAAAGATACAAAAGAAATAATACAAACGAAAAATGGAGAAAAATTACTTTCCCATTAAAAAGGTCATCAAGCCCTTACACCCCTCCAATACATCCACCCAAGTGGCCTCAAAGTCGCCCGTGTACCATGGGTCGGCGACATCGCCAGGCCGGTTGGTATAGTCCATTAACAGGCTGATTTTGTGGTCAGTGTCCTCGCCGAACATCCGTTTCAGGTTGCGGAGGTTGTTGCGGTCCATGGCGATGACGTAGTCGTAATAGGCGTAGTCCTGTCGCGTCATCTGGCGGGCGGTCTTGCCCTCGCAGCCGATACCGTGCTCGGCCAGTTTGCGCCGCGCCGGCGGGTAGACGGGATTGCCGATCTCTTCCGTCGAGGTGGCAGCAGAGGCGATTTCAAATTGTTCGCTCAGACCGGCTTCTGCGACAAGTTTTTTCATCACAAACTCCGCCATGGGACTACGGCAGATGTTGCCGTGACAGATGAAGAGGATTTTTATCATGTTGAATTGTTGACTGTTGAAATGTTGAATTGTTGTTGACACGGGCCCTTCGACAGGCTCAGGGACCGCTGCAAAATTTATTTCCCAAGTAAGTCGTTAATCACCACCGAGGCGCAGAAGATGCCGAAGGCGGCAGGGAGATAGGAGATGGTGCCCACATTGGAGACCTTGTTTTGCTCGTCCACGCCATCGGTGATGACAGCCGAGGCGTCGACAGGCTCGGGCGAATAGACAGCCTTGATGCCGTCGAAAACGCCGAGACGGTGCAGGCGCTTGCGGATGTAAAAGGCCAAACGGCAGTGGTTGGATTTTGAGATGTCACAGATCTCAATCTTCTCGGGGTGGAACTTGCCGCCAGCACCCATGCTGCTGACGATGCGCTGGTTGTTCATCTTGGCGTAATAGAGAAGAAACACCTTGGGTGCCACCGTGTCAATAGCATCCACCACGTAGTCGAAGGGCTGTGCCATAAGGTCAATGATGGCTTGGTCTTTCAGGTATTGGTGGAGGACGGTCAACTCTATCTCGGGGTTGATGTCGCGAAGACGCTCGGCCATCACCTCGGCCTTCGGGCGACCGACGGTGCTCTCTAAGGCCAACAACTGTCGGTTACGGTTGGTGACGTTCACCACATCACCGTCGACGATGGTCATGCGACCGATGCCTGCGCGGGCCAGCTGCTCGGCGGCGTATGCCCCTACTCCACCCAATCCGACCACAAGCACGTGCTTGGATTTCAAGGTATTGATGCCTTCATCGCCGATCAACAGGCGGGTTCTGTCTTGCCAATGTTCCATAGGGCTGCAAAAGTAGTAAAGATTTGCGCTCTCAACGTATTAATATCTAAATCCAATAGTTTTACCGCTGCATCATAGACCGATTCTATTCCGATTTCCGCCATGTCGGTCTCCAAGAATAGCAACTCCAACGGTATGCTTTTCAGCGACTTGGCAATCTTCCTCTCCGAATGCATAAGACTCTCCCCTACCGAAAAATACAGTCCTTGTCCCGTCAATTGCCGAATGTCCTGCTCCGTTCCGTCGAAGCCGTGCAGTATCCAAGGCTGTTTGGCTTTGTGTTTTTTGCGCAAGGCAAGGATTTCGTTGTGGCTTTTCACATCGTGCAGGATCATCGGCTTTTGCAGGGTTTCCGAGAGGTCGATTTGTATTTCAAAAACAGCTATCTGTTGCTCGTAACTCTCCTTGTGCATCTTGTCCAGACCCGCTTCGCCGAGGGCAAGGACATTAGGCGATTGAAGCCTTTCTTCCAATACTTCAAACGCCTCTTCCAATTGAAAGTCAGCATTGTCCAAAGCCCACGGATGAACGCCGTAACTATATAAGCCTTGCTCGGGAACATCCTGTCCCAAGCCCAAATTGACAATCTGAATCAAGTCGTCAGCGGTCTTTGCCGTATGCGTGTGTATGTCAACGAGAGGCGTTTTCATTATGGCGCAAAAGTAGCAAAAATCCAAAATGTGTCAAAGCGAGGGTTATAATCCGTAATTTTGCGGCGGCTTGAATGACAGGTCTATGGGATTGAAAAAATCATCGATAATCGGGCACCTCGCTTGTTTCGGTGCCTACTGCATCTTTGGGTTCAACATCGTTTGCTGCAAGAACATCTCCAACGCTAATATGCTGACTCCCATGGACTTGCTGTGCTTCCGCGCTGTGGGTGCCACGCTGCTGTTTTGGCTGCTGTCGCTCTTCATGCCCAAGGAAAAGGTTCCGCTGAACGACCTGTGGAAAATCTTCATAGCCTCCATGCTGGGACTATTTCTCACCCAATGGAGCTTCCTGAAGGCCATCACTATGACGACCTCCATCGACACGAGCATCACCAACACCTGCACCCCCATCCTGACCATGATTGTGGCCGCCATCGTCTTGAAAGAGCCCATCACTTTCAAAAAAGTTGGAGGCATCTTGGTGAGTCTGGCAGGCGTTTTGATTCTGGTCTTCAACTCGGTAGGACTGGGCGGCGGCGCTTCCGAAACTAAGCCTTTGGGCATTGTCCTTGTGGTCGTCAACGGTTTGACCTTCGCTCTATATCTTGGCATCTTCCGTCCGCTCATCTCGAAATACAACGTGGTCACCTTCATGAAGTGGATGTTCCTGTTCACCATGCTGGTGGCGCTGCCGCTCAACATCAAGAGCCTCATCCATGTCCCCTTGGGACAGTTGAAGAGCAGCGTGGCGTGGCAGGTGGCCTACGTGGTGTTTTTCGCCACTTTCGTCGCGTATTTCCTTATCCCCATCGGGCAGAAGCGCCTGCGTCCCACTTTGGTCAGCATGTACAACTACGTGCAGCCCATCATCGCC
>JAFZZK010000042.1 GCA_017615795.1 Bacteroidales bacterium
CTCCGGCTGTGAGGGTCGTCACGGTGGGCGAAACACCGTCCTGACCATTCGTGCCGTCTGCGCCGTTGTTGCCGGCAGGACCTTGCGCGCCCTGCTGGCCATTATGCACTACAAAAGTATGGGGGCCCGTGGCGTCGGTGATGGTGACCACCGTGCTGTCTCCGGCTGTGAGGGTCGTCACGGTGGGCGAAACACCGTCCTGACCATTCGTGCCGTCTGCGCCGTTGCTGCCGGCAGGACCTTGCGCGCCCTGCTGTCCATTACGCAACACAAAAGTATGAGGGCCCGTGGCATCAGTGATAGTGACCACCGTGCTGTCTCCGGCTGTGAGGGTCGTCACGGTGGGCGAAACACCGTCCGAACCAGCGGGACCCTGCTGGCCGTGGTGCAACAAATAGCTCTGGGTGTTGCCGTCAGGCATCGTCAACACCAACACATAGCCGGTGTCGGTCGGTGTCACCGCAAAA
The DNA here is from genome assembly GCA_017615795.1 of Bacteroidales bacterium. Lineage (GTDB taxonomy): Bacteria > Bacteroidota > Bacteroidia > Bacteroidales > WCHB1-69 > F23-D06. The sequence continues at coordinate 468 of JAFZZK010000042.1, forward strand.
GCAGGCACATTGCCGGCGCTACCTGCGTACAATGCGTACGGCACACTCAACAACTGCTGAACACTCTCAATGCTATAGTTGGCACCGCCCGTCGGATCAATTTCAGACTTCAGGTAGAACGGGCCTTGAGCCCAAGGAATTTGGGCGAAGTCCTGGCTGGAGTTTCCGCCACCCACCTCCACGGTCAGCAGGCCGTTGACGTTGGTGGTGGCAAGGTGCGTCTCCGTATAAACGGTCGCACCCGAGGCACTGCCCTGTAGGATGGATATCCTCACAGAGACATTCTGATTGGCTACCAGGACGTTGTCGCTACCGCGAACAACCGCCTGATATGACATTTTCTGAGGAGCCTGCGCTAACATAGTCGCGCACAGCAGCACCATTGCACAAAGCGTGAAAAATTTCTTCATGTTTATCAAATGTATTATGTTAATATTTTTTGTCTCCACGAATAAATCAAACAAAAGTCTTTATTCTTGCATATCAATAAAATGCAACAACAAAAACACCTTTACTCAGGTGCTTGCAAATGTATAAAAAATTTCAGAATCATCTCTTTAAGTCCTGCAAAAAAACAGTGTGATAATCTGCGTTAATCTGCGGGACAATTATATACCCGCCGAACTCGCAGAAATATGCAGACAGGATATTTACAAGATTCAAAAGGATCCCCCCCCAAAAAAACAGGGGGTGTTTTTCACGTACAAGAATTAGCGAAAACGCAATGATCCGTTCTCATCAAACAGTTCCGCCAATTTCATCCCGTCCTCCAAATGCAACGTTTGAAGACCTGCGGCACGCGCGCCCACCAGATGTTGCGGCGAGTCGTCAATGAAAAGCGTCTCCTCAGGCAAGAGGTTGTTCTCCTCAATGATATAACGAAACCCTTCCACCTTCGGTTTGCGGATATGCAGCAGCTGCGAGAAGTACGCGCGCTTGAAGCGCTCGGCGAAAAGGTCGTAGCCAAACTGCTCCCGCATCTGTCGCGTGAACACCTCGTAATTGAGTTGGTTGGTGTTGCTATATAAATATATATTGTAAGACTCCCCCACCCTTCTCAACATCCTTTCGTGCGCCTCGGGGAATCCTATCAGGATGGCGTTCCAAGAGTCGTCAATCTGCTGGTCGGTCAAAGGCACGTCGGCCAGACTGCGCACGTAGGCACGGAACTCGGGAACGGTTATCAGTCCCTCCTCAAACAGGTCCATCGTGTCCGACTGGCTTTTCTTGGAATAGATCTCCTCGAAGTTGGAGACTCCGCAGCGGGCAAAGGCCTCCGCGATGTTCTGATAGCGTATCTTGTACAACACGCCTCCAAAATCAAATATGATGTTCTTTATCATTGCCATTCTAAAGAAGTCTTATTCAACTACATTCCTATAAGTTTCCTAAAATCCTCTTCGGAGATAATGGGGACGCCGAGGTTCTCGGCCTTCTTCCTTTTTTCGGGACCCATTTTCTCCCCTGCCAGCACATATGTGGTGTTCTTGGATATGGACGACACATTCTTGCCGCCGTTCTGCTCAATCAGCGCCTTCACCTCATCGCGGGGGATGGTGAACACGCCGCTGACGACAATGCTCATACCGGCGAGTTTGTCGGAAGCGGGTCTTGCCTCCTCCCCTATCTCAAAACGCAACCCGGCGGCACGCAGCCGCATCACCATCTCCAGATTTTCCGTATCGTTGAAATATTGTATGATGCTGTCGGCCACGCGGTCGCCCACATCCTCCACCTCCATCAGTTCCTCTTTGGCGGCGTTGGCCAGACAGTCCACCGTCCCGAAATGGCGGGCCAATTTCTTGGCAGTCACCTCCCCCACGAAGCGTATGCCCAATGCATAGAGCACCCGCTCAAAGGGGACACTCTTCGACTGCTCAAGGCCGTTCAGTATGTTCTGGGTCATCTTTTCCTTAAAACTGAGCGTCCTGCTCTTGCCGTTTTCGTCCTCCACCACCTTTTCCAGGCCGAACAGTTTCTCGTAGGTCAGGTCGTAGAGGTCGGCGGCATTGCTCACGAGTCCCTGAGCGAAGAGCAGGTCTATCTTGCCCTCGCCGAGCGAGTCGATGTTCATTGCCTTGCGGGAGATGAAATGCTCGAGGCGCCCCTTGATCTGGGGGGCGCAGTGCAATTCGTTGGGGCAGAACACCCCCGCCTCGCCCTCGTTTTGGCGCAGCGGCGTGCCGCACACGGGGCAGGTTTCCACAAAGCGCACGGGCATAGCGCCCGGCAACCGTTTCTCCACATCCACGCCCACAATCTTGGGAATAATCTCCCCACCCTTCTCCACAAACAGGCAGTCGCCTTTGCAGATGCCCATCTCGGCGATGAAGTCGCGGTTGTTGAGGGTGGCGCGCTTGACGACGGTGCCAGCCAGGCTCACGGGACTGAGGTTGGCCACAGGCGTGATGATGCCGGTACGCCCCACCTGATAATCCACACTCAGCAGTGGCGTGGACACGCGCTCGGCCTTGAACTTGTAGGCGATGGCCCAGCGGGGACTCTTGGCGGTGGCGCCCACCTGCTGCTGCTGGGCAAAATCATTGACCTTGATGACGATGCCGTCAATGGGATACGGCAACTGTTTGCGCTCCACATCCCACTTATGGATAAAGTCAAAGACGCCCTGCAGGCCGGGCACCTTTTCCATCACATCTGGGAAGCGGAAGCCCCACTCGTGGAGTTTCCGCAGCTGGTCGTAATGGTTATGTTCGGGCAGGTTCTCGCCCAAAGCGTAATAGAGCTTGAAGGCAAGGCCGCGCTTGGCCACTTCGGTGGAACTTTGCAGTTTCAGACTGCCGGAGGCCGCGTTGCGCGGGTTGGCAAAAGGCGGCTCGCCAATCTCCTCACGGTCGGCGTTGAGCGCATTGAAACTGTCGAAGGGCATAATGATCTCGCCCCGCGCTTCCAAGATGTCAGGGAAATCGCCGGTCAGGCTCAGCGGCACCGAGCCGATGGTCTTCACGTTGGCCGTCACCACGTCGCCGCGGGTGCCGTCGCCCCGCGTGACCGCACGCGTAAGGATGCCGTGCTCGTAAATCAAGCTGATGGCGACGCCATCGTATTTCAGCTCGCACACATACTCCACGGGACCGTTCAGCAGGTCGCGCACACGCGTGTCGAACTCGGTCAGGTCGCCCTCCGAGTAGGTGTTACCCAGCGAAAGCATCGGGTAAAGGTGCGCGGCACTCTCAAACTGCTTGGTGATGGTGCCCCCCACTCGCTGCGTCGGACTGTCGGGCAGCACGTACTCCGGATGCTGACGCTCCAAGTCAATCAGCCGCTGCAGCAACTGGTCGAAATCGTAGTCGCTGATCTTCGGATCGTCCAACATATAGTAATAATAGTTGTGACGATTGATCTCCTCGGAGAGGCGGGCTATTTCCTGCTGGATATCAGTCATAAGAACGGAATTCTATTTCAGTCCCCTGTTTTTCAGCAACGGCTCAATGGAGGGCTCGTGGCCGCGGAAGGCGACGTAGAGTTTCATCGGGTCGTCGGTGTTGCCGCGCTCCAGGATGTTGGTGCGGAAGGCGGTGGCAGTGGCGGGGTCGAAGACTCCGTTCTCCTTAAAGGCCTCGTAAGCGTCGTTGTCCAGCATTGCGGCCCAGGTGTAGCTGTAGTAGCCAGTCGCATAGCCGCCAGAGAAGACGTGCTGGAAATAAGGGCTCTTGTAACGGGAGATGATGGAGGATATCAAACCGATTTTCGCCATCGCATTATCCTCGAATTCGGGCAATTTGATTTTCGTCTTGGAGGTGATGGTGTGGTAGTCCATATCCAGCAGGGAGGCTGCGAGCAACTCGGTGTTGATGAAGCCCTGTCCGTAGGTGGAGGCGGCCTCCATCTTCTTCACCAGCGACTCGGGGATGTTCTCGCCCGTCTGGTAATGGTTGGCATACATCTTCAACACCTCGGGCTCCACGGAGAAGTGCTCCATAAACTGGGAAGGCATCTCCACATAGTCGCGGGGCACGTTGGTGCCGGAAAGCGAGCGGTAATGGCAGCGGGAGAGGATGCTGTGGAGGGCGTGGCCAAACTCGTGGAAGAGCGTCTCCAGCTGGTCGAGGTTGAGCAGGGAGGGCTTGTCACCCGCGGGCTTGGTGAAGTTGAACACCAGGGAGACCACCGGGATGATGTTCTTCCCGTCGCGGTCGTAGTACTGCTCGCGGAAGTTGGTCATCCAGGCGCCGCTCCGCTTGGAGGCACGCGGGAAGAAGTCCATATACACC
>JAFZZK010000043.1 GCA_017615795.1 Bacteroidales bacterium
CCAGCTTGACGAAATGCTCGTTGAGCATAATGCCGGCGGCAGCGTCGAAGATGGAGGTTCTCTTGTCGCCGAGGAAATCGGTGGAGACCACAGCCTCTTCAGTGTAGCCGAGGATGCCCTTGAGTTCGTTTTCGGAAGCCTTCTTGATGGCGGCCTTGATGTCGTCGTAAGTGGCGGCCTTCTCGATCTTGCAGGTCAAGTCAACGACGGAGACGTCAACGGTGGGGACGCGGAAGGACATACCCGTGAGTTTGCCCTTGAGGGAAGGAATCACACGACCCACGGCCTTGGCGGCGCCAGTGGAGGAGGGGATGATGTTGCCGAGGATGGAACGGCCGCCGCGCCAGTCCTTCTTGGAAGGACCGTCAACGGTCTTCTGCGTAGCCGTGGCAGCGTGGACGGTGGTCATAAGACCCTCCACAAGGCCAAAGTTGTCATTGATGACCTTGGCCAAAGGAGCTAGGCAGTTGGTGGTGCAGGAGGCGTTGGAGACGATCGGCTGGCCGGCATATTCGTGGTTGTTGACACCCATCACGAACATCGGCGTGTCGTCCTTGGAGGGAGCGGACATCACCACTCTCTTGGCACCTGCGGTCAGGTGTGCGGAAGCCAATTCGGAGGTCAGGAACAGACCCGTGGATTCCACCACGTAGTCGGCACCAGCCTCGTTCCACTTCAGGTTGGCGGGATCCTTCTCGGCTGTGACGCGGATCTTGTTGCCGTTGACAACCAACATGCCGTCCTGCACTTCCACGGTGCCGTTGAAGCGGCCGTGTGTGGTGTCGTATTGCAACATATAAGCCATGTAGTCAACGTCCAACAAGTCGTTGATAGCAACTACTTGCACGTCGTCTCTTTCCGTGGTGGCTCTGAAAACAAGTCTGCCGATTCTGCCGAATCCATTGATACCAATTTTAATCTTTTCCATAAATGATTTATTTTTAATTTGTTATGTGTTGCTGAAACAAGCGTGCAAAGATACTATTTTTATTCATTTCTTTGCCATTAAATTTCATTTTCGACGATATTCATTTTCTAAGTTGAATAAAACATCACGGATTTCATTCATTTGTGGGACGGATAAGGTCTCCATACGGGTGTTTTCGGAATACCATTCGGGCAAGCTGCTGGGCAACCAGTGGCGCAGGTTGCCGTAGAGTGCCTCGTCGTCCTCGATGGGATTGTCGCGATGTTTTTGTCGAAGATACTGCAAAATGCGGAGGCCATCTGCTTTTTGATGGAAAGCCAGCACGAAATGCCGGAAATCAGTGACATTTTGCCGGATGGTGTTCCAAAGATTTGACTCTTTGAACTGTTCCTGCAAGAAAACGAGAAAAACAGTGTCCACGTCTTCCCGGTATAGTTTGGGCAGTGATTGATAAGTTTCGGCGATGCTTTCAAAGAGGCTGTGGTGATAGATGGGATAGCTTTCCCAGTCGCCGCGTTTTCCTTTGATAAGGGCGGGGCCGGTGCCGAAGTTTACGCGGTCGGAGAGGCGTGCGGACGGAAAAACGGTTGTGTCGCAATAATTGCCGATGGGTGCCATCTTGCAGAATTTCTGTAGCAGGTAAAAGTCTTCGCCGCTTTGCACGGGGGTGATGCCGCCAATTTTGCGCAATGCGCCCGCGCGCATCACAATGGCCGACCCCAAGGCGGTGAAACCGTATGGACTGCCAATGCAAAGGAGGTTGAGCGCATAGTTGCGCATGTAGAGTTCATAGCGCAGGATGGCGCGGTCCTGGGTGTCCTCGCCCGTTAGCGGATGGTAATATGGCACGGAGAGGGCAGGCCATTCGGGGTGCGATGTCATGGCAGCGGTCACAATTTGCAAGTAGTCGGGCGGCACGCGCGTGTCGGCATCGAGGCTGACAATGAGGTCGTCAGGCTTAGCCTGCTGTAAAATGTTGTCGAACAGAGTTTTGCGAGCCCATCCAACACCGCGTTTGCGCCCTTGCCAACCATGTCCCGGCGATGCATGATCCAATACATGAAGTTCTGTCCCTTCTTGATGTTGGGTTGTGAATTTTGAATCTTGAGTTTCTGATCTCAGCAAGTCCAGCGTTTGCATATTGCGTTCGCAAACAGCCCTTTTCTCTGGCTGTTGCCAGTAGTCGTCGGGTTGGTTGACGCAGATGAACACGTCAAAAGGGGGAGCGCTCTCCTGATCCCGCAAATCTTGGAGAGTAAGGGGCAGCAGCTCCAATTCGTCCATGGCGGGGATGGCGACGAACAGATGGGGAGCGGGCATTATTTGACGGTGATGGTGACTTCGCGGGTGCGTATGGCCTCTTGTTGGTTGTCGCGCGCGTAGACGAACTTCAGCGTCTGGGTGCCCCGCTCTTTGGCGTGGAACTTCCAGTAACGGTTGGAGGAGGCACCTACCATGCCCTTCGGAGCGTCGCTTTCGTAGCGGTCGCCTGCCGACTCGACGATGGTGATCTCATCCTCGTTCACCAACTGCCACCAAAAGCCCGTGGAGGCATTCGTGCGGAACATGATCTCACAATATTGACCCTTGCGCATGGAGAACTGGTTGGTCTCCTTGTTGACAGAGACGATTTTCTTCTGTGACTGGCATCCGGTCACCAATAACATCAAGATGCTGATATAAAGGATTTTTTTCATTTTCGTGAATGATTAATTTCCGATGCAAACATACGAATTATTTTGATTGCATCCATGAAGAAATGTTTAATAATCCGATTATCAAAATGTAAAATCAGATCAGTCTGCTCAACCGCTCGTAATCTTCAATGGACAGCTGTTCGGCGCGTTTGGTGAAGATGGGGTCGGTGGACACGATGTCGGGAGGGAAGGGCATCGACTGCAGGGCATTGCGTAGCGTTTTGCGACGGTAGTTGAAGGCGGTCTTGACTACCGTCTTGAAAGTGTTCTCGTCGCAATGCAGTTTCTTGTCGAAATTGCGGGTGACGCGGATGACGGCAGACTTTACTTGCGGCGGCGGGTTGAATTCGTTCTCGTTGACGGTGAAGAGGTATTCGGTGTCGTAGAACGCCTGTAGCAGCACGCTGACGATGCCATATTGTTTGTTTCCGGGGCCGGCAGTGGCACGCTCCCCGACCTCCTTCTGGAACATCCCGACCAGCTCGACAGCCTGGTCGCGGTAGTCAAGCAGACGGAAAAGAATCTGGGAGGAGATATTGTAGGGGAAGTTGCCCACGATGACGAACTTTTCGGGGTAACGGGCGGCGAGATCCATCTGGAGAAAGTCACCGGCGATGAGGTTGTCGCCCAATTGCGGGAAATGCTCTTGCAGGTATGTCACGGACTCTTCGTCGAGTTCGACGGCGGAAAGGGAGGCGAAGGGCTGTTGGAGCAAATATTTGGTGAGGACGCCCATGCCGGGACCCACTTCGAGCACGTGGGCATTGGGCGTGCGTACCGCCTCCGCAATTTGACGCGCGATGTCCTCATTTTGGAGAAAATGCTGACCCAAGCGTTTCTTGGCCTTGACTTCAGAGTATGAGTATTTCTGTGAGGGTCTTTTCAACCAATCGTTATTTTGATAGTAAATATCTGATTATAAGATTATTCGATGTTATCGCCGCGCAGGGCGCGATACCGTTTGCGCGCTTCCACCACATAAAGACTGCCGCTGTGCTCTTTCATGAGCTTCTGGTAGTATTCCATCGCCTTGGGAAGGTCTTTGATGTAATATTCGTACACCTCCGCAAGCGTGAAAGTGGCATCGTCGGCTAACAGTTCGGTGCCATGGTTTTCGATGATGTTTTTGAGCAGCGCTTCGGCGCCGAGGTAGTCCTTGCGCTTGATCAGGATAAGGGCCTTCTGGTAAAGGGCGTCGTCGACCAGTGTGCCGAAGGGCGCAAGTAAAATGACGGAATCCAGTTTTTCCATGGCTTTGTCGTCCTTGTTCTGGAAGATAAGGAAGTCGGCTTCGGCGTATTTCTGCAAGGGCGGGTTGGTGGAATGCTTTTCAAAGAGCAGGTAGGTCGTGTCGGCGTCTGTTTCATCCTCTTCTTCCTCTTCCATTTGGTTGTCGGAGATGACAAAGGAGAAGTAGATGGCGTCGTTGGCGATGAGTTTCGTGGTGGCGGAGGAGAGCACGTCAAGCTGGCTTTTGGCCCATTCAAACTCGCCGATGTAGAAAGAGAGTTTGGCGTTCTTGAACTTGGCCTCGTTGCCGAGGTCGTCGTTGGGCAGGTCCTTACTGACTTGCGAGTAGTTGAGGGTGGCATCCCAGACATTGCCCATGTACAGTTGCACATCGGCAAGGTCAACCTTGAATTGGTTCTTTTCCTTGGGGTCGCGGGTGGAGTTGTTCATCGCTTCCGTCAGCACATTGATGGCTTCCTGTGGCTTGTTGACATAGAAGGCGAGCAAGTGGGCGTATTTGCGAATCCAGTCCGCTGTGCCGGAATGAATGCCGTTTTCGTCGAGCACTTTCTTGAAGTCGCGTTCGAGGTTGATGGCATCCACCATCTTGATGGGGTAGGTTTCGGTGAGCTGCTGGTAGCGCACGTCAAGGATTTTCATCTTGGCGCGCATGTAGTTGCTGGCGTCTTCGCCTTTGGAGACCACGTAGTTGAGGGCTTCGATGGCTGTCTCATAGTCACGGTTGTCGGCGGCGGTGAGCGCTAAGTTGTAGACGTTGACGCCTTCCGTTTTCTGCCGCTTGTCGATGGCTTTGGCCAAAACCAGGGCTTCGTCGTATTCCTTGTGCAATTGGTTGACCCAGAGCAAAAGTTTCATGTAGCTGATGTTGGCGGGATCCTTTTGGGAGTTGCGTTGCAGGGTGCTCTTCACGAGCATGTACTTTCGGTTGTCCTCATCGTCGAGCAACAGGTTTTGGATTGCGTTTTGGGCGGGCTCCAGCTGCTTCTCGTCATCGTTGGCAACCAACGAGAGCACCTCTTCCACGATTTTGTCGGTTTGGTTGAGGTGTTGGTATTGCGTGATGATCTCCTTGGAAAGTAGTTGCGGATTGTTGAGTTGCCGTCTTCCCTTCAGGATGGCTTCAATGGCGTACTCGAATTTGGAGCGGGAGTAGAAGGCGCTGTAGAGCTCTTGCACGGAGAACTCTTTGGCGGGCATGTTTTTGATGAGGTCCTGGTAGATCTTTTCCGCCTTGGCATTTTCCCCCGCACGTTCGTAAGCGTAAGCTTGGTCCACCTTGTAGCGTTGCACGTTGGGGAAAGACTTGACCTGTTTCTTGCACAGCTTTTCCAAGTCGGCGTAGCGCTCCAGCTCCATCAAGGAGGCATAATAGTAATAATATATGTAGGAGTTGGGCTTCTGGGCCTGGATTTTTTCAAAGAGGGTGATGGCCTTGTCGAATTCCTTGTCCTTGTAATACTGCATGGCAAGTTTCTCATCGTCGCTTTGTTGCGCAACGATGGGGCCGCAAAACAGCAGGGCGAGGAGTACGAAGAGGAGGCGTTTCATGACGTTTAGTTGATGATGTCGAAGCGGGTGTAGGGGCGCAGCACTTCGGGCACGACGATGCCCTCGGGGGTCTGGTTGTTCTCGAGGATGGCGGCGAGCACGCGGGGTAGTGCGAGGGCGCTGCCGTTAAGGGTATGCGCCAGGCGGGTCTTGCCGTTGGCATCCTTGAAGCGCAGTTTCAGGCGGTTGGCCTGATAGGACTCAAAGTTGGACACAGAGCTGACTTCCAGCCACTTTTGCTGGGCTTTGGAATAGACTTCGAGGTCGTAGGTGAGGGCGGAAGTGAAGCTGATGTCGCCGCCGCAGAGACGCAACACGCGGAAGGGAAGACCCAGTTTGGTGAGCAGGCTCTTGGCATAATTGGTCATCTTCTCCAAGGTTTCGTAAGAGCGGTCGGGGTGCTCAATGGTGACGATTTCGACTTTGTCGAACTGGTGCAGACGGTTGAGACCGCGCACGTCCTTGCCGTAGGAGCCGGCTTCGCGGCGGAAACAGGCGGAGTAGGCGCAGTTTTTGATGGGGAAGTCGCTCTCCTTGAGGATGACATCGCGGTAGATATTGGTGACGGGCACCTCGGCAGTGGGGATGAGGTAGAAATTGTCAACTTGACAGTGGTACATCTGGCCCTCCTTGTCGGGTAGTTGGCCGGTGCCGTAGGCAGAATCCTCGTTCACCATGTAAGGAGGTTGGATCTCCGTGAAGCCATGCTCAATGGCACTGTCGAGGAAGAAGTCAATGAGGGCGCGTTGCATGCGGGCGCCTTTGCCTTTATAGACCGGGAAGCCGGCTCCCGTGATCTTGTTGCCCAGCTCGAAGTCTATGATGTCGTATTTCTTCACCAAGTCCCAGTGGGGCAGGGCATCAGGTCCCATATTGGAGGCATCGCCCTCGGTGTACACGATCTCGTTGTCTTCAGCACCTTTGCCAGGGGCCACGGCTGCGTTGGGCAGGTTGGGCAACAGCACCATCTTCTCCTGCAACTCGGTCTCGACCTCCTGCAGGCGGTTGCGGTCACGCTTCTCGGTCTCCTTCAGCTCGGCCATGCGGGCCTTGAGTACCTCGGCATCGTCGCGCTTGCCTTCCTTGAAGAGCTTGCCAATCTCCTTGGCACCTTTGTTTTGCTCCATGAGGTTGTCGTCGAGCGATTTTTTCAGGTTACGGGCCTCGGTGTCCAATTGACGGACAGCGGCTACCAATTCCGTGGCATCGAAGTTTTTAATCTTCAATCTATCAATTACTTCCTGTGGATTTTCGCGTAAAAGTTGTATCTGTAACATCGTTCAAAAATTTAAGGCGCAAACATACAAAAAATATCGCGTAGTTGCATGTGTCTCTTTAAGATTCGCCGTCGTCTTTTTTAACATGGATGGTAGCATAAACCGATTTTTTTATGTATGTTTGCAACCGCTAAAAAAAATGTTTGTTGCACATTTAGCGTACTGCATCATAACGAATTCTAACTAATAATATTATAATGAAAAGACATCAAATTTCAACCAAGTTTTTAAGCATTGAAAAGGTGGCCAGGATTGTGGAGCGCCGCCAGAAAATTGAACTTTCCAAAGAGGCTATTGATGCGGTGCAGAAGTGCCGTGCCTACCTTGACAAGAAAACAGAGGTCGAGAAGGAACCGATCTATGGTGTGACCACGGGTTTCGGTTCCCTGTGCAACCGTTCCATTTCCAAGGAAGACCTGTCTACGTTGCAACGCAACCTGGTGGTCTCCCACGCCTGCGGCGTCGGTTACGAGGTGCCCCAAGAGATTGTCCAGCTGATGCTGTTGATGAAGATACAGTCACTCTCGTATGGACATTCCGGTGTGCAGTTGGCGACCATCCAACGTCTCGTCGATTTTTACAACAATGGTGTGTATCCAGTTGTGTATCAGCAAGGTTCGCTGGGCGCTTCCGGCGACTTGGCTCCGTTGGCACATCTTTCTCTGCCCCTCATCAATATGGGCGAGGTTTACTATCGTGGCAAGAAATATCCTGCTTCAGTGATCAATGAGAAATTCGGATGGGAGCCGATCACGCTGCAGTCCAAGGAAGGACTGGCACTGCTCAACGGCACCCAATTTATGAGTTCTTACGCGGTGTGGCTTCTCATCAAGTCGCAAAAGCTCTCTTGGCTGGCCGACATCATCGGCGCCATTTCCCTCGAAGCTTTCGACGGACGCATTGAGCCGTTCAATCTCAATGTACATTTGGTGCGCCCACACGCCGGCCAACTGATTACCGCCGCCCATTTCCAGGAATTGCTCCAAGGTTCCGAGATTATCAAGCGCCACAAGGAACACGTCCAGGATCCCTATTCTTTCCGTTGCATCCCTCAGGTGCATGGTGCCACGAAAGACTCCATCCAACATGTGCGCGACGTGGTCGAGACCGAGATCAACTCCGTCACAGACAATCCCACGGTGTTCCCCGACGAGGATATCGTGGTGTCAGCCGGCAATTTCCATGGCCAACCGTTGGCCTTGGTGCTCGATTTCCTTACCATCGCAATGGCCGAGTTGGGCAACATTTCCGAGCGCCGCATCTACCAACTGATTTCCGGCAAGCGCGAACTGCCCTCTTTCCTGGTCAAGAACCCGGGCCTCAACTCTGGCTTTATGATCCCGCAATACGCCGCCGCCTCCATCGTCAACCAGAACAAAGCGTTCACCATGCCGTGCTCCACCGACTCCATCGAGTCGTCACAAGGCCAGGAAGATCATGTCAGCATGGGTGCCAACGCGGCCACGAAGTGCTACTTGGTGGTCAATAATGTCGAGAAGATCCTCGGCATAGAACTGTTCAATGCCGCCCAGGCTCTCGAATTCCGGAGACCGCTCAAGTCTTCTCCATTCATCGAGGAGTTTGTCAAAGCATACCGCACCTTTGTGCCGTTCGTGGAGAACGACACCTACATGCACGAACTGATCCAGTCGTCCATCGACTTCGTGAACGGTGTGCGGGTAGAGTAGGGTGTTTTAACCTTTATTAAGATGAAGAAGTGGTGGATAATACTCTTTTGTGCCCTGCTGTTTGCAGGTTGCAGGCATCGCGAACACTATTCCGAGGTGCCGCACATTGAGTTTGTGCGCCTTGAAAAGGTGGATGACGGTTCTGGACACGACAACCAGGCCAACTTGACCATCGCCTTCCAAGACGGGGATGGCGACATTGGCCTGAATGCTCGTGATACTACCGGTGTTTTTTCCCCGGATTCCACCTATTACTACAACTTTTTCATTGATTTTCTTGAAAAACGGCAGGGCGAGTGGGTGGAAATAGAACTGCCCACTCCGCTGCACGCGCGCGTGCCTTACCTCAGCGATGACGTGCCCGAGAGCATCGAAGGCGAACTTTCCATTTTAACGTTTATTAATAACTACTATTCCCCCTTCGATACCATCAAGTTGCGATGCCAACTGGTGGATCGCGCCTTGCATGAAAGCAATATCATCGAAACCCCTGAAATAATCGTAAAAAAATGATACTTAACGAACAAGCCAAGAAATTGATACAACTGTCGTTGCAAGAAGATATCGGCAACGGCGACCATTCTTCTCTCTCCTGCATCCCCGCAGATGTGATGGGTGAGATGAAACTGCTCGTGAAGGAGGATGGCATCCTTTGCGGCGTTGACGTGGCCCGCGAGGTGCTCCGTCAGGTGGATGAGACTATCCAGATGGAGTGCTTCATGCAGGATGGTGACGTTATCCATAAGGGAGATGTCGTCTTCAAGCTCCACGGGCCTGCCGTCAGTATGCTCACTGCCGAGCGCAACGTGCTCAACTACATGCAGCGCATGAGCGGCATTGCCACTACCACGCACGAGTATGTTGAAATGGTGAAGGATACGCACGTCACGTTGCTCGACACCCGCAAGACAACCCCCAACATGCGCATATTCGAGAAATATGCCGTGAAAGTGGGCGGAGCCTCCAATCACCGCTTTGGCCTTTATGACATGATGATGCTGAAAGACAATCATATAGATTTTGCGGGTGGCATCGAAAAGGCCATAGACGCGGCTAACGAATACCAACGTGCACATGGCTTGGATCTCAAAATCGAGATCGAGACCCGCAACCTTGACGATGTGCGCAGGGTGATCGCTCATGGCGGCGTGCATCGCATCATGTTTGACAATTTCACACCCGAGCTTATTGTCGAAGGCGTCAAACTTGTTGACCACCGCTATGAGACCGAGGCCTCCGGTGGCATTGTCAAGGAGACCCTCCGCGACTACGCCCTTACAGGGGTGGACTTTATCTCCGTGGGCGCCTTTACCCATCATATCAGTAGCCTCGATCTGAGTTTGAAATTTGTAAAGTAGCCGATGAAACGCTGTCGCAACATAAGGATCCCGAAAATCCCCACCATGTTTGAATAATGTTTCTGAGTGTCAAAGAAATACAGGACAAATTGCGGGCTTGGGGCGACAACCTCGAAAATGTGCCCGTTTTAGGCAAGTTGATCCTGAAGTCCAGGAAATTGACTTTGCCCGGATTTCAGCACATGCCTGTATATGATGTGATGGGTTTCTTCGCGCAATCGATGAGCAAAGGTGTGATTTTTCAGCGGGCCGCAGCGTTGACCTACCGGGTTTTCATCGCATTGGTGCCGATGATCATTGCCTTGTTTTCGGCCATCGCTTTTCTTGGAGAGAATGTGCAACAGGAGTTGATCTCGTTGTTGCATTCTCTGATACCCACTTATGCCTGGCCGGCCGTGGCCGATATCATCACGGGGGTGGTGACGGTGCAGAACGGCACCCTCTCCACACTGATGCTGACATTCGGAATCTATTTCGGCGTGTTGTGCAGCAACGGTCTGCTCGCCGCCCTGGACACCTCGTATTTCAACGTCCAAAAACGAAGTTTTATTAGGCAGTTGTGGTTGAGTTTTGTCATCATGGTCGTGGGATTTTTTGCGATCATCTTGATATTGGGCTTGCTGATATTTTCATCCGTCCTGCTTGATTTTATACATAACCGTCTGGGCACCCCCATTCGGGGCTATTTTTTCCTGGTGCATGGAATCAAGTGGATACTCGTGTTTGCCGCGCTCTATTTTTTGGTGAGTGCGTTGTATTACATCGCACCCGTTCAGAAAAGCAACTACCGGTTCTTTTCGGCGGGATCGTCCATGTGTACCATCTCGTTGGTCGTGATTCTGTGGGCGTTGAATTTCTATTTTTCCCATTTCTCCAATTACAACCTCATTTATGGTTCTCTTGGAGCACTTTTTGCCATATTGTTGTGGATAAATTGGAGCTCTTTGGCTCTGTTGGTCGGATTTGATTTGAATGTCAGCATCGCCAAGGCCAAGGACGAAGGGGTTGAGAGAATCGAGAGTACCAAGATCCAAGACCCTTGATGCTGTTTGTCTGTGTAGAAAACATACAAAATAATATATATACAATTTTATTTAACTTACTACTATATCATTTATGGAAGAACTGATTACACTGCTCATATTGTTGGGAATATGGCTGGTTCCCAATATCATCAAAGCTGTTGCGGGCGAGAAGAAAAAGGTGGTCACACCTCCTCCATATAAAATGGAAAATGAGTCGGAAAAGTATGAGACGGGGACGTTCCAGAGAAGTGTTCGCGAAATGCAACAAACTGCGACAAATTCGCCAAACAAAACCGAATATTTCACGTATGAGACGATCGAACCCGAAATAGGCGGAGAGGGGGATTCGCAGCCACAAGTTGTTGATCCTGTTTCGCAAATCGTTGATAATGAGATTGGAAAAATACCGGTTCTCGATTTTGACGAAAAAGAGCTCTATAAGGGCGTTATTTATTCAGAAATACTCAAAAGAAAATTTAGTTAACTGATAATCAATAATATATGTATTTTCAACAAGGTTGTTAGCAATTAACGAAAAAACGAGGGCGCAAACAAACGATATTTTTTATATTTTAGCACCCTTAAAAATTTGCATAAATCTAATGTTTAATATAAAATAATGGCTATGATTAAAAAATTACTCTTAACACTCGGAGTGATCATTCTTTTCACAAGCGTAGCATTCTCGCAATCTTCTACGATTAAGGGAAAGGTCACAGACCAGACAGGAGAGCCCTTGGCATATACAAGGGTTTTGCTTCAGAATGGTGACAAGACCGTGAACATGGCTATGGCCGATGACAAGGGTGAGTACCAAATGTTTGGCGTTGAGGCAGGTACGTACGACTTGGTCGCCGACGCTCAGATGACTTGCAAGAAGTCACAAAGAAAGACGGATGTCAAGGTAGCCACCGGACAAGTGATGTTCGTCGACTTTTCCATTGACTGTGCCAGTGACTTGGACGAGGTGATTATCATCTACGAACCGCCTGTGTTCGACCAAGATAACACGAGTTCCACCACTCGTTTGAGCGGTGAGAACCTGAAGACGACGCCGGGTCGTTCCGTCACCAGTGCTTTGGCCAACTTGGAAGGTGTGTCGAGTGTGGACGGTGCTATGACCTCCGTTCGTGGTAACCGTTCCGACGGTCAGCAGACCATCGTCGACGGTGTCCGTGTCCGTGGTAGCGGCGGTGTCTCCATGGCATCCATCGAGGAAGCCCAGTTGATTCAGGGTGGTATTCCCGCTGAATATGGTGACGGTACATCTTTTACTGTCATTACCACAAAGTCCGCTCCTAAGGATTTCCACGGCTCTGTTGAGCTCAGGGGTTCCATCGACGGCTACAACAACTTCTTGGGTGCAGTCTCCCTTTCCGGTCCGCTGTTGAAGGGCAAGACCAAAAAAGACCCCACCCGTATAGGTTTCCTCTTCAGCGGTGAGGTCTCCTACGACCATGACGCAGCTCCTGCCCGTGGCGGCACTTGGGAAGCCAACCAAGACGTGATTGACGAGCTTATCGCCCATCCGTTGCGTTATAGCAACGAAGAGTATGGCGCTTTCTACCAAGAGGGCAGCTACCTGACCAGCGAGTCTTTCCACAAACGCCGTGTCCGTAAGAACGCCGGCAGCTGGGACTACCTCGGACAACTCAAGTTCGACTTCCAATTGGGCAAGAAACACAACGTCAGACTCTCTCTCGGTGGATCTTATGAGTATGTGAAACAAAGATCATGGAGCACCACGTATGCTTTGTTCAACGTGGAGAACAATCCTATCGCCACCCAGGGTACCATGCGTGTGAACGCCCGTTTGAACCACCGTGTCTTCACCGACACCACGGGTAACGGCATCCTGAAGAACGTCATGTATGACATCAACGCAAACTACACCCGTGTGGATGGCAGATCCTACTCTCCGCAACATAAGGACAGACTCTTTGAATATGGCTATGTGGGCCAGTTCAACACCACCAAGGTGAGAAGCTACTCCTACACTGATGAACTTGATATTCCGTTAGAGGATGGTTCCAGTATGACAATTTATGGTGTCAATGAGTTCCAGGGTTGGTATGACTCCGTTGTGACTTTCAAAGTTAATCCGGATTATAATGTCAACCCCATCCTCGCCCAATACAACCTCAATTTGCTTGAGCAATTCCCGTTGGAGGATCTCTATAGCTATTTCGGCTATACCGTTCCTTTCGACTTGGACATGTACCAGACTTTCGGTGGTCTCCGCAATGGCGACACCCCCGACCTCATCTATTCCATGTACTATTCCCCGGGTCATGTCTATGGCAGCTACAGCAAGTCACAGACCGAGCAAATCGGCTTGAAGGCCAGCATCTCCATGAACATCCAAAACCACGAGCTTAAGTTCGGTTACGACTTTGAGAAGCTGACTTATCGTGGCTATGGCATCGCTCCTATCACCTTGTGGACTTTGATGCGTAACCAAGCCAACTCCCATATTGGCGAGCTTGACAAAGATCACCCCATCGTTACCGACGATGGCGAGCAATTCACGGTTGACTACAACCGCTTGATCAGCCTCTCCGACCAGACTGTTTTCGACAGAAATATCCGTACTGAGTTGGGCCTTGATCCTAATGGTGACGACTGGATCGACATTGACAGCTATGATCCCAGCACTTTCGACATCAGCATGTTCTCTGCCGAAGACCTCTTGTTAGGTACCTCTTCCGGTTCCAATCCGCTGGTCAGCTACTATGGCTACGACTATACGGGTGCCAAGACCCACAAAAAGACCACTATTGACGACTTTTTCAATGGTGTTGACAAGTATGGTCAAAAAACATACAACATTGGTGCTTACGAACCTATCTACATGGCATTCTATGTCCAAGACAAGTTCGCCATCAACTCCTTGTTGTTCAATGTCGGTTTGCGTGTCGACCGTTTCGATGCTAACCAACAGGTCTTGAAAGATCCGTATCTGTTCCGCGAAGCCTACACCGTTGCCGAATTGCGCAACATCAACAAAGACATTAATTTCGTGGGCAACGCTCAAGACAACTGGGTGGTTTACTACTCCGGCAACGATGTCTACATGAGCGAAGCTGACATCCAGGGTGGAGAGCTGAACTCCACATCCATCGTGGGTTACCGTAGTGGTGACACCTGGTACGACGCTGCCGGTAACGAGGTCACTGACCCGGAAACAGACCTTTCCCTCTATGTCAACGGTCCTATCTTGAAGAACCCGCTTTTCAACGAGAACAACGAACTTATCAGCGGTATCACCAAGGTTGAGTCCGGCGCTTTCACCGACTATAAAGCGCAATGGTCCGTGATGCCCCGTATCTCCTTCTCCTTCCCGGTGTCCGACAACTCCCTGTTCTATGCTCACTATAACATCATTACCTCTCGTCCGACGAACTTGCAGATTTCCCCGGTTGACTATCTCTTCATCTCCAAGAGAAATTCTGCCAACGATATTATCAACAACCCGAACATGAAACCGCAACAGTCCATCGACTATGAAATCGGTTTCCGTCAGAAGATTGGTGCCAAGTCCGCTATCAGTATCAGCGCTTACTATTCTGAGAAACGTAACCAGATTCAATCCTATCGTTTCTCCGGTGCATATCCGAACACCTATTATTCTTACCAGAACATCGACTTCGGTACAGTTCAAGGTGTGACCTTCTCCTATAGAATGAACAGAACCAAGAACCTCACCCTCTCCGCCAACTATACGTTGCAATATGCAAAGGGTACCGGTTCCGGAAGTACTTCCCAGTTGAACATTCTTGCTGCCGGCCAGCCGAACTTGAGAACGCTGACCAACCTTTCTTTCGACCAAAGACACAGCATTGGTGTCAACCTCGACTATCGTTTTGGCGATGGTGTTGAGTATGACGGTCCGAAAGGCAAGAAGGAAATCATGGGTGAAGACGGCAAGCCGACCATCAAGGAAATCCAATGGCTCGCCAACACAGGTATCTCCCTTCTGTTCTCCGCTCGTTCCGGAACGCCCTACACCCGTTCCAGCACTCCGTATTCCACGATCGTTAGCGGTACTGCCTCCCAGCTCGCTGGTTCCATCAACGGTTCCAACACCCCGTGGCAATTCCAGGCTGACCTTCGTATCGACAAGACCTTCGTGTTCAACATGAACAAGAACGCCAAGGACAAAGACGGCAACGCCAAGTCCGCGAAACCCGGTTATCTGACGGTCTATCTTGACATCCAGAACCTCTTCAATTTCAAGAATGTGATTTCCGTGTATGACTACACCGGCAACCCTGACGACGATGGTTACCTCTCCGCTGCTGAATATCAGCAAGCTATCAACTCCCAGGTGTATGTACCCTCCTACATTAACTACTATCAGATGAGAGTGCAAAATCCGTACAACTACAGCCGTCCTATCCGTGTCAGCTTAGGTGTCCAATTCGGTTTTTAATGGTTTGATATAAAAAAGATAGAAATATGAAAAATAATAACAAAATTTTCTGCTTGATGCTCCTGATAGCATGTCTGTTCGTAGGATCAGTACATGCTGAAAAGCAAAAGGGAGTTGTTCGTAAATCTTCCACACCGAAGGACGAGTCGGCCACCTGCCTTCCGGCAAGTAGCTCCAACGAGTTGACGGTGAACAATGTTCGTGCTTACTTGGAAACCGGTGGTACCATGTGGTTTAAGGAGGTCGCTGAATATGAGGTTCCGAGAGGTTCCGGCAAGACTTCCATGTTCAGTGCCGGTTTGTGGATCGGCGGTCGTGACATCAACGGCCAGCTTAAGTTGGCAGCCGTCCGTTTCAGACAAGTGGGTGATGACTATTGGACAGGCCCTCTGAAAATTCAAGGCGCCAGTACAACGCAAACAATGTGTATCAAATTCGATAAGCTCTTCAAAATCACTCGTGCCGAAGTTGACGAACACATCTCCAGCCATGGAACATCCGGTTATGTGATGCCTTCCAGCATCGCCAACTGGCCAGCTCATGGTGACGAAGGTTACTCCTATTACCTGGCACCTTTTAAAGATGTCAATGGGAATGGCGTTTATGATCCCGCAACCGGTGATTATCCTTACTATGATATCAATAACGACCTTTGTCCGTGGACGGAGGACAATATTGCGGCTGCGGCAGCACACACCTTGCCCCGTACTCCGGAGGACGTTTTGTACTATGGCGACGACTGGCACAATTCCAACGGTATGATTTATGCCGACCATGTGCTGAAAGGTGACGAGACGCTGTTTTGGATTTTCAACGACAACGCCGGTGCCCACACCGAGTCCAGCGGTAGCCCTATCGGCCTTGAAATCCGTGGACAGGCTTTCGGCTTTGCTACCAACGACGAACTCAACAACATGACGTTCTACTCTTACGAGATTATTAACCGTTCCACCTATACTCTTACCAACACTTTCTTCTCCCAATGGGTTGACCCTGACTTGGGTTATGCAAAGGATGACTATGTAGGTTGTGACGTTGCCCGTGGTCTTGGCTATTGCTATAACGGTTCCAATGTCGACGGTACAGGTCAAATCGAGGCTTACGGCGACCAACCGCCTGCCGTGGGTGTCGACTTCTTCCAAGGCCCGTACATGGATCCCGACAACCGCGATAACCCCAAGTTCTATGCTGACAGTGCCTCTTTCCCGGGCTATTGCGACAGATTCCTCAGAAGTGCCTTTGTTCAAGACCAGATGGCTATCAATGGTGTCAACTTTGGTGACCAGATTACTGATAACGAGCGTTTCGGTATGAGACGTTTCGTGTATCACAATAATGACAATTCTGTGACGGGTGACCCGAGAGTGGCTTTCGAGTATTATAACATGCTGCAAGGTGTCTGGAAAGACAATACCAAAATGAAATATGGTGGTAATGCCCATAGTTCCAATGGCGGTAATGGACCAGACTGTGACTTCATGTTCCCGGCTCTTTCCGATGTCTGTAACTGGGGTACCCAAGGTGTTGACCCTGTTCCCAGCCAGTATGGTTCCGATGGTTGGACCGAAGCCAATGTGGGCAACGCTCCCCAAGACCGTCGTTTCATGCAGTCTGCTGGACCGTTCACCCTCAAACCCGGTTCTGTCAACTATATTACCGTTGGTATTCCTTGGGCAAGAGCTTCCCAGGGTGGTGCCCAGGCTTCCGTTGAGTTGCTGAAACTCGCTGACGACAAGTGTCAGTCCCTCTTCGAGAACTGCTTCAAGACCCTTGACGGTCCTGATGCTCCGGATATCACCATCCGCGAACTCGAGAACGAGCTCATCCTCTATATCTCCAACGAGGATAAAAACAGCAACAACTTCCACGAATCCTATAAAGAGCTGGATCCTCAAATTCCACACACTCTTACCAGAACAACCCTTATAAGCACACATGACACGGTTTATTCCTATCATGCTGACGGCACTCCTGACACCATCATAACCGAGACCATTGCTCCGGTATCTGTATATGACACGCTTTCCACGTCAGATCGTCAATATAAATTCCAGGGTTATCAAATCTATCAATTGGCTAGTTCTTCTGTCAGCGTCACTGACCTCAACGATGCAAGCAAGGCCATTTTGATCGGTCAATGCGACATTGAGGATGAAGCGGGTCAACTCATAAACTGGGTTTACAACGAAGCTCTCGCTTCCTCTGTCGCTACTGAAATGGTGAACGGAAGCAATACAGGTATCTTCCACTCCTTCCGTGTGACGGAAGACAAGTTCGCTACAGGTACCAACAAACAGCTTGTCAACCACAAACAGTATTACTTCCTTGTCTTGGCTTATGGCTACAACTGCTATAAGGAATTTAAGATGGAAACCGACTATCTCGATGGTCAGAAAACACCGTATCTCGCTGGACGTCGTAATATCAAGGTCTACACCGGTACACCGCACAAACCTGTCAACGACATTCTGCATGCCAAATATGGTGACCAACCGATGATTACCCGTCTCGAAGGACAAGGCAACGGAGGTTTATTCCTCGACATGACGGAGGAAAGCCGCGATAATATCCTTGCTAACAACACTTACAATAATATTCAGTACAAGAACAATTACGGGCCGCTGAACATTCAAGTCATTGACCCGTTACAAGTGAAGCCGTACGACTATTACATCAAGTTCCTGCCCAACTCTGTAAGTGAGGATGTGAACGACAGTACGGAATGGCAGCTGATTATTTCTGACGAAATCTCTGATGAGGAACTCGCGGAAATCGGCATTTCTCGTGTTACTACGGCAGGTCTTCCCATTAGTATGACCAATGAACAACTCTTCCTTGATCTTGGTATTTCTGTTTCATTGAAGAATGCCCAATTTAAGATCTATCAAAAAGATCTTGACGATTATGTTGCTAGTAGTGCCAATGGCTACAATTTCAGCAACCTGCATAAATTTGGTCAAGTTGACTTCGTGGGTTCTTCCATTGACTTCAATGGCGGTTCCGCTTGGTTGTCAGGTGTCGTCGATATCGAAGGCGACTATCCTGCCAACTGGATTCACTCCGGTCAGTATTCCACAGGTAAATGGTACGATTGGGCTTTTCATGGTCATACTGACGGCCAGGATGGTGCTGAAGATGAATATGCAAAATGGCGTACTGAAGATGCATGCATGATTGTTCCTGAAGGTGTTCTGAATGATAATGAAACCAGCCGTGCATTCAAAGATCCGAATCAACAGTTTGAGAATATCATTGGTGGCACATGGTCTCCCTATGTGCTTTCCTCTCCGTATGATGGTGGTCCTCAGGCCCGTTATATTGTGACTGATGATCAGCTTTTTGAAAGTCCGGGAGGACAACCTCTGCCTACTTACTTTAGTTTCCTCTTTTCAGATATGACTGCTGTGCCAAGACGTGCCGGTTATAACCAGACTATGACCAACCTCTATTCTGTGGATATCGTACTTACTCCTGACAAGAGCAAATGGACCCGTGCCATCGTTCTCGAAGCTGGTGATGCATCCGCTGACGCCAACTATATTGTCAACCAGGATTTCCATGGCACTATCTATCATAATATTCGTCACGAGCCGAAGAAATGTCCTTCTGTTGACAAATACGGCATTCCAGAGACAAATCCTGCACAAGGTCAAGAGACTGGTTTTGGCTGGTTCCCCGGTTATGCGATCAATGTGGAAACCGGCGAACGCCTGAACATCATGTTTGCAGAGAATTCCGCTGACACCCTGAATCATGGTAACGACATGATCTTCAATCCGACGGATGTCTATGCATACTATCGCAATTTGCAGACTGGAGAGCTTATTCTCGATGAAGAGACGGGCAAGCCCATCGCTATGAGCGAGACAAGGTACAATGAATTCCGTGATGCATACGGTGTCTTATTCGGTGAGCCTCTCAATGGCGGTCGCCACTACATATATGTGGTGGGCAGTTCCGGAAACACCTGTAGCATGCCCTATTATTCCAGCTCCCGTAAGCGTAACTTTAATGATGGCGGCACGGTGTGGCAGGGTAATGGCGGCACTATTGAAGGCACAAATCTGCCTTTCTATGACTGTGGTCCTTATGACGAAGGTACTTGGTTGAAGGCTAAATTCAACTCTTTCGTCAATATTACCAATATGTCTGACTATGGCAGAATGCGTCAGAAGATGCAGTTGTTCAACAATGTGATGTGGACCAGCATTCCGATGCAGACCATCAACCGCGAAGAAGATTGGCTTTCCAGCGATGCGACTATTAAGATTCGTGTCTCCCGTCCGTATTTGAGATATTCCTCTCGTTGGTACAATGATCCGTCAGAGTCTCCTAACGCTTCTTTAAACGATGGTTATCCTTTGTATCAATTTACGACGAAGAACCTTGTTCCTACAAAGGTTGAGTCTGCTGAGGAGATTCAAACGGTCCTTGACGAAATCAATATTGTCCCCAATCCTTACTATGGTTTCTCCCAATACGAACATAACGCTTTGGAGAACTATGTGAGAATTGTGAATCTTCCGGCCAAATGTACGATTTCCATTTATACCGTCAATGGTACGCTCATCAGGACACTCACCAAGGGTGACGCTGGTTCGTCTTACGTGCAGTGGGATCTCAAGAACCACGCTAACATCCCCATCTCCGGTGGTGTGTATATCATCCATGTCAAGGCCGACGGCATCGGCGAAAGAACCCTCAAGTTCTTCTGTGCAATGCGTCCTACCGACTTAAATGGTTTCTAAAATTATCAACATTGTAAAAAACAAGGAATATGAAAAACACATATAAGTCATTAATAATTTGCGTTTTAGTCGCATTAATATCAGTCGGCACGTCCTACAGCGTGCTGGCTGGTAACCGCGACCGTTCCGGTCAGGCTGGTGCCTCCCACTTGTTGATTGACCCGTGGGCACGCTCCAACGGCATGGCCAATGCCGGCGTGGCTGAAATACGAGGCCTTGAATCTGTTTACTCGAATGTTGCTGGTTTGACTTTCGTAAAGAAGACGGACTTTGCCTTCAACCGTACCCAATATTTGGTGGGTTCCAATTGTGGCATCAACATCAATGCTCTGGCTTTTGCCCAGCATCTCGGCAAGAAAAGAGATTTTGGTACGCTTGGTGTCTCTTTCTCCACCATGGGCTTTGGTAATATCCCCATCACGACTGTGGCTCAACCGGAAGGCGGTTTGGGTACATTCAGTCCTTCCCTCTCCATCATCGGCATTCACTATGCCAAGTCGTTCAACAATTTCATCAAGGGCGGTATCTCCTTGAAGGTTATCAACGAGCGCATCGCTGACCTTCACGCCACTGGTTTTGCTATCGATGCAGGTGTGCAGTACATTGCAGGCAAGTTCGAGAACTTCAAGATTGGCGTTACGTTGAAGAACATCGGTCTCCCGATGTCCTACAAGGGCGACGGTCTCTCCGCTCGTGGTGTCATCAACAACACCGGTACCGAGCAGACCCTTGAGGTTCGTTCCGCCGAATATGAATTGCCCTCCATGTTGGCTATCGGCGTCAGCTACGACTTCTTGTGGTTTGGCGGTGAATATGCCTCCATGTCGAAGGAAGAACTCGCTGAAGAGGGTCTTACCCGCGATGAGGCCAAACATCGTTTGACGCTCGCCGGTTCCTTCACGGCAAACTCCTACTCCCGCGACATCTTCGCTATCGGTATTGAATACGGCTTCATGAACTATTTCATGATTCGCGCGGGCTATGCCCTCGAGAACGTGACCCGTGCTCATGAGGTGAATGAGAATGGCGAGCAAATCGTTTCCGCCATCCTCTTCAACTCCGACTCTTTCTTCACCGGTCCGTCAGTCGGTGCAACCGCTGTCATCCCTCTCAAGAAGGGTAATACGGGCAGCCGTATTTACATCGACTATGCTTATCGCTTCACGCACCAGTGGAGAGGTAACCATGTTATTGGTATCAAGGTTTCCTTGTAATATTTTAAACCTTTCTTAGTTATAATAGAAGAGGCTTTCCAAAGCCTCTTCTATTTTGTGTAATTAAAAAACAATTATGGAAGACATTAAGTACTACTCCCAAAAGGGTCTTGACGACCTGAAAGCACAATTATACCAACTTGAGCATGTGGAACGTCCTCGTGTCACGCAGGCTATTGCTGACGCGCGCGACAAGGGCGATCTTTCTGAGAATGCCGAGTATGATGCCGCGAAGGAGGCTCAGGGTATGTTGGAGATGAAAATCGCGAATCTCAAGAACACCATTGCCCATGCGCGCGTGCTCGACGAGTCGAAGATCGATGTCTCTAAGGTGCTCATCTACTCCATCGTCAAAATCCGTAACGTCCAGAACAACGCTGTGATGACATATACCATCGTGCAAGAGTCAGAATTGGATGTACGTGCGGGTAAAATTTCCGTGTCAAGCCCCATTGCCAAGGCTCTTATCGGCAAGTCAAAGGGCGATGTGGTGACTGTTAACGCGCCGGCAGGCCAGATTCAGTTCGAGATTCTTGACGTTTCCCGTTAATTTGAAACAATCATTATGGAAGACACTATTTTTACCAAGATCATCAAGGGTGAAATTCCTTGCTACAAGGTCGCGGAGGATGACCGTTATTTCGCGTTCCTCGACATTTCCCCCATTGCCCGCGGGCATGTGCTCGTGGTGACCAAGTTGCAGAACGACTACATCTTTGACCTGCCTGATGACCTGTTGGCCGGTATGATGCTGTTTGCGAAGAAGGTTGCCATCGGCCTCAAAAAGGCGGTTCCTTGCAACCGCGTGGGCGTGGCGGTCATCGGCATCGACGTGCCGCACAACCACATTCACCTTGTGCCCATCAATGGGGTGGGCGACCTGAATTTCAAGGCTGAGCGCGTGAAGCTCACCGATGAGGAATTCAAGGAAATTGCCGCCTCTATTGCCGCCGCCGTTGAATTGTAATCATTAAACAACCCTATTATGGATACCAAAGAATTACAAAACATTGCAGCCCAAGTGCGTCGCGACATCATACGCATGGTGCACGATGCCAAGTCGGGACATCCCGGCGGCTCTCTCGGCTGCGCCGACTTTCTTACTGCCCTCTATTTTGAGGTGATGGATATCGATCCCGCAAAGTTCACCAAGGAAGGCACAGGTGAGGATATGTTTTTCCTGTCGAATGGTCACATATCGCCCGTCCTGTATAGCGTGATGGCGCGCAGGGGATATTTTCCGGTGGAGGAATTAGGCACATTCCGCAAACTCCATACCCGTTTGCAGGGTCATCCGACGCCTGTGGAGGGCCTGCCCGGCATCCGCATTGCTTCCGGCTCGCTGGGACAAGGTGTTTCCGTGGCTATTGGCGCCGCTCTCGCCAAGAAAGCGAACCAGGACCCCCATATTGTCTACGCGCTTACCGGTGATGGAGAACTCCAGGAAGGACAAATTTGGGAAGCCGTCATGTTTGCAGGTGCCAAGAAGGTGGATAACCTCATTGTGACGGTTGACCATAACGGCAAGCAAATCGACGGTCCTACCGACACGGTGATGAACCTCGGCAAGTTGCGTGCCAAGTTCGAGGCTTTTGGCTGGATGGTGCTCGACATGGATGGCAACGACATGAAGAAATGTGTCCAGACTCTGAAGTTAGCCAAGACATTGGCTCGTAATGGCAAACCAGTCGCCATTATTATGAAGACTGAAATGGGACAAGGTGTCGATTTTATGATGGGAACGCACAAGTGGCATGGTACACCGCCAAACGATGAACAGGCTGAAGCCGCTCTCGCCCAACTGCCCCTCACCTCCCTTGGCGATTACTAATGGCATGTCATCGTGAAGATCATCAACAGATACCTCTGTAAGAACTTCCTCGGCCCCTTCGTGCTGACTTTTTTCGTCTCCCTGTTTGTGCTATTGATGCAGTTCCTTTGGAAATGGGTTGACGAACTAGTGGGGAAGGGGTTGGAAATCAGTGTACTGTTGAAATTGCTTTTTTATGCCTCCATCACGTTGACATCCATGGCCTTCCCATTGGCTGTGCTCTTGGCATCCTTGATGACATTCGGTAATTTGGGTGAGCGATATGAGATTGTGGCATTGAAGTCTGCAGGTGTCTCCGTCCGTAAGATGATGACTCCGCTTTTTGTGCTGTCGTTCATTATAGCCCTTGTCGCCTTCGAATTTTCCAACCAGGTTATTCCCAAGGCAACGATCAGGCTTAGGATGCTGCTGTTTGACATACAAGAACAAAAGCCTTCTCTTAGCATCGAGGAGGGCGTTTTCTATGAAGGATTCGACAATTACTCCATTCGCGTGGGCAAGAAGATGCCCGATGGGGAAACCGTGAAGGACATTATGATTTATGATCACTCGCGGCGTATGGGAAACACGTCTGTCACATACGCCACGGAGGGCACCATGCGAGTTACTCCAGACAAGCATTATCTGGTGTTTACGCTTCGCGACGGCTCCTACTGGGATGAAAGTCCTTACGCGCATAAGGGCGGTGTCAATGCTAACGGACGTTATCCGCTTACCCGTGCCACCTTCGACAAGCAGTATAAGCGTTTCGACATGTCCTCTTTCACCATGGGCAATGTCGATAAAAGCTTTTACGAGGGCCACTCCACGGCTCTGTCCATCGAACAGCTTACAGAGAGAATAGACACGATGAAGAATGAAATCACGCAGTTGGCGCACGGTGCTTCCGATGCGTTCTTCAACAACTTGTACTATTTCAACATTTTTATTAAGAACGACTCCACACGATTTGACACCATCACGCATT
The DNA here is from genome assembly GCA_017615795.1 of Bacteroidales bacterium. Classification (GTDB taxonomy): domain Bacteria; phylum Bacteroidota; class Bacteroidia; order Bacteroidales; family WCHB1-69; genus F23-D06. The sequence goes on from JAFZZK010000043.1 coordinate 23,965, forward strand.
CACGAAAATGCGATATCGCGGAAATGACCAGTGATCAACAGTTTAAGATATTCTCCTTTGCCGAGAATGCTGCGCGTTCCTTTATCTACTCTGTGCGTTTTGCCTATCAAGACCAGGATTTCCGCACGCGCTACATGTGGTCATATCAGATTGAATTGTTTAGAAAGTTCTCCCTCTCGCTGGCGTGTGTGCTCTTTTTCTTTATAGGAGCCCCGTTGGGCTCTATCATTCGAAAAGGCGGTATCGGTATCCCGTTGGTGGTTACGGTGGTCTTTTTCACCATCTACTTCGCCCTCTCCATTATGGGCGAGAAAATCGCCAAGAGCAGTGTCTGGCCTGTGTGGTTCGGCATGTTCTTTTCTTCGTTCATCTTGCTCCCCATTTGCGTTTTCCTCACGTACCACGCAACCACCGACTCGGCGGTGCTTTCCCCTGACACATATTCCAAATTCATCGATAGAATCAAAACAATAAGACTCTTCTCCAAAAAACGACATGAAGATACTACAACTTTGTCATAAGCCTCCCTTGCCGCAAGTGGACGGCGGTTGCATCGCCATGCACAACATCACCCAAGGTTTACTTGACAGCGGTCAAGATGTCAGGGTGCTGGCTGTTTCCACGCCCAAGCATCCCGTCAAAACAGAGGCTCTTCCCGAAGATTATTTGCGCCGCACGCGCTTCGAGTCTGTGTATATAGACACGACACCCAAGGCCGGTGCTGCCATGCGTAGCCTGTTGCACCGCAACTCCTACCAGATTTCCAGGTTCTACAGCAAGGAAATGGCCGACAAATTAGCCAAGATCCTGTCGTCGGAGTCTTTTGACATCGTTCATGTAGAATCGATATACATGACCCCCTATATTCCTGTCATCCGCCGCCATTCCAAGGCAAAAGTGGTGTTGCGCATGCATAATATCGAGCACTTGATTTGGGAAAGACTGGCCTCCAACGAAAGCAATCTTTTCCGCAAATGGGTATATAGGACCAACTGCAACCAATTGCGCCGTGTGGAGGAACAGATTCTCAACGTTGTCGATGGTTATATGACCATTTCCGAACCCGACTTCAATTATTTTCGCATCACAGCCCCGAATGTGCTCGGCACTATAGTGCCCTTTGGCATTGACATGGACAATTATGAGGTGGAAGACGACTATATCCCATCGGAGAATCCTTCCTTGTGCCATATCGGCAGCATGAATTGGTCTCCCAATATAGAGGGGATGGAGTGGTTTTTGGACGATGTGTGGCCAGCCATTCACGAGAAATATCCGAAGTTGACTTTCACTCTGGCGGGCCGTAATATTCCCGGGAGCATTCAGCAGCGTCATGACCCTAATGTCACCATTGCCGGTGCTGTGGCCGATGCCAATGCTTTTATGCTCGACCATGACTTCATGGTCGTTCCCTTGCTGTCCGGCAGCGGCATTCGTATCAAGATTGTCGAAGCCATGGCGTTGGGTCGCGTTGTCATCACCACCAGCGTGGGTGCCGAGGGACTTGCCGTGGAGAGCGGCAAGCATCTTTTCATCGCTGACACGCCCGAAGAGTTTCTCGCCGTCATCGACAAGTGCATCGCCACGCCCGACATTTGCTCGATTATCGGCGAAAATGCACGTGATGTGATCTCTGTCAAGCACAATAATACGATAATCACTGAAAAAATGCTCGATTTTTACAGGCAGACCATCCAATCCTAAATTATGCGATATCTCGACTCCATACATACACCGGAGGATTTGCGGAAACTGTCGGTGGAACAGCTGCCGCAGCTATGCGATGAACTGCGGCAGTTCATCATCGAGCAGACCGCCCGTCATCCTGGCCATCTCGGTTCCAGTCTTGGGGTGGTGGAGCTCACCGTGGCCATCCATTATGTGTTCAACACGCCCGACGACCGGTTGGTGTGGGACGTGGGGCATCAAGCATACGGCCACAAGATTTTGACGGGACGCAAGGATGTCTTTGCCACCAACCGGTGCTATGGCGGCATCAGCGGTTTCCCGCGGCGTGAGGAGAGCGAATACGACGCCTTTGGCACAGGACATTCCTCCACCTCCATCTCCGCGGTGTTGGGAATGGCAATGGCTGCCAAGATGGATGGCAATATCCAACGCAATCACATCGCTGTCATCGGCGACGGCGCTATTGGCGGCGGCATGGCGTTCGAGGCCATGAACCAAGCCTCTTATCGCGATGTCAACATGTTGGTTATCCTCAACGACAATAAAATTTCCATAGACCAGAGTACCGGTGCCATGAGCAAATACCTGCTTTCCATCACCACGTCGCCGGCTTACAACAGATTCAAGAACCGGCTCTGGAATCTCTTTACCTTCAATTCGAAACAGTCCAACAAAATCACCAACTTCTTCAGCAAGATGGGCAACGGGCTGAAGGGTTATCTGTTGGGCGGCAGCAACTGGTTCCAAAGTTTGGGTTACCGCTATTTTGGTCCCGCCGACGGACATGATGTCGTGGCATTGGTCAAGACCCTGCAGGGGCTCAAGAAGCTGCCTGGGTTGAAGCTCTTTCATGTGCTCACGGTCAAGGGCAAAGGACTGGAGATGGCTGAGCAGCACCAGACGGCCTACCATGCGCCCGGCAAGTTCAATCCCGATACGGGGCAGATCATTGAACCTCACACGGAGGGCATGCCTCCAAAATTCCAGGATGTGTTTGGGAACACCATTCTTGAGCTTGCCCGTCAGGACGATAAAGTGGTGGGCATCACACCTGCCATGGCCACGGGTTGCTCCTTGACCATCATGAACGACGTTTATCCCGAACGTGTCTTCGACGTGGGCATTGCCGAACAGCATGCCGTGACCTTCTCCGCAGGACTTGCCGCAGAAGGTTATGTCCCGTTTTGCAACATATACTCCTCGTTCCTGCAACGTGGCTACGACCAGGTGATCCACGACGTGGCGTTGCAGAAGCTGCCCGTCGTTTTTTGCATCGACCGTGCGGGGTTGGTGGGAGAGGACGGTGCCACGCACCAGGGTGCATACGACTTGGCCTTCCTGCGTGCCGTGCCCGACCTGATCATCGCCTCGCCGCTCAACGAACATGAGTTGCGCAATATGATGGTGACAGCCTATCACAATGCCAAGCAGGGCGGATTGCCTTTCGTTATCCGCTACCCGCGCGGACGCGGCGTACTGGTGGACTGGCAAAACGAACCGCAGTCCATTCCCATCGGCAAGGGACGGGTCTTGCGCGAAGGCGGGCGTCTGCTCGTGCTGTCGATCGGCCCCTTGGGCAACAACGTCACCAAGGCACTTGGCCAATTGTCGGAGGAAAACCTTTGTCCCGCCCATGTGGATATGCGTTTCCTGAAACCGCTCGACGAGGAATTGCTGCGCAATATGGCCGCAAAATACCCTGTCTGGCTTACAGTGGAAGACGGTACTGAAAAAGGCGGTCTGTTCTCTGCGGTGGCTGAGTTCTTGGAAGAAAACGGGTTGAAAAACGTACTGCATCACGTGTCCATCCCCGACCGTTTCATCGCGCAAGGCGACATCCCTAACATCCATCATGAGGTTGGGTTTGGCGTGGATGATATGGTGGCTAAGATTCGCGAAATCTTGGCGGAGTAATCGTGTAGATACCCGAGACTTCTGCTGGCAAGACACCTGCCACGTCCGGCTGTTTTTTTTGTATTTTTGCGCCTCTGTTTCCAAGTATGAAAAAACGTAAGTTCTTGAAGAGGCTGGCGAGTGTGCGTCGTTTTGTCACAACGCATTTCAAAGGGCGCACCATCGTGCTCATCTTGAGTGTCATCATTGGCATTTTCGGTGCCGCTGCCGCCGTGATTATCAAGAATCTTGTCCATATCACCACGCGGGCTTTGGGGAGCGCTTTCCCCAACGCGCAGGTGAACTACCTCTATCTCATTCTGCCCATTGTGGGCATTTTTCTCACCCTGTTGTTCGTCCGTCGCGTGGTGCGCGATGACCTCAGCCACGGTGTCAGCATCGTGCTCAAGGCCATCTGCAAAAGCGATGGCAAGCTGCGGTTCCACAATGTGTACTCCTCCATGGTGTCCAGTGCCATCACCGTTGGCTTCGGCGGCTCGGTGGGATTGGAGGCACCTATTGTGCTGACAGGCTCCGCCATAGGCTCGAACGTGGCCCGCTTCTTCCGGCTCAACGCCCGGCAAAACACACTGTTGCTTGCCTGCGGATCCACCGCGGCCATGGCCGCTGTCTTCAAGGCTCCCATCGCCGCCATTGTCTTTACCTTCGAGGTGCTCATGCTCGACCTTACAGGCAGCGCCATCTTGCCGTTGCTGCTCTCCGCCGCCACAGGCACGGTCATGTCCCTGCTCTTTTTGGGCCATGATGTGATGTTCCACATCGATGCCACCCAAGCCTTCCATCTCAGCAATATCCCTTTCTACATCATCCTGGGCTTTCTCACGGGTCTCATTTCCGTATATTTCCTGCGGGTGTCGCGCTGGATTGAGAAACAGATGAAACGCATCAAGCAGACAAGTGTGCGAGCCCTCGTGGGAGGGATCATGCTCAGCGGGCTTATCTATATTTTCCCCGTGTTCTATGGCGAAGGTTACGACAATATCAACACTCTGTTGAACGGCGACTACATGAATCTTTTTGCTGGATCGCCGCTGAATGGGATGTTGTCCAGCCAGATGATTGTTTTTCTGGCTTTTGCAGGCATCATCATGATGAAAGTCTTTGCCACTACGTTCACCACGTCGGCGGGCGGCATTGGCGGTGTGTTTGCCCCCACACTCTTCATAGGAGCCTTCACGGGCTTTTTCGTGGCGGGATTGGCCAACAACCTGTTGGGATTACATCTGCCTTATGTGAACTTCATCCTTGCGGGCATGGCCGGCGTCATGACGGGTGTGATGCAGGCTCCCCTGACCGCCATGTTCCTCATTGCAGAACTCTCCACCGGCTATACGCTACTCATCCCATTGATGATCACTGCCGCCTGCTCCTATCTCAGCGTCAGCCCGTTCGAGAAATACTCCATCTATACCCAGCCGTTGGCAGAGAAGGACAACCTCAAGACCCACAACAAGGATAAGTTCGCCCTTCGCAAGCTGCAGTGGCATAATATCATCGACCATAATATCAGCACTGTGCCCGCACACAGCAAATTGCGTCAATACACAGAATATATTGCCAAGAGCAAACGCAATCTTTTTGTGGTCACCGACAAAGAGAATCACTTTATGGGTCTCCTTGTCATGGATGACCACCGTGACATTATTTTCCGGCAGGAACTCTACGACCTTGTTGTCGTCGAGGATCTTATGATCGAGCCCGAAGAGTTCATCTACGAAGACGACACCGCTGCCGTGGTTCTCGAGAAATTCAAGCGCACCGGCAATTTCAACATGCCCGTGATTGGTCGCGACCGCACCTATATCGGTTTTCTGTCGAAGGCGCGGTTCTTGGCCCGATACCAAAATTTCATCGCAGCTAATTCCGAAGACTGACAATAACCAGATACTATCCAAAATATTCTTCATGAAAGTCGATTTTACAAATATCAACGGTTTGGCCGTTCTGCGTCCTGATGTTTTCCAGGATGACAGGGGCTATTTTTTTGAAAGTTTCAACGAACGGACATTAGCCGAGTTTGGCATCCGCGAGCATTGGGTGCAAGACAATCAATCTTGTTCCCAAAAAGGCGTGGTGCGCGGCCTTCATTTCCAGAAGCCCCCTTACGCGCAGGCCAAGTTGGTGCGGATCCTGCAAGGCGCGGCCATCGACTTTGCCGTCGATATACGTCGCGGCAGCCCCACCTACGGGCAGTGCTTTTCCGTGCTGCTGAGTGCCGGGAATTTCATGCAGTTCTACATCCCTGCAGGCTTTGCACACGGCTTTTCCGCGTTGGAGGACAATACACTTTTCGCCTATAAATGTTCTAATTTCTATAACAAGGCCTCCGAGGGCTGCATCCGTTTCGACGACCCGGACCTCAACATTGACTGGCAGGTGGAAAACCCGCTCACCTCGCTCAAGGATCACAATGGTGTCTCCTTTCGCGACTTTGTTTCCCCGTTCGACTACGAAACCTTCGTTTGTCCGCAATAAAACCCGACATAGATGAAGAAATTGCTTGTATTCGACTTGGACGGCACGTTGCTTGATTCGTTGGAGGACCTTGCTGACTCTGCCAACCATGTGCTTGCCAGCCACGGATTCCCCAGCCATCCTGTCGATGCCTACCGCTATTTTGTGGGCGACGGCATGCCCACGCTTATCCGACGCATCCTGCCCGAGGGGCAGAAAGAGGGTGAAATGTTTGAAACCTGCCTGCGAGAATTCAAGGCTTACTACGATATCCACATGTACGACAAAACCACCGTCTATCCTGGTGTCAAAGAGCTTTTGGAAGAGTTGCAGCGTCGTGGCATCAAGATCGCTGTGGCCACCAACAAGGCACAGTTTGCCGTTACGCCGTTGATGACCGACTTCTTCCCCTCCATCACCTTTGCAGCCCTCATGGGACAGCGTGAGGGCATTCCTGTCAAGCCAGACCCGCAAGTGGTGTACGATATCCTTGCCACCACGGGCAACAAGCCGGAGGAGACGCTCTATCTCGGCGATACCGCTGTGGACATGCAAACCGCCCATCGCGCGGGTGTCGAGGCTGTTGGTCTGCTGTGGGGATACCGTACCCGAGAGGAACTGGAGGGCGAACAAGCGGAACACATCATCGCCGCGCCTCAAGAGATCCTCGACTTGCTATAAACGTGCTTTTTTGTATTTTTGCACCCATTTTAAAAAATATGCATTACATTGACACGCACACCCACCTGTACCGCGAGTATTACCCCGAAGATTTCGAGGCAACGGTGCAGCGCGCCCTCGACGCACGGGTCACCCAGATGGTGTTGGGTTGCGTGAACAGTGCCACGCCCGGACAAATCCAGGAGGCTGTGGCTCTTTTTCCCCAGAATATCTTCGCCTTGGTGGGTCTCCATCCCGAGGACACGAATGCAGACTTCGAGCGCGAGTTGGCCCTGCTGACCCCGCATTTTGATGACCCCAATGTGATTGGTGTCGGCGAGATTGGGTTGGACTTCTACTGGAGCCGAGAGTTTGAGGCGGAGCAGAAAGAGGCTTTCCGCCGCCAGCTCTGTTGGGCGCGCGACCGCCAGATGCCACTCTCCCTGCACATTCGCAACGCCTACGCGGAGGCCATCGCTATCCTGCAGGAGTTCAAGGCGGGCGAGCTTACCGGTGTGATGCATTGCTTCTCCGGCGGCGTGCAGGAGGCCGACTGGGCCGTGCGCCACGGTTTTGCCCTCGGCGTGGGCGGTGTGCTCACCTTCAAGAACAGCAAGATGCAGGACATTGTGACACATGTGGGACTGGAGCATGTCGTCTTGGAGACGGATGCACCCTATCTGGCGCCTGTGCCGCACCGTGGCAAGCGAAATGAAAGTGCATATATTTCCCTCATCGCCCAGAAAATGGCCGAGATATTCGATGTCTCCGTGGAAAAAGTCATGGAGCAAACCACTCTCAACGCACAGAAAATATTCACAAAAATACCTAAATAATTCATTACGACCATGTCAGAATCTATCATCTTCACTCCCTGTCAAATCGGTCCGGTTACACTCCGCAATCGTACTATCCGTTCTGCGGCCTTTGAAAACATGGCCCACGGCAACAGACCCACCGAAGAACTGTTCAACTACCACACCGCCGTCGCCAAGGGCGGTATCGGTATGACCACGGTGGCCTACGCCTCCGTCAGCCGCAGCGGACTCTCCTTCGACGGCCAGTTGTGGTTGCGCGAAGAGATTGTCCCGGAACTCAAGAAACTGACCGACGCCATCCATGCCGAGGGCGCCAAGGCCTCCATCCAGATCGGGCACTGCGGCAATATGACACACCGCTCCACCTGCGGGCAGAAACCCTTCTCCCCGTCGGGACGCTTCAACCTCTACTCGCCCACCTTCACCAAGAAAATCACCATCCCTGAAATCGACCAGATTGTCGAGGATTTCGGCAAAGCTGTCGACCTGTGCCGTCGCTCCGGTTTTGACTGCATTGAGGTCCACGCCGGCCACGGCTACTTCATCAGCCAGTTCCTCTCCCCGTATACCAACCACCGCAAAGACGAGTATGGCGGTTCCCTCGAAAACCGCATGCGCTTTATGCGCCGCGTCATCACCCGCGTGATGGAAGAGGCCAAGGACGATATGGCCATCGTGGTGAAGACCAACATGTACGACGGTTTCCGCAGCGGCATGCAGATTGACGAGTGCATCAAGGTGGCTCAGGAGTTGGAGCGTCTCGGCGTACACGCTCTCGTGCTCACCGCCGGCTTCGTCAGCAAAGCCCCTATGCACGTGATGCACGGCGCAATGCCTATCAAGGCGATGGCCTATTATATGGATATGAAGAAATTCTGGTGGCTGAAATTCGGCGTCAACATCGGCGGCCGCATCGTCATCCCCACCGTGCCCTACAAGGACGCCTATTTCTACGACACCGCCATGAAGTTCCGCCAAGCCTTGAAGATGCCGCTCATCTATGTCGGTGGCATGGTGGACAAGGACAATATGGAGAAGGTGCTCGATTCCGGTTTTGTGGCCTTCCAGATGGCTCGCGCCCTGATCCAGGACACCGACTTCGTCAACAAACTCCAGTCGGGTGAGGTGACCCGCAGCGGCTGCCGCCACTCCAACTACTGCATCGGCCGCATGTACACGCTGGATATGAGATGCCACCAGTGTATGGAGAAAAACGAGCTGCCCGCCAGACTGCAACGGGAGATTGAAAAGCTGGAGAAAGACGTCGAAAGGGACAACCAATAATGGCCAACATCCTCATCGTCGACCGTGTGCATCCCGCCCTGGCCGAAGGACTTAGGGCGCGGGACTTTGTCTGCACTACGGACATGACATGCACATACGAGTCTTTCGCCGCCCGTGCCGATGACTTGTTCGGATTAGTGATTCGCAGCCGTTTTGTGGTGGACCGTGCCCTCTTGGACACGAAGCCCTCGTTGCGTTTCATCGTGCGCATCGGCTCCGGTGTGGAAAACATCGATGTCGCCTACGCGGAGTCGCGGGGTGTGCGGGTTATTTCCACGCCGGAGGGCAATGCCAACGCTGTCGCGGAGCACTGCATCGGCCTCCTGCTGGGTCTCCTGCGGCATATCTCCTCCGCCGACCGCGAGGTGCGTGCCGGCGAGTGGCTGCGCGAGAAGAACAAAGGCACCGAGTTGCAAGCGCACACTTACGGCATCATCGGCTATGGGCACACGGGTCCGGCTTTTGCGCGCCTGCTGCATGCCCTCGGCTGCGAGGTTTATGCTTACGACCGCTATAATCCCAACGCCGGCGACGAGTGCGTCAGGATGGTCTCGTTGGAGGAACTGTGCGCCCGCTGCGATGTGATCTCATTGCATGTCAACTATATTCCCGAAAACCTGCATCTCATCAGCAGTGTGTTTATCGAAAAGATGCCGCACCCGTTCCTGTTGCTCAACAGCTCCCGCGGACTGGTGGTGGACTGCGCGGCGCTGGTAGAAGGTTTGCGTGCCGGCAAGGTAACCGCCGCCGCCCTCGATGTGCTCGAATACGAGAGCACACGCCTTAAAAACCTCCCCAAGGACGAATGGCCGGAGGCCATGACGACATTGGCCACGATGGAAAATGTCATCCTTACCCCGCACGTGGGCGGCCAAACCTTTGATGCCGAACTGCGCCACGCCCAGGTGGCATTAGAGAAAATTGTGGCATTGTTCTGTTAAAAAGGGATGATACGGGCATTGGCCGTTAGCAATTGGCCGTTATTCACACCGTGTCCGCACCGCATGTCGGCCTCCCTGCCCGCGTGCTCTATGGGGAAGTGCCTTGGAAAGTTAATAGATAAGAGTTAATGGCTATTAGTGAACAGTGAATCTTAGTTTCTTAACTACGCCCGAGGGCCTGTTGAGCATGCGTGAGGAATTGAAGCGCAAAGCCCGCCGCCGCCGCGACACGCCCAAATAAAAAAAGGAAGGCAAAGACACTGATGCTAACCCGCAAAAAAAAAGTGACTTTTCCCAGCACTTATCATATTCGTGGCACCTCGGTGCCGCGAGGAGCCAACACCCCTTCTGGTTTCCAGAAGGGGTGCCCGTAGGGCGGGGTAGTTAATATAGATTTATTCCTTATGGATTCTCTTCGTGTTCGTAATGTTTGACAATGAAGTATCGTAAATCCTCCAGCACCAAATCCACATGTTGCAACACATCATAATCCGTTGTGTGGAACACCCTTAACCCAAGTCCTTCCAAAAAATTGTCGCGCCGTGCATCGTAATCCAGCTTTTCGTTGTGCGAGCCGCCGTCAATTTCCACGACAAGGCCAAGACGTTTCACATAGAAATCAACAATGTAGTTCCCAATGACCTTCTGCCTGTCAAAATCGAGCCCGTGGAACATTTTCCTGTGCACCTGAAGCCAGAACACAATTTCCGCCAGATTGCCGGCCTTTCTGTTGTTGCGGGCATAATCCGACAATTTCGGATTCGCAGGGAGGTTATGGACGGGGCGGTCTTTGATTCCTATGCCGTGGATAATTGTCATTCTTCTCATGCTAAGGTATTCTGATTCTTTATATTACTACCCTGGCCTGCGGCCACCCCTTCTTAAAAAAGAAGGGGAGTTTTTGGGTGCCCGCACTTTCGTGCGGACATTGTTAAAGTTTAATATTAAAGCCAAATGTCATCGGCTAACAGGTTAATTTCTATATTGTTGCCAAAAGGAATAATATGTTGATTGGCGATTCTACAAAAAAAGCGAAGAGGATTGAACATCATCACCGTGCCGCGAACGGAATCCCGCGCGCTTCGCAATAGGCTCGCCAACGCTCCTTATAAAATGGCGTGTTGGTCTCGTCGGCCATGACGGTGGCGAAATCCAAGGCTAAGGCCACCTCCTCGGGCAGCATGGTGGGGTTGTGCTGCAACAGCAGCATGTCAATGCGAGGTCGGCACTCAACAGGCAGCACCTTCTCTTTCCTTTTCAACAGATAATAGCATTTGTCCCCAAATTGTATGAACGGTCCGCGCTTAATAAGAAAGGGGGCATCATAGCGAGGTGTGTCCACCGGTATGAATGTCCAGTTGGCATGCAACTTGCGTGCATGGTTCTGGACGGAATAGGTATAGTAAGAACTTTCGGCATCGCGTATGGAGTCCGAAAAAAGAAAGCACTCGTCACCGTAACAAAACTCCAATGCGCTGACCTTTCGAATGTTGTATGCCACCATTTCCATCCTTCGCTCTATGGCCACACGTCGCAGCGCGAACGTCCCTGCCAGTAAGGTCAACGATGCGAGCGCGACCCAACCGTATGCATGCTTGCGGTAATATATTGCACAATAGGCCATTGCGATGACAACGTAAAGAAGCAACACCTGCCCGCCCGAGAGGTCAATGTTGCGGGTCACGGCTCCGGGCAATCCTTCCACAAAAGTGACAATGCCGTTCATGATGCGGATCTCCCACGTCAGCAGGAAGGCGATGCCGTCGGAGATGTAGGGTACGAACGACAGTGACAGCAGTCCCACGCCAGTGACCATTACCGCAAAAGAGAGGGCTATTACCGTGAGGTTGGAAAGCATGAAATAGTTGGGGAAGGTGCCGAAATAATGGGCTGAAATCGGGAATGTGGCGATCTGGGCGGCCACCGAGACAGAGTGCAGTTCCCAGAAGTAGTTGCCCACCTTGGTCTTGCAAGTATACAGCCCGGCGATGCGGGGTTGAGTCAGCACGATGCCGAAAACGGCTAAGTAACTGAGTTGGAAGCCCACTTCAAAAAGAAGCAAGGGCTTGATGGCCAACAATATGAACAGCGATGCCATCAGGCTGTGGAAGATATTGGTGTTGCGGCGCAGTACCCCGCCGATGGTGACAAAGGAAAACATCGTGGCGGAGCGCGTCACCGACGGCGACAGTCCCGTGATGCAGGCATAGAGCCAGATGGAGAGCATCAGGAGGAATGCTTTGGCAATGCGTGTTTTGGGAAACAGGTCCATGGGCTTAAACAGGAAGTTGAGAATCATGAAGATGATGCCCACGTGCATGCCGGAGACGCAGAGAATGTGGCTGACGCCGGCAGAGGCGTATGCCGTGCGCAGTTCGGGTTCCAAAGTGTCGTCGTCGCCCAACAGGATGGCGCGCACGATGTCGAGCTCGCGACCTGTCATGCCGGCTGTGGCGTAGCGTGCCGCGAGCCGTTGTTGCAGGGCATGGGAGAAAGCCTTCAGCATGTTCGGGCACACGTTGTCCGCGAATTGCCAGCCGCTGTTGGAAACATATCCCGTCAGGAAAATCCTTCTTCGCTGCATGTAGCGGCGCATGTCGAAGGCATCCGGATTGGCGGGCGCTGCGAACTCGGAGAGGGTTGTGGAGATGGTGAGCACGTCACCGTAGTGGAGGGGTGCAACTGTTCCCGCGTTGCCAACGGTGTCTCTTTGCACATAGAGCAACGCCTTCTCATTCAGGGGTGTCCCGTTGGCGGTCTGAAGCAGTTCCACCACCACTTTGTCGCTGTGTGCGCGGGGTACGGGGAAATCCACAATGCGTACGATGAACTCGTGGTTTTCCAGCGCGGCGGTACGTTGTCGGGGTGGCACGCGGGGCGACAAATGGAGCGTTGTGGTGCAAACGCCCGCCAAAGTGAAGGCCAAGGCCATCGTTGCCGTCTTTATCCACTGCCACTTGTAGCGTTTTAAACGCAACATAAGGAGCATGAGCAGCCACAAAACAACGATGGCAACGAGTGAAAAGGGGACGATTTCGTCTGACAAGTTGCCGAAATAGGATAAAAATATCCCTGAAATGTAGGGCGGGAGTATTTTCAGCAGCGGGTATTTCGATAAGTTCATAACGTGGTTTTTTCGCAAACATACGAAAAAATAACAACCACGAAACACAAGAACTTAAGCGAAAAGGCTGTGTTCCTTGTGGAATGGGATTTAGCGCAGTGTCAGCAGCACGACGTTCTCCACATGTTGCGTGTGCGGGAACATGTCGACGGGTTGTACGGCGGCGACGCGGTACTTGGGGTCGAGAAGGGTCAGGTCTCGGGCCTGTGTGGCGGGGTTGCAGCTCACGTAGACGATGCGGGGCACCTCCATACTGAGCAGTTGCTCAATGACATTGGGGTGCATGCCTGCGCGCGGGGGGTCGGAGATGATGACATCAGGGCGCCCGTGCTTGGCAATGAAATCGTTGGTGAAGATCTTGGCCATGTCGCCCACCACAAACTCCGTGTTGTCGATGTGGTTCATCTCGGAGTTGATGCGTGCGTCGGCGACGGCGGTGTCCACATATTCGATGCCTATTACCCGCTTGGCTTGGTGCGCCACGAAGTTGGCGATGGTACCCGTGCCCGTGAAGAGGTCGTACACCACCTCGTCGGGCTGGATGTCAGCAAACTCGCGCGCCACCTTGTACAGGTTGTACGCCTGCTCGCTGTTGGTCTGGTAAAACGACTTGGGTCCCACCTTGAACTTGAGGCCTTCCATCTCCTCCATGATGAAGTCTTGTCCTTTGAAAAGCGTGAAGGGCAGGTCGAAGATGGCATCGTTCATCTTGGTGTTGATGACATAGACCAGGGAGGTGATTTCGGGGAAGCGTTGTGCGAGGGCCTCCATCATGGCGGCGGCTTGCTCGTTGAAGTCCGTTATGACGAGCACAACCATCAGGTCGCCGGTGGAGGCGGTGCGGATGATGAGGTTGCGCAGCAGTCCTGTCCGCTCGCGGGGATCGTAGAAGGGCAGGTCATGTTCCATGGCATAGCTGCGGCAGAAGAGGCGGATGTCGTTGCTCGGCGCGCCCTGTAGCCAGCAGTGCTCGATGTCGAGAATCTTGTCGAACATGCCCGGGATATGGAAGCCGAGGCAGCGATGTTCGAAGAACTCGCCGTCCTGTTGGCGGCGGAGATCCTCGTAGGAGAGCCAGCGCATGGTGGAGAAGGTGAATTCCAGCTTGTTGCGATAATAGTAGGGCTTGGAAGAGCCGATGATGGGACGCAGCTCCGGGAACTCGAACTTGCCGAGGTGGCGGAAATTGTCCTCCACTTGTTTCTGCTTGAATTCCAATTGCTTCTCGTAGGCGAGCATCTGCCATTTGCAGCCGCCGCACACGCCGAAATGCCCGCAGGGTGGCGTCACACGGTCGGGTGACGGCGTGCGGATGGCCAGCAGGTTCGACTCGGCGTAGCCGCGTTTGCGCTTGTAGATTTCGACATCCACAAAGTCGCCCGGCACGGCGTAGGGCACGAATATGGTAAGCCCGTCTTGCTTGGCGACGGCCTTGCCCTCGGCACCGGCGGAGAGAATTTCCAGATTTTCGATGTTGTAACGTTTGAATGTCATAGTTGATGAGTTTTAGTTAGTGATGGTTAGTTATGCTTAGTGACGAGTGTAAAAGCCCATCTCGTCGATGTATTCGTAAACCTTGGGTGGCAGCATGTAGCGCACCTCCTTGCCGTCGCGGATGCTGTTGCGGACGAGCGTGGAGGAGAGTTCGATGCGGGGTGCGTCAATGAAGGTGACGTGCGGATGTGCCTTGCGCTCGCCACCGTCATAGCCTATGCGCGGATAGACGTAGACGGGGTAGTGCTCCAGAATCCATTCATGGTTGAGCCAGCGGTCAAAGGTCTGCAGGTTGTCCTCCCCCATGATGAGTGCAAAGTTGCGGTTGGGGAATTTCTCTTGCAGATGCACGAGCGTGTGGCAGGTGTAGGAGGGCTGTGGCAGGTGGAATTCGATGTCGGAGGCCTTGAAACGCGCATCATCGCCGATGGCCAAGTTGACCATGTGCAGCCGCTGCCGGTCGTCCAGCAGGGAACTCTTCTCTTTCAGCGGGTTGCGCGGCGACACCACGAACCAAAGCTCCTGAAGGTCTGAATGTTCCAAAAGGTACTCGGCAATGACTAAATGCCCGATATGGATGGGGTTGAAGGAACCGAAATAGAGACCTGTCTTGTACATTTCGTCGTTGGTTGAAAAAACGTGCAAAAATACAAAAATTGTCGGTAAGAAAACGCACCTGCCAAACCTTGACAGTGTTTTTTAATGCGGTGAATATTAATGAAATACGATTCATGCAAGACGTTTCGCGCCGTGCATACTTTTTTTGTACCTTTGCACGCTTTTTGGAAAAGACCAATGAATGCAAAAAGAGCAAGATTTTAAAAGGGTTAAAAGAGGAATTATCACAACCACAAATACTTGATAAAACAATCAATTTCAAAAAACCAATAAAAATCTAAACAACAACTAAAGTTATGGCAGAAAAAAAATTTATGACTTGCGATGGTAACCAGGCTGCAGCCCACGTTGCCTACATGTTCAGCGAAGTCGCCGCTATCTATCCTATCACGCCCTCTTCCCCGATGGCTGAGTACATCGACGAGTGGAGCGCAGGCGGCAGAAAAAACATCTTCGGTGAGACAGTCAAGGTTGTCGAGATGCAATCCGAGGCCGGTGCCGCTGGTGCCGTTCACGGTTCCCTGCAGGCCGGTGCTTTGACTACCACCTACACCGCCTCCCAAGGCCTCCTGCTCATGATCCCCAACATGTACAAGATTGCCGGTGAGTTGCTTCCCGGCGTTTTCCACGTGTCGGCTCGTGCATTGGCAGCTCAGGCTTTGTCCATCTTCGGCGACCACGCCGACGTGATGAGCGCCCGTCAGACCGGTTTCGCAATGTTAGCCACCGGCTCTGTGCAGGAGATTATGGACCTCGCTCCTGTTGCCCACCTGGCCGCTATCGAGGGTCGCGTTCCGTTCATGCACTTCTTCGACGGTTTCCGTACCTCTCACGAAATCCAGAAGGTGGAAGCTGCTGACCAAAGCAAGATTGAAAAACTCGTTAACTGGAAAGCCCTCAAGGAGTATCGCGAGCGCGCCCTGAATCCGGAACACCCCGTGACCCGCGGTACCGCCCAGAACCCGGATATCTACTTCCAGACCAGAGAGTTGCAGAACAAGTACTACGATGCTCTTCCCGACATCGTGGCCAAATATATGAAGAAACTGAGCAAGATCACGGGTCGTGAGTACGCTCCGTTCACCTTCTACGGTGCCAAAGACGCCACCGACGTCATCGTCGCTATGGGCTCCATCACCGACGTCATCAAGACCGTCATCGACAAGGAGAACAAAGCCGGCAAGAAGCTCGGTCTCGTCAGCGTTCACCTCTATCGTCCCTTCAGCGTGAAGTACCTCATGGCTGTGATGCCGAAGAGCGTGAAGAGAATCTGCGTTCTCGACCGCACGAAAGAACCCGGTGCAAACGGCGATCCGTTGTACCTCG
>JAFZZK010000044.1 GCA_017615795.1 Bacteroidales bacterium
ATACCATACCGCCAGAATGATGACGGCCAACAAGAGCAGGGGTAGCAGGTGGTTTTTCATAAGAAATCTAAAATTGGCGCAAAAATAACTTTTTTTCTTTTTTTTTTGTATTTTTGCCCGCTTTACAATAATCCACACCAAGATGTAGTCTTTGTCAGTATTAATCCAATAGAAGAAAGGAGGTTATAAATGGTTGACACCATCGATTTCGGGACCTTTAAATGGCATCATATTACGAATCCGACAGTCGAAGACTTGGATTTTTTGAGGGATAACTTCCATTTCCACCCGTTGGATATAGACGACTGCTCCAGCTTTGTGCAGCGTCCGAAGATCGACATTTACGATGACTATTTCTTCCTTGTCTTTCATTTCCCCTTGTTGGATAAACGCACGCAGCTTGTCAAGACCGAGGAAACCAAGATTTTCTGGGGACAGGATTATCTGATTACGGTCGGCAACTCCCACTATGTGGTGCAGGACCTCTTCAATTACACCAAAATCCACCCCGAGCCGGAGGATGAGGACGACATCAGCGGCACCAGCGACGCCATCCTTTACCATATTTTGTATAGGATGATGAAGGAAACCTTTTTGCTCGTGGAGCGCATGGGCACCGAACTCGACGTTATCAATCGCGAACTCTTCAGCAGCAAGTCGGAGAAGATCATTGAGCAAATCTCTCGATTCCGCAAGAACATCATCCAACTCAACACTATGTTCAAGCCGCAGTTGCGCTTGTTCAAACTCTTCGAGTCGGGCGATGTCAGGGGCTTCGCCGACGATATGGAAGACTACTGGGGCAATATCCTCGACTTCTACCAGAAGATGTGGGATATGATTGACGACTACGGCGAGTTGGTGGACGGCCTCTCCAGCACCTTTGACTCGTTGCAGACCAACAAGACCAACGAGATTATGCGCATGCTCACCATCATCTCTACCATTGTGCTGCCGTTGACCTTCATCAGTGGCCTATATGGTATGAATGTCAACCTGCCTTTTGCGGAGTCGCCATACGCTTTCTTGATCGTCGTCGGTTTTTGTGCTGTGATTCTGATAGGACTGGTCATCTTCTTCATGAAGAAACGTTGGCTATAGCCGGCGAATTGCGCGCGATTACCGCGATACTGCACACAAATAGAATGAAGAATAGAAGGAAAACAACAAAATATAAAGTCAAACTCCATGTTATGCAGCTGGAGAAGGGTGATTACCATACGCTGGTCAACGGCTCTGTGGCCGGCACTCGAGCGCGGATCGTGCTCGACACGGGTGCCTCCCACAGTTGCATGGATGCGAGTTTCGCGGCGAAGATATTCCCGCAACTTCAAGCCACAGAACACGAGGGCGTCACGGCCGGTATCGGTGGCGATGATTTCCAGGTGCGTGTGGCCGACATCCCCGATTTTCGCATAGGCCGCTATAAACGGCCCATATTCAAGGATATGGCACTGCTTGACTTCGCCTATATCAATATGGCGTATGTTCGGTTGAACAAAAAGCCTGTTCAGATGATTCTTGGTAACGATTTCTTTGTGCAGAACCATGCTGTTATCAATTACGAGGATGGTTGCCTTTATTTCACCATCGAAAAAAGTGAGAAGTGATGGAAGGGACGACCGAGCATCGCATTTTGGGCATCGATCCGGGCACCACTGTGATGGGTTACGCCGTGCTGCATACCAGTCTCAATAAATCGGATGTGGAGGTGATCAGTGTGATACAGATGAAGAAGCTGTCTGACCACTACGCCAAGTTGAAATATATCTTGGAGAAAACCAATGCCCTGATTGAGCAATATCATCCGGACATCCTTTCCATCGAGGCTCCGTTCTACGGTAGCAATGTGCAGTCGATGTTGAAGTTGGGGCGTGCGCAGGGCGTGGTGATTGCCGCTTGCCTGCACGCGGGCATGGAGGTCTTCGAGTATACGCCCCGCAAGATCAAGCAAGCCATCACGGGCAACGGCAATGCTGCCAAGGAACAGGTGGCTGCCATGCTGTGCCACATGTACCCGTTGTCGCAGGATATCGACTATTTGGATGCCACAGATGCCTTGGCCGCCGCCGTGTGCCACCATCTGCAGTCGCGCATTGTCGTGGGCGGGGGCTCCAAGTTCACCGATTGGAAATCCTTCATCGCCAACAATGAAAAACGCATCATCAAATAAAGAACTAACGGACAGCATACTCCGATATCTGGGTTTTCCGCCAGACGTGGTGGTGGGCAACGATATCTTGCAGCGCATCGAACGTGCTGTGCGGGAAGTAGAGGAGATGTCGGTTTTCCAGTATTTGTATGCCCATTATACAGAGCCTATGTCGTTTATGCTTGCCAATCCCGCCTATATGGAACATCTGTCGGGCGCGGACGGCTATCTGCTGTGTGCCACCACATTGGGTGCGCAAATCGACCGCCATCTCAAGCGACTGCAGTTGACGGACATGACTCATGCCATTGTTTTCGATGCTGCGGCATCAGCTTACCTTGAGCGATGTGCCGACGAGTTTGAGCGCCAGCTGCCTTATGAGCGGTTGGGTTTCCGCTTCTGTCCGGGCTACGGCGGCACATCCTTGGAGGACAGCCGCGAGATTGCCTTGCGTTTGCGTGCTGAACGTGTCGGCATCACGTTCCTCGACTCGGGACTCATGGTGCCCCTCAAGTCGATGATGGGAATTGTCAAGATTGGAGGCGGCGAGAGGCGAAAGAGCTGTGCCCATTGCGTCGCGCAACAGGGGTGCGTGTTCCGCACGCGCGGCACCCGATGCTATAATGGTTGATAGTTGATTTTCCTCAGCGAGCCTTTCTCTACCATTCCACCGCGAACTTCACATTGATAAGTCTGCCGGTGAGGTAGTTGGGCATGGGATACTGTACGTTGTTGAGGTCGTTGATCCAGAAATAGGAGGAAACGTTGTATGTGCCCAGCACGTTGAAGACTTCTATGTAGATGCCTGCGTTTTTGATGCTGCGGATGAACGCGGACTTGTGGCGCATGCGATCGCGGCTCTGTTCGAGGAGCATGAATGAGAATCCCATGTCAATGCGGCGATACCAGGTGGTGCGGAACTGCCGCTTATAGGCGGGGGCGTTGGGCGGACCGAAGGGCAGGCCGGAAGCGAAGACGAAATTGAGATGAACGCGGAATTGCGGGAATCCAGGGATGTGGTCTTGGAAGAAGAGGTTGAATGCCGCGCGTTGG
Organism: Bacteroidales bacterium; assembly: GCA_017615795.1. Taxonomy (GTDB): domain Bacteria; phylum Bacteroidota; class Bacteroidia; order Bacteroidales; family WCHB1-69; genus F23-D06. The sequence continues at coordinate 3,206 of JAFZZK010000044.1, forward strand.
TCGGTGGGGCGGGGGATATAGCCGGGCTCCACGCGATTGCCTTCGTTGTCGTAGTAGTAGTCGCCGATGATGTCTTCCGCAGTTTTCAGCAGCGAGACGGAGAACCATGATTCCAGCCCCTTGATGAACTCGCCGCTGAGTTTCATGTCAAGCCCCGTGGCGTAGCCCACGGCATTATTTTCTCCGCTGTAGATGATGCGCACATTGTCCACGTTGTAGGAAATCAGCCGGTCCATGTACTTGTAGTAGGCTTCTGCCGTAAACTTGAAGGGTCGGCGCCACATCTGGAAATTGTATTCCGTGCCGGCGACCACCTGGAAGGATCGTTGCGAGCGGATGTCGTGGTTGAGCGTGCCGTCGGGGCGGCGCATCTCGCGGTAGAAGGCGGGTTGGTAGTACATGCCGGTTCTGACGTAGAATAGCCAGTCGTGTTGCCAGCGCGGGTTGTAGGTGAAGGCGAGACGTGGCGACACCGTGAACTCCTTGGGGCTGAAGGTCCAGTAATGGAAGCGCAGACCGCCGTTGAGGATGTAATGGGGGCGCGTCTCGTCGTCGATTTTCCATACATCTTGCACAAATCCCGTGATGCGGAAGGTGCATAGGTTGTTGGTGGCGTAAAGGATGTCGTTTTCGTCAAAACTGAGAATACGCGAGGGGTCATCGTAGGGCACAACCTCTCCAGGCGTCGGAAAGGTTTGTGGCACCGTATATCCAGACGAGTCTCGCATGGTCCACTCGTCAATCTGGTCTCGGATGATTTCATTCTGCACCTTGAAGCCCCAGCTTAGGGTGTTGTGCGGCAGCTTGTGCTCGCCCAACAGGTTGGCGGCGGAGACAATGGAGGTGAGGTGGTTCCTCGCATGTTCCAAGTAGGTTCCGTAGGCGCGCACGGAGACCTCTTGTGCCATTTGATCGCTGCCTAAGTCTGCCTCTACATCGCTGAGGAAATACTGTCCCTGAATGTCGTAGGTTTCGCTCTCTTTGGCGAAATAGGAAGACAGAATCAGGCGAAGCTGTGTTTTGTCGGATGGGTGATAGTTGAAGGTGAGGCCGCCGAGATAGTTCTGGTATTTGTCTGCTTCTTGCCCGTCAAAGTAGATGCGCAGCCACTTGATGTCATTCACCGATCCGCTGCGTTGGCTGCGATAGGTGGGAATGTAACGGTAATCGTTGAAGGCGAAGTTGCCCAAAAGGCTGATGCTGAACTTTTTGGTGATGTCCCAGTTTAGAAGCATTTGGGCATCGAAAAAACGGGGCTTGTAGTCAACGATGGAGTCCAAGGTTTTGAGCAGGAATGAGTTGTCCTTGAAACGGATGCCGACGAGAAAGGAGAAGCAACTGTCGACACGGCCTTCGGCATGTGCGGAGGCACCCATGAGGCTGCCGGAAATGGAGCCGCCGTATTGTGTGGGAGTTTTGTATTGCACGTCAAGCACAGAGGACATTTTGTCGCCGTATTTGGCCTCAAAGCCGCCGGCGGAAAACTGCACGTTGCCGGTGAGGTCGGTGTTGATGAAACTCATGCCCTCCTGCTGCGCGCTGCGCACCAAGAAGGGACGGTAGATTTGGATGTCGTTGACAAATAGCAGATTCTCATCATAGTTGCCGCCACGCACGTTGTACTGCCAGCTCAGCTCGTTGGAGGAGGATGCACCCGGTAGCATCTTGATGAGCGACTCCATGCCGCCGCTGACGGAGGGCAGTTGGAAACTGAGCTTGGGATCCACGCGAACATAGCCGTTGTCCGCAGAACTGCGGATGTCCACCTGCTCCAACCGAGTGCCGATGGTCTGCATCACCACCGTGATGGTATGTGTCTCCTTCGTGCGGAGCTTATAGGTCAGGATGGTGTCGCGATGGCTGATTTGCCGGAAAAGCAGTTTTAATTCTACATTCTCCGGCACGTTGAGGATAAAATGACCGTAGTCGTTGGTGATGGTCTGCAGGTTGTGGTCCAAGACCTGTATGACTGCGTTTTCGATGGGATAGCCCTCCTCGTCTTGCACAACCCCCTTGATGACCCCTTTTTGTCCATATAAATCATGGGCAAAAAGACCAAGGAAAAACAGTATGGAGAGGATGATTTTTCTCAAAGTTCGCTATTTTGCAGTCTGACCAGTTGAATACGAAAGAAACGTGTTTTTATTGTGTAATTAAAAAAAAAGCTGCTGTAATGCTTGGTAACTACAGCAGCTTGATGGCTTGTGGCAGTGTAATGCTATAAGATGCCCTTCTCAGAAGCTTCCACGAGACATCTGTAGACGCCTTTTTTGTTGATATGGCGCATGCCGTGTGCGGAGACCTTGAGCCAAATCCACTCGTCTAATTCCGGAACGTAGAATTTCTTGGTATGTAAGTTGGGCTTGAATTTTCTTTTCGTCTTGTTGTTGGCATGGGACACATTGTTGCCCACCACTGCTTTCTTTCCTGTAATTTGACAAACTCGTGACATTTTCTCTATCTTTTTATGTTAATATTCCTTTTTTATTTCGGGCGGCAAAAGTACACTTTTTTTCTTAATACACAACTCTTTGTTGGTAAAAAATTTGAATTGCCGTTATTCCTCTAAAATACAGCGGATAGAGTATGCATCAATCTTCCGGGATTCTGAATTTTTGAGCTCGTCGCAGGTGTTGGTGAGCTGGAAAAAGTCGGATTCGGGGTCGGAAAAGTTTTTTTCTGTGCACCAGAAGCGTGCCTCTGTCATCATGTTTTCGAACCGTTTCTTTTGGCCGTTGTAGAAGCCGGCGGGTAGCGCGGTGAAGCCGGTACTGTTGTCCCCGCCGCGGTCGTAAAGCCAATAAAGTGGTGAACGCAACGCGGGCGCACCATGCGTCTGGAGCAGTTGATAGTGCTCTTTGTCGGGCAGGAACCAGCCCGCCGGACAAATACCCTGCACATGGCCCTTGGGCGTGAGCGTGCCCGCAGTCGACGTGTCCATGGCCGCATACCAAGTGTACAACATGCCGAAAACGCTGACATTGAGGGTGCTGTCCGGATAGAAATCGGAGGTGTACGTCATGGGTTCGTCAATAGGGCGGCCGTCACTGTAATGCAGCGACTTCAGATTGGTTTGCGTCCAGCAGTAGTGGTCGATGCGGATGGCGGCGTAGTGGTTGCCATCATAGTCCACGGCTTCGGGGCAAACCGTGTCCACAGGTGTTGGCGGCGTGGGTGGGTCTGGCGGAATGACAGGCGGCGTGATGGTGTCGGTCGGCGTGACGGTGTCGATTGGTATGTCTGGCGGCGTGACGGGTGCGGTGGTGTCAATGACGCTCAACACCCAGGTGACGGTGCTGTCGCAGACACTTGTGCCGGTGAAAGTGTATACGACACTGTCCGCTTTCGTGAATGTTATGCCGTCCCAAACGTAGGGCAAGTCTTCTGTATGGACCGTGTCCCGCAAAGTTGTGTCCGCCCCGTGAAGCGGAAGCATTGTGATGGTGACCGTGTCTTCCAGCAGTCGTGACGCGCAACGTGTGTCAATCATCTCTGTAACGAAATACCGCACTTTGTCTTCCACGACGGTTTCCCAAAGGGTGTCGATAATCCCGCCGGGACGGTTGCTGAAACTGAAAGTGCTGGTGTCACTCGGTGTGGTGCGCGTAACGGTGTAGGTGAACGGCCCAGCCCCGTGGGGCTCGATGACAATCGGGATGGTCGTGCCTGGGCAGACGACCGTGTCGCGTGCGAGCCCCATCCAGGAGTAGGGGATGACTTCCAACTTGATACTGTCGCGTAGTATGCCACACCCGCTGCCGAGGATCTCAATATGGTAAATGCCCGCGCAAGAGTCCGCGTACGCGATGTGTACCACGGGATCTTTGATAAAGGACTCGAATCCGCTGGGCCCGCTCCAATGATAAGTGACGTCGCCCAACGCGATGCCGTAGAAGTGACAGGTGGTCTCTTCGCAGAGCGTGATCAGGTTGAGTTCGTTCTCGGCCCACCCCTTGCGGATTTTGTTCAGGTCACTGACGGTGAAGTTGGTGAGGAAATGAGCGTGACAACCGTCGGTCATCTCAATGGAAAGCGCTTGCCGATAATGAATGGGTAGATTGTCGAAGTCGCCGGTCCCGTTTTGCCCGATGACGTTGCCACTGCCGTTGGGAGCATCGTAAAGTGTGTAGGTGTAAGGGAGCGTCCCGTTCTTTCCACGCGCCCGCACGAAGCCGATTGAGTCGGTTTCGTTGCAGACGTAAGAGTAGAGATAGTCGAACTGGATAGTCTCGCCATCCCAAACCACAAGGGTGTCTTTCCTGAAGCAGGGATGATCTGACAACAAGTCCTTGTTGTTGAAGGGCAGGGCATACATGCTGAGGATGTAGTTACCCGGTGTGCCGATGTACATCGGTTCGCCTTTCCGTACGGAATTGTAGGAGTGTATCAAGGTGTCTTCCAAATGGATCTGGAAAAAGGTGGCTAATGTGTCGTCGTCGTAGCTGAATTGCCCCGCTGTCGGCGTGATCTCCAGTTGCGTGCAGCGTCGGGTGAACTCGTAATGCGGTGGCTCTGTGACTTCCAAGGGCTCCCGGAAGGTGGCGCTCTGTATGATGGTGTCGTCGGCACGTTCACAACTGTGCTTGATGACCCAAACATAGGTTCCTGCAGGTAGATTGACCTTGCGAAGGATGCCCGAAGGCCAATGGACGGATGCATAGTAGGTCTCCTCATATCGAAATGCGGCTCCGCTTTCAGGATGCTCCATCTCCACGATGTATTGGCCCATGGAATCCGCGTAAGCTCGCAAATTATAAAGATTGCTTTCGGGACTCTTCACCAAATAAATGGTGTCGCCGTAATAAGGCCGTATGGTTCTTCCTTCGTATAGGGTGGGAATTGGGGTCTTGGACATCTGGAAAACACCCACGCCCCGCGGGTTGTCAGGGCAGGGATCATTGTCGGCGATGGTGCTTCTCCATGAGGGATATGAGTCCCTGCCGGGGTTTACAAAAGTGTCGGTTTGGTTGTTGACGACGAATACTTTTGTGAAAAGAGGACAACCAAGGTCGTCTGTTATTTCGACGCCGATGCTGTCACCATCCGGCATGGAACTGGTGTTGATGGTAAAACTCCAAGAATAGTCATCCCAGATGTTGGAAAGAGTGTCAATGCGGATGCCCGTTGTAAGGTCTGTTACAAGGCAATGCACGGGTTGCGTGAGGTAGGCATGCCTGTTCATGCCATCTGAGATGGAGTAGATTCCGCCGCTTTGTGTGTAATAGTTGGGATAATAGCAGGAGGTCGGATCTGAGAGGTCTGGACAACCGTATATTTCGTGCCTGAAAATATGTTGGTCTGATTTCGAGATTTTTGCTTCGCCGCCCGTGTGATATTTGCAAAGGTCGTAATAGCTTTCCTCCTGGTAAAGATAATGGGTGGTCCGGGATGTGTTGTATTGGTTGTTGCCTTGTGGGTAAAGGGTGAAGTCGTAGGTCAATATAGTGTCAGGACAAGGAATATGCCTCACTTGCAGCTGGATTGTTTTCAGCCAAGCCTCACAATAACTGCCAATGCTGGTCATGGTGTCGTAAAGGAACAGTTCGTCATCAATGGAGGGCGGCATGATGCGCCATGGCAGTGTGTCGTGTTCGGTGCCAGGTGTGGGGTTGATGAAACGGTATTCAAACATGGGCTCTGTGCCGCTCATATAATAATAGTAGTCATCGTTGTGCGCCCCTGCATGTATAAGCCGGAAGTCTTCGCGGAAGACCACTATGTTGCGGCTGTTCAAGATGCCGGAGCTGTTTCGGAGCAAGTGATGTTTGGGGTCTGTGTCATGCTTTACCTTGGGCACGGAGACGTACAGCAGGGGCATGTAATATCCACAGCCGTCGTGACAAAGCAGTCGGTAGTCGCCGACATCCAAGCTGTCTATGGTGTAGTAATGGCGATAGTCGTGGCGCAATGGGTCGCTGCCCGTGTGCTGGGGGGCATCAAACTGTACGGTGCGCATCAACTGTGTGTCGGTGCTGGTGCATCGCCATACCTCTATGGTGTAGGGGAATGTGCCTTGCTCAAGGCGGATTTGCACTTGTCCGGTCGGCAGACATTCCATGGAAGGCACAATGCCGTATGGGGCATTGAATGTGAACAAGTTGTACAGGACACCTGCCGTGGGAATGAGGTAGGAGCTGCCTACGTTTATAACCAAAGAGTCCTTTACGATGATGTAAGCATCGGGGCCTGACAATCCTGTGGCGCACAGGGCGGCCACTCTGACCTTGTAGTCTCCTGGCCGCAGATGGTCAACATGCGGTTCGGATGTCTCCATGATGGAATCAGTACCGCCGTCGAGCGGGATGTAGGAGTATCGGATCTGCTCCAACGAGGAGCCTGCCGTGTCGGACAGTGTGCAATGGATCTTGCCGTCGGCCTGGCATGCCGACGGTTCCGAGCTTGCTGTTAAGGTGATGTAACATGTTGATTGTGCGTGTGTTGCGTGTGGTGTAATTAAAAATGAAAAATTAATTGTTAAAAATAATGTCCATAAAAAAAGGAGCCTTGAGGCTCCTTTGCATGGGGTTGAATTGGGTTTGAATAATGTTTTTTTTCTCATTTTGATTTTATTAATCGTTTGATATTAAGGTTGATATGTTTTTGTCCGAGCATGTTTCATGTCATTGCATTCTCGCAGCAAAAATATAAAAAATACCAATACGATTAACATTAAATCAAATAAATATTTGAAATATGTTAAATTTAAGTGTTAATTGTTAATTTTTTCTTGGGTGTTATCCATCCTCCAGAGCAGCACGTTGGTGATGGCGATGAAGGCGACGCCTGAACGCACTTCAAACATGCATTCCACGGAAATGTTGAGCATGACAAGCAGGGCGAATGTGACATAGACGATGCTCTTTTTCCGAAAGCTTTCAATCATCGTGAATAGACAATAGACAACTATGACTATAAGACCGACGATGCCGGTCTCCATGAGTTCCTGGATATATTGGCAATGTGCGTTGTAGCTGTGCTTCAAAAGATTGGTGTAGTTTTTCTCAAGGGCGTTGAGTTTCATGTCCTCGATGGCGTCGCCGGTGCCGGTGCCCCAAGGCAGGTGTTTAAGCGATACTTCCCATGCGCATTTCCAGATGGTGAGCCGTATTTCGCTGCTTCCTTTGCCGGATGAGTCGTTCTTTTGGTGAGTCTTCAGTTGCTCGATGGTGTCTTGGGCGCGATTATTCCCGATGATGCCCGATTGATATACGAGGAAGGCACATCCTGCGACCGCGGCCATGACCAGCAGGCTTTGGATGGGTTTGCGGAGTCGGATGGCAAAATAGTAAAAGATCCAGATTATGGAGAGCAATGCGATGCAGATGAGGCCGGCTTTTGATTGAAGGAGTATGATCGTCAAAAACAACAGGGCTGAAGCTGCTATGGCTGTAATACGATATGCTTTTGTTGTCGTTGTCCAGTGGTCAAGGCTATCTTTCAGCAAAAGAAACAATGCAAAGGTCATATACATGGCCACGTAGGTGGGATGCTTGAAGATGGACAGAAAGATGTAGTAGAGGTATTTGTTGTTGCCGCTGACGACCACCCGATATATTCCCAGTGGCACTATGATCAGGCATTGTAATATGCAGCTGACCACAAAGATGCCGAAAAGGAGCCGCATCCGCGCCGGCGTGAACAGTTCTGGTTTGTATGAGAGAATGACAATGGGGGCCACCAAGAAAAGAAGGTCGCAATCGAATTCCGTCAGGGCGACATCCTTGTTGGAGGAGATGAGGAAGCCGAGAATGGTAAGCAGGTAGAGGGATGAGAAGATGAGTACAGCGGGTAAAGTGGCGCGATCGCGCAAATTGTTGATTTTTTCTTTCCAATTCCATTCCCACACCCAGTTTACGACCATGGCCACGGCAATGGGCAGCAGCAGCCAGTTGGTGAATGGCAACGTCGCCAATGCGAGCAGCAGCAACATGCAGAGCACGTTGAAGTGAGGATTGTCGGAAAGCAATTCTTTGGGGTTGAGCATTATTGTGGGTCTTGAAGGAGGTCGGGGCGGCGTTCGCGGGTGCGGATGAGTTGTTGCTCGAGCTTCCACTCGTTGATGAGTTTTTCATTGCCGGAGAGGAGTACATCGGGCACGCGATGCCCGCGAAAGTCGGCGGGGCGCGTGTACACCGGGGCAGAGAGCAATCCATCCTGGAAAGAGTCAGAGAGGGCGGATGTACTGTCGCCGATGACACCTGGGATGACGCGTACCACGGCGTCCGTAATGGCCATGGCTGCAATCTCACCGCCGGAGAGCACGTAGTCGCCGATGCTGATGTCCTCGGTGACGTACAACTCGCGCACGCGCTCGTCTACGCCTTTGTAATGGCCGCAAAGCAAGATGATGTTGTTCAGCATCGACAGTTCGTTGGCCTTGCGCTGGTTGAAGACGGCACCGTCAGGTGCCATCAGATAGATGCCGTCGTAGGTGCGCTCGCTCTGCAACTGTTCGATACAGCGGGCAATGGGCTCCACCATCATTACCATGCCGGCTTCACCCCCGAAGGGATAGTCGTCAGCCTTGTGGTGCTTGTCGGTCGTGTATGCCCGGATGTCGTGCGTGTGCAGCTCCACCAGATGCTTGTTGACAGCGCGTTTCAAGATGGAGTCGCCGAAGACGCCTTCGAACATGTCGGGGAATAAAGTGAGGATGTCTATGCGCATGGTTACATTGTTTTTTCGATCATCATGATGCCGTCGCGGAAGGGCAGGAGCAGGTTGCGGACGCGCGGGTCCCGTTGTACCTTGTCGTTGAAGGCGAGGATGGCGTGCGTGTCATGGTCGTTGGTGGCCACTTCCCCGGCGACCTTGCCATTCCAAAGGGCGTTGTCCACCAACAGGAAACCTCCTGTGCGCGTGCGGGGCAGCAACAGGTCGTAGTATTCCTCGTAGTCTTCCTTCTCAGCGTCAATGAAGCAGAGGTCCCAAGTGATGTCAAGTGTGGGGATGACATCACGTGCGTCACCGATATGCAGTTCGATACGGTCATGCAGCGGGGATTGTGCAATGTAGTCGCGGATGCGGTCCTCGTACTCAATGTTGCGCTCGATGGTGTGCAACATGCCGTCGGGGGCCAGCCCATCGGCAAGGCAGAGTGCCGAGTAACCGGTGAACGTGCCGACTTCCACGACGAATCGGGGGCGCATCATGCGGGCCACCATCGTCAGGAATAGCCCTTGCAGTTGGCCGGAGAGCATCCGTGGGTTGATGGTCTCCAGATGCGTCTGCCGGTTGAGCCGATAAAGCAACTCGCTTTCCGGAGTGCTGTGCTCCTCGCAGTAGGCTTCGATTTCGTGGTCGATCAGGTCGAACGTGGACATTTTAGGCAAGTTCGGAGATGGTCTTGTTGATTTCCTCTTCCGTCTTTGTGAGTTTGTCTTTGCAGACTTTGATGAGTTTGGTGGCCGTCTTGATGTTCTCCGCCAGATCATCCACGGAAATGTCGGCGTTTTCCATTTGCTTTACAATTTGTTGCAATTGTTCGAATGCTTCGGTGTAGGTGAGGTTCTCTTTCATGGCGGTTTGGATTAGTACAGGACACCCACTTTGAAGCCGGCAAAATGGTAGATGATGGGTTGTATGCTGTTGGTGAAATCGGCGGAATAGTCGGTCTCGTTCTCCACGGGGATGGTGTAGCGGATCTTGGAATACTGTGCCTTGTAGGTGCCGGCCAGCACCAGGGCCACCTTGTCGGTGAGTTGTATGCGCATGCCGATGCCGCCTTCGCCCATGGGTCCCCAGTTGCTGCCGTGTATCACGCGGTTGTTGTCGGGATGTGACGAGATGTACCACTTGAAGCCCCATCCAAGGTTGATGTAGGCCATCGGCGCCACGCGCGTCTGCATCATGTTTACACTGAGATTGAGATACAAGGGCACAAATGCGGTCTTGTTCCAGAAGTCGATACCCGTTCCTACGCCCATGTAGAAGAAATTGTTGAACTGATAGGCGAAGAGTTGGCTGACTTGGATGTTGAAGTTCTTGTTGCGAATGGTTTTCAACACGTCTTCGTCTTCGATCTTTGGAGGCAAGATGAGGTTGTGACAGTCGTAGTTGGCCAATCGGATGTCGCCTACGCCGCCAGCATATCCGATGGAGGAGAGGAAGATGAACTTTTTCTCTTGTTGTATTTTGTTGCGCTGCGCAAACAGGGACGTGGAGCTGGCAAGCAGCATGGCGGCAATCAGAAGGAGAGTGGTTGTATTTTTCATTTCAATAGAGTTTCGGTTGTTACAATAAATATATATAGGTATAGTTCATTTTTTTTTCTCCAAAAGTTCGCGGGCGGTATTACGGGCGGCTTCGGTGATGTGCGCGCCACCGAGCATGGTGGCGACGGCATCCACGCGCTCCTCGCCCTCAAGTTGACGCAAGTCGGTGACCGTTGAGCCCTCGCGATTCTCCTTGTACACAAGGTAGTGCTGGTCGCCGCGCGCTGCGATCTGCGGCAGATGGGTGATGGCAATCACTTGGTGGCGGTGCGATAATTGTTGCATCATGGCTCCCACCTTGTGGGCGCTCTCCCCGGAGATGCCTGTGTCGATTTCATCGAAAATCACTGTCGGCAACAATGCCGAGTCTGTGATTACCGCCTTGATTGCCAGCATGATGCGGGATATTTCGCCGCCGGAGGCGACTTTGCTCAAATCGGCAGGCTCCACACCCTGGTTGGCGGTGAAGAGAAATTCGGCACGGTCCATGCCCGAATCCTGCATCTCATCCAAAGTCTCCAGCACAATCTCCATGCGGCTGTCGGGCATGCCCAACTCCTGCAAGTTGCATTCTATCTCCTTGCGGAGCGGCTGTATGACCTTTTGCCGGCTTTGTGTCAGCTGTTTGGCTAATGCCAAGGTCTCCTTGCGGAGGTTCTCGCATGCAGTCCCCAACGTTTTCAGATGCTCGCGGTTGTCGTCTTGCTGCAACAATTCGTGCCGCAGTCGCTCGGCCAATTCCAACAGTGCGGGGACACTGTCCACCTGGTATTTGTGTTGTAACGTGTATATGAGGTCGATGCGCTCGTTAAGACGTTCCAGCTCTTGCGGGTCTATGGTGACATCGCTCTCCTTGCGGGCGATTTCGTAGGAGATGTCGGTAAGTTCGACGAATACCTCTTCGAGACGTTTGCGTATTGTCTCAAAGTCCGGCCCCATGTCGCGCAGTGCGTCGCATTCCGATTGTACGGATTTGAGTTTCTGCAACACGGTGTCATCCTCCTGCTCGGAAAGTTGTTGCGCGGCAGTGTAGAGGTGCCCCTTGATTTCCTCTGCATGGCTGAGCACGCGAATCATCTGCTCGGTTTGTTCCTGCTCATCGGGCTGCAACTGGGCCTTGTCCAGCTCGTCGACGGTGAATTGAAGAAACTCCTGTCTCAGAGCGGCGTCTGCACATTGTTGTTTGAGCTCTTGGTATTCTCGTTCTAATTGACGGAGCTTGGAGAGCTTTTGCCGATATTGGTCCTGCAGTTCGCCATTGCAGGCGTATTGGTCGAGGATGCGCAGGCGGAATGCGGAGTCGCGCAGCATCAGGTTCTGATGTTGCGAGTGGATGTCGATGAGGGCGGAGGCGAGTGCGCGGAGCGTGGCTAAGGTCACGGGGGTGTCGTTGATGAAGGCACGCGACTTCCCGTGTTCGTTGATCTCGCGGCGCAATGTGGTGGCGGGCTGGTAGTCGAGGTCGTTTTGCTTGAAGAAATCTTGCAGGGGTAACCCTTCAATGTCAAAGAGCCCCTCCACAATGCATTTTCGTGTCTTGTCGTGCAGCACGTCGGTTTCGGCGCGGGTTCCAAGGATAAGGGAGAGGGCGCCCATCAGGATGGACTTGCCCGCACCCGTCTCGCCAGTGATGACCGTCAGGCCCTGGTTGAACGCCATCTCCAAAGAGCGGATGAGCGCGTAGTTCTCTATCTGCAGGGCACGGAGCATGACAAGCTATTTAGTGGCTGTGTTAATGGCGTCGTATCGGGAGGAGTTGGTGGGGTCGATTTGTTTCATGATGTTGATGACCTGCGTTTTCTCGCTGGGCATGCCCTCCTTGAAGATGTTGACGATTTCGTCGCATTTGGTGGCGGCAATGACCTTGACAATGGCCAGGTTGGAACGCTGCTGGCTCACTTGCTGCAACAGCTTCAGGCTTTCCAGAATGACGGCGCGTCCGGCATCGGGCGACTCGCTCATGACATCCAATCCCAAGCGATGGTACTGATAATAGAAATCATGCAGCTTGCTGTAGGTGCCATTGGTGAAGTTTTCCATGATCCAATAGCGGTTGTTTTGACCTCCGTCGGCTACGCTCCAGCCCTTTTCCCGCGCTGATTGGTTGAAGTTGACGATGGATTGCATCTTGGTGAAATAGGGCGCGCCTCCGTTCATGGAGAAGCTGTCGAATTCCACGGCGAGGAAAAGGTTGAGGTAATAGGCTATGAGCGACGTGAATTGTGAGAGGTTTTGGCCGTCGGCGTATTCCAAAGGGTCGCCTTCAGCGTATGTGAACTGGATGTTCTTGTCCTGGAAATTGAGAAGCGTGGTCTTGTAGCTGGCTTTGTAGACGGGGCGTTGTAGCAGGATGGTCATGGTGCCTTCAAAGACGTCACCGGAGACCTTGGTAAGATTGATTTGCAGGGCGCACTCGATGCGTTCGTTCATCTTGAGGTTGTACTGACACCATTTGCGGTCATGAACGAATTGGTATAGTTTTTGTTGCAAATCATTGTACTTCTGGGTGTTGGATCCACCCGTCACTTGGTGGGCGTTGACCGAGACCTGACATTGGAAATCTTGGGCGTGCAGCATGCAGCCCAGTAGAAGAGCGAGGGTCAGGGTTAGGATTTTTCTCATCATAGTGTTCGTTTATTGGGCTTCTGTGGTCGTGAGTTTGTGTACGAGTCGCAGGATGTCGCGGGCGATCTCTTTCTTGTCCTTGAGTTCGCTCTCGAATGTCTGCTCGTCGCGTGTGATCATGAGCACTTTGTTGGTGGGGGTGCGGAATCCCGCGCCCTCGGTGCGCAATGAGTTGAGAACGATCATGTCGGCATTTTTAGTGTGCAGTTTCTTGAGGGCGTTGACTTTTTCATTTTGTGTCTCGAGAGCGAAGCCCACGAGGAACTGGTCGTCACGTTTCTGTTGGCCGATGGTGGCGAGGATGTCACGGGTCTTGACCAAGTGCAGGTCGAGGGTGTCGGCGGTTTTTTTGATCTTCTCGGACGCGGTGGTCTCTGGGGTGAAGTCGGCGACGGCGGCGGACATGATCATGATGTCCTGCTGGTCGGCGACCGTCATGCACGCCTCGAACATCTGGGCTGCGGTGGTCACGTCGATGCGCCTGATGCCGGGATGGCGGGTGTTGAGGTTGGTGGGACCGGTGACAAGGGTGACCTCCGCGCCCCATTCGGCGGCGGCATCCGCGATGGAAAAGCCCATCAGGCCGGAAGAGTGGTTCCCGATGAAGCGCACGGGATCGATGGGCTCGTAAGTCGGCCCGGCGGTGACCATGACACGTTTGCTGGCAAGGATTTGTTCACCCTGGAAATACTGGTTTACGATGTCGAAGATGCGTTCGGGTTCCTCCATGCGGCCGGTGCCTTCCGTGCCGCACGCCAGGAAACCGCTTTGCGGCTCTATGATATGGCACCCTTTTTGGCGCAGCAGCTCAATGTTGTGTTGTACGGTCGGTTCGGCGAACATGCGGTCGTTCATGGCCGGGGCGACAAACACGGGGCCTTTGGCCGCCAATAGCAGGGTGGAGAGCGCGTCGTCGGCGATGCCGTGCGCGTACTTGCCGATGATGTTCGCCGTGGCGGGTGCCACCACCACGCAGTCGGCCCAGTCCGCCATGCTGATGTGTTGCACATCGCGGTGTTCCGTGGGGTCGAAAAGCTCGGTGTAGAGCTTGTTCTGCGACAGCGTCTCGATGGTCAGCGGTGTGACGAACTCAAGGGCATGCCGTGTGGCAGTCACACGGACTTCGTAGCCATGGCGCTTGAAAAGCCGGATCAACAGCATCGACTTGTATGCTGCGATGCCTCCTGTGATGCCGAGGACGATATGTTTGTGGTTGCCGTCCATGGTGTGGGATTAGTCTTCGTCTTCGTCCTTGAAATGAATCTGGTCGTGCTCGAACTCGTACATGGCCAGCTGGGTGGGCTTGGGCAGTTGTTCGTAGAACTTGGAGAGTTCGATTTGCTCGCGGTTCTCGAAAACCTCTTCCAACGTCTCGGAAGTGTTGGCGTATTGTTGGGAATTTTCGATGAACTCTTGCTTGAGATCGCTGGCGATCTGGTCAGCACGTTTCGACATGATGACGATGCTCTTATAGAAGTTGCCCGTCTTCTGGTCATATTTGCTGATGTCCTTGGTCTTGGCGAAGGGGTCGATTTTCAGTTTCTTATAGTCTGCAGCTTTCATAAAATTGATGTATGTTTAATTAGTTTTTTTCTGTAATTTTTCGAGATTTTTCTTTACATCGACGCCAATGCGGTTTGTTTCCTTGGCGTATTTGGAGTCCGGGTAGTTGCGCTCCATGCGGTCGCATGCGTCGAGGCAGGCCTTGTAGCGTTCTTCTTTCTTCTTTTCAACGCTCTTACGGGCATACTCGTAGTTGTTGAGGACAAGATAGTAGATCGCTTCGGGCATGAGGGGCGAGTAGGAGTAGTCGTTGAAGAAATTCTTGGCGGCGATTTGGCAAGCTTCGTAGTGATCTGTGTTGTAGTAGAGTTTGAGTATCTCGAGGTCTTTGCGCGCCAGTTTGACTCGGAGGTTGTCGAGCATCAGGTTGCACTCCTCTATATGGCTGTTGTTGGGATAGGCTTGGAGAAAGGCTTTGATCTCTTCGATTGCGTATTCGGTGTTGGATTGGTCGAGGCTATAGTCGGGAGAGGAGTTGTATATGGCAGAGATGCAGTAATAGAAGGCATCCTCGGTCTTCTCGGTGTTGGGGAAGCGCCGCACATAGTCGCGGAAGTGGAATGCGGCCATGTTGTAATCCTTGTTCTTGTAGTAGCATTCGGCGAAGAGGAAGAGGATGGTGTCGGCGCGCGGGGTGCCAAGAGAGAGGGGGTATAACTCCTCGAACATGCCGGCGGCGGTGAGATATTGGTGATTTTCGTAGAACTTCAGGGCTCTTTCGTAGCTTTGGTCAAAATTCTCGAAGGTTATCTTGCGCGAGTTGCCCACTCGGTCTTTCTTTTGTTTGGGTTGTTTCCCGGGTTTCGTGCCGGGTTTGGATGTGTCGAGCACGCACGTCGACGGGGCCTGTGCGGGTGTGCATGGGGTGCGCAATAGGGCAAAGTCCGCGGCACAATATGCCGAGGATGAAGCCAATAGCGTCATTATCAATATGTTGACTATCTTCTTCACCATGATGGTTATAAACGTGCAAAGATACAATATTTTTCCTATTTCCGCAATTCATATTTCTCCTTTCTGTCGTTCGATGTGGGGGTACAGATATGATACCCCCTCAGGAGTACATTCCGATATGAAACATTGGAAATATTGAGTCTTCCTCAAGCAGCCCCGTAGGGCTGCAGGCCTCGGTAGCCAGAGTTTAAGGTGCGAGGAACGAGCGCCGCAACCCCTGGAGGGGATGGCGCGTGGGGAAAGATCGCGGCGCGGGTGAACGTTGAGACGAGTGAGCACGATGTTCGCCGCGAAATGGAGTTGTCGTCCGGCGAGCATGCGTGAGGGATTGCAGTGGAAATGGCTGGCTTGCCAGCCATTGTAACGAAAAGCCCGACGGCGCGGCGGTACAAAATATTTTATCACGTGCGTGGTTTGTGCCGCCGCGCCGGCACGCCCCCCCCCAAAAAAAAGATACAAAAGACCAATGAT
>JAFZZK010000045.1 GCA_017615795.1 Bacteroidales bacterium
ATCTGCAATAACTTCGGCAACAACCCTGGCGAGCTCATCAATGTCTTACATCAAACGCAGGACTTCCTCGGTTATCTGCCGGCAGAGGTTCAGGAGTTGATTGCGGAGAGACTGCACATGCCGACCGCCAAGGTTTACGGCGTGGTTTCCTTCTACGCATTCTTCACCATGACGCCGAAGGGCAAATACCCTGTATCCGTATGCATGGGTACCGCATGTTATGTGCGTGGCGGCGAGAAGATCCTGGACGCCTTCAAGAAAGAGTTGGGCGTGGAGGTTGGCCAAACCGATGCCAACGGTCTCTTCTCCCTCACCTCTTTGCGTTGCGTGGGCGCCTGCGGTCTGGCCCCTGTCGCCCTCGTTGACGGCAAGGTGTTCGGTCGTCTGGCTCCTGCCATGGTCAAGGACATTGTCAAGGAGTACAGAGAAATGGAATAATTCCTCATTTTCCATACTTGAGAGGGCAGCCTTCGGGTTGCCCTTTTTTTTAGAGCCAATGAAGTTTAAATATTAAATACAAATACAATGAAAAAATTACTTGTTTGCATCTTAGCCGCCCTGATGCTCGCAGCATGCCAGGATTCCGAGAAACAACTGCGCCAACGCGCCACCGAACTCTGCCAATACATCCCCGATCACGAACTGCTGGAGCAGTCGAAAGAGTATCTGACTGCCGATTTTTACGCCGTTTTAGACACTCTCTTCAACAAACTGCCCGAGTTTGAAGCCATGGACCACGAATGGCTCTACTATTTCGTGACAGGCAATGGCGGAACCATCGCGGACTACGAGGTGACCAGCGTGGAACTAAACGACAAAACCCATGCCGTGGCTACCCTGAAAGTGCGGCAAAAATGGGAAGACGGTTCCTTCGATGAGACCTCCGACGTGGAGGAGCATAAGCTATATATGGAAAAGGTGAATGGAAAATGGCTTATGGCTGACTTCGACGGGCACAAGCAGGACTGCATCCGTCACATCGCCATCAGTCACAAAGAACAGGCCCTGCGCGACGCCATCAGCGACTATTTGGAGAAAGAGACCGGCGCCCATTACCTGAAGGGCGAAATCTGCATTCCCCAGCTGATGATAGTGAGCACCGAGGAGCAGGAAAACCAGACAAAAGTCTGGGGCGATTTCTGGGTGTTCTGGTATAATGTGGCCGGCGACACACTCAAGACCGTATCCGGCGGCAATCACTCGGGCTGCATGACGCTGCAACCGCAGAACGGCACACTGACGGTGACCCATTTCGAACAAACCGTGGATGGTGCCGGCAACGATGCCAGCGCAAGACAGATCTTCGGCGACCATTATGACATCTTCCAGAACATGCATTCCAATGATGGCGTCAGGGAGGCCGTCCGGAAGGAACAACTGCAGGAGTATGTACGCCGCCACAAACTCAACACAAAATACTACCAAGACCACGGATGGGAGGCCGTGGCGTTATAAAATAAGATCACATTAAAACTTCCCGAAAACAATCTGATTGTATAATCAAAAAAAGTGTATATTTGCACCCCTAATTTTTGAGCGATGGAAGAAAAGGAGATAAGAGAACAATTCAAGCTTCGTTTATCAGGAGTTGAAGATGGAACTTATTGCTATTCTGCAAATTGCAACAAAGCGTTCTTTGAACTCGCGGAAATCTCCGATGTGCGCGACGGCAAGCTCGACTTGCGGATTGAAATGCACAAAACTGAAAAATTGGTCACTGTAGACTGCCAATTCAAGGGTTTCGTCATTGCTCCGTGCGACCGTTGCCTGCTGCCTGTCTCGCTGCCGATGGACTTCGAACAGCGCCTTATTGTCAAGCTCGTACCCACTGTGGAAGAGGGCGAAAACGATGATGACGACGACATTTGGGTCTTGGACGAGAACACCTACGAACTCGACCTGTTCCAATTCGTCTATGAATCCATCTTCCTGGCACTGCCCATGCAAATCCTCCATCCGGACGACGAGAACGGGAAATCCACTTGCGACCCCGCTGTGCTGGCCAAGCTGCAAGAACTGTCAAAGAAGGAGAACGACCAAGAGACCGATCCCCGATGGGATGCACTGAAAAACTTGAAACTCGATTAATATAAACATAAAAAACACATACTATGCCCAATCCAAAAAGAAGACACTCAGCAATGAGAAGAGATAAGAGAAGAGCACACGATTTCATCACGGCTCCCCAGTTAACCACTTGCAGTCACTGTGGCGCCCCCATCCTCACACACCGCGTGTGCCCGGAGTGTGGTTACTATAGAGGCAAACAAGCCATTGAGGTCGGCGGAACCGCTGAATAATCTCATAACTTGTATATTTGTAATATTTTAGGTTAGATGACATAAGCAATTATGCCATCTTTTTCTGTTTATAAACATGAATATCGTCTTCGCATCCCACAATCAGCACAAGACCGAAGAGGTCCGACAAATCTTGGGCTCCAAGTGGCATCTCCGCAACCTGCACGACCTTGGCCAGACCGAGGAGATTCCCGAGACTTCCGACACTCTTCAGGGCAACGCCCTCCAGAAGGCGCAATACGTGTTCGACAAGTATCACGTCGACTGCTTCGCCGACGACACCGGCCTTGAAGTGGAAGCCTTGGGCGGCGCTCCGGGCGTCTATTCCGCCCGCTACGCCGGCGAGCACTGCACCTATGCAGACAATGTCAACAAACTCTTGCTCGAAATGAAGGGCAAGACCAACCGCCGCGCCTGTTTCAAGACCGTCGTGACCCTCATCCTCAACGGGGAAACCCACTACTTCGAGGGACGCGTGGACGGCACCATTATCGAGACGCCACGCGGCACCGACGGGTTCGGCTACGACCCCGTGTTCATGCCTGACGGCTACACGGAAACTTTTGCGGAAATGTCAGCCGAAGAGAAAAACAAAATCAGCCACCGCGGCAGAGCAATGGCTAAATTGGTGGAATTTTTAGGGTAATTTCCCGCTTTGCATATCCTCGTCGCCTGTTCCCCTTTGGCCTGCAACACCGTTTCCTGAAAATCAGCGGGATATTGTTTTTTCACAAGAGAACACGCTGCGCCCGTTGTCACGCAACAGCTCCTGCGCCGCCTGGTTCTGCATGATGCTGCCACCGTGGACATTGAAATCGAAGAGATGCGGATCTGTAAACCACTGGTTGATGTCCATCTGCAACTGCAAGGCAGCAATTTCATCTTTTTTCACAACAAAATTGTCAAGAGGCAAGGTTACCGTGAAATTGTTATCCACAAACCCCGTAATTTGGCCTTCTGCATCGCGTTGCTGGCCTATACCCGTATGCAGGTTGTACGGCCTTTGTACGCCGTCTGAGGCTAGCCACCAGCCGTTTATTTTCATATAGTGATATCCACCACCGAGAGCGGCTGGCCAGCTCATTGCATTCTCCGGCGCATTAGGATAGGCATTTGTCACGTTCAAGTCGGGAGCCAGTCCAAACGTGAAGGCGATTTCGCGATAAGTGCCCGTTGGAATATCATCGCCAGGACACCAATTCAGGGTAGAAAGGATGTCGGCGTCGACATAGTGTGCCTCGTGGTCGGCGAGCAGACACACACAGGTGCCGTCAGAGCGCGTCAACACAACGCGCGATATGAAATACTGAGCCTCTGTCACGCTGTAAAGATTGCCCGCCGCATTGGTGTACAGCACGGCATCTTGCTGCAATGGAGCCCCATCCACGACAAAAGAAAAGTCGATCTGCATCCTGCCTGTAGGCTTGTGGCAGGACGCAAAAAGGAAAAGTGCAGCAAGCATCAAAAGTTTACCACTCGTCTTCATACACTTCGGGGGGGAGCATACCCTCTGTCAATGATTCAATAAGCTCGTTGATTTGTTTGTCAATCTGATTGAGCCACTCATACTGAGACGGAGACCAATAAGGGCTGTCGGTCTTGAACCAATTCTCAATGGGTGCGGCGGATTGGGCTCGTTCATTGAAGTCGGTGATTGTATAACGATAGCGGTTTTCGCGGCATTCCAACTTGAAATTGTAATAGACGATGTTTTTCGCCATCATCGTGCCATCCTTCTGTTTGGAGTATATACGCACGCTGGAACGCATGTTTATCACGCATTTCGTGCTGTCGGCACTCTTAACGACCTCGTTGGTATTCTTATAGAATTTTTTTACCCACGTCATTGCTCTGTCGTACAACACTTTGGGAGTTCCTTCCTGTTTAACCACATCTTGATACGTCACCAAGTGGGTGCGTTCATCGATGGGAAGCGCCGGCTCGGGCAATTCTGTCTTGGGCTTCTGGGCGGCTGCACAAAGCACCGTAGCCAACATAATTAGTGACAATGTTATCTTTTTCATAGGTTTGGTTTATTTTCTGATCAGAATCTGGAAAAAGAGATTGTAAACATTCTTCTCGTCCTTGCGGACATATACGTTATCCACTAACGACCACTCCTCGTCTTTTATTGTAGGGAAATAGACATCCGCCGTAAAGTCTGACATAATGCGCGTGATATACAGTTTTTGGGCGAATGGCATGAACAAACGGTACATGGTGGCACCACCCATCACGAAGACCTCATCCTCGTCCTTGACCATTTCCATGGCTCGTTCAATGGAGTGGACGGTCTCACAGTCGGGAAACTCGATATCTTCGAGGGTGACAACGATGTTGCGGCGGTTGGGCAGCGGTTTCTTGGGCAGTGACTCCCACGTGCGGTCGCCCATGATGACGGCATGACCGGAGGTGATTTCCTTGAAATGCTTGAGGTCAATGGGAAGATGGCAGAGCAGCTGGTTCTGATAGCCAAGTTCATAGTTGTTGCCAATGGCGGCAATCATGCTGAGGTTTTCCATAGGAGTGGTTTTTATGGCGGCAAAAATACAAAAAAATCGTATTTTTGCCGCCTTGGAACAACTATGGGTAATAACAAGGAAAACACACAGATTGCCATCAAGAACCGTAAGGCGGAGTATCAGTATTTCCTGCTGACCTCCTTCACGGCGGGTATTGTGTTGACGGGCACCGAAATCAAGTCCATCCGGGCGGGGCGCGCCAACATCACGGATGCTTATTGCTCATTCATCAATGGTGAGTTGTGGGTTCACAACATGCACGTCAGCGAATATGCCGCAGGCAGCTACAACAACCATTTGCCCAAGCGCGACCGCAAGCTGCTGCTCAACAAGAAAGAGATGCGCAAATTGCTTATCAAGCTCAACGAGCGTGGTTTCACCATCGTGCCCACCCTGCTCTGGATCAACGAAAACGGCTACGCCAAACTCGATATTTCCCTCGCACGAGGCAAGAAACTTTACGATAAACGCGAGAGTATCAAGGAAAAAGACGAACGCCGCCGCAAAATGCAAGAAGAATGAACCCGACCGACGACAACATGAACGAACTGCTGCCACTGCCCGACTCCTTTGACAACAAGGAGAAGTTATACTATAGCATTGGTGAAACGGCAAAAATGTTCAACCTGCCCGTTTCCACCCTCCGTTACTGGGAGAACGAGTTCGACATGATCAAGCCGCGCAAGAACAAGAAAGGCGACCGTTTCTTCTCCAAGAACGACATCTCCATTATCCGCACCATCCATTATCTTACCAAAGTCAAAGGCTTTACCTTGAAGGGTGCAAAGGATGCCCTGAAGACCAATTTTGTGCAGGAGGCTGAGAATGCAGCCATCATCGAGTCATTGACCAGAATCAAGGAGATGCTGTTGCAAATCCGGGACAACCTGTAACCACCCCACTTCCCCTGCATTAATTCGACAAGTTTCAAACAACCATCTTTTTCACCGAAGAAAAAGAGGATTTGTTCGCTTTCAATATTCTTGTAGCATTTTTTCAGTTTTCCGCATCTATTCATTGAATAGTCATCCAAAACAGAAAAAAAACGTTTTTGCATTTTTATTATTGAACATTCATGTTTTTTATTAAATTTGCAACGGATTTTGTCAACACATTTTACCATGAAAAAAATAACTTTAATCCTGCTGCTGTTAGGGGGCCTGTTGCCCTGTCTGCTGGCGCAATCCACCATATTGATGGGCTCTCAAAGCACCGTCAGCAGCTGCGGTTTCATCATCTATGATGATGGTGGACAAAGTGGCGACTATGCCGCGAATGTGGATCAGACGCTGACCATCTATTCCAACGACCCGAGCAACGGTTGTGTGATGGTGGAGATACAGAACCTCGACATCGACCCCTCGGACACGTTGATTTTCTATGATGGTGTGGGCACTGGCGGCACGGAGCTGCACCGCATCAACAATAGCAACTACGACCCGACGGCAACATTCCGCTATGCGGCCACCATCCAAAACAGCACGGGCGCGCTTACAGTACGCTTTATTTCCGACGCGACGGGCAGCGGTGCGGGATTCACTATTTTCGCCTCCTGCATGGCGCCTTGCCAGCGCGTGGAAATACATCTTGACACGCTCCAATCCTCTCACGTACCGCATATCGACCCCGACGACGGCTACTATTACGTTGACGTGTGCCCCTACGACACCGTCCATTTCGTGGCATACTGCGACTATCCCGACAACAACTTCAGCTACCCTCAGAGCCACGCGCTCACCACTTTCAAGTGGGACTTCGATCTGTCGGAGGTGGACTCGTTGGGACTCACTACCGTGGACCACTACTTCACGCCCGGTCGTGGCTACGATGTGGCCATCTCTGCCGTTGATTCGGCGCACTGTCCTTCCCTCATCCCTGTGACGTTCCGCGTGCGAACCTCCAAGAACCCCATACGCGACGTGGCACAGCTGCCACCCATCTGCGCCGGCCAACAACTCGACCTCAGCGTCGGCTATGACCACCTTTCCAGCGTCCAACTCGACTCCATCGGCAGTGAGCAAATCACCTCCTTAGGCGTCACAGACACGGTGTTCCTGCCCGACGGCATCAACTGTCCGCCCTATGGCTACTACTACCGTTCATACGTCAACTTCACCTCTTTCGCACCCAACGCCACCATCGCCTCCGCCAACGATATCCTGTATGTGCGCCTTAAGATCGAGCACTCCGCCATCGAGGACATCCGCATCAAACTATACTGTCCCAACAACAGTTCCGTGCGCATCGTGCCCGACTACCAGAACGACGGCTGGGGCGGCGTGACCCACAACTTCCGCACCAACCTCGGACTGGCCAACCGCCTGCAGGAGGTCGCCACCTGCGATGCCTCGCAGAACCCCATGGGTGTCGCTTGGAACTACGTCTGGTCCAACAACACAACGCTCGGCTACCAATATGCAAACTCGCCATACGGCTATTGTTTCGAGCCCCAAAACGTGCATGTGACAGCCAACCCCTACTGGGACAACAGCAATGGCCTTGGCCTGTACTCATACGTCATCGACTCCACCGACGTGGCCAACATGACGCAAGTCTATCACCCCAGCCAAAACTTCAGCAACCTCGTGGGATGCCCGCTCAACGGGTCCTGGTTTATCGAGGTGCAAGACCTGTGGACCAACGACAACGGATACATCCATGAGTGGGAGATGGCCCTTGACCCCCATCTGCTGCCCCAAAACTGGTCGTACACCGTCAACGTGGACACCACCTACCTCGTCGGACCTGGCTCCAATGGCATGTACGTGATCCCCGACACGGCAGGCACTCTCTATTACACGGCATACGTCATTGACGAATACGGCTGCTCCTACGACACCATCGTGCCCCTCACGGTGGTTCCCTCCCCGCAACCCGACCTTGGAGAGGATTTCAGCCTGTGCCATGGTGATATGGTCACATTGGATGTGGACTACAACGCCCCAGGCACAAGCTATTTGTGGAGCACTGGTGATGAAACCGAGAGTATCTTAGTCCTGTCTGACGGCACCTATTATGTAAACATCGTCACCACCGATGACTCGGCCGGACTCTCATGCGCCGGCAGCGACACCATCCACATCTCTTCGCTGCCCAATCCCAATGCGGACTTTGCCCTCTCCGACACCTCCGGCTGCGCTCCATTGGTGATACGCACCACCAACCTGACCTCGCCTGCCGACTTGGGCTGTGAATACTCCTGGATGATTTTGCGTGAAAACGGCACATTAGCGTACGCCTCGCTACTGGAATCGCCCGCTTTTGAAATCGACGAGCCAGGCACCTACTCTGTCGCACTTTGGGCCACCTCCGCCGATGGATGCCGCGACTCCATCTTCAAATGGAATTGCATTCATGTACACCCGCAACCCATCGCAGAATTCACTGCCACCCCGGAAGTTTCCCTGTTTCAGGAGTCCAATGGCACCATTGAATTTCAAAGCTATACCGACCAAAACATTCTCGAAAACGCCGGTACCACACTTCTATGGGACTTCGGTGACGGAACCTCAGACTCCACAGAGATATCCCCCACGCACACGTACACATCGTGGGGTGACTACAACGTAACGCTCTCCATCAACAGCGGATTCGGCTGCACCAGTGAAATCACGCACACCGTAATCATTGAAGACGACCTCGTTTTCCCGAATGTCATCACCCCGAACGGCGATAACTTGAACGATGTCTTCGCCATCGAAAACCTCAACACCAATATCAACATGGAAGACCCCGACCGATATCGTAACAACGAGTTGTTTGTCTACGACCGATGGGGGAAGTTGGTCTATAAGGCCAAGAACTATGATACGGTGTCCAAAGACGGGCAAATTATCAGAGGATCACAATGCTTCGATGCCTCCGGCTTGTCCGATGGCGTTTACTACTATTCTTTCCATTACAAAGGGAAAGCCAAGGTGGTGGAGTACAACGGATCCTTGACCGTCGTCCGTTAGTTAGTGGAACAATTGTTCCAAGCGGTCGGTGGCGGCATGCCATTCATAGCGCCCACGCACATAGCGATGGCCATTATCCGACAACTGCTGGTAATAGTCGCTATCGCGCAGCAGGCGGGCAATAGTTTCAATATACTCCTCTGTAGTATGGCAAGTCACGACCGCGCCTGCAGATTCGGCGTTTTCCAACGGTTTGCCAGCCAAAGGCGAAGTGACGCAGGGCAACTGCATGCTCATCGCCTCGAGCAGCTTGTTTTGGAGACCCGTTCCCATGCGCATTGGAGCCACGAAAACGCGTGCCATGGCATACCAGTCGCACATGGAGTCCACCCAACCCGTCACGGTTACGCCATCGCGGCGCAATGCTTGCACACGTGGGGCAGGTGAGGCTCCGCAAAGCACCAGCTTCAGCCCGGGAATCATCTCGCGCAACGGGGGAAAAATCTCTTTCGCCAAATATTCGGCGGCATCCACGTTGGGCGCATACCCCATGTTGCCGGAGAAAATGATGTCGCAACTTTTCCGCTCACCCTGATACTGGAACTGGCCAAAATCCACCCCATTGTGAACCACCACGATTTCGTCGCGTTTCGGGTGCGGAATGAGGTCCCGGTCCACCTCCGTAATGATGGTACGAGCATCGAACTTGTCGAATACCGCCGCCTCATAGCGCGCCACGCGCCGGTATTCCATCTTGAAAAAAGGTTTCATCAGGAAATTGGCATTTTCATACCGACGCCACATGCCCTTGGAAAACACATCCTGATAATCCAGCACTTTGGGAATTGGCATATCCTTCACATACTCTGCCATGCGGATAAGCTGGCAGTACACACGATCAGGCTTCTCGTCAAGCACAATACGCTCAATGGCGCGTTGGTTCTTTTTACTGTAAAAATAACCGCATTGCAACGGCAAACCTCTGAAGAAGTCACGACCCACATTCCATGCTTTTTGCAGAAAACCTTGCCGTAACAAGTGAATTTTCTTGCAAAAAAGTTGTAATTGCTGCAATTCCTCATCGCCGACTTCCCTATCGTGCAGCGCAACAAGCACAATCTCATGCTTTTCGGCAAGGCAACGAATTTGATGGTACGCACGCAACTTATCCCCTTTTTCAAGGGGATATGGGAAGCGGGAAAGGAGTACCAGGAGTTTCATAGCAGGGAGGAGGGGTTAGGTTGCAGGATTCAGGATTCTAGTTTCAAGTTTCAGGTTTCAGGTTTCAAGGTTCAGGATTCAAGGTTCAGGGGTTAGGGTTTAAAAATATCCCTTGTACCCTATAATACTATATCCTAATCACCTATCACTTTCTCTGTCCGGCGCATCAGGGATTTCTCAAGGCGGTCGGCCTTGACCACATAGTCGTGCGCCTTGTTGATCATCATCTCGGCGTAAGCCTTGTCATCGAGAGAGGAGGCATTGATCTTGACGTTGAGGTAAGCACCGTGGATGGCGGCACGGGCGCAGAGCACACCAACACCGGCATCGGAGACAGATGCGGGATTTCCTTTTTTGATCATGGCGGCACAAATGTCGAACACCTCGAAAGAGGTCTCGATGGTCTTCATGGGCACTTCGGTGGCATACTTGGTACCCTCTTGGATGGCCTGCTTGCGCGCGGCTTTCTCCTCCGGCGTGCCCTTGGGCATTCCGAAGGCGGCCATGATGACATTGAACGCGTTGGTGTCCTCATCCACAAGAGCCAGCAGTTTCTCTTTCAGAGCCTGGCCTTTTTCAGCCCACTCGGAGAAGAATTTCCACTGGGCATCCCAGCCGGGCTTGTGGGAGGAAAGGTTGGCCACCATCGTGCCGAGGGCGGCGCCAAGGGCACCCATATAGGCCGAAATAGAGCCGCCGCCGGGTGCAGGACTTTCAGAAGCCGTCTCATTGGCAAAACCCGTGCAGGTCATGTCCACCAACTTGGGAGTCGTGTCCTCCTTCTCCAACAGATATTCAATGACCTTTTCTTCAGCATTGAAGGGTTTGAGGTCATCAAGTCCCATGGACTTGACAGCAATCTTGACCATCTCTTTTTCGTCGATACCGAGGGAACGCTGTTGTTTGGTGAGGTAATACTTGGCGGCATCGATGAGCACTTTCTTGGGCACAAGTCCCACAATCTCGGCACCTGTGACGCGTATGCCTCGCTTGGCGGCCTTCTGGGTGACCTCGTCAAAGGCCACGTGCAACGGCGTGAGATTGGTATTGGTGATATTCATGGAGACCTGGGCGATGCCATATTCAGCGATGTACCAGCCGATAGCCTTGGTGCCTTTCAGGGTGCCTGGAATCTGGACGGGGTTGCCGTCGGCATCCTTGACAATCTTGCCTGTGATGGGGTTTCCTTCTCTCTTGGGACGACCCTTTTCGCGCACGTCGAAGGCTATGGCATTAGCGCGGCGCGTAGAGGTGGTGTTGAGGTTGAAGTTGACAGCAATGAGGAAATCGCGGGCACCGATGGCGGTGGCACCACTTTTGGCCACGCTCTCGTCGAACTTGTTCGGGCCAAAATCGGGTTTCCATTCCTTGGTGGAGATGCGCTCCTTCAAGGCCTCGTACTCACCGTGACGGCAGTTGGCCAGATTCCGGCGTTTCTCCTCAAAAGCGGCATTCTCGTAGCAATAAACGGGAATGTGAAGTTCCTCGCCCACTCTTTTGGCAAGTTTGCGGGCATATTCGGCAGTCTCCTCCATCGTGATGTTGGAGACGGGCACGAAAGGACACACATCGGTGGCTCCGAAGCGCGGGTGGTCGCCGTGATGATGGCGCATATCAATCAGTTCCTGACATTTGGCAATCAAGGAGAACGCAGCCTCTACAACGGCATCGGGCGTGCCGACAAAGGTCACGACCGTGCGGTTGGTGGTGGCGCCGGGATCCACGTCGAGCAACGTGACGCCTTCGGCCTGGCGTATCACATCCGCCACTTGTTCGATGATTTCGGGATTTCTTCCCTCACTGAAGTTAGGAACGCATTCTATCAACTGTTTCATAATCTATTTTATTAATTATTAATATTTTACTTTTCAAGAGGAATAGTCTGCAAATGTAACATTTACTTTGATACAAAACACCTGCTGAAAATATTATTGTATCATCTTCTTGCCTTATGGGCAAGAAAAAAGGCACTATCAAAATGGAAGTGCCTTTAGAGGATTTTACAGAATGAACTTGGGTAAAAGATTCTTTAAATTCTGAATCTTCAACACGAAGCTTACATTCTGAAGGTGACAGGGACTTGATAGAAGCAACGGACGGGCTTGCCCATGTTCTTGCCGGGTTTCCACTTCGGCATAGCCATGACACCGCGCACGGCCTCTTTGTCGCAGTCAGGGAAGAGGGGTACTTTCACCTTGGCGTTGCTGACGCGTCCGTCTTTTTCGACGACGAACTCGACAAGCACAGTGCCGGTAATACCGTTGTTACGAGCGACCTCCGGGTATTGGATTTCCTTCATGAGGAAAGCACTGATGGCTTCTGGACCACCAGGGAACTCGGGCATCTCTTCCGTGAAATAGACGGGAGGAGCACTCTCAGTCTCTTCTTCAACGATAACAATCTCTTCGTCGGCCACATCGGCGATGATCTCATCCTCGAAGAAATCCTGACCGAAATCAATATCATTGGTGACCTTTATATTGTCATCCACAATATTGAGCACCACTTCTTGTTGTTGCTGGGGTTGCTCTTGCGGGGGTGGGGGTGTTTGGTCTGTCGCGACGACATCCTCATCTCTCACCTCGATGAAATCATCCTCTTCCATAACAAAAGAGGGCGCTTTGTCCTCAGTGGCAAACAGTTCAAAGCCTGCATACACCAAACCCAGCACAATTACAAGTCCTACGAGAATAAACATTCCCCGTTTATTCTCCAGATCTCCTTTGTCGGTTTTCTTCGTTAACATAACAGAAGTATTTTTAGGGTTATGAAACAATCTATTTTTTGAACGGCAAAAATAACAATTTTATTGTTTCGCAACACATCTTTTTGAAAAAAAAGTTCAGGGTCTCCAAATGCAACCACCACAACTATTTACATCGGCACCGGTCACACTGCGAAGTGTGTTCTCACGATGCTGCAGACGCAAGAGTCCCAAAAACGCGAACACTATGGCTTCTTTGAACTGGACTGTGGACATGTCTGGAACGACAAGTTTGCAGTCACAGCAGGCTTGTATCCTTTGTACCAGAAAGTTATTCAAGGCGCCGCCACCCGTCACGAGCATAGTATGCACTGTACCGGGCACTGTGGCACCTATTTGACCCGAAATATGTTCCACAACCGTGCGCATGGCATCTGCCACTTCATGTTTCCCCGAATGCTCTTCCAAGAGTGGTCTGAAATATTTCTCGAACCACTCTTTACCCAACGACTTGGGCGCGAGCAGCGCATAGTATTCCAATGTGTCGAGGCAATGCAGCAAACTGGGAACAATCTCCCCTGTCGAGGCAAATGCCCCATCTTTGTCGTACTCCAAGCCGACTTTGGCAGCCAACATATTCAAAGCCATATTGCAGGGCGACACATCGAAAGCAACGCGCCTGCCATCTCTCCTGTAAGAGATATTGGAAAAACCGCCGAGATTGAGACAAGCGTCATACTCGCCGAACAGCAGCTCATCGCCAACAGGAACCAACGGCGCACCCTGACCATGGAGCGCGACATCAACCACCCGGAAATCGCAAACCGTGGGGATGCCTGTGCGCGCGGCGATAACCGCGCCGCTGCCGATTTGCGTGGTCAGTCCCAAATGCGGCTGGTGAAAGACCGTATGCCCATGCGAAGCGATAAAGGCAGGTTTTCCCCCGTCGCCGACAAAATCATTGACGCAATCGGCTATCAAGTTGCCCAACTCAATGTCCAAGCGGCAATACTCCAATGCCGACAGCTCCGTGGCGTGTGCCAACCGTTCTCTCATGTCGGGCGCGTAAGGGAACGTGTCTGCCTTCTGCACTTCGTAGTGCCAGCGACCCTGTTCATCCTCCGAAAAGCCACACCATGCAAGGTCTATGCCATCGAGCGAGGTGCCCGACATTATGCCAATACCAGTGATACAGGGTGTCATGACAGCAATGCCGTGAGTTTGTCAAGATGAATGCTGTTGGAGCCTTTCACGAGCACAAGCGAATGCTCAATGGGATGCGCTTTGATGTAGTCGTTGGCAGCCTCCACATCAGGAAAGCTGGATTGCGGGGCCACAGCACTGAACTCCTCACCCACGAACAGGGTTTCGATGCCGAGCTCGTGGCACAGATCAACGATATGTTGATGCTCTTCACGGCTGATGGCACCCAATTCGCGCATATCACCAAGCACGGCGCGCTTGCGGTGATGATGCAGCTTGCCAAGGTTGCGCACCGCTGCCTCCATGCTGGTGGGATTGGCATTGTAGTAGTCGGAGATAATGGTGTTGGTGCCCACCACGTTAACCTGCGAACGATGGTTCGTCGGCTCATATTCGGAAAGGGCCTTCACGATATTGTCGTCGCTCACGCCAAAGAAGTGGCCCACGGCTTCCGCCGCGAGAAAATTGTAGATATTGTAACTGCCCGTGAGGTGGGTGTTGATGTCGCGACCGCCCACACGGATGCGCAGGTAGGGCGACATGCCGAGGATATGTGCGTCCGCGTTGCCGGCATAGAAGACAATCTTATCATAGGCCAAATCATGACGCAGGTGCAGGTCGTTCTCGTTGACGAAAAGCGTGCCGCCGTCATGGATAACAAAACGGTAGAGAGCTTTCTTGGTATGGATGATTTCCTCGAAAGAACCAAAGCCCTCGATAT
The DNA here is from genome assembly GCA_017615795.1 of Bacteroidales bacterium. Lineage (GTDB taxonomy): Bacteria > Bacteroidota > Bacteroidia > Bacteroidales > WCHB1-69 > F23-D06. The sequence goes on from JAFZZK010000045.1 coordinate 14,568, forward strand.
GAGCCTTACCCACGTTGGTGATGAGGCCGTGCGTGGGGCAAGCGATTTTGCAAAGGAACTCAATCTCGCCCGGATGGTTGGCACCCATCTCCACGATGGCGATTTCGTCGTCAGGGCGGATGGTGAGCAGCGTGAGCGGCACGCCGATGTGGTTGTTGAGATTCCCCCGCGTGCAGGCGGTGCGGAATTGCGTCTGCAGTACCGCATGGACCAATTCCTTGGTGGTGGTTTTCCCGTTGGTGCCAGTGATGCCGATAACGGGAATATGCAACTGCTGGCGATGATAGTGCGCCAATTCTTGCAGCGTCTCCAACACATCGTCCACGACGATGCAGCGGTCGTGTCCCGACAGCTCAGGATTTTCGGTCACCACGCAAGCAGCGCCCTGCTCCAATGCCTGGAGCGCGAATTGGTTGCCGTCGAAGCGCTCGCCCTTGAGGCAAAAGAAGAGGCAGTCGGGTTCAATGGCGCGGCTGTCGGTGCAGACGACGGGATGACGCAGATATTCTTCGTAAAGAGTGTTTATCATCGCAGTTGTTTTAATCAATAATCACAAATGTTTAATAAATGAACGGGAAAACTCTCTTCAATTTCTTGGCCTCCATTTCCGGGCCAAATTCAGTCTTGTAATTCTTGTACAGGGCGTTAGCACGCGGCACGAGGTTGGCGAAGGTCCAGAGGAAGAAGACCAAGCCGGAGATGGACCATGTGAGGATGGCGAAACCAAGCCACTCCATCAGTTCGCCCAAGTAGTTGGCACTTGTGACATATTCGAAGAGGAACCCCTGCGGCAGGTAATGTTTGGTATCGTTGTCGTCCTTGCGCAAATGACGGATGATGTAATCGGAGCGCAAATTGACGTAGAAGCCCAAAAAGAAAAGGCAAACACCGATGATGAACTGCGGCGACCAAAGCCAAGCAGTGTCGGTGTAGGAAAGCCCGAGCACATGATAATTGGCCTTGTAGGATTCGAAGAAAATCCAGTATCCCTGCATCATGGCATTGAGAATGTTGAATGAAATGCCCATAAACATCACGGCCAAGGACATTTTGCTGCTCTTGCCTTTCATCAGCCAAGGGAAGATGATGGAACGCTGGAAATAGTGTATCTCGAAGATGAGCAGAAAGACCATGGGCACAAGATCGAAGCGATGCGGCGAGCAAAGCCAGATGATGATCATGGCTAAAAAGATGGGAAATTCCATGAGGAACCACGCCACCTTGTTGTTGATGCTCTTGCCCCATTTGCTGGACGTGAACTGTCCGTAGCCGGCATTCACAAAGTAGAGGGAGATGAAGACGACCACGGCAAGACCAACCATCACCCAAAGGTAGATGTTAAAGGCCGATGTTAAAAAGTCAGGATTCATAGTTGATGTTTTTTTTAGTAAAAAGAGTGAATAGTGTGTTATCTGAAAAAATGTCTGAGTCCGCTGCGACAGCCGCCCTGAAAGAAGGACACATATTCCAAGAAAACCTCGGAGGGTGTGTCTATGGGCGACAGACCAAGCAGCTGACCCATGCGTGACAGTTGCTGCAGGTTATCAAGCGGCAACGGGTTATCGTTGGAGGGCTCGCAGGTATGCGCCGCCCTCGTAGAGTCAGTAAAGGTGCCGTGCACCTCGTCGGGCAACGCGGCTGGCAAGAGCAGGTCGAAATCCGCGGACTCGCCGTCCCAACGGGCGGTATGCAACACCGAGAAGGCACTGTTCCTAACCTGTTCAAGCACATCGGCAGGCATTGCCGCACCCGTGCTGTTGAAGACAAGACAGCCCTGGAAATCGTGTTTGTCGAGGCGGGCCGGGATGTCCACTGGACTTGTCGTCACCTCCTTCCGGCAAATGTCGATCAACAGTTGCCGGCTGTTCTCATCCATGGGCCGCCCCCCCACACAAACGTTGGGAAAGATGCCCATGTCGTGCAGTCCCTGGGAGTTAAGCTCAGCCTTCAAGCACAAGAATCCGGAGGCAGGCTTGGCCTGAATGTCGAGCAGCATGCAAAGGTTTTCGAGTTCAATGACTCCGCGCGCGTCCAACAAGCGTTCCCAAACTATGAAGACAGGCGCTTGCGTTTCCGACAGCATTGTGGTGAACGAAGCAATGTCGCCGTCTGTCAACTGATTGGCAGCCAGGAGCGCGTCATAGTTCTCTTCAAGGATGCGTTTCTTATATTCAGCATAATTTTTTCCCAATCCGTTCACATAAATGCCTTTCGCGAGGTCGTGACGAATGAGGTAGCTGTTGATGCTTCTGAAGAAAGCGGCATAATCAACAATGTTCAGCGTCTCCGGCGTATTGAAATAATAGTGCGGTGTCTCTGTCATGGTCTCCACGACATTTCGGGCAAAATCCTGCGAAGCTGCATGCGCTTGTTCATCGAACATACAGAAAAAATAACTGGAACTAAAGAGCTCCACAAAAGGAACGATGTCGTTCTTGTCGATAAAAAAAGAGGTGCCGCGACGGTAGTAGTCGAAGGAGCCAAGGGCGTTGGTATGCAGGCCGGCGCGCGAGAGCCGTTGCATCAAATAAAGCTCTTCATTGGAGTAATCGCCGGATGTCATCACCAAGCAATCATTCTCGGGCATTGAACCAAGCCGTTCCGCAACGAGGTGGAAAGCCTCATCAAAAGTCACGGACACATAGCGGCCATTTTGCCGTACCATCGGTCGTAAAATTCGATTCATAGGCTTTATTTGTTGGTGAGTGCATGGAAGATTTCCTCCATGCCGAGGGCGTTGAGTTCGTCGGCATGTTTGATGCCAAGCTTCACGGCAATGTCAGGCAGGTCGGCAACGGGTGTGTCGACGACAAGTTTGCCGTGGTTGATGATGACAACGTGGTCACACATGGCCTGAACCTCCTGCATAATGTGCGTGGAGAGGAGGACGGTGCGGTCTTTGCCGTATTCGCGGATGAGACTACGGATTTCGATGAGCTGGTTGGGGTCAAGGCCTGTGGTCGGTTCGTCGAGAATGAGCACTTCCGGTTTGTGGATGAGGGCTTGGGCAATGCCCACGCGCTGCTTGTAGCCACGAGAAAGTGCGCCAATTTTCTTATGCTGTTCGGGACCAAGGCCGGTATTCTCGATGACTTCGGCCACGCTGCCCTTGACATCTTTGAGGTGATGAACGCCGGCGATGAACTGGAGAAACTCCCGCACGTACATGTCATAATAGAGCGGGTTAGCTTCGGAAAGATAGCCTATCCGCTTCCGCAACTCCAAGGAGTCGTTCCAAATGTCCAGTCCGCAGACAGTGACGTCGCCTGAGGTGGGCGGGATGAGGCAGGTGATAATCTTCATCATGGTGGTCTTGCCTGCGCCGTTGGGGCCCAAGAAGCCGACGATCTCGCCCTTCTTGGCCTCAAAGCTCACATCATCCAGCGCACGCTGCGTGTCAAAAACTTTGGTGACGTTCTTTACGACAATTGACATACTATAGCCATTTTAATGAGGCCGCAAAGATACAAAAAATACCATTAGAGCCAATGCGGGCCTTGGCCCATGCGCGAATGAACGACTTGGCCCGTGACGGCATGAAACAAGCGTTGTCCTACAACATTTTTTTGTATTTTTGCACGCTTTTTAACAATCTATATGGATAACGTGAAAAACACGGGGAACATGGAAGCCACGAGGCATGCCGGCAATACGGTAAAATCCGTCTTGCAAGTAGTGCTCTTCGTGGGATTGGGTATTCTGTTCATCTGGCTCTCTGTGCGCTCGCTCACCAAGGAGGATGTGCAAATGATTTTCGATGCCATCAAGCTGGTAAACAATCCATTGGGTTGGAGCATGTTGGGGGTTTCCGCCTTGTTCGCTATTTTGGCGGACGTGGCGCGCGCTGTGCGCAGCAAAATCCTGTTAGTGCCCATCGGGTACAATGTGAGGTTCCCCATGGCCTTCTATTCCGTGATGGTCTGCTATCTGGCCAATCTGGCCGTACCCCGCTTGGGTGAGATTTTGCGCTGTTCATTCTTGCAACGGTTCGAAAATGTGCCCTTTCAGAAGACCTTGGGCACTGTGCTCACGGAACGTGCCGTAGACCTGCTTTGCTGGCTCTTCATGCTGCTCATCGCCATCGGCATGAACATGGAGCTCCTCAACAATCTTGTCGTGGACCATGCCAACAACCTGACACTTCGCGCCTTGTTGGAGCAAAAGGGGCTGTCCCTTCTCGGCAACTATTTCATCTACATTCTGATTGCCGTCATCATTGCATCATATATTGTCTTTCGCCTGACCCGCAAATGGTGGATGCGCGTGCCCTTCTTCGTAAAGGTGCGCGAGTTCCTTGTCGGCATCTGGCGCGGCTTCATCTCCATCAAGGATCTGCCCCACCCGTGGCGATACATATTCTGGACTCTCCTCATGTGGGTGTTCTATTTCTTAGGCACCTATTCCTGCTTCCTCGCCTTCCCATTCTTGCAGCACATCGGCCCGGGCGCTGCCTACTCCGTGCTCATCTTCAGCACGATCGCCTTCATGGTCTCCCAGGGCGGTCTCGGCTCCTATCCGCTGATTGTCGCGGGTATTGTCTTCATGTACGGCGTACCTTACACACAAGGCTTGGCCGGCGGTTGGGTTGGCTGGGTACTCCAAACCGCCATCGCCCTTGTGCTCGGCTTGGCATCCCTCGTCCTGGCTTCCTTCCACAAAAAGAAAAGAGACAAAACCATCCCTGACACTGCCGAAAGATGATCGATTTCCTGACACATATCACCAAAAAAATAGTACCGCAAGACTATTTCGTTCAAAACGAAGCGGTCTTGCACCAAAAGAAGATTGTCTTCACCAACGGTTGTTTCGACATTCTGCACGCCGGCCATGTCACCTATTTGGCCAAGGCCCGGCAAATGGGCGACCTGCTTGTGGTCGGGCTCAACAGCGATGCATCCGTGCGGCGGCTCAAAGGCCCCGAAAGGCCTGTCAACGACCAAAATGCACGGGCATTGCTACTCGCCGCCCTAGAAATGGTGGACTACGTAACCCTGTTTGAGGAAGACACACCCTACAACCTCATCTGCCAAGTAAAACCCGACTTGTTAGTCAAAGGAGGTGATTACAACGTGGACAACATCGTCGGGGCCGATTTCGTGCGGCAACATGGCGGACAGACCTGCACCATCCCTTTAGTGGAAGGTTTTTCCACCACCTCCATCATCGACCATTTAAAACACCAATAAAGCCATGAGACGAATCTTCACGCTACTTGCGCTCTGCTCCATCTGTTCGCTGCTGGCGGCCCAAACGGTCGACGTAACCTCGCGATCACAGAATGCTGCCTTGCAGGACACGGCGCGTCCGGTCTTCAACCCCGACCAAGTGCGATTAGCCTCCTACCCTTCCATTTCCGAGACCTACCAAATCCCCTCATACGAACTTTACGACCAGTATTGGGACGTCAACCACTTGCGCAGCCGAATCCTCGACATTCCTTTTGTCAACGACAGACTGATGCTCATCCTCATACAAGCTGGCAACAACCCCTTTGTACTGCCTTGCGTGTTCGATGATATCACCCTGTCCTACGGTCCCGACAAAAAAGGTGTTTTCCACCCGGGTGTGGATCTCAAAGTGGAACCGCAAACGCTTGTGAAAAGCTGCTTTGACGGCGTAGTCCGCATGGCTCGTCCCTACGGCGACTACGGGCTGCTGGTCACCATTCGCCACTACAACGGCATAGAGACAGTCTATGCCCATTTGGACAAGTTGTGCGTCAAACCCGGCCAGATCGTCAACGCCGGCGATGTCATTGGACAGACGGGCAACAGCGGGAATGTCAAGGACTACACGCTCCACTTCGAAACACGATTCATGAACGAGTGCTTCGACCCCCAGGCTATCATCGACTTTGACAACGAAACACTTTCCCACAACACTTTGGTGCTCTCACCCTCCGACTTCAACATCACACCATTAGACGATACGGGGGCCAGCACTGCAATTCCTGCCAAGCCACAGACGACCACACCCGCGACACAAGCCACATCGACTCCTCCGGAACAACCTGCTGCAACCCAGGAGGAGACATACGAGACCCCGTCGTTGCAACGTGCCTTTGATGGCGAGGAAGAGTACCATATCGTACAAAAAGGCGAGACACTATATCGCATCGCTTCCAAATACCAAACCACCACGCAAGCCATCCTGAAGCTGAATAACATCCAAAACGCCGACCATATCGTGGAGGGGCAACGGCTACGGGTACGGTAGATTTTGCCAAGTGCCCATACACACAAGCTCGCACGCGCACATTGGCCCTACGAATATTTTTGTATTTTTGTCGCCGCTTTCAGAAAACAGCAACGGTTTATGAATGAGTTTGTTAGAGGTTTAAAAAAGGGCTTTCCCATCTGTTTGGGTTACATCCCCGTTTCCTTCACCTTCGGATTAATCGCGGTGAAGATGGGATTCAACCCTGTGGAAGCCACCATCATATCAATGACAAACATGGCCTCTGCGGGACAGTTCGCGGGCATCCGCCTCATCGAGGGCGGAGCACCCTACATCGAATTGGTGATCACCACGCTCGTCATCAACCTGCGCTACATGCTGATGTCGCTTTCGCTGTCACAGAAGGTGGCATCCGATTTGCCCTTCTACAAACGTGCGATCATGGCGTTCTGCATCACCGACGAAGTGTTCGCCTTGGCCGCCATGGAAAAGGAGGATGTCGGTTTCCCGTTTTTCGGGGGACTGATGACCACTCCGATCATCGGCTGGACCACGGGCACATTGCTGGGTGCCGTGGCGTCGAGCCTGCTCAGTCCGATGTTGCAGGGTTGTTTTGGCATCGCGCTTTACTGCATGTTCATCGCCATCATCATCCCGCCAGCGCGCAAAGGCCGCAAGGTGGCTGTCGCCGTGATTGTTTCGGCACTGCTCTCCTGCCTCTTCAAATATATGCCGGGACTCAATGTGCTCTCCAAAAGCGGGGGCGGCGGCTGGGCCATCATCGTGGCTGCCATCATAGGTGCCGCACTCTGCGCCTCCATCAAGGAAATCAAGCGTTTCCGTCGGCGCGTGCTGAAAGGAGGTGCTCATGTGTAGCCTCGAAAACGTCGGTATCGCCATGCTCATCATGGCCCTGACCACCTACCTCATACGCGTTGTCCCCATCGGGTTCGTGCGCCGCAAATTGGAAAACGAGTGGGTGCAGGATTTCCTCTACTACATTCCTTTTTGCGTACTGTCGGCCATGACGTTCCCTGACGTGTTGTACTCGACCACGCCCACGGGAGCCAGCTCGCCCCACTTTGTCTCCGCCGCCATCGCCACCATGGTCGCCATCGTGTTAGCCTGGAAAGACCGCGGACTGGTGCGCGTCGCCCTCGTCGCCGTGCTTACCGCCCTCATCGTGGAGCTACTGTTACCAATTATCTTTTAAATACGATTGGGATTGGGTGGAACTGCAATATCCTGCATTTTCATCCAATAAAATCAACAAATATTCGTTGATAAAATGTGAATTTTATTCTATTGAATAGGATAAAATAACCTATTTTTGCAAGTTAAAAAAGGTGTGTTATGAAATTTTCCCAAGCAAACATTAGGAAGTTCTTTCTCCTGACATTTTTATTCTGGGGAATATGGGTCGTGCCTGATGCTCAAGCGCAAAAAAGCAGCAAACAGTTAAAGCAGGACAAGCAGAAGATTGAGAAGGAAATTGCCGAAACACAGAACCTGATCAAGAAGAACCAGAAGAACCAGAAGGCGTCGTTGCAGCAAATCGCGATGTTGCGCCAACAAATCAACAACCGCGAGAAGCTGATAACAACCCTTTCCCAAGAGATCATGCTGATGGAAGAGGAGCAAGAGCAAAACCAGCAGCAAATCCTCAACTTGCAGAAGAAGCTGGAGTACATGAAATCCGACTACGCGCAAGTGGTTTACATGGCTTACCGCAACCGCAACCTGATGGACCGCGTCACCTTCATCCTGGCATCCGACGACTTTTCGCAGATGTTCCGCAGGATGCGTTTCTACACTGTTTTTTCCGACAATGTGCGCAGCCAGGCCGAGAAAATCAAAAAGACACAAGCTGAGTTAAAGGAGAAAAACGAACAGATCATCGCTCTGAAAAACGAGAAGCTGACGCTTTTATCCGGCAAGGAAAACGAAATCAAGAAGTTGGAACTTGACCGCAAGGAGAAGACCCGCAGTTCGGAGCAACTCAAGAAACAATCGCAGCAGTTGACGGCCCAGTTGCAGGAAAAGCAGCGCCAGCGTCGCAACCTCGATGCCGCCATTCAGAAGGCCATCAAGGCTGAGATCGCGGCAGCCAATGCCAAGCGCGCCGCCGAAGCTGCTGCTAAGAACAAGGGCAAGTCGGGCAGCACGTCCACGGCGGCCAAGTCCGAATCTTCCACCTCGACTAACACCCGTGCCAATGCCACCATCCTCCTCACTCCGGAGGAGCAGACCCTCAACAACTCCTTCGTCAGCAACAAGGGCAAATTGCCGTGGCCCGTGGCCAAAGGCGCCAAGGTGGCTGACTTCGGCAGCTACGCCCATCCCGACGTTCCCTCCGTGCTCATCGAAAACCATGGCATCAACATCCTGACCGACGCAGGCACGTCCGTCCGAGCCGTCTACGACGGCGAGGTGATCACCGTAATGGACGTGGACGGCTCCAAGGTGGTCATCGTGCGACACGGCGAGTATTGCACCATCTATCAGAATTTCACGACCATCAACGTGCGCAAAGGCAACAAGGTGACCACCAAGCAAACCCTTGGCACCATAGGCAAAAACCCCACCACCAACACCTACGAGCTGCACTTCGAGATCTGGAAGGGCGACGCTTACCTCAACCCTAACTCCTGGTTGGCCAAACGATAGACATGATCATCAAGAGTGCAACTTTCCTGCAAAGCGTGGTGGACTGGCGCAAATGTCCCGCCCCCGACCTGCCCGAATATGCGTTCATCGGACGCTCCAACGTCGGCAAGTCGTCACTCATCAACATGCTGGTAAACAACCACAAATTGGCGAAAACATCTTCAAAACCCGGCAAAACCCAAACCATCAACCATTTCCTCATCAACAAGGACTGGTATTTGGTTGACCTGCCCGGCTACGGCTACGCGTCCATTTCCAAAGCCATGCGCGAAAAATGGCAGAAAATGATTGACGACTACCTGACAAAACGCGAGAACCTGCAACTTGTCTTCGTTCTCATCGACTCCCGGCTGGAGCCTCAGAAAATAGACTTGGCCTTCATTTCCAACCTCGGCGAACGCGGCATACCCTTCTCTATCATCTTCACCAAAACCGACAAAGTGTCGCAGGCAAAGGTACAAAGCAACGTGCAGAAATTCTACAACAAGTTAGCCGAAGAGTGGGAGGAGATGCCGTTCCGGTTGCTTTCTTCAGCCGAGACAGGCAAAGGCAAAGAGGATATCCTCAACTATATTGAACAAATTAATCTTCAGTTCCACCATAATCCCGAATCATGACAAAAAAACTACTTCTTCTGGCCATCACGGCCATTATCGTACTGGCACTTGCAGGTTGCAAAACTTCCAAAAAAGCAACCGAAGGGAAACAAAGTCCCCTGGTTCAAACTGAATGGCAATTAGAGGCCCTATACCAAAAGCCAATAGACCCTGCGACCTGTATGTCGCAACCTTACATAGTATTTACCGGCGAAGGACAATACAACGGGTCTTTGGGATGCAACAGCTTTTTCGGCAAGTATTACCAAAAGAAAAAGAAACTCCAGATGGAATTCGCAGGTGCCACAAAGAAGCTCTGCCCACAAATGGAGACCGAACGCCTTTTCCTCAAAGGATTAAAAGAAAACATAACCTCGTTCAGCATCAAGGACAACATCTTGATCATCTATGCTGACAAAGAGGAGATTTTCAGATTCAAAGCCCGGGAAGAGTCCACCGACAAATAAATCCGATTGAACAATAATCCAGTATACAAACAAGGCCGCCTCGTGAGAAGCGGCCTTATTCTTTATACTATAATATTATAAGGGTTATCTTCCTTGGGTTTGGGATCCGACGCGCGCCATAGCGCAACGGAATCCGATATAGTCCGTGGCTTCGTCTTCGTCAAGATAACGACGGGAGGCCGGAGCGGAGAAATAGGAGATATCGCGCCAGGAACCGCCTTTATAGACGCGGGCGTGGTCACCTACGAGGGAATAGCTGTAGGCAGCGTTGAGTTCCTTGCGGTACATGATGTCAGTTGCATCGGAAGCATCAGAGGACTTGACGGCGTTTTTCCAATCGTCCATATTCTGCAGAGACTGCCAGTCACCATCGGCGTAGTTGCGGTTGTCAGCAGCACGATAGTTACGACGTCTGTCGTTCTTGAAGTCGGAGACGGGGACCATGGGGATTCTACCCACGCTGTCACGTTCTGCAACCGTTCCATCTTCCAACAATTTCTTTGTTTCAAAGTAGTTACCACGGAACGGGTTGTACTCTGTCACATCATCGTGGGATGCCTGACGATAGACGTCCATAACCCACTCGGAGACGTTACCAGCCATTTGATAAAGGCCGTAGTCGTTGGGCCAGTCGGAGCGGACTTCCTTGGTCTTGAAGCCGGCGTCGTTGAGGGCGCTTGCGACACCCATGAGGTCGCCACGGCCACGACGGTTGTTCGTCATAATGTCGCCGTAGTATTTTTTCTCTTCAGTACGGATTTGCTGACCGTTCCAAGGATAGATTTTACGTTCGAGGACACGTTCATTGAGGGTGTTGCCGATAAGGCCGTATGCGGCGTATTCCCATTCAGCCTCGGTCGGCAGGCGGTACTTGGGCAGCAGGATACCGTCTTCCATTTTGACATTACGATATTCGCCGGAGGAGATGTATTTGAGACGTTTCTCACCTTCAGCCTCGTAAGTCTCATAAGTCAGATAGGCATCGGTGTTGAAGTAACCCTCAGCTGTCGGGGTCTCGGCAAACTCGATATAGCCACGGTCCACGAGGATTTGCTCGTTGACGCGGTCAGTACGCCATGCGGCATAGTTGGTGGCCTGCAGCCAGTTGACGCCCACGACGGGATAGTGCCTGTAAGCGGGGTGACGGAAGTAGTACTCCACATCCGGTTCATTATAGCTGAGGCGGTCGCGCCACACGTTCTCATCAGGGAGGGCGTTGTCATAGACCACTTTCAGGTCTTGGGGCACGAAGACTCTTTCCAGCCAATAGAGATATTCAAGATAGTCGACATTTGCCACCTCGCATTCGTCCATATAGAAAGAGGCCACAGACACGCGACGGGGTATGTTGTTCCAATCTTTCATCACATCTTCTTCCATGGCGCCCATCACGAAAGTACCACCTTCGATGAAGACCAATCCTGGACCTGTGGCTTGTTCCTCGAAAGGAGCCACTTCAAAGCCGCCATTCTTGGCGTCATTGTATTTCCATCCCGTGGTGGGGGATGTTTCTTTTTTGCACGATGACATCATGGCCATGAGACCGATGATAAGCAAAAGGTTTGTGAATCTTGTTATCTTATTCATTATGAAAGTTGTTTAATATCGTTTGAAAAGAGTTGTTTGATTTTACGATTAGAATGACGGGCACTTGAGATCCTTGATGGCCTTACGTTTCTTGGGGCAAGGCAGGAGCAGTTGGAGGGAGACCTCGTGGCTGCCACCGGTAGTGGCGCTGGCCAGCCTGCTGACAGTCAAATCATAGGAATACGCAATCTTGAACATGTTGTATTCAAGTCCGAACATGAAGATAATAGCATCGGTGTTAAACGCTTTGGAGATCTGCATTTGCGGGATACCGAGGGTGTCTCTCACGATGGTGCCATTTTCGTCACGCACAAAATCGTTGTACTTGTATATAAGTCCATGACGGAACCACACACCGAGGGTGAAGGGATAGAATTTCATATAGAGACCCTCGTTGAAATAATTGAAGCCCAATTGGTGTTCGAAGATGAAGTTGGGGCTGATGGAGATATCGCCGAAGGAGGTCTCTTTCTTGCTCTTGCGCTTGAGGTCGAAGTTTGCACCCACGTGGGCGGTGAATTTCAACATGTCATAGAACTTGCCGTCGGCGTTGCCGGTGAGGAAGCTGTAGGGGGTTTTTGAAGATGAAAGGCTAAGGGTTGCGATGTGCTTGGCGGCGAAGCCAAAATACACATGCGGGGTATAGCCCAAGAATCCAAAAGAAAAGTCAAGCGTGTTAATCTGGTTGATATAGTTCCCGATATTCTCGTTGGTCGTATACACGAAACCGTATCTTGGGTCGATCATGTCGCCGAAAGTGAGCTTGGTCCAGTCGAGCGATTTGTTTTGGAATGCGGCTTGCAGGGCGAAACGCATGTTGAATTTCTTGGACACTTTGACCTTGAAGGAATACATTACGCTTGCATTATAGGTGTTGAGAATGCCGCCTTCGCCTGCACGGTCACCCCAGAATTGCACACCAATACCGCCATAGATTTTATCAAAATGCTCATCGTAGGAAGCGGCGTAAGTCAGAAATGTGCCCGGCATTGACGGCCATTGGTCGCGGAAATTGAAAGCGAGACGGGGACATATATTCGTGCCGGCCATGGCTGGGTTGAGGAAGAGCGGATTGGCGTAGAACTGCGAAAACATGGGGTCTTGCGCCTGAACCCGCGCTGTGGACAATCCCAGCAGGGCAACCAATAGTATGAGGATTCTTTTCTGCATAGCGTACTGTGTTTTATAGCGGGCAAAAATACAAAAATATTTATTATGTTTGCAACCCTAATTTTTATAATTACGAGCACGGCAATAATCACAACGGAAAAACGTTTGGAAAATTGCACACGTGCATTTTTTAAAACAACGACAAATGATGAATAAATCTTGGGCATACTGCTGCATTTTTTTTGCACTCATTCTACAAGTATCTCATATTCAAGGACAAAGAATTGAAAAAAAAGTGGTTCTTTCTTGGAGCGACAATATTGTCAGAACCATTTCCGAAGACGAGACACGCGAATTCCTCCATTTTGACGGGGCTGTCTATCCACTCTCCTTCCCCACTTTGCCCTCCTATTACGAACAGATTCCGATCGCACAATTTTACGACAAGTATGCCATCACGGTCTCCAACGTCGAGTATGCGACAATGAGCGCGAGCGACGCGGCGCTCGTGCCCGCCAACTATCACAACCGCACCCTTGACGTGCAGGCCCACTCCGCACACGCGCGCACATCCACATACCTGATGCTGTCGTTTATCCCTATTGTGGAGGTCGGCGACGGCCAATACCGGAGGGTCGTTTCGGCGACCATAACGTTGGAAGGCAAAACAGCCGCAAGCGGAATATCCTCTCACCCCGCCAGCAAAAACCACGCCACGCAGTCAGTGCTCGCATCCGGGCAATGGTACAATTTTTCCGTAGAGAAAACAGGCATCTACAAAGTCACTTACGAAGACCTTGTCGCGATGGGCATGCCCACGCCCATCTCATCGTCGCAGATAGCGTTGTTCGGCAACGGCGGCAAGATGCTGCCGGAGGCTAACGCCGCCCCGCGCGCTGACGACCTGTTGGAACTGCCCATCACCATCGTGGACGGCAACGACGGCACGATGAACGCAGGCGACTACTTCATCTTTTACGGTCAGTCGCCGCACTCCTGGACCTATCAACCCGACTTGCACCAGTTTTCCCACACCACCAACCTATACTCTGATGTCTCATGGTATTTTGTCACTTCCACGCCGGGCGTAGGAACAAAAAAACGAGTGGAAAACAGCAACGATGGGGCCTTGACCCCCACAGTCACTGTGAACGGATACACGCACTACGATTTTTACGAGACAGACAGTCACAATTTCGGCGAATCGGGCAAAGAGTGGTTTGGAGATGTTTTCGATGCCACCACGGAGCGCAGCTACACATTTTCCGTGCCGGGGTATGATGCCGTGCCGTCACGGATTTCCGTGGCCGGAGCCTGTGCCTCGGGTGCACATTCCTACATGAGCATAACCGTCAACGGCACCAACGTGGGGAGTCTGAACTTCCCCTCCATCAGCGGCAACTTCATTGCCACCATGAGCCGTAATGACTTCACCTTCACGCCAAGCTCCTCAACCCTGAACGTAACCTTGAGCTACAGCAAGCCGACCACCTCCTCCGCAGCCTACCTCGACTGGATTGAGATTGAGGTCCCCTGCCGGCTGACGATGCATTCGGCACAGTTCCCATTCTGCAACACCAGCACCGTGGGTGCCGGCAGTGTCACGCGATTCAACATCTCCAATGCGAACGGAAACACTGTGGTTTGGGATGTTACGGACCCTTCGCACACCACGCGCCAGGTGCTTACGCAAGACAACGGCCAGTACGGCTTCACCGTCCGCACAGACTCCCTTCGCCACTTCTATGCCTTCAACGGCACATCCTACCTCAGCGTGACACGCGGCGGTGCCGTCGAGAACCAGAACCTGCATGCCACTGGCAATGTAGACATGGTGATTGTCACCCATTCCAGATTTCTCGCACAAGCCAACGAATTAGCCAAGTTCCGCCGCGAAAACGACGGCCTGTCCGTCCAGGTGGCCACTATCCAGCAGGTATACAACGAATTTTCCAGCGGCTCGCAGGACCCCATCGCCATCCGCGACTATATGAAGATGATCTACGACCGCAGCAACAAACAATACCCCAAGTACTTACTGTTGGTAGGGCGGCCATGTTACGACTATCGGGGCAGAATCAGCGGTACTGAGATTCTCGTGCCCAACTATCAAGGACACACCGACGGAAGCACCATTGCCGAGATCAATTTCTATGCCAATGACGACACTTTCGGACTGCTCGACGATGAGGAGGGAGGCGCCGCCCACGGACTTTACGACATCTCCATAGGCCGCTTCCCGTGCACCACGGTCTCACAAGCCCGAACCGCCGTGGAAAAGAGCATCAACTACACACAGCACAAGAGTCTGGTGAGTGAAAACTCCACGCAGATTTCCAATTTCGGGGACTGGCGCAACATGATGGCTTTCGTGGCCGATGACGAGGAATACAACGACTTTATTTCCAATGCGGACAACTTCACGAATATTGTGAAAAACGCCAACCCCAACATCAACTTCGACAAGATCTATCTGGATGCCTTCCAGCAAATTTCCAATGCGGGCGGGCAACGTTACCCCGACGTCACGGCAGCCATCAACAACCGCATGAACCGCGGTTCGTTGTTTTTCACCTACATCGGGCACAGCGGCAAAGACGGCTGGGCTGCCGAGCGCATTATCGAGAACTCCGACATCAACCGCTGGAACAACAAATACAACTTGCCGATGATGTTGACGTTGTCGTGTACATTCGGTTTCTACGACCGGCCTGTGCTTTCGCCGGCAGACTTGGTGCTGTTCAGCGGGATCGGTGGCGTGAGCGCCATCATCACGGCCACACGCGATGCCTGGTCGTCGGCCAACAACGCCTACGGACGCCACGTCTTCAACACGATGTTCTCCACCACGGACGGACACTACCCAACCATCGGCGACATCGAGCGGCGCGCCAAAAACACATACGGCGGCAACTCCACCTCGTTGGCCATGTTCGTGCTTCTGGGCGACCCCTCCATGCCACTGGCCATTCCCAAATATCGCATCGTCACCGACTCCATCAACCACAAAGCGGTCGGAGAGCGACAAGACACCATACGCGCGCTCTCCCTGATGAGCGTCAGCGGACGTGTCGTCGACGAGAACGACCAGACCCTCACAAATTTCAACGGCTCGGTGTACCCTTCCGTCTACGACAAGGCCGTCACCGTGACGACACTCTCCAACGACCCCAGCAGTGCGCCATTCGAGTTCCTGCAACAAAAAAACATCCTCTTCAAGGGCAACAACAGTGTGAAAGACGGTCATTTCAGCTTCTCCTTTTACGTGCCCAAAGACATTGACTACGACTACGGCACGGGCAAGATCAGCTACTATGCCTGCAGCCAGAACCAAGATGGTGCGGGCGCATTCACGGAATTCATCATCGGCGGCACCGACACCAACGGCGTGGACGACAAGGAGGGACCCACCATCGATCTCTATCTCAACGACGAACAGTTTGTCAACGGCGGCATCGTAAACCCCGACCCCACCCTCATTGTCAAGGTGCATGACAACTTCGGCATCAACACCACAGGCAACGGCATCGGGCACGACCTCACGGCCATCCTCGACAACGCCTCCGAATCGCAAATCGTGCTCAACGACTATTTCCAGAACGACAAAGACAGCTCCAATTCCGGCACGGCACGCTATAGTCTCAACGACCTTGCTGTCGGCAAGCACTCCCTGCTGGTCCGCGCCTGGGACATCAACAACAACCCCTCGGAAAGCACCCTCGAGTTCGAGGTTGTTTCTGACACCAAGCTGACACTCAGCCATGTGCTCAACTACCCCAACCCCTTCACCACGCACACCGACTTCTTCTTCGAGCACAACCAAAATGGAGGGCTCTTCGACATCCAGGTCCAGATTTACACCATCTCGGGCAAGCTCGTCAAAACCATCACGACTTCACAGTACCTGGAGGGCAACCGCAGCATGGCCATCCCATGGGACGGTCTCGACGATTATGGCGACAAGATCGGCAAGGGCGTCTACATGTATAAATTGCGTGTCCGCAACAGCGAAAATGCGACAGCCGAAGTCGTGGAAAAACTGGTGATATTGTAAAAAACGACGCAGTGTTCGCCTATCAACAGATTTTTCTCGAAAAAATTTTTTCTTCACAAAAATAAAGTTAGAAATCACACGTTATCATCTTCTGTGTTAAAGAAAAGAGAAACGTACATCATCGACATGAAAAAGAAAGTTTTCCTCCCAGCACTGATCGTGCTATTCACTATCTCACAACAACTTAGTGCACAATCCATCAACCCGAACCAGCTTGGCGGAAAGGAATTGAACACCATCACCACCGCAGTGCCGTTCCTCAATATTGCGCCCGACTCACGCGCCGGCGGCATGGGCGACATGGGCTGCGCCACTTCCGCCGACATCAACTCGCAGGCGTACAACCCCTCCAAATACGTCTTCAACAAGAACACCTTCGGTGTCAGCGTCTCCTACAGCCCCTGGCTGCGCAATCTGGTCAACGACATCAACTTAGCCTATCTCAGCTCCTACTGGCGCATTACAGAGATGGATGCCATCGCCTTTTCGCTGCGCTATTTCTCGTTAGGTGACATCCAGTTCACCGACGACCAAGGGAACATGATTTCCGAGCAGAATCCCAACGAATTCGCTCTCGACTTCACCTACTCCCGCAAGCTGGTGGATCATTTTTCGATTGCATTGACGCCCCGTTTCATATATTCCAACCTCACTGCCGGCCAATACGTAGCGGGTGAGGAGACCAATGCAGGTCTTGCCGGCGCCGCCGACCTTTCCTTCTTCTACGAACAGGATTTTAAAGCGAAAAATTTGGAAAACAGCACATTGCGTGCAGGTTTATGTATTTCCAACATGGGCAATAAGATGTCCTACTCCTCGGGAACGCTGCGCCGTGACTTCCTGCCCACAAACTTGCGTCTCGGCTTAGGCTATGAAATGGCTTTCGACAGCTACAACAAGCTGGCCATCACGGGCGAAGTCAACAAGCTGTTAGTGCCGACGAACCCCGTGTACGCCACCGACTCCATTACGGGTCGCATCTTATACGACGAATATAACAACCCGATCATTCTGTCGGGCAAAGATCCTGACGTCTCCGTGCCTCAAGGCATGATCCAATCCTTTTACGACGCCCCGGGCATCGGACAGAACGGTGCCACTGGCAGCGTCTTCCGCGAAGAAATGGCTGAAATAGCATGGGCCTTGGGAGCGGAATACAGCTATCGCGACCTCTTCTTCGTGAGACTCGGATATTTCCACGAGAGCAAGTACAAAGGCAACCGCCAGTTCCTCACCATTGGCGCAGGCATCAAATACAATGTCTTCAATATCGACGTGGCCTATTTGTTCACCACCAACGGACAGAAGCACCCGTTATCCAACACGCTGCGCTTCACCCTCTCCTTCGATTTCACATCCTTCAACAAGGACGAAATCAAACAACAAGGCCGTCTCCGCTAATATGGACAAGGACTTCCGGGTTGGCATAGGATACGACTCCCATCGTTTCACGGCAGGCAGACCGCTTGTCTTGGGTGGAATACACATTCCCTACGAATTAGGTTTGCATGCCCATTCCGACGGTGACGTGCTGATTCACGCGCTTTGCGACGCTCTTCTTGGGGCCGCCGCCCTCAAGGACATCGGCACCCACTTCCCCGACAACGATGGGGCGTATGCCAATATTGACAGCACACGTTTGCTCACCAAAGTGGTGGATCTGCTTTACCAGCAAGGCTGGAACGTCCATAATGTGGACTGCACCCTCGTTCTGGAGAGACCCAAGATGAAACCATACATCGACGAGATGACGACCACCCTGTCAAAACTCCTTCACATAGATCCCTCCAATCTCTCCATCAAGGCTAAGACCAACGAGGGCATGGGGTTTACCGGACAGGGGGAAGGCATTGCCGCCATGGTCGTCGCCACGATTAAACAATAACATTTTCCTCATGACCACACAAGATCAAAACTTGTCAAACCCCCTTTTACAGGTGTGGGGCACACCCTACGCAACCCCTCCTTTCGACCTCATACGTCCGGAACATTACGTGCCGGCCTTCACCGCCGCCCTTGAGATGGCACGTGAAGAGGTGGGGCGCATCAAGAACAATCCTGAGGCTGCAACTTTCGGAAACACCATTGCAGCCCTCGACCGTGCAGGGGAAACGCTAAGCCGAGCCACCGGCCTGTTCTTCAATCTCATTGAGTGCGATGCCACACCTGAGATGCAGGAGATGGCCAACACTATCCAGCCGATGGTCACCCAATATTATAACGAACTATATCTCGACGACACGCTTTTCGAGCGGGTGCGCCAAGTGTACGAACATGAGTTGGACACACTTTCGGGCGAAGAGCGCATGTTGCTGAAACTGACGTACGACGCCTTTGAAAGCAATGGCGCCACGCTGCCCGCCGACAAGAAGCCCCTCTTCCAGGAACTTTCCATCAGGCTCTCCAACCTTACCCTGCAGTTTGGGCAAAATGCCTTGGCCGCCACCAACGACTGGCAGTTGCATGTCACCGATGCAACACGCCTGCAAGGAATTCCCGAAGGGGACTTGGAAATTGCGGCCCAAAAGGCTCGTGACAAAAAACTCAAAGGCTATCTTTTCGACCTTTCCCACCCCAGCCGCCGCGCCGTGCTCACCTACGCCGACGACCGAACCCTGCGCAAAGAGATGTACGACCATTCCTGTTGCATCGCCCATGGCGGCCCCTACGACAACAGCGACAACATCCGGCAGATCCTTTCCTGCCGCCAGGAAATCGCGCATTTGCTCGGCTACGAAAACTATGCACAGTATGTGCTGCACAATCGCATGGCGCAAAATGCCGAGGAGGTCTACAAACTGCTCGACGAGCTTAAAAGATACTCCTTGCCCGCCGCCCGCCGTGAGGTGTCAGCACTGACAGAATACGCGCACACCCTCGGCTTTGAGGGCGAGCTTCAACCATGGGATTTCTCCTATTATTCCGAGAAACAAAAAGACGCACTTTTCCAGCTCAGTGCCGAGACCCTCAAGCCCTATTTCAAACTCGAGAATGTCATTGACGGCGTTTTTTCGTTGGCCACCCATCTCTATGGCCTGCGTTTCGTGGAGACATCAAACATCGCGGTCTACCACAAGGACGTGAAGGTCTACGAAGTGTACCGCGGTGACCGCTTCATGGCGGTGCTTTACCTGGACTTCCACCCGCGCGCCACCAAGCGCAGCGGTGCCTGGATGACCACATTCCGCGAGCAGTGGGTAAACGCAGAGGGGCACGATGTGCGCCCGCTCGTGAGCCTTGTGATGAACTTCACCCCCTCCACGGCCAAGCGTCCTTCGCTGCTCAACTTTGACGAGGTCACCACCTTCCTACACGAGTTCGGGCACGCCCTGAACGGCATGCTTTCCGATGTGCATTACGCTTCCTTGTCCTGCACCAATTCGCAGCACGATTTCGTGGAACTGCCCTCGCAGCTGAATGAGAACTGGGCAGTGGAGATGGAGTTCCTCAAGACATTCGCGCGCCACTATCAGTCGGGCGACCTCATCCCAGAAGCATACGTTAAGCAACTCAAGAAAATGCGCCAATACATGGCGGGCTACGCCTCGGCACGCCAGCTCTGCTTCGGTTACCTCGACATGAACTGGCACACCACCGATTTCGGCAACGACATGGATGTGCGTGCCGAAGAGCAACGTGTTTTCGCGCCGCTATCCACACTGCCCGCGCACCCCGACGCATGCATGTGTACCAGCTTCAACCACATCTTCTCGGGCGGATACGCTGCCGGATACTATGGTTACAAATGGGCCGAGATGTTAGAAGCCGACGCCTTCTCACTCTTCAAAGAGAAGGGTGTGATGAACCAGGAGGTGGCACTGCACTATTTGAAAACAATCCTCTCAAAGGGCGGCTCCAAGCCTGCGATGGGGATGTTTACCGATTTCCGGGGACGCGCGCCCAAACTCGACGCCCTCCTCGAAAGGGATGGACTGAAATAAAAAGGGAATCATATACCTGATGCACAAATCAGGACCTTTTGCTTCTTTTTTTTATTTGGGCGTGCCGGCGCGGCGATAGAAATCGCACATGCAACCAAATGCCGCCGCGCCGTCGGGCTTTCCGTTCCAATGGCTGTCAAGCCAGCCATTTCCACTGCAATCCCTCACGCATGCTCGTCTGACGACACACCCGTTTCGCGGCGAACATCGTGCTTCCTCGTCTCAATGCTCTTCCGCGCCGCGATTTTTTCCCGCACGCCGTCCATCCCAGGGGTTGCGGCGCTCGTTCCTCGCACCTTAACCCCTGGCTACCGGGACATGCAGCCCTACGGGGCTGCTTAAGGGAAACCAAATATTTTCAAAAGCCTTATGACACGACCCTATTGCAGGCATCGTGCCATCACATATATAACCATCATAAAAAAAGGGCTCCGTTTGGAGTCCTTTTTTTCCATATAAGTTGGTAATCGATGATCCTTATTTCACAACAATTTTCTTCGTAACACTGTTGTTCACACGCACCATGTAGGTGCCGACAGACCAGTTGCGGACATCCACATCATATTCGCTTTCCGCTCCTTTTGCAGACCACACCATCTTGCCATTCATGTCGAAAATCTCGACGCAATTGATGGCATCGCCGGTGACTTTCAGATAATCAGAGGCAGGATTAGGATAGAGGGAAATGTGCATGATCTGGTTTTCATCAATGCCGACAGTGTGGAATGAGACAGATACATCAAGGACATTTTCCTGATTGGCGATGTCGTTGGAATATAGCGCAATATGAGCTGTCTTGGTACACTCTGCAGGATGATCCGGATTGACAAAGGTTATGGTTTCCGTGACTTGTCCACCCGCATTGATGGTACCGGAGGGCGAGGAAACTGTTATCCATGGCTCAATGGGGGTGCCGTCAACAACGGCGGAAAGCATCCAGTTGCCCGTAAGGTCGGGATTGCCATTGAGAAGATTCCAAGCCACGCCCGTCTTGTACCAGTTGCCATACGGATGCGGAGTGACGGCGTCGTCAAGTCCGATGGAGGGAAGGGTCGTTTGCGTCGGATCCTGCTCATAATAGATACCGAACCAGAAATCACGACCTCTAAGCACGTACGGTGTGGTAAGATAAACGGTATTCACTCCTTCCACGGGAATGAAAGTCTGTTCATAAACCATATCACCGGGACCGTCGACCAAGATGCCACCCATGTCGAAAATGCGGATTTTGGCGACATTTACATAGTCGCTATTATTGATGGACACATTAATGGCATTGATTTGCTTGCCCACCAAGTCCATGGACACGACCTCCTCAGCCGTGTAGCCGGCGGCCACTTGGATAGCCTCTGTGTTGTTGAAGAGCACACCCGTGTACTCCGTTCCGGCGCGGGTAAGCTCTTGCGACCCCGTCGATGTGGTGTTGGGGGTGAACTCGTAATATGGCACCAGGCGATAGTTGATGGGAGCGCCGCCAGGATTGCTCAGCGTCAAGGCATAGGTACCTGTCGCGGCATTGTCCACCGTCACGTTGATGTCGCTGGTCGGAGAGAAAGTGAACTGCCCGTCGTTGGCCGAGGTGATCTCCGTGAAGACGAAATTGTCCACATAATAGGTTCCCGTGGCGTTGTTGGGGGCTCCCGCATAGAAATTGATGGAACCCAACTGGTTGATGCCGTTTGCGCTGTTGGATTCGTTGGAGAATGGCCATGACTGCACCACCACATTGTTAACAGTCATCGTGATGAGGTCCTGGTCAAGATCAATGTGAGCCTTGACGTGGAACCAGGCATTGTTGGGCATTGTGAAGTTGTAGGTGGTGTTGGCCACATCAAAATAACCCGTTCCGTTGTTGGTAAAAAAGCATTCGAATGCCCATTGCACACCTGGATTGTAGTAGTGCTGGATATTGAAATAGGCACCGTTGCCGGTGGACGGGACGTAGTAGTCGAAATCCACGTCGAACACGCCCGTGGTCTGATTGGAGAACCGGTAGATAATGTCGTTAGTGCCGGTCACTTTCAAGGAGTTGGAGCCGCTGGCGGCCTGCTCTGCGGAGATATAAGCATCCTCGGATGTGCCGGGAGCATTGCTCCATGTTGTCCAGTCGGTGTTGTTCTGCTGGCAAAGCTGCTGCCCGGCCGTGTAGGAGTCAAAGTTGTCGCTAAAGACAACGGTCTGCGCCTGCAATGCAGCCATCATGCCGCACATCAGACATACAAAAAGTACAAATTTCTTCATAACATACATTTTTAGTTTGACATTAGTTTTGCTTGCTTTTTCTTACTTTATCTTCTTTTATTGAAAAGATGCTGCAAACATAAACATTTTTATCCATTTGCGCAAGGATGCTTTCTAAAAAAAAGTTAAAAAAAATCACCGGTTTTTTCCAAACCCGTGTAATACAAAGGAAAATGCACTTTTAAAAAAAATTTCCCATCTATCTGTCACTAATAAAAAAAATGTATTTTTGCCGCGAATTTAGTACTAACTTAAAAACTTTAAAAAATGAAAAAATTAATGGCAATTTGCGCTGCTACTTTGATGCTGGCAGCTGTTGCAAGCTCTTGCAGCAAGATTTGTACCTGCACTGTTGAGTATGGTTTTGGAGATAGCACTTTTTCCTCCACTATCAATGACATTGACCTGAAAGGCACCAGCTACAAGAACTGCAAAGCTTACGGTGATGCTTTGCAATCCACCTACAACATGTACAGCGATGTCAAAATTGACTGCAAGAAACAATAATTTTTTTGCATTCTGAAAACAAAAGCCCCTTCTTCAGGGGCTTTTTTTATTTTTGCACCCTCTTACAAAACATCGGCTATGACCATCAACATCATCACCTTGGGATGCTCCAAGAACATCGTCGACTCGGAAGTGCTGGCCGCCCAACTGCAGAAGCAGGGGCACCAACTCCTCTTCGAAAGCGCCATGCGCAGCGACATCGTGATTCTCAACACCTGCAGCTTCATTGGAGACGCACGCGAGGAGTCCGTGGACGAGATTCTGCAGCAACTGGAACGCAAGCACCACGGCCAGGTCAAGAAAGTCTACGTGGTGGGCTGCCTTGCCCAACGCTGCAAGGACGAACTCGTGGAGGTTCTTCCCGACATCGACGGCGTCTACACCTTCGCTGAACTGAGCAACCTCGTACAGAAGAACGACTTCCAGCTGTTGGAAACCTCTGAACGCCTGCTCTCCACCCCGAGACACTACGCCTACCTCAAAGTTTCAGAGGGTTGCGACCACCAATGCTCCTACTGCGCCATCCCGCTCATTCGTGACCGTCAGGTCTCCAAGCCGATCCCGCTATTGGTGGAAGAGGCCCGCAAGCTCGCCGACGAAGGCGTCAAGGAACTGATGCTCATCGCACAGGACCTCACCTACTACGGCATCGACCTCACCGGCAAGCGCGAACTTGCCCCGCTAATGGAGGCTCTGTCGGAGGTTGACGGCATCGAGTGGATACGGCTGCACTACGCTTATCCGCTCAACTTCCCCTTCGAGATTCTCGACGTGATGAACCGCCACCCACAATACTGTCATTATCTCGACATCCCCATCCAGCATATCAGCGACGACATTCTCAAGAGCATGCGACGCGGCGGCAGCGCGGCCTACATCTACGACATGGTGGCTCGCATCCGCGAGACCGTGCCCGACATCGCCTTGCGCACCACCCTCATCTCCGGCTATCCGACCGAAACCCGTGAACAGCACCAAGAGCTGGTCGAGTTCGTGCGCAAGACGCGGTTCGACCGCCTTGGGGTCTTCACCTACTCGCAAGAGGAGGACACGCCCGCCTTCCCGCTCGGCGACCCTGTCAAGAATTCCGAGAAAAACCGCCGTCAACGCGAGATCATGCGCCTGCAGGAAAAAATCTCCCAGGAACTTAACCAAGCCAAGGTGGGCAAGACTTTCAAAGTCATCATCGACAACGAGGAGCTGGATGCCTACGTGGGCCGCACCGAATACGATTCCCCCGATGTTGACAACTGCGTGCTCATCACCAAAGCAAAAGCCCTCACCATCGGCGATTTCTATCAAGTGCGCATCACCGAAGCCGGTCCATACGATCTTTTCGGCGAGGTGGTTTCGTAATCGTCCATAAATCAGATCATCATGAAAGGGAAAGAGAACAAGCCGCACATCGGCATCTTTGGACGGCGCAACAACGGCAAAAGTTCGCTCATCAACGCCATCACGGGACAGGAGACAGCCATCGTGGATGCCACGGCCGGCACCACCACCGACCCTGTGCGCAAGTCCATCGAGATTTTCGGCATCGGCCCTGTGGTGCTCATCGACACCGCCGGCATTGACGACGAAGGCCCCGTCGGACAAAAGCGCGTGCAGAAGTCGATGAGCGTGCTCCCGACCATAGACTTTGCCCTGATAGTCATCACCAACCGCGAGTTCGGCGCGCCCGAACAGATGTTGACGGAAAAGTTCCGGCAGTATGACATCCCCTTCCTGGTGGTGAACAACAAGGCCGACTTGCAACAAGCCCCCACAGGCACTGCCCCATCCGTTCCGTTCATCGACGCGAGTGCCAAGACAGGCGAAGGCATCGAGGAGATGCTCGCTGAAATGGTGCGCCTCATGCCGCCGTCGGCTTATATCTCGCACTCGCTGCTCGGCGACATCATCGGCGAAGGCGACACCGTGGTGCTGGTCACGCCCATCGACTCAGAAGCGCCCGAGGGGCGACTCATCCTGCCGCAGGTGCAACTCATCCGCGACGTGCTCGACAACGACGCCGTGGCGGTGGTGCTCAAGGAGGACAAGGTGGGCGACTGGCTCCAAAAGAATCCCGCACCGCGCCTTGTGGTCACCGACAGCCAGATGTTTGCGCGCGTAGCCCGGGACGTGCCCGAGGAGGTGCCGCTCACGGGCTTCAGCATCGTGCTGGCCCACCACAAAGGCGCGTTCGAGCAATACCTGCAAGGCACGCCCCACCTCGACAAACTCCAAGACGGGGACCGAATCCTGATGTTGGAGTCATGCACCCACCTTACCTCGTGCGAAGATATCGGACGCGGCAAGCTGCCCCGCTGGATACAGCAACACACCGGCAAAGAGCTCCACTTCGACTTCGTGTCGGGCCTCGACGAGCTACCCGATATTGGCCAGTACGCGATGGTCATCCAATGCGGAGGCTGCATGGTGACGCGACGCCAACTCCTCAACCGCCTCAAACCCGCCATCGACCGCGGCATCCCCGTCAGCAACTACGGAATAACGATTGCCTACTTGAACGGTATCTTCGACAGAGCGGTGAAGGTTTGGAGATAACCAGCTAAACTGTATCTATTTTTTTTTATCTTTGCAGCCATCTGCAAAGAAAGATATTTTTTTTATAACTAATTTATAACCACTATGATAATCAAAGACGACTTTGTCAATAGACACAATGGCCCGAGCAATGAGGAACGCCAGCACATGCTGGACGTTATCGGTGTCAAAACGATGGATGAACTGATCGAGAAGACTGTGCCGGCGGCCATCCGCCTGCCCAAACCTTTAGACCTTCCCGCTGGACTGACCGAGGGCGAGTACCTCAACACAGTTCATGCTGTGATGGCTAAGAACAAGGTTTACCGCTCCTTCATCGGTATGGGTTACTACAACACCTTCACCCCCGCCGTGATCCTGCGCAACATCTTTGAGAATCCGGGTTGGTACACCTCCTACACCCCGTACCAGGCCGAGATTTCCCAAGGCCGCATCGAAGCACTGCTCAACTACCAGACCATGATCAGCTCCCTGACCGCCATGCCGTTGGCCAATGCCTCCATGCTGGACGACGCCACCGCTGCCGGCGAGATGATGCTCATGTTCTTCCGCAGCCGCACCCGCGACCAGCAGAAGAACAACGTCTGCAAGTACTTCGTTGCCGACGACGTGTTCGCACACAGCATCGGTGTGATGAAGACCAACGCAGCCCCGCAAGGCATCGAACTGGTGATTGGCAAGGTCGGCGAAGTGCAACTTGACGAGACCTTCTTCGGCGCCATGGTGCAATATCCCAACCAATATGGCGGCATCGGTGACTTCCGCAAGTTTGTGGAAGATGCCCATGCCAAGAACATCTTCGTGGGCGTGGCCACCGACCTGCTGGCCCTGACGCTGCTCACCCCTCCGGGCGAGTGGGGTGCCGACTGTGTGGTCGGTTCCACCCAGCGCTTCGGTCTGCCTCTTGGCTACGGCAGCCCCGCAGCTGGCTTCTACGCCTGCCGCGACACGTTCCTTCGCCAGATGCCCGGCCGTATCATCGGCGTCACCGTGGATGCCCAAGGCAACCGCGCCGTCCGCATGGCCCTGCAAACCCGCGAGCAGCACATCAAACGTGACCGCGCCACTTCCAACATCTGCACCGCCAGCGCCCTCACCGCCATCATGGCCGGCTTCTACGGCATGTGGCACGGCGCAGAAGGACTGAAGAACAAGGCCGTCAAAATCAACGTGCTCACCGGCGTCCTCGCCCAAGAGTCCAAGAAATACGGCTACGATCCCA
This sequence comes from Bacteroidales bacterium, assembly GCA_017615795.1. Lineage (GTDB taxonomy): Bacteria > Bacteroidota > Bacteroidia > Bacteroidales > WCHB1-69 > F23-D06. The sequence continues at coordinate 41,687 of JAFZZK010000045.1, forward strand.
CCGACACCTTCTTCGACACGGTCTGCATGTCTGTGCCAGCCGGCATCACCACCAAGGACGTGGAAAAAGTCGCCCTGGCCAAGAAAGTCAATCTCCGCTACTGGTGCGAGAGCTGCCTGAGCATCTCCCTCGACGAGACGGTCACCCACGACGACGTGAACATGATTCTCGAAATTCTGGCCACCGCCGCCGGCAAGCCTTTCACACCGCACGTGTGCGACGGCAAATGCGGCATCCCCGACCTGCACATTCCCGCCGAATTGGCCCGTAAGAGTCCCTTCATGCAACAATCCATCTTCCAGAAATATCACTCTGAGACGGAGATGATGCGCTACATGAAGATGCTGGAGGTAAAGGATCTCTCGCTGAACCGTGCCATGATTCCGCTGGGATCCTGCACGATGAAGTTGAACGCCGCCGCCGAAATGCTGCCGCTGAGCTGGCCCGAGGCGTGCAACATCCACCCCTACGCCCCTGCTGACCAAGCCGAGGGTTATCGCCAAATCATCGAAGAGGTGAGCCAATGGCTCTGCACCATCACGGGCTTCAAAGCCGTGTCGCTGCAACCCAACTCCGGTGCCGCAGGCGAGTATGCCGGCATGACCGTCATCCGCAACTATCACCTCAGCCGCGGCGAGGGACACCGCAACATCTGCCTCATCCCCGCCTCCGCACACGGCACCAACCCCGCCTCTTCTGCCAAGGCCGGCAACAAGATCGTGGTCATCAAATCCACCGAGAATGGTGAGGTCGATGTTGAAGACCTGCGCGCCAAGGCCGAGCAGTACCGCGACAACCTCTCCTGCCTGATGATCACCTATCCTTCCACGCACGGTGCCTTCGAGGAGAGAATTCTCGACATCATCAAGATCGTCCACGACAACGGCGGTCTCGTCTATATGGACGGCGCGAACATGAATGCCCAAGTGGGTCTCACCTCACCAGGCAGCATGGGTGCCGACGTCTGCCACCTTAACCTGCACAAGACCTTCGCCATGCCCCACGGCGGCGGCGGTCCCGGTGTCGGCCCGATTGCAGTCTGCGAAAAACTGGTCGATTTCCTGCCCAACCACGCCTTCGTCACCACGGGTGGCAGCAAGGGCAGCCAAGTGGCCTCCACGCCGTTCGGCAGCGCCTACCTCCTGCCCATCACCTACGGCTACCTCAAGATGCTCGGCGGTGCCGGTCTGACCGAGGTCACCAAGAATGCCATCCTGAACGCCAACTACCTGCGCGCCCGTTTGCAGGATCACTACAAGATCCTCTACACCGGAGCTCAAGGCATGTGTGCACACGAGATGATCCTCGACTGCAACGCATTCGACCGCAGCGCCGGCGTACAAGTCGGCGACATTGCCAAGCGTCTCATGGACTACGGTTTCCACGCTCCCACCGTGGCCTTCCCGGTTCACGGCACGCTGATGGTGGAGCCCACCGAGAGCGAACCACTCAGCGAGCTTGACCGTTTCTGCGACGCTATGATCGCCATCCGCCAAGAGATCCGCGACATCGAGGAGGGACGCGCCGACCGCGACAACAACCTCATCAAAAACGCACCGCACACGATGAACGTGGTCTGCGCCGACGAATGGACTCGCCCGTACACCCGTCAGCAAGCCGCCTTCCCGTTGGAACACACCGAGAAGTACTGGCCTACTGTCGGCAAGATCGACGACGCCTACGGCGACCGTAATCTGGTGTGCGTAGTGAATGAATAACATCCCGCATCGAGCAAGCGGGTTTCCTCCCACTTTGCAACTTTGCAACAATTTATGTAGGAGCATCTTCGAAAGGTGCTCCTACATTGTTTTTTTTCGTACCTTTGCGCCCTAAATATAGATTGCATGTACAGCTTGTATATCAAAGAGATAAAATCATTTCTAAGCTCCATTATCGGCTATATCTTCGTAGGGGTGTTCCTAATCATCTCCGGATTGTTCCTGTGGGTGTTCCCCAACGTGGACAACGTGATGGATGCCGGGCTTGCCGACCTGCACGGGCTTTTCAACCTGTCGCAGTTCCTTTTCCTCTTCTTGGTGCCCGCCATCACCATGCGTTCCTTTGCTGAAGAACGCCGCACCGGCACCATGGACCTTCTGCTCACAAAGCCCCTGACAGACATGCAGATCATCTGGGCCAAGTTCCTGTCCTGCCTTACCCTGCTCGTCATCGCCCTGATCCCCACCCTGGTCTATGTCGTCTCCATTGTGCTGTTGGGCAACCCCGTGGGCAACATGGACATGGGCAGTACTTGGGGATCTTATCTCGGTCTCATCCTCCTTGGGGCCACCTACATCTCCATCGGCATCTTCTCCTCGGCGTTGACCAACAACCAGATTATCGCCTTCATCATCGCCGCGCCGCTCTGCTTCATCCTCTCCTTTGGATTCGCTTTCATATACTCATTCGAATCGCTTGGAGCGTTCGGCTATTACATCAAGTCCATCGGCATCGAACATCACTACGCCTCCATCAGCAAAGGCGTGATTGACAGTCGGGACATCGTCTATTTCTGTAGTGTCATCTTCATCTTCCTCTTCGGCACGCGCATCGTACTTCTCAAACGCAAATGGTAAATTGGAAAGGAACGGCACTATGAAAAAGAACACTGGCAGCAAAAGCAGCATACAATTCAAAAGAAGCACCCTCCTCGGACTTCTTGTGGCGGTGGCGATCCTTGTCGTCGTCAACATACTCTCCTCGTTTCTTTTCTTCCGCATCGACCTGACGAAGGACAAACGGCACTCGCTGTCGCCCTCGACCATCGAGATGCTGAAGAACCTGGACGACCGCGTTTATTTCCGGGTTTACCTCAAAGGAAAAAACCAGCCCGCAGATTATCAACTGTTTGCAAAACAGGTGGAACAGATGCTGCAAGATTTCCGCAGCTATTCCAAGAATGTCTATTTCGAGTTCATCGACCCCATGGAGGGCAAGAGCGGCGAAGAGGTCAACTCCATATTGGCCGAGTTCGTCCGGAAAGGGCTGGAGCCCATTCCCATCAGCCGCGAGGATGTGTCGGGCTACTCCACGCACATGGTGATTCCCGGTGCCATCGTCTCCTATCGCGGCAAGGAGTACCCCGCCCAGGTGGTCGTCGCCGACCCGTCGGGAGCCGACTGGCTTCAATACTCCATACAAGAGCTGGAGTACAACCTTGTCTCCCCCATCCGTCGTCTCATGAAAACAGAAAAACCGGTTGTGGCTTACCTTGAGGGCCATGGAGAGCTGGATTTCTACAACACCTGCTGGACCGCCATGCAGCTGCAGCGTTTCTACAACGTTACCCGCATCGTGCTCGACGGGAAGATCAACGCCCTGCGCAACATCAGCATAGCCGACTCCGCGACACAAACCCTCAAGTTGGGCGACAACAAGTACGACGTGCTCATCATCGCGCAACCCACCCAGCCGTTCAAGGAGTTCGACAAGTACATCCTCGACCAGTTCGTGATGCGCGGCGGCAAGATCCTCTGGCTCATCGACAACACCACAGCCGCATTGGACAGTCTGCAAAGCACGCCCGAATTTTTCGCAACCCCGCGCTCCCTTTACATCAACGATCTTTTCTTCACCTACGGGGTACGCATCAACCCCAACCTCATCCAAGACCTCAGCTGCCTGCCCATTCCGCAGCAGGTTGGCATGCTGGGCGACCAACCGCAATACAAGTTCATGGCCTTTCCGTACAGCCTGGACATTGTCAACTTCAGCGACCATCCTATAGTACGCAATATCAAGGAGATCAAGTCCGACTTTGCCGGTTCCATCGACATGGTGGGCAAGTCTGAGAATCTCACCAAGACCCCGTTGATGTTCAGCTCCGAGCGTTCCAAGTTGGTGCCCGCGCCCTCCATCGTTTCGCTGCGCGTGGCACTCACCAAGCCCAACATGCAGGAGTACGCCTTCCACAACCTGCCCGTCGCGGTGCTGGTGGAAGGCACCTTCGAGTCCGCCTTCAAAGGCATCCTTCCCATCGAGTTCGACACCATCAAGGAACTCGACTACCGCGACCATAGTGTGCCCACCCGCCAGATCTTCGTGGCGGACGGCGACATCATCCGCAACCCCTTCGACCGCAAACGTAACCAGCCCTATCCTGCCGGCTACGACATCTATACCCGCACCATGTACGATAACACCCAATTTATCGTTAATTGTGTCAACTATCTTTGCGACGACGATGACCTGCTGCAACTGCGCGCCAAGAACTTCAAAATCGGTTCCCTCAACCAGGAGAAAATCAGAGGCAAGAAAGTCAAACTCGCCCTCCTCAACATCGGCATACCGCTCCTGTTGATTTCCCTGCTCGGCATCGTGCTCATCGTGACTCGCAAGGTGCGTTTTTCCAAAAAGGACAAATAATTCTATTATTCATTAAAAATATCATCACTCAAATGAAAAAACTCTTTCTTATCCTCAGTATCGTCCTCACGGCAGTCTTTGCTTTCGGCCAGGACGTAAAACTGAACGAAAACATCAAGAACGACCCGCGTGTCCGCATCGGCAAGTTGGACAATGGCCTGACTTACTACATCCGCCAAAACGCCCAACCCAAGAAGGTTGTGGAATTCCGCTTGGCCGTGAACGCCGGATCCAACCAGGAGAACGACAACCAGCGCGGCCTGGCCCACTTCACAGAGCACATGGCCTTCAACGGCATTGAAGGAATGCCCGGCAACACGATGATCGACAAGTTGCAAAGCCTCGGTGTGGTCTTCGGTGCCGACCTCAACGCCTACACCTCCTTCGACGAGACGGTCTATATGATTCCCATGCCGCTCGACGACCCCAAGAACCTTGACCTTGGACTTCAAATTTTGCGTGGCTGGGCGCATGGTCTGCTCTACGACCATAATGAAATCGACGCTGAAAGAGGCGTCATTACCGAAGAGTACCGTCTCGGACTCGGCGCCGATGACCGCATGCGCAAAGAGTATTGGCCTATTCTCATGAAAGACTCCCGCTATGCTGACCGCATGCCCATCGGCCAACTTGACATTATACAACATTTCGACTACCAAGTCATCAAAGATTTTTACCACGACTGGTATCGTCCTGACTTGCAAGCTGTTATTGTGGTTGGTGACATCAATGTCGATGAAGTTGAGGGCAAAATCAAGAAACTCTTCAGCGATATTCCCGCCGTACAGAACCCACGCGTCAAGGAGAGATATCAAATCGCGGGCAACAAGGAGCCGCTCGTGGCCGTCTGCACCGACAAGGAGGCTGCCGGCAACAGCGTGATGCTCATCCGCAAATTCCCCCATTTCGCCATCCAGTCCAACGGCGACTTCCGCAAACAACTCATCATCGACCTTTACAATGAAATGTTCGAAGCCCGATATGACGAGATGACCCAAGACACCAAATGTCCGTTCATCGGCGCCAATGCTGGTTATTCCCAATTCATCGGCCTCACCGACATGTACGGTTCCCAAGCCGCCAGCAAGGAGAACAAAATCCTCGAATCCATCGAGATTCTGATGCGCGAAGACTACCGCGTGCTGAAACATGGTTTCCTACAGACAGAACTTGACCGCGCCAAGGTCACCCTGCTCGAACGCTACGAACGTGCCTCCAACGAGGTCGACAAGACCGAATCTTCCCGCTACGCATCCGAATACGTGAGCAACTTCCTTTATGGCGATCCCATTCCTGGCGCAAAGCGTGAATACACCCTCGCCAAGAAACTCCTCGACGGCATCAAACTTACCGAAGTCAACGGCATGGCACAAAGATGGATTACGCCCGAAAACCTTGTCGTGATTGTCACTGCCCCTGAAAAAGAAGGCGTGAATGTGCCCACCAAGGATGAGATTCTCAAGGTTATCACCAACGAAAACCTGAAAAATGTACAACCATACGTTGACACGTACAAAGAGCAGGAGATTGTGGAAAAAAGCTCCCTCAAACCCGGATCCATTCTCAGAACCGAAGAGATTCCGGCTATTAATGCCAAGAAGGTGATTCTCTCCAACGGTATCGAAGTCATCCTCAAAAAGACCGACTACAAAAATGACGAGATTCTCTTTACCGCCACCAGCAAGGGTGGACTCAGCCTCTACAAGGAGGAAGATATCCCCTCTGCTTACTTCTCCGCAGACATCATTGACCGCAGCGGTATCGCCGACATCGACTACAACTCCCTGACCAAGAAACTCAAGACCAAACAAGCGGGTGTCACCCCCGACATCGGATCCATGACCGAGAGCCTCGAAGGCTCCTCCACCCCCAAGGACCTTGAATTCTTCTTCCAGTACCTCAACGCCTTCTTCACCAACCCGCGTGCCGACAAAAACGCCTGTGAGTTGGTAATCAACGAGACAAAGGAACAACTCAAAATGCTCCAAGCCAACGTCATGTACCACTTCATCGGAGCTCTCCTCGAAAAGGCCACCCAGAATGACCCCTACTTGGTGAACCCGATTTCCATGACTCCCGAATATCTTGACAAGGTTGACTTCGAGAAGGCCGTCAAAATATACAAGGAACGTTTCGCCAACCCTGCCGACTTTACTTACATCTTTGTCGGCAACTTCGACGAAAAAATGATGAACGAACTTCTGTGCATATACCTGGGCTCCATGAACACCAGCAAAGAAAAAGAAAACTTTAAAGATGTTTTCAAAAAGCCCGCCGATGCTATCCAAAAGGCTGAAGTCAGATACGGACAAGAAGAACAAGGCTGGATGGGACTCTATTTCAACCATCCTTACGACTACAATGCAAAGAATAATATGATAGTCAATGTGCTGGGTGAGGTAGTAAACCAATATCTGCTTGAGATTGTCCGCGAGAAGATGGGTGACGTCTACTCCCCGATGTCACAGATGGGCGGCCAGAAACTGCCGGATCCCACCTACACGCTGATGATCATGCTGAGCTGCAGTCCCCAAAAAACCGACAAGCTCGCCGACGTTTGCATCGACATCCTCAAGAACATCGGCAAGAAGGGTGCAAACAAGCAAATGCTCTCCAAGATCAAGAAGCAACTGATTGCCACTCGTGAGAAGAACATCCAGACCAATCGTTTTTGGCTCAATTACATCAACAACAAAGTACTGTACAACGACGACATGAACGCAGTCAACGAATATACCGACATGGTGAACTCCGTGACGAGCAAGGACATTGTCAACTTCATGAAAAAGTACTTCAAGTACGACAATTACGTGCGTGTTGACCTGAAGCCTGAGAAATAAACATAATCCAACATTTGTTACACGAAAACTCATACAGAAATGACTGATTACGAATTGAAAAACAAAGTGGCCGACATGTCGTTGGCCGACTGGGGCCGCAAAGACATTGACGTTTCCCAAAAGGAGATGCCCGGCCTGCTGGCGCTGAGAGAAAAGTATGGCGACTCCAAGCCCCTGAATGGTGTGCGCATCATGGGTTCGCTGCACATGACCATCCAAACTGCCGTCCTGATTGAGACGTTAGTTCACTTGGGTGCAGAGGTACGCTGGTGCAGCTGCAACATCTTTTCCACGCAGGATCACGCAGCCGCGGCCATCGCCGCCACGGGCGTGTCCGTGTTCGCCTGGAAAGGCGAGACTCTTGAAGATTACTGGTGGTGTACCAACCAGGCCCTTTCGTTCCCCGGCGGCAAAGGCCCGCAACTCATCGTGGACGACGGCGGCGTCGCCACCCTGCTCATCCATCTCGGCTACAAGGCGGAAGAGGATCCCACCATCCTCGACAAGACCCCAGAGAACCACGAGCAGGCAGTCATCTTCCACACCCTCAAGGAGATTTTGAAAGAAGACCCGCACAAGTGGCACAACATGGTCAAGGAAATCAAGGGTGTCTCCGAGGAGACCACCACGGGCGTACACCGTCTTTATCAAATGATGGAGCGCGGCGAGCTGCTCTTCCCCGCCATCAATGTCAACGACTCCGTCACGAAGTCCAAGTTCGACAACAAATACGGATGCCGCGAGTCCTTGGCCGACGGCATCAAGCGTGCCACCGACATCATGCTCGCCGGCAAAGTGGTGTGCGTGTGTGGCTACGGCGACGTGGGCAAGGGCTGTGCCCAGTCCATGAAGTCCTACGGCGCGCGCGTCATCGTCACTGAAGTCGACCCCATCTGCGCATTGCAGGCCGCCATGGAGGGCTTTGAGGTCAAGACCGTGGAGGACGCCCTCCCCGAAGCCAACCTCTATGTCACCACCACTGGCAACTGCGATGTCATCACCGTGGAGCATCTCAACAAGATGAAGGACCAGGCGATCGTCTGCAACATCGGGCACTTCGACAACGAAATCCAGGTCAGCGCCTTTGAGGCACAGCCCGGCATCACCAAGCGCAACATCAAGCCTCAGGTTGATGAGTACATCTTCCCCGACGGGCACTCCATCTTCATCCTGGCGGAAGGCCGTCTGGTGAACCTCGGATGCGCCACGGGACACCCCTCTTTCGTCATGAGCAACTCCTTCACCAACCAGACCATGGCGCAACTCGACCTGTGGCAACACGACTACAAGGTCGGCGTCTACAACCTGCCCAAGGAACTGGACGAGGAAGTTGCCCGCCTGCACCTCGGCAAGATTGGAGCCAAGCTCACCAAGCTTACCCAGAAGCAGGCCGACTACATCGGCGTTCCCATCGAAGGGCCGTTCAAATCAGATTTCTATCGATACTAACCAAAAATCCCGCGGAAACGCGGGATTTTTTTTGAAAGTTATATACGTGATCGCACAAAGTCGGCTTCACAAGGAGGCGTCATAACGCTTTCCCGATTTTATGGTCTGGGGGAATGCGGCAGGTATTACGAGGGAACAAGGCTTAAAAATCCGAGAACTTTTCCGCAGCCTCCGTCTTGGAATTCTTACCATCCAAATAAGAAATGACATACGAGGAGGTGCTTCTATAACTGCATTTCGACAGCACCACCCTGTTACAGTCACCCGTAACCGTATCGGTGGCATTTTTCCATTCGGCATAATCAGTCACATACTTGACGTAGCCGCCCTCCTCCTTTAAACCTGTATATTCCTGATAATCGGAACCATATTTTTCGGAAAGCATTTTCTTCAAGCTCTCGTAAGTGTAACTTGTACTTCTGTTGAAACAGACAAAGACACTACTCACCATGTGGGTTTTGGCGGCACAAGTCACCTCAAGTCTCACCTTCTCGCCAGCAAAGAGGCCCTTCATCACCATGAAATTATCGCGGCTGCCATTGGCTTCGGGCACAAAACCCTTACCTTTCAGCTTGGACGTAAAGGTGGACATCGTGCAATTCAGGCTGATGCCCATAAATTTCATCGGCTGTGTTTGGGCGAAGCCCACACAAAACATCAGCAAAAGCACTGTGGATAGTATCAGTTTTTTCATCGCAGTTCAAAATAATCTAAACAGGCAGCAAAAATAATCATTTATCTCACACGCCCGACACGAGTGTCGACGACAAACAAAATATTGGAAACCGTGCGTTCCCCGTCATGGTCGAACCGTCCGTTGTCGGAGGGGTGATTGACAATGCCGCCGTGGGGGTAGTCGCGAAGGTAGAGCGTGGTGGAGCCGCCGCCGTCGAGGTTGAGCGCATCACAACATCCCAGCCAGTGCAGGGTGGAGGAAAGCTCGTCCAGTGTCATGCCCTCCGATTGTTTGGTGCGGCCATCCACAACGAGCAGCAGCACCGTTCCGTCGGGCTTGACCCCCACGGCCGTACGGTTGTGCCGTTTGTTGACGAAAGAGAGGTCATTGCGCATGGGCTGCAGCGTGTCACCATAGATAAGCAGGGGACCGGCAGTCATGATGTTGCTGTCAGGCAGCATACGTTCCCACAGCCGAGCGCTGTCCGTGCGCAGAATGACGGGCCTGCCATGACGCAGCACCAACGTGCCGTATTGGTAATACTTCCGGTTGACGGTGTCCTTGCCCGGCGTGTTGATGCCGTACTCCTCCCCGTCAATGCGCAGATGACAGATGGGGTTGTGCCGGTCCATGTCGAAAAAAGAGCCGTTCACGGCAGCTACTGCATCATGCGCTTTAGCAATGGCCGACGTGCGCGTGCGCTTCGGGGCATAGCCCAAACGAAATTCCAAGCCGGGAGTTGCGGGAATTTCCAACACGGCAATATACTGGTTGCTAGCAAAATACTCCTGCTGCTCAAACTGCACGGTATGCAGCACCATGCCACCCAAGGTGTCGCGCGACCAAGCAGCATGCACCAACACCAGCGAATCCCGCTGTCCGAAAAGGCTTCCGCCAACCAATAAAAACAAGAGTATGGATGTCCGTATTAGCCAACGCATTTTTTTAAAAATTTATCGGGGCAAAAATACGAAATCTTGCCATTTTTTTGTTATCTTTGCACCTCATTTTTCGAATGAAAAAAATCGGCTTAATATTATTATTAATCATTGCAACACAGGTTGTTACTGCGCAGACTTTCCTAACAGGGAAGTCTTGTCCTGACATGCCGACCGTCTCAGACCACCAAGGCAACGTCTACCAGACCGTGCAGTTCGGCAACCAGTGCTGGATGGCCGAGAATATGCGATGCACAACTTCGCCTTCCGGGAAAAGCTGGGCGCACAATCCCGTTTTCACCATCACGAACCCCATTTTCAGATCCTATTACATTACCGTACGCAACGCCTATTACGGGAATCTCTACAATTGGTCAGCCGCCATGGATTTGGACATCAACGAATACAGTTTCTTTTCGACAGACAAGTACCATCGCGGCATTTGTCCCGAAGGGTGGCATCTCCCGAGCAATGACGAGTGGATGTTGCTGCTTGAAATGTTAGGGGGATCCAAATACGCAGGCGCCGTGATGAAAAGCCATGCCTCCAACTGGATTCAACCCGTCATTGCCAAACAGGTGAGTGGCTTTGCCGCCCTGCCCGCCGGCATCTACACCGAAGACGGGCTTCGCCACACAGGCAACTACGCCTATTTCTGGAGTTCCACTACCTACGACCGCCAAAACGCCTGGGGTTGCGGCCTGTTCAGCTACAACAGCGACTGCTACAATATCCTCGACTACAAGTGCTATGGCCGATCTGTAAGGTGTCTGCGCGACGAGCCGACCGAAGTCATCGTTAAACTATAAATCTTCCCTGGCCTGCATTCAATCACGTCCTTGAGTTCCAAGCCCAACAGTAATCCTGCGAGTTTGGAAGGTGAAAAATCCGGCAACGCCTCAGACAATGCATCAATAGGGGTACTCCCCGAAGCACGAATGAGGTCAATCACCTGCTGTTCCTCATCCGTAAGTTCCACAAACAATGATGTTTGCACACCCATGGCATGGGGTTCCCAGTTCATCATCTCCAGCAAGTCCGCGCCGGAAGTGACCATCGCGGCTATATTCTTGCGGATAAGCGCGTGACACCCCTCAAAATGGGAGTCGAAGATGGAGCCGGGAATGGCGAACACGTCACGGTTGTATGATTGCGCGATATGTGCTGTGATGATGCTGCCGCCCTTTTCGGCAGTCTCGGCCACCAATACGGCATCGACCATACCCGCCACAATGCGGTTGCGGCGGGGGAAGTTGAGCCTGTCGGGTTGCGTTTGATAGCTATATTCGCTGACCAACGAGCCGCCCTGCTCCACAATCTGGGCGGCTAACCGGCGGTTTTGGCTGGGATAAACCGTACCGAGACCGCAGCCCATCACGGCCAGAGTGCGCAGGCCATACTCCAAGGAACGACTGTGCGCTTCCGTGTCAATGCCGTAAGCCAGGCCGCTCACAGTAGCCACATCGGCATCACCCAACTCCGAGAGCACCTTGCGAACGGCGGAACGCCCATACTCTGTAGCCTCGCGCGTGCCCACCACCGCCAACATACGCGGCGCATTGAAATCGCGCGCCCCCTGATAATAGAACGCAAGCGGGCCATCCGCACAACTCTTCAGCCGATAAGGATAATCGCCATCCAAATAGAAGCACTGCCGCACCCCGTTGCGGTCCATCAGCCGCAACTCCTCGTCCACCCTGCGCCGCAATGCGTCACTGATACTCAGGACAAGCGCAGCCTTGCCCCGCTTCCTCACCTGACTCATCCATAAATCTTTCTTGACGAACACATTCGCCGCAGAACCAGCCAGACGAAGCATCTTTTTCATGGTGGCCGGTCCAAAACCCTCCATCAGGGTCAATGCAACTCTATAAAACTCTTCCGAATACATCTTGTTTTTTTATTCATAATAATACGAATATGCCGTTTTTCACGTTATTCATAATGGTTGCAAAAATAGCATATTTTTCAATTATAAACAAGGATTTAATAATTTTAACAAATAATAGTAAAAATGAAGAAATATATTTATCTTTTTTTGGTATTTGCCATGGTCCTTATGGGCGCCTGCAAGCAAAAATCCGTACCCGCATTCAAGGCGGACAATTTCTCTACTGGCAAGGCGGGCGAGATGATTTTGGCCATTGACACGAGCTATTGGACTCCGGCGGCGCGCACACGCATCTATCAGGTGCTGCAGCAACCACAACCGGCCATCAACCAGGTGGAACCGATGTTCGACATCATCCAATGCAGCAACAAGGACTTTTTGGCCTCCTTCACGCGCCACCGCAACATCGTGCAATTCGACTACAATCCCAATTATTCCCAGAATTTCCTCGACTTGAAACGCGATCCGTACACCAAGCCCCAAATTCAAGCGGTGATTCGCGGCAACAACCAAGACTCCCTGCTTGCCATCTTCCTGGAACATCAAGACGAGATTGTGGAGGCCATGTATGAAAACGACATCGCGCGGCTGCAAAATGCGCATCGCAAACTCAACAACCCCAACGTGGAGAAGAAAATCAAGGAAAAATTCGGGCTTACCATGACTATCCCTGACGGTTACTTCGTGGGCCGTGAAGAGGAGGATTTCCTCTGGCTCTGTTTCCGCACCCCGAAAAACGATCGTTTCATCATGATATACAAGTCACCCGCCTACGAGCTGACCACCGAGAACATCGTCTACGAGCGCAATCGCATCACCAAGGCCTATATCCAGGGCGCGGTGCAGGGCGCTTACCCCATTGTGGCCGACCTTGAGGGATTCCCCCTGATGCGCGAATACAAGCTGCATTATCACAACGGCATTGAGCTCCGAGGATTGTGGGCGTCCGTGCGCGACAAGATGGGCGGCCCCTTCTACAGCTATACCATGCTCTCCCCCGACCAATCCTCCTGCATCACAGTGGACGGCTTCGTCTATGCCCCACAGGAGAAAAAACGCGACTACCTGCGCGAGGTGGAATCCATCGTAAAATCCATCAACTAATTTTTTTTCTTCTCCTTGTAACACTTTTTGGAAAAAGTGCATCTATAGGTTACCATGCACGGTGACAATGAAACGAAAAAGCTCATCGAGGGATGCCTGAACAATGACAGGCAGTCGCAGCGCGCGCTATACGACAAATATGCGCCGCAGATGTACCCCGTATGCATCCGCTATGCGGGCAACGAGACCGAAGCAGAGGACATCCTCGTGGAAGCTTTTCTCAACGTTTTCACCCACCTGCAGGAGCTGAAGAAGCACAGTTCATTGAAGAGTTGGATCTATGCCACTGTCGTGCGGACATCACTCATGCATCTCCGCGCGAAACGACAGCATCCCTTTACGGAGTCTTTCGACGATATAGGAGAGAGCTACTACTGCCCCGAACCCGACGGGGAAGCGGCAATCGTCGCGAAGATGGAAGCCCAGCAAGCGATGAAAATCATCGCCCGATTGCCGGAAACGCAACGCACCATCTTCAACATGTACGCTATCGACGGCTTCAGCTATAAGGAGATCGCGGAGACTCTGGAACTGAACGAAAGCTCCGTCAGGGTGTATTATCAACGCGCAAGGCACTGGATTCTATCTGTAATGAACAAACAGAAATAACTGGGAAATGAAAGAGATCAAGGACATATTGGAAAACTATACGCAACAGCCGCCCGCCAGCGGCTGGGAACGGCTCAGCAGCCAGTTGGACGCGCTCGCCCCCATGGGTGGCGAGTCTGCAGCGACGTCTTCCACAGGTGCATCGGCAGCCGGCACAGCAGCCAAGGGAGCGGCTTTCTCCGTCTCCAAGGCACTGCTCGTCGCAGCCGCAGGCCTGCTGACCACCGCCGCTGTAGTCACTGCCGTAATAGTCCATAATGAAAAATCCAATATCCAAAGCACGGAATTGCCCAATGGACAAGCCGCAGACAACTCCATGATCGTTTTGACGGACAGCACCATCACAGCCACACCTGAGGAGGAAAAAACCATGGTCGCCAAAGATGTTGCCCCAACCGAAAACCCCACATCCAATCTTCCATCCGACAACACGCCTGTTGCTGCCCCAGCCACGACACCGCTTGTTGACAACACTCCTTCAACACCCGCTGCCATCCCGACCACCAGCTCGCCCAAGGTGTCCGCATCGCCGGCCAAAACGCCCACCCCCACCCCTTCGCTCCAGCGTCCGAATGTCACCCCCACCCTCTCACACGTCGCCCTTCCCCAACAATCCACCATACTCCACCAACAACAGGAAGACCCTGTGGTCCAGAGCATGGATCCTGACGAGATGGACTGGAGTGCACCCGTGAAAATCGAGATTCCAAACGTCTTCACCCCCAACGGTGACGGATTCAACGACCAATTTGTCATCCAAGGCATCGAAAATTGTGACAAGCACGAACTTATTGTCCGCAACCGCGGCGGCAACGTCGTCTACCGAAGCAATTCGTACGAAAACAACTGGAACGGCGACAACTGTCCCGACGGGACCTACACCTACCAGTTCCTGTACAGCAGCCATGGCATCTCACAGGAGATGAAAGGCAATGTGATGATAATTCGGAAATAGGGTCCTTATTTCTTCCCCTTCGTCAGCAGTTGCTGAATCTCATTGAGTTTCATGAGAGCCTCCACCGGCGTGAGCCCGTTGATGTTGAGTCCTACAATCAGATCTTTCACTTCCAGAAGCAAAGGATCATCCAAGTTGATGAAGCTCAGCTGATAGCCGGGCGACGACTTCTCGATGGTCATTTTGTTGCCATTGGCATCGGAACGTGATTTCTCAAGCTGCTTCAGTATCTCCTCGGCACGACGCAACACCTGCTGGGGCATGCCTGCCATGCGGGCCACGTGAATGCCGAAGCTGTGTTCGCTGCCACCCTTTTCCAACTTACGGAGGAAGAAGACCTTGTTGTCGATTTCCTTCACGGAAACGTGGTAGTTCTTGATGCGGGAAAACTGGCCTGCCATATCGTTAAGTTCGTGATAGTGAGTGGCAAAAAGCACTTTGGCACGATAGTAAGCGTTTTCGTGGAGATATTCCGCGATGGACCACGCGATGGAAACACCATCGTATGTACTGGTGCCGCGCCCGATTTCATCGAGCAGAATCAGGCTGCGGTCGGAGATGTTGTTGAGGATGCTGGCCGTTTCGTTCATCTCGACCATGAAGGTGGACTCACCCGTGGAGATGTTGTCGGAAGCCCCCACGCGGGTGAAAACCTTGTCGACAATGCCGATGTCGGCACAACGTGCGGACACGAAGCAGCCCATCTGGGCCATCAGAACGATAAGTGCCGTTTGCCGCAACAAGGCAGATTTACCCGACATATTGGGGCCAGTAATGATGATGATCTGCTGCTTGTTGTTGTCAAGATGGACATCATTGGCGATATAAGGCTCGCCCGGCGGCAGCTGCCGCTCAATGACGGGGTGACGCCCCCCTTTGATATCGAGCGCCGTGCCCTCGTTGATGGTCGGCTTGACGTAATTGTTTTCCGCCGAGACTGCGGCGAAGCAGAGCAGCACATCAAGCCGCGCTGCCAGACGGGCATCGAGCTGAATCATCGGTATATAATCCAACAAGCTCACCAACAACTTATTAAAGAGACGCGTCTCGATTTCGAGCATCTTATCCTGTGCACCCAAAATTTTCGACTCAAGCTCTTTGAGTTCTTCTGTAATGTAGCGTTCCCCATTGGTGAGCGTCTGCTTGCGTGTCCACTCGGGCGGCACTTTGGACTTGTGGGTGTTGGTAACCTCGATATAATAGCCGAAGACATTGTTGAATCCGATTTTGAGGGAGGGGATGCCAGTGCGTTCCGACTCGCGGCGCTGGATATCAACGAGGATATCACGACTGTTGGTGGCAAGGGTGAACAGCTCGTCAAGTTCGGGATCCACACCGCGGTTAAAGATGCCGCCTTTGCTAACCACAACGGGTGCTTCTTCCTGGATCTCTTTCTCGATGCGGGTGCAGATGGTGAGGCAGGGGTTCAGTTGTTCGGCAATTTTGGCCAAGGCGGGATGTTCGGCTTGCATGCAGAGTCCTTTCATGCGTTCCACAGCGCGCAGAGCGCGGGCAAGCTGCAGCACCTCGCGCGGGTTGATCTTGCCCGTGGCAATCTTGGACACCATCCTTTCGAGGTCACCGATGCGCTTGAGCGAACTGCCCAACTCGTCAGCCAACTCCTCGTGAGCCATAAAGAATTCCACCATAGAGAGACGCTCGTCGATCAAAACCTTCTCCTTGAGGGGCATGAGCATCCACTTGCGCAGCATGCGCGAGCCCATCGGTGTCTGGGTCTGGTCGAGGACTTGAAGAAGTGTAACGGCGTTCTCATTGGCACTGCTCACCAATTCAAGATTGCGGATGGTGAAGCGGTCAAGCCAGACGTAGTGCTCCTCTTCGATGCGATTGATCTTGTTGATATGCTGAATCTTGTGATTCTGTGTTTCATAGACATAATGCAGGGCGGCGCCGGCGGCGATGATGCCCTGTGTCAGATTGTCCACCCCGAAACCCTTGAGCGAAGCAGTCTGAAAATGTTTGAGCAGAAGGTCGTGGGCAAAATCGGTGGTGAACACCCAATCTTCGAGGGGTGTAAGCAGCATCTTTTCGCCGAAATGCTCCTTGAAGGCACTGGTCTTGCCCTTCTGGATAACCAATTCGGAAGGTTTGAAGTTCTGGAAAAGCTTGTCCACGTAGTCATAGTCACCTTCCGCCACGTAAAACTCGCCCGTAGAGATGTCAAGGAAAGCGATGCCGCAGATTTTCTCATTGAATTGGATGGCGGCGAGGAAGTTGTTCTCCTTTTGTTCGAGGACCTTGTCGTTGATGGAGACACCGGGCGTAACCATCTCGGTGATGCCGCGTTTGACAAGTTTTTTGGCAAATTTTGGATCCTCCAGTTGCTCACAGATGGCGACACGCATGCCGGCACGCACCAGTTTGGGCAGATAGACATCGAGCGCATGGTGGGGAAAACCAGCCAGCTGTGTCTGGGTCAGCCCCTTGCCATGCTTGGTCAAAGTAATGCCCAAAATCTTGGAGGAGGTGACGGCATCCTCTCCGTACGTCTCGTAAAAATCACCCACCCTGAACAAGAGAATGGCATCGGGGTGCTGCGCCTTGAAGCGATTATATTGCTGCATCAGAGGGGTCTCTTTCGTCTTTTCCATAGTGTCTCCAAATAGTTGGCAAAGGTATGATTTTTATTCGAAACAAAGCTCGTTTTTTTTCAAACAATCTTTTAACTTTATTGGTTTTTTCTTGTCAATAAAAATTTTGAAGACGGACAGGTACATATAAAAAAAGTGTATTTTTGCCGCCAGATAAAACAACAACTAAAACTTAAAAAAATGGCTTACAAAATCAATCCGGATCTCTGCGCCGCTTGTGGCACTTGCATTGGCGAATGCCCTCAAGAAGCTATCTCTGAAGGCGCCGCTTACTCTATCAACCCCGATCTCTGCATCGAATGCGGAGCTTGCGCGGATGTTTGTCCTTGCGAAGCTATCAGCTTGGAGTAGTAAGTGAAAATCTGAAAAAAATTACGGGTGCGAAAATCGCACCCGTTTTTTTTGCCTGAGCAGGAGAATAGTCAGGATGAACCAACTCATCACTGGAGAGAACTACTTCCCGATCTCCTTCTTCACTTCCGCTGTCAAGTCATCGGCACTGCCGTGGAAAGCGAGTGTCGAGATATCGAACACATAGGTATAGTTGCCGGCGGCGGCGACTTTTTTGATAGCAGCGAGCAATTTGTCTTGGAACGGCTGCAGCAACTCAAGCTGTTTTCTCTGCAAATCCTGCTCGCTCATCGTGGCGAAATCCTGGATGCGCGTGTAGAGCTTGGTCATTTCGTCTTCCTTCACCTTCAGGATGGCGGAAGAGGCCCCCGAGTTGGCCAACTGCATATAAGCAGATTGTTTCTCCTTGAACTCGTTCACCATCTGCTGGCCGGTCGCTTCCAGCTCCTGCTGGTATTCCATCAATCTGGCCTGTGCCGTGTCGATGCCGGGCATCTCCTTCATCAAGGCACCGTAGTCCACATGCCCGAACTTGGCTTTTTGCGAAAAGCCAGACAGCGTGGCAAGAAGACACATTATGATAAGAATCAATTTTTTCATCGTCGCGTCCTCCTATTTGATGCCTAATTCTTTCTTCACTAACGGAGTGATATCATCGCCGTTATCGTAAAAAAGCAATATTTTGGTATCGAAAATATAGGCATAGCCATTGGCTTTGGCGACCTTGTCGATGGCATTTTGGATGGCATCCTGGAACGGTTTGGCCAGCTCGTACTGTTTTTCCTCGAGATCGTCCTGGGCATTGGCCTGGAACTCCTGAATACGGAGACCGAGGTCCTCGAGTTCCTTCTCACGCACCTGGCGCACGGCAGAGGACATTGTGCCCACCTCGCGATCGAACTTGTCCTTTTTGGTCTGATATTCCGTCATCATGCTTTCATACATGGACTGCAGGTCTTTTTGGAAAGCTTGAAGTTTAATTTGAAGGGAATCCACGCCAGGCATCACTTCCAGAATCGAGCTGGAATTGACATGGCCGTACTTTTGGGCTTTTGCCGGTACCACAGCTGCGAAAATGGCCACGGCAACAATTAACAAAATCTTTTTCATCTTTATCTTTACTATATTATATTATTGTACAATCGAAAACTAATCGTCCAACTCATTGTTGACGGAGATGCCGAGTTTTTGAAGGATGGCATTGTTGATATCCCATTTGGGGTCGGCATAGATGATGGTCATCTCGCCAGCCGTGTCGAAGACAAAAGCATAGCCTTTTTCCCTTGCATAGTCATTTACCGTGGAGATCACGCGGTCTTGGATAGGTTTCACCAATTCTTCCCTTTTCTTGAAGAGGTCACCATCTTGTCCGAAACGTTTCTTCTGAAGATCCTTGGCCGCTTTCTCTTGGGCGATGATGGCATCTTCGCGGTTTTTCTTCATCTGTTCGGGCATGGTAACAGCCTCAACTTGATATTTACGGTACATGGAGTCTATGGAAGCGAATTTGGCTTCAATTTCTTTTTGCCACAGCACTGCCACGCGATTCAGTTCGGCCTGTGCCTCCTTGTACTCAGACATGTTAGAGAGGATGTACTCGGAGTTAATGTATGCGTACTTCTGTGCAAAACCGGCGAAAGACAGAAGAACGATCATTGTGGATAAGATTATTTTCTTCATAGCTTTAAATATTAAAACGAGTGATTAACGTGACAATATGGTTTTTATTATTGAAAAAACAGATGCATAGACTATTAATCTATCGATTGGTTTATTGAGATGTGGAAATGGCTGCCCCATGCGCTCTTGGCGCGTCCGGGCACCTCGTCGAAGCCGTAACCCCAGTCGAAGCCCAGCAAGCCGAACATCGGCAAGTAGACGCGCACGCCAAGTCCTGCGGACTTATACATGCTGAAGGGGTTGTATTCCTGGATGTTGAGCCAGCCCTTGCCCGCCTCAAGGAAGGCAAGCACATAGATGGTGGCCGATGGATTGAGCGTGATGGGATAGCGCAATTCGGCGGTAAACTTCTGATAGATGCTGGCACCCGTGGAACTGCCGTCAAGATAGGGCGACAGCACCTCATCGTCGTAGCCGCGCATACCGATGATCTCGCGACCGTCGTAACTAAAGTTCGACAAGCCGTCGCCACCAAGATAGAAACGACCGAAGGGCGGAATGCCGATATTCTTGTTATAACAACCCATGAATCCCATTTTGAGGCGTACGTTCAACACCAAGTTCTGCACAATGCGCGTAAACCAGGAAGCATTGACTTTCCACTTGTGGAACTCCAACCAACGGTACTTCTCCTGGTCGGTCATAGAAGCATAGTCCTTATGGCCAAAGAGCGAGTAAGGCGGCGTGACCTGCACACTGAAACTGATGCTGGAGCCTTCGCGCGGGTAAATGGGGGCATTGACTGAATTACGCGCCAAGGTGAAGATATAGCTGAGACTGTTGGCGTTACCGTTGTTGAAGAAATAGTAGCCCGACCAGTTTGTCACCGTGTAGTACTCGTATGAGAGAGTGTGTGACATCTGGAAGTAGTCGTCCGGCCATTTGAGTTTGTTGACCAAAGAAATGGATGCACCCGCGATACTGGAGGCCCGGAAGCCTGTGGTGTCCGACTTCTTCATGCCGTTGGTCTGGCGTTGATAATAGACACCAACCGTGAGTGCGTTGGGTTTCTTGCCACCGAGCCAAGGCTCCGTGAAAGAGACATTGTAGTATTGATAGAGGGAACCCGTCGTTGAAACATTGAAAGACAGGCGTTGGCCGTCGCCGCCAGGAATAGGCGACCAGGCATCCTTCTTGAAGAAATTGCGTGTGGAGAAATTATTGAAGGCGACACCCGCCGTGATGACAAAGCCCATGGCACCATAACCCGCACTCAAGGAGAGCTGGTCGGAGCTGGTTTCCTCCACCACGTAGTTGATATCCACCGTGCCGTTGGCTTCATTGGGCTTGGGCTGCACGTCCATCTTCTCCTGGTTGAAATAACCGAGCGACATCAGCATCTGCTGCGTACGGATAATGTCGGCGCGGTTGAAAAGCTGTCCCGGGATGGTCGTCACCTCGCGCAAAATCACGTTGTCGTTGGTCTTGGTGTTACCCGACACGGTGATCTTGTTGTAGCGGGCCTGCTTGCCCTCGCGGATACGGATTTCGAGGTCGATGGAGTCGTTTTCCACCGCCACCTCCACCGGATTGGCGGAGAAGAAAAGGTAACCGTTGTTCATATAGAGGGATGCCAAGTCTTCACCGTCCTCCTTCATGGTCAGATTCTTGTTCAGGAGCGTTTGGTTGTAGACATCGCCCTTGTTGATGCCCAGCAGTCGCGACAACAATGTGGTAGGATAGATGGTGTTGCCCACAAAAGTGATGTTGCGGAAATAATAGCGATGCCCTTCGTCCACATCAATGTCTATGTACATGTCACGTCCATCGAGGTAGAAGGTGTCACGGGTGATGACCGCGTCGCGGAAGCCAAGTTCGTTGTACTTGTTGATGAGATTGACCTTGTCGTTCTCATAATTTTCCTTGATAAACTTGGATTTCTTGAAGATGCGCAACTTGACACGGTCGGCGAAATAGTCATCAAGATGCTCCTTGATATCTTTGGATTCGTAGTAGCCCTTATGTTTGATGCAGTAGGCAATGGCAGTGTCCAACTTGTAGAAGGGCCTGAAGAGGAGTTTTTCCTTAGTCTCCTTCATGGAGCGCAACAACACGGCATCAGTCACACCCTTGTTGCCATTGATAGCAATCTTGGATATGCGCACGCGCTTGGATTTCTGGATATCAAAAAGGATGTTCTTGGCGTTCTTGACCTTCTCGTCGGGAATTTCCTGCACGTTCACGGTGCAACTGTAGAAGCCTTTGTCCACATAATACTTGCGTATGATGTTGGCACAGGTGGTCTTCATGTTGTCGTTGATGATGTTGCCTTGGGAGATGCCGAGTTTTTCCCGCAAGTCGTTCTCCTCGGATTTGGTAGTGCCCTTAAAGCCGAAGGAGACGAGGCGCGCGCGGTCTTCAAGGCGTACATCGAGGAAAGCAACGTTGCCACTGACGCGCGTAACCGTGATTTCCACATCGTCGTATAATCCCGTTTTCCATAACGACTTAATGGTTTTGGTAATCTCGTCGCCGGGGATCATGATACGATCACCCACGTGGAAAGAGAGTTGTCGTTGGTCAAGAGGAGCTGTTCCTGAAGAAGTAATACCGCCGATTTCGTACTCC
Source organism: Bacteroidales bacterium (assembly GCA_017615795.1). Classification (GTDB taxonomy): domain Bacteria; phylum Bacteroidota; class Bacteroidia; order Bacteroidales; family WCHB1-69; genus F23-D06. Next base: position 63,725 of record JAFZZK010000045.1, read on the forward strand.
ACAGGATTGGCATAGTCGATTGTCACCGGTTTGTCCGGGCCGTCACCGCCCACCACAATCTGTCCATAACTTGCTGTATAGCAAATCACTAACAACATTACAAGGAAGAATGCTAACTGTTTTGATATTTTCATTGGCGGTTTTCGGAAATTGGCGGCAAAGATAGTGAAAATATCATTGTTCCAGAACTTGCTCGCCTGTTTTTCCGTAGCGGCGTTCGCGGTGCTGGAAATCAAGCACGATGTCGCGGAGGTCTTCCTTCCTGAAATCAGGCCACATCGTGGGCACGAAAAAGAGTTCTGTGTATGCGATCTGCCATAGCAAAAAGTTGCTGACACGGCAGTCGCCGCCCGTGCGTATGAGGATGTCGGGGTCGGGGATTTCGCTGTGATAAAGATGTTGCTGCACGATGTCGGCCGTGATTTGTCCGGGATCGAGTGTGCCCTGGGCGGCCTCGTGTGCGATGTCGCCGACCATATCCACGATTTCGGCGCGGCCGCTGTAGCTGAGGGCGAGCACCACCGTAAGTCCCTTGTTGCCCGCTGTCCGGTCGATGGCGTCTTGCAAGGCGTCGCGGCTCGCGGCGGGCAGATCCTTCATGCGCCCCGTGATTTGCAGGCGCACCTGGTTTTTCATCAGTCCTTCGAGTTCGTTATGGATGGCTTGCACGAGCAAGCCCATCAGCATTTCGACCTCTTCGCGGGGGCGGTTCCAGTTTTCGGTGGAAAAAGCATAGAGGGTAAGGTATTGGATGCCCATTTCGCCGGCGCCCTCGATGACGCTGCGCACGGCTTCCACGCCATGTTGATGGCCGTATGTACGCTCGCGTCCCTGGCGTTGTGCCCAGCGTCCGTTGCCATCCATGATGACAGCGACATGGCGCGGCATCTTGTCAGGGTTGAGCGTTTTATCCGTAATATTCATGCACACAAAATTTTAGTGTTTAGCCCGACGAGGTTTGCGGAGATCGCAGAATTTCGACTCGTTGCCAAACTTGACGGTAAAGAAAATGCCGGCGAAGGAGTAGATGTCGGTGGTCGTGGTGTTGCCCCGCTGGGTGCCGGCCTCATTGTAAGGATACGGCAGCTCCGTCTCAGGATTGATTCGTTCAGGCGTGCGGTCGGCGAGGTCGGCAGGGATGCTGCCGTGTTGTTCACGCAGGATGTCGTTGTCGTAATAGTTGCCGTGAACATCGTCAAGGTAGTCGGTGAACGTATAGCGGATGCCCCATTCGGCGCCGAGGGAGATATGACGTCCTATGGTGAACTTGAAGCCGATGCCGAAGGGGATGGCAAAGCTGGTCAAGGAGTAGCGTTTGGCGGCTACGCCCAAGGAGTCCGGGATGCCCTGGCCTTCGGTGCCGAGGCTCTGCAGTTCGTACCATGTGCCGTTGCGGTGCTGCGCCTGCGGATTAAAGGAAAACAGCGTGACTCCCGCAAAGATATAGGGGGAGAACCGGTTCTGCTGGGGGGCGTTGTAAAGTTTCAGGAAGTTGAGTTCCGCCTGGATCGACAGTTCCGTGATGGGGGACATGAAACTCAGATTGCGCTTTGCGTAGAGTGTGCCGACGTCGGAGGCGGAGACCTTGCCGAAAAGGAAGTCTGCCTTGATGGCCCATCGCGGGGAGATGTTGTAGCGATACATGAAGCCTCCCGCCAGATGCGAGTTCTTGAAAAGGCGCGCCTGGTTGAGGTCGCCGAGATAGAACGTGGTGCCGACCAAGGCTCCGAATTCAGAACTTTGGGCGCGCACTGCCGGAGCGATGCCCTGAAGGGCTATGAGAAAGGCACAAGCCAGAACTATAGTCAGTCGTTTCACTGTTTTTCCATTTTAGCGCCGGAATGGGCATCCGGCCGGTTGAACAAATCGATTACTGAGGGAGATGCAAAACTGCACGCATCCCTTTTAACGCGGCAAAAATAAAAAAATTTGATTAACAATCAAAATAAATTAAAAAAAGTGTATTTTTGCCGCCCAAAAATTTATAAGTAAAGGATTTATAACTAACGAAAAAAGAAAGGAGACCTGATTATCACACCTAACTCCGGCAAGCCGCGCACCCCGGCGGGAGCGCGTCCCAAGAAAGAGAGCCAACACCGCATCAACGAGCACATTACCGCACAGACCGTGCGCGTAGTGGGCGAAGATTTCGAACCCAGGATCGTATCCCTGCGCGAGGCATTGGCCCTCGCCGACAAATACGAACTCGACCTTGTGGAAATTTCTCCCAACGCCACACCTCCCGTCTGCAAGGTGATGGACTACCAGAAATACCTCTACGAGCAGAAGAAAAAAGCCAAGGAGATCAAGGCCAACAGCGCCAAGACCGTCGTCAAGGAGATCCATCTGGGTCCTCAGACCGACGACCATGACTTCGACTTCAAGTGCAACCATGCCATCAAGTTCCTCCAGGACGGATACAAAGTCAAGCTCCAGGTTTATTTCCGTGGACGTTCCATCGTCTACAAGGACCAAGGCGAACTGCTCCTTCTTCGCTTCGCCGAACGCCTGGCCGACTACGGGAAACCCGACCAAATGCCGACCCTCATGGGACGTAACATGAATATGCTCATCAGTCCCAAGTCGAAAAAATAACACACGGAACACAGCAAGCGCATCATAAAAACTTTTAAAAACTAAAGAAATGCCAAAAATTAAATCCAAGTCCGCCGCCAAGAAGAGATTTGCTCTGACAGGCACCGGCAAAATCAAGAGACATCACGCTTATCACAGCCACATTCTCACCAAAAAATCAACCAAGAGAAAACGCAACCTGGCCTACAGCGCCATCGTTGAGCACAACTTGGACCGCACCGTCCGTCAAATGCTCGGAATGTGCTAACAATTAACATCATCTATTAACAACAAAAACAAAAAGTTCACGCTCAGCCAACCAAGAGTTTAAAAATTAAACCGCTGACGGGAAATGAAAGGAATCAATTATGCCAAGATCAGTTAATCACGTTGCTTCCAAAGCAAGAAGAAAAAAGATTTTGAAACGTACCCGTGGGTACTTCGGCAAACGTAAGAACGTTTGGACCGTTGCAGTTAATTCGTGGGAGAAGGGCCAACAATACGCCTACCGCGACAGAAAAGCCAAAAAGAGAAACTTCCGCAGCTTGTGGATCACCCGTATCAACGCCGGTGCCCGCATCAACGGAATGTCCTATTCTGTCCTCATGGGCAACCTGGCCAAGAAGGGTGTCGCGCTCAACCGCAAAGCCCTCGCCGACCTCGCGATGAACAATCCTGAGGCATTCAAGGCTATCGTCGACTTGGTGAAATAGTCCATAGCCCGATTTTTAATTAGAAATTTGCGTTTACTGTATAAAGAATGGCACCTTGACGGGTGCCATTTCTTTTGCTCACGCGCCCAAAAAGGACAAACGAAGGGGTGTGATAAAATTGTTGAAAAAAACTTGAAATGAGCAAGTTGAGCAAATCAAAAAAAGTGTATTTTTGCCGCCCCAAAAAATAAACACTTTTTATAATAAAAAACAACTAAAAAACTATGGTTAATCAGTACGAAACCGTTTTCATTATGACGCCCGTTTTATCTGAAGATCAGATGAAGGAAACGGTACAAAAGTTTGAGAAGATTCTCACCGACAAAGGCGCTGAGATCGTTCATCAAGAGAACTGGGGCCTCCGCAAGCTGGAGTATCCCATCCAGAAGAAATCTTCCGGATTCTATCATTTATTTGAATTCAAAGCCGACGGCGACGTCGTGGCCAACCTTGAGCTGCAATACCGTCGTGACGAGCGCATCATCCGCTTCCTCACGGTGAGCATGGACAAATACGCCATCGCATACGCCGAGAAGCGCCGCGCCAACCGCAAAGAACAACCCGCCGCTGAGGCTGCCGTCGAGCAACCCGCTCCCGAACCCCAAGTGGAAGAAGTAAACAACGAAGAGTCTAACATCGAAACAGCAGAATAATTATGGCACAACAATCCGACATCAAATACATCGCCCCCGTTGCGATCGACATCAAGAAAAAGAAATACTGCCGTTTCAAGAAGAGCGGTATCAAATACATCGACTACAAGGATGGCGAGTTCCTCAAGAAATTCGTCAACGAGCAAGGCAAGATCCTGCCCCGCCGCCTCACCGGCACCTCCCTCAAATACCAGAAGAAGGTAGCCCAGGCCGTCAAGAGAGCACGTCACCTCGCCCTGCTGCCCTTCGTGACCGACAACCTCAAGTCTAACTACTAAAAGAGAATCACAATTATGGAAATCATACTGAAACAAGACGTCAACAACTTGGGCTATGCCGATGACCTCGTCAAGGTGAAAGACGGCTACGCACGCAACTATCTCATCCCGAAAGGCTTGGCCGAACTCGCAACCCCCGCCAAGAAGAAAATGCTGGCTGAGACCATCCGCCAACGCGCTTTCAAGGCCGAAAAGATCCGCAAGGAAGCCGAATTCCTCGCCGGTAAAATCGAAGGCCTCGAAATCACCATCCCCGTGAAGGCTTCCGAAAAAGGCACCATCTTCGGTTCCGTCAACAACATCCTCGTCGCCGAAGCCCTCAAGGCTCAGCACGACATCGACGTTGACCGCCGCAAGATCGTCCTCCAAGAAGACCACATCAAGGAACTGGGCGAATACAAAGCCGTTGTCAACCTGCACAAGGATTTCAACAAGGTCACCCTCAACCTGAAGGTTGTCGACGAGAATTCTCCCGCCGCTCCTGCCGCTCCCGCCGCAGAAGTTGCCGAGACCTCCGCTGAATAATCCGTTACAACATACTATAAACAGGGTTCTGCTCATCCGAACAGAACCCTGTTTTATTTTGCACTGCCCGGACGCAATCCCGCGATCCGGACAGCAAGTCATTTCACCCCATTAAAAATCTGTTCCCAATGAAAACAGGAACATCCCCTTCTTGTTGGTAATCTTCAGATCCTCCACACCCCAAGCGTAGTCGAAACGCAGCAGATAGCCCAGAACAGAGACGCGCAGGCCCAACCCGAATCCGCCCACGAAGGGGTCGACCTGCCGACGAATCATCGCATGGATGGGGCCGGAATCGATATAACGGGTGTAGAGACAATTATCCTTGGAATAGGGCGTGATGCCTGTCCACGCCGTGCCAAAGTCCCCGAACAGGTTGAGTTGCATAGAGTTCAGAAGTTCAAATCCAATCTGGTGGCCAGCGATGAGCTGCACAAAGGGTATACGCAATTCGCCGCTCAAGAGCACAAAGGAGGTGCCGTTGCGGATGTTCTGCTGGAATCCCCGCATATTGGTGGCCAACGTCTGATAGGCATAGTCTTTGCTCTGATCGACCCAAATGGTACGGTCGAACTTGGCGTTAATCCAGTTGTCGACGCCGCCCATAAAGTAGACCAGGCGTGCGGAGCCGACATTGGTGGAGGCTGCCGCGCGCAAGGCAAACGTCATATTCCGATAGATCTTAAAGGAGCGGCGGGCGTCGAGACCAACCACCAGGAGATTGCGCGTGTCGCGCTCGGCACGCTGCTCGTACTCGGCAAAAATCTTCACCTTGCTTCCGCGCCACAAGTTCGTGTAAAGGGTCTTCGAATCGTCATAGATGTATTCCAACTTCACACCCGCCCATAAATGACGCGTGTTGGGCTCTCGCAACGTGTTGTCACTCAAGGATCCCACCACATTGGTCTCGTAACGTCCCTTCAAGGACAGCCGCAAGCTGTTGACCTTGTTGAACGGGTATTTCAGGATGTAGAAGATGCTGTTGGCGCCTTGCTTGTACACATTGTCGCCATCCTGCGAAGTAATGGATTGATGGTACAGCACGATTTGCCGGTCAAGACGTCTGGCAAGATTCTCGTAGCTGAACATCACTTCGTTGCTGCGCAGATTGAAGGAGAGTCGCAAGCCGCCTGTAATGCGGTAGTCCTCGAACAGGTCGGTGATGCCGAACATGACGAGCGCGTTGAAACCCGTATTGAGGTAAATAGGCGAGGTGCCGCCCTCAAACTGCTGGTAGGATGTATTCAGGAAACTGAAGTCGGCCTGCGTCACCACCTTGTTGACAGTATATTGCACACGATAGCCACTCCCCACGGGGATATAGAACTCCTCTTTCCTGTTGTTAGCCGAGGCACTATCCGCATCGGAACGCCCATAGCGTTCATCGCGCTCGTACACCTGCACAAAACCGTGTTCACGAGGCTTCTCCTTGGTGCCTAACCGCACACTGTCCTCCGTCATAAAAGCGCGCGTGCGGGCAATTTCCTCGTTGCGCAATTTGTTGCGATAAACGGAGAACGACGGTTCAGCCCTATTCGTCAAGTCAAGCTCGGAAAGGCAGATACGCTTGGCCTTCCCCTTGAGCGTAATGTCGGCCACGCGGTTGGAGTATGGTTCATAGTCTTGTTCCAGGATGCTATAGGCGCGATCCGTCAAAGGGCGCGTCTTGGCGAAATGGGCATAGTGGATGGCGGTGTCGATTCGGCTGACGGCGCTGTCGAACTGCGCCACATAGCGGTTGACAAGGCCATCGTTGTCGCTGAGGTAGACAAATTGCTGCCCGACCGTGCGCCGCGCAGCGTACTCGTCGGCATAGCGGGTGTCTGTCACACGCAACAGCCCTGGGTCCTTGGTGCCGTAATCGTACAGAAAGAGATCGTAGTGTTTCTGGGGCGTGGCTTCCATAAAGTCATCGTCCAAACCGACCGTGTCTACGGGGCGGTTGGAAGAGAAGACTATCTGCTTGGAATTAAGGAAAACAGGGTCGTAGTCGTCGTAAAAATCCTGCGTGAGGTTGGTGAAAGAGCGGGCGAGGAAACTGTAAAGGTAGATGTCGGACTGACCATTCTTGAAGCCTGAGAAGAGCATCATCCTTCCATCCGGAGAATAACTCCATGATGTGATTTTCTCGACATCGACGAGGAAGCGTTTCTCCCACTTGCGGCTTTCAAGATTATAAGGATAGTAATAGCAGTGGCCCTTGTCTTCGAGGGTCATACCGAGGACACCGCCATCGGGGTGCCAGGCGATGAGCGGGAAGGAGAGATCTGGGCTTTCCTCGGTCTTGGCATAGCGGCGGAATATGCAGCGCGGGCTGTTTTTGTCCGGGCTTTTGAACCAAACGCGGATTTGTCCCAACTCGTTGGTCACGTATGCGTAGCTCTCGTCATACGGGGAGAGGCGGATATTGTTGTAATCCCGGCGCGGACGCGGCCTCTTCACTATCCCTTCGTCAGTGAGCTGTTCGCGCTTGGTGTCGGGGTGGTACATTACATAATAATATTTGTACCAGTTGACCAGCAGTTCGCGGAAACGGACGTTGGTGGCATAGGCAAAGCCACGCTCGATGGTCTTGGTGGTGCGGGTGCGGTAGAGCACTTGCGCGATAGCGTTCTCCCCATAGATATCCACGATGTATTTCCAGAAAGAATGCCCCGCGTAGGTGGCGTCGAGGGGTGAAAGTTCCTCAAAGTCGGCATAACGCTGGGTGAGGATGCCGTTTTTGACATGGGCGTCGACGTCACTGTTCCACGACTGTCCGAAATATGACGAGAGGCCGTTGTAGAACCAGTTGGGCACGTTAATGAGGTAGTCGGAAGACATGTTGGAGGAGACGGTGGCGCCCTGCACAAGCCAGTGGGCGTAGACATTCATGATGCCGGCGCGGATCATGGCGTCGAAATGCGCGCGATTGCCGTCGAAATAGAGATATATCTTGGTACCGTAGATATTGGTCACGCCGCCCTGGTTGTAGAACTCCTCGTCGTCGTAAGCGAAGTTGGATTCGCAGAAGTCCTGTTGTGTGTTGTAGACGATAAACTGGAGCTTGCGCCGGGAGGTATAGTTGAGCAGTTTCTCAATTTCGCGGATATATTCGGGCACCTTATAATAGGTATACTGCGCGAGGGCCTTGCCTGTCGGGTAGAAATAGACGTCGTACTGGTCGGCGCGCAGGTACTGCCAGTTGAAGTTCTGGTGCTGCACGCGGTTCTTGCCGAAGGTGAGCTGGGAGCCGTTATAGAACTGGGCATGCAAGGAAGAGGCCGCGCCCAAGGCGAGCAAGGCCATTGTCAGCAAGCCCATCAGGGCGTTGCGTCGCGTTTTCCGGAGTGAGGGACGTTTCGTCATAAGGGCGGCGCCAGAGTTGCGGAAAAAAGTTTCCCGGAAGAAATCCGTCCGCATTTTTCCGACCGCAAAAATAATAAAAACAAGGACTTGCGGGGAATGGAAATTTTTGTATTTTTGCCGCCCCTTGGAAACGCCCTGCGGACAGCTGTTTGCCATGGCGTGAAAAGGCAACTATTTTATTAACTAACAACACATTAAAAAATTTATGGCAACAAGAATCAGATTACAAAGAAGAGGTAAGAAGAACCAACCTTTCTACCACCTTGTAATTGCGGATGGTCGAGCACCACGTGACGGACGTTTCATTGAGGACCTTGGAACCTACAACCCGCTGACCAATCCTGCAACTCTCAACATCAACTTTGACCGTGCGCTGTATTGGCTTGAGGCTGGTGCATCCCCCTCTGAAACGGCTCGTGCGATTCTCAGACGCGAAGGCGTTTACATGATGAAGCATCTCAGAGGCGGTGTCGCCAAGGGTGCTTTCTCCGAAAATGAAGCCCAAGCAAGATTTGAGGCTTGGAAGAAGGAAAAAGACAGCAAGCTCAAGAACATCGTTCTCGAGGAGGTCAACAAGGCACGCGAAATCAAGAAAGAGCGTTTGGCCGCCGAGACCAAGGTGAAGGAAGCCATGTCGGCTAAGATTGCTGCCCGTTTGGCAGAGATTGCCGCTGCTGAAGCCAAGGCCGCTCAAGAAGCCGCCGAAGCCGCAGCCGCAGAACAAGCCGCAGCAGAGGCCGCAGCCGCCGCTGAAACAGCAGAACCGGCAGCTGAAGAAGCCGCTCCCGCCGAAGCATAATGAAAGACCAATTCTTCTATTTAGGCACACTAACCCGACCTTTCGGACTGAAAGGAGAGTTGTGTGCCTTTTTTGAAACCGACAATCCCGAAAGGTATGCCGCCCTCGACGCCGTTTTCCTCGACCTCGACGGCGAGAAAATACCTTATACCATCGAACATATAACCTACAGAGGAAACAACCAGTTCATCATCAAGTTCGACGCCATCGGCCCCGACGAGTGCCGCGACTTTGCCACCGTCGAGCTCTATCTTCCCCTCGACCAACTGCCGCCCCTCACGGGCAACCAGTTTTACTTCCATGAGGTCATCGGCTTCACCGTTGTCGACCAACAGCTCGGCGAAATCGGCACCTGCAAGGAGTTCCTCGAAGTGAGCAACAACCCCATCATGCAGGTCGACCACGACGGCACCGAGATCCTGATCCCAGCCTCCCAACAATTCGTGACCCACGTGGACCGCGAGAACCATATCCTCCACGTCAACACCCCTGAAGGACTGGTTGATATTTACCTTGACAAATAACCCATGGCAACCGCGGGCATCGCCCCTGCAACTATAATCAAAAAGCAAATAATGAAGCGCATTCTCCTCCTTCTCACAACACTTGCCTTGACGATGGCGTCTTTTGCCCAGAACACCGTCCTGAAAGGCTTCACCTACGACGACTCCAATGGCGAGACGCTACCCTACTGCACCATCCAGTTGGTAGGGACCTCCTTCGGAGCCCTGTCCGACGGCGCGGGCGCGTTCATGATCAACAAGATTCCACAAGGCACCTACGTAGTGAAAGTCGCTTACCTCGGCTATACCGACATCTTGGACACCATTGTGGTGGACAAAGAAAAGACCATCACCAAGCGTTATTCGCTGAAACCATCCTCCACAGTACTCGATGCCGTGCAGATTGTGGGCGAAGGACAGCGTCGCGAACAGGAGACCCGCACCTCCGTCATCAGCGTCACGCCGAAGGACATGAGCAAGATGCCCGCCATCGGCGGCCAGCCCGACTTCGCACAATATTTGCAGGTGCTCCCCGGCGTCATCTCCACGGGCGACCAAGGCGGACAGCTCTACATCCGCGGCGGCACACCCGTCCAGAACATGCTCCTGCTCGACGGTGTCATACTCTACAGCCCATTCCACTCCATCGGCATTTTCTCGGTCTTCGACATGGACATCATGAGCAGCGCTGATATCTATACAGGTGGTTTCGGTGCCGAGTTCGGGGGCCGTATCTCCTCCGTGATGGACATCAAGACACGCGACGGCAACAAGAAACGGCTCTCCGGCAAGATCGACCTCGGCAACATTTCCTCGCAAGTGCTTCTGGAAGGCCCATTGGTCAAACTTAAAGAAGGCCGCAAGACCTCCCTCAGCTTCATACTTTCCGGCAAAGGCTCTTACCTGAAACAAGCCGCCAAAGCCTTCTATCCTTACGTGGGCGAGGATGGGCTTCCCTTCAATTTCCTCGACCTTTACGGCAAAATCACGCTTGCCACCCAGAACGGCACCAAACTCAACCTTTTCGGATTCCGTTACGACGACCGCGTCAACTATGCATCCGTGGCCGACTATGGCTGGCAGAACTGGGGTGTGGGCGCGAACTTCCTGATCGTGCCCGGCGATGTGCCCACCACCATCGAGGGTTCCTTAGCCTATTCCGACTACGACTGCATGCTCGACGACAAGTTCGCCACGCCGCGCAAAAGCTCCATGAACGGCTTCACTTTCAATCTCGGCTTCAACTACTATATCGGGCGCAGCCTGCTCAACGTGGGCATGGAGGCTGTGGGGTTCAACACCAACTACAACTATACCACCCGATTCGGCTCTGAAAGAAGCGTCGAGGACCACACCACCGACATGTCCATCTTCGCCAAGTTCAGATACAATTTCCGGAACAAGCTCCTTATCGAACCCAGCTTCCGCCTTCAATACTACTACTCTCTTGGGGAAGCGTCCCCGGAGCCCCGCTTGGCCATCAAGTACAACATCCTCAGCAACCTGCGTCTCAAGCTAGCGGGCGGCCTCTATTCACAGAACCTCGTCGCCGTGACCTCCGACCAAGACGTGGTCAGCCTTTTCTCGGGATTCCTCTCCTCGCCATTGGAAAGTTCCATGCTCTCCGACTACCGCTACAACAGCGAGCAAGAGGTTAAAGGGCGCCTCCAGAAGGCCCAACACATCATTCTGGGCCTTGAATACGACCCCATCCCCGAGGTCAACATCAACATTGAAGGCTATTACAAACACTTCTCTCAACTCATCTCCGTGAACCGCTACAAAATGTTCGACGAGGACGAGGAGTTTATTTGGGAGAAGGGCTCTGCATACGGCGGGGATATCACTGTCAAATATGAGCACAAGGGGTTCTATACGTGGTTCGTCTACTCTTTGGGGTGGGTGAAGCGCGACGACAACGTCATCCAATACGCACCCCACTTTGACCGCCGCCACAACATCAACCTCATCGCCTCCTACTCCTTTGGCAAACGAAAATCATGGCAGGTTGACGCCCGATGGAACTTCGGAACAGGCTTCCCCTTCACGCAGACGCAAGCCTTCTATCCGCATTACAACCCAACGAACATTGGCGATGACTACATAACCTCCAACGAGGACATCTATTTCCTGCTCGCCGGCTACAACCAAGCGCGCCTGCCGCACTATCACCGACTCGACATCGGCGGCAAGAAGAAATTTTTCATCGGCGAAAGGAATTCCATCGAAGTCAGCATCTCCTTCTCCAACATATACAATTACAAGAACATCTTCTACGTCAACCGCACCACAAATGACATTATTTACCAACTTCCATTCCTGTATTATTTCGGTTTGACGTGGAGATTCTAAGGATAATTTGTTTAGAATATTGATTAACAATAAATTGGAGATAATAAAAATTTTTTCAACAAGAGTTGCAGCTTTTCAAAAAAAGTGTATTTTTGCGCCGTCAAAATGACAAACGGATCGGTAGTTCAGTTTGGTTAGAATACATGCCTGTCACGCATGGGGTCGCGAGTTCGAGTCTCGTCCGGTCCGCCAAAAAAGGAGAAACATTGTTTCTCCTTTTTTCGTTATATCATCTATAATAATGTCATGTTGTAGGGCTGCCGCAATGCGACAGCCCTACAAACACGATGCGGATTGAAAAAAATGTATTTTTGCATCATCTAATATGGTAGCTATACATAATCCCCTGCCATGTTCAAAAATGTATAACAATTAAAAACAAAAAAAGATGGAAGATATTGTATTATCCATTCCCTCAACGGATTACAGTTTTTTCGAGGCATTGGCCGCACGGATGGGTTGGTTAGTTCGCACACGTCGCTCTTCTGTGGAACGTTTTATTGAATCGTGTCCGAAAAACCCAGAAATGACCGATGAGGAAATTGCAGATGAAGTGAACGCAGTACGTTACGGGAAATGAAAATTCTATTCGATACCAACCTTTGGATTTCCTTCATGATTGGCAAGCGCCTTTCATCCATCAAACATGTGCTTTGCCGACATGATGTGGAGGTGTATGTTTGTGAACAGCTGCTAGATGAAATCCGCATGGTTATTTCACGTCCTAAATTTGACACAATCATCCCTAAGAAAACTCGAAATCATTTTTTCGAGATGGTTTACGATGTCTGTTTTTTCACTGACATAACTGTTGATGCTATTTCGCCAATCCGTGACATCAAGGATCTCTATCTGTTGTCCATGGCCGAAAGCGTTCCTGTAGATTACATTGTCAG
>JAFZZK010000046.1 GCA_017615795.1 Bacteroidales bacterium
ATTCAACGATTCAACAATTCAACAAATCAACAAATCAACAATTCAACACATGTGTCGTCGTCGGCAGGCATTTCCGCTGTAGGATTAAGTTTTGTTGTCGGATTTTTTTCACGCATACCCAAAAAATCCGTACTTTTGCCGCCGAATTGCATTCCTTTTGATTTTTAGATTATTATCACGATTATGAAAAAGATACTTCTACTCCTGCTGCTGTCGGTGCTCACCGTTTTCCAGGCACACGCCGTCCTCAAGGAAAAAGACCTTCCCCAGACCATCGGGGTGCTGCGCGCCGAGCTGGAGCAGACCTACAACGACCAGAAGGCCATTATGGCCCGGATGGAACAGCGCACCTCCTCCCAACATGCCAACTTGGTGGCTATGTTGCAGAAGAGCAATCAGATAGGATTGATGCTCTATTCCCAGAACTCTGACTTCACCTTCGATATGGCCTACGCCTGTCAGGCGGCCACCGAGCAGTACCGCACGCTCAAGAACCATCACATGCCGTACGAGAAGATGAAGGAGCGCCTCCGCTCTGAAATAGAACGTTACGACGCCCTCATCGACATCCTGCAGAACCTGCCCCCGCGCTTGCTGCCCAACGGCGAAATCGCGACCCTGCCCGACTCCATTAGGGTGAAGATGCCCAAACACATGCTCGACACCTCCAAACTCGCCCCCTATTTCTTGGATGAGCAGGGCCTCAAGGACCGCGAGGCTTGCGTGGACTACGCCACCGCCATCCGCGACAACTACGCCAAGATTCTGGAAAGTGTGGAGCGTGACCAGGAGTACTACGAGCGCGTCAGCAAGCGGGTGGAGAAACTCAACAGCTACGCCCTCTCCCGCTACGAGAAAATGCAGAAGAACATCTTTGTCAACGGCACCGGCAGCTACTTTAAGATGTTGAAAAGACTCAGGATGTCATACATCCTCGCCAAGAAGGATGTGGACGACAAGTACAAACCCCTGGGCCGCCGGTCCGAATGGCGCGGCCCCGTCATTTACGGTGTCAGCGTCTTTATGCTCTTCTACATCATATTGGCCAGCCTGCTCAGCTACGTCATCATGCGCTGGCTGCTGCCCAAGAAGTGGCGTGAGCATATCGCCGATAACAACAAGCGCCCCTTCCTCACCATTGCCTGCGGGGTGGCCATCTTCGCCCTCTCCATTTCCATTGCCCGCTTGTACGTGAAGCAGAATTTCGTGCTGATGGCCATCAGCCTGATGACTACGTTCGCCTGGCTTGTGGAGGTGATTCTCGTGTCTTTGCTTATCCGTCTGAACGACAAACAGATTCGTGCCGGTGTGCGTGCCTACACCCCGTTTATCCTTATGGCGCTCCTGGTGATTGTGTTCCGTATCGTGCTGATTCCGAACAATTTGGTAAATCTGATTTATCCGCCTATTCTGCTGCTGTTTACCATCTGGCAGTTTATCGTGATGAAGAAGAAAATTGTAAAGCTGCCCGACAGCGACATCGTTTACACGGTCATCTCCTTGGTGGCTATGGTCGTGGCCACGGTGGCTGCCTGGAGCGGATTTGTGCTCTTGGCTGTCCAGGTGATGATCTGGTGGACCATCCAACTGGCCGCCATCCAGACCATTACCTGCATCTACGACCTCTCCAGATTCTACGAGCAGCGTCATCTGGTCCGCAAGATTGTGAAGGACCATAGCGAGGAGTTCAAGGCTTCGGTGGATCTGGTGAAGGCTTACAAAAAACTGCAGCCCAAGATGCGCAAGGGCGAGTATATCACCTATACTTGGTTCTATGACTTCATCATGAAAGCCCTGCTGCCTGTCTTGGCGATACTCTCGGTGCCTGCCAGTGTCTATTGGGCCGCCGATATCTTCGAGATGAGCTCTTTCTGCAGGAAGATTTTCGAGTATGTGTTCCTCAACAAGCCTGGTCTCATCCAGCTTTCTTTATATAAGATATGTCTGGTGCTGGTGCTCTATTTCCTGTTCCGTTATCTCAATTATGCCATCAAAGCCTTCTACAAAGTTTTGCGCAAGCGCAAAAAGAGAGACTCTTTGGTGCGTGGACAGGGCAACGCCACGCTGGCCAACAACATCATCTCCTTCATTGTGTGGGGCATTTACGTGGCTGCATCCTTGATCATTCTGGAAGTGCCAGGCAGCGGCATCTCTGTTGTGATGGCAGGCTTGGCGACAGGTCTTGGCTTTGCCATGAAGGATTTGCTCGAAAATTTCATCTATGGCATCTCCCTCATGACAGGGCGTCTGCGCGTGGGCGACTATATCGAGTGTGAAGGGATCCAAGGCAAGGTGGAGAGCATCAACTATCAAAGCACGCAGATCGTCACCCTCGACGGCAGCGTCATCGCTTTCCAAAACGCCGCGCTGTTCAGCAAGAATTTCAAAAACCTGACCCGCAACCATGGATATGTGCTGGTTAAGATTCCCGTTGGCGTGGCATACGGCGCCAATGTCGGGAAGGTGCGGGAAATGCTGATCAAAGGCATTCAACCGCTTTTGGTCAAAACTTCAACGGGCAAGAATATCGTCGACACGAAGCCGGGTGTCAACGTCGTCTTCAACGACTTCGGCGACAGCAGTGTCGATCTTTTTGTCACCTGCTGGGTGTTGGTGGAGGAGAAAGCAGCATTTGTGGCTAAAGTCAAGGAAGTGATATACAACACTTTGAATGATAATCACATTGAAATTCCATTCCCGCAGCGCGATATTTACGTGCGACATATCGAGATGCCGGGCGAGCTTGTGTCTCCTGTTGAAGAAGAGGATTCAACGGATAAAAAAAAGAGGTCGGAGAGGATTCGTTTCAAACGAAAATCCGAGTAAAAAATAAATTTTCAGGATGCTTGGACGATATTAAAAAAAGTGTACTTTTGCAGCCCGAAAATTTTTAACGTAACAAATTATAAATCAAAGTAAGAAATGGCAAACCACAAGTCATCTATCAAAAGAATCAGAGCAAACGAGAAAAAGAGACTGGAGAATCGCTACTATTCCAAGACCATGCGCAATGCCTTGAGAGACATCCGCGCCATCGAGGACAAGAGCGAAGCCACACAGAAGCTGTCCGCCATGACCGCCATGATTGACAAGCTTGCCAAGAAGGGCATGATTCATAAGAACAAGGCCGCTAACCTCAAGTCCGGCCTCATGAAGAAAATTAACGCCCTCTAAAATCCTCAATGGAGAACGAAACCTATCAGTTTTCCGTGCCCATCCAGGTGCGGATGAGTGATTTGGACCCGTTTGTGCATGCCAACAATGGCGCACAATGTAACTATTTCGATTTCGGTCGAAGCTGTTATTTTGAACATGTCCAGCAAGCGCCCATCGACTGGCGCACCATGGACTTGGTTCTTGTACATGTGGAGCTTGATTTCAAACAAGCCGTGGAATTCCACGATGAGATTGTTTGTGAAACCAAAATCATCTCCATCGGTCACAAAAGCGTTAAAATGATGCAACAACTGCGAGACACTCGTACCAATGTGGTCAAGACCACTTGCTACAGTGTCCTCGCGGGCTTTGACCGGAAAAACCACACCTCCATGCCCATCCGTGAGGAGTGGAAGCGATTGTTCCTCGATTTCGAAGGACTTTCCGATGATTAGCAAAAACAGAATTTCAGAGATCCGCAAGTTGCACTTGCGCAAGTATCGCGACGAGTCGCGGCTTTTCCTTGTGGAAGGTCGCAAAAGCGTCGAGATGCTGTTGCGCTCCGACTTGCAGGTGGTGGATTTATACGCCACGGAGCGTTTCATGGAGGAGCACGCCATCCTCCTTACGGGCGTGCCGGCCACAGAGGTCTCCACTGCCGACATGGAACGGATCAGCACCTTGAGCACGCCGCCGGAGTTGTTGGCCGTTGTGCGGCAGCCTGTCGAATGCATGATGCCCGACGATATGCCTTTGGTTGCGCTCGACCGCATCGCGGATCCGGGTAATTTCGGCACCATCGCGCGCACCGCCAACTGGTTTGGCATCCACCACATCGTATGCTCGCCGGACACGGTGGAGTTCTGCAATCCCAAGTGCATCCAGGCCACCATGGGCTCCTTCTGCGATGTGCAGGTGCTGCGCACCGACCTTGTCTCTTTTTTGGAAAGCCGTAAAGCGCCACGTCGCGTGGTGGGCACCTTCCTTGACGGCGAGTCTGTCGACACCTTCGCTTTCCGACCCGACGACATTGTCGTCATCGGCAACGAGTCAGCCGGCATTTCCCCGCAGGTGGCCCAGTGTGTGACGCATCGGATCACCATCCCGAGAGGGGAGGGGAGCGGTTCTTCCGCCGAGTCGCTGAACGCTGCCGTCGCCGCCGCCATTGTGATGCAACAGTGGAGGAGGGGGTAGGATTTCTGGTTTCAAGTTTCAGGTTTCAGGGTGCAGGGTGTGGCCTGCATCATTCATACTATTTGTGATGAAAATCACTTGAAACTTGAAACTATAAACTTGAAACCATTAAACCGAAACCAATCCTTCAGATATTTCGAAGTAGCAAAAAGACAAGGAGATTCCGCAGAATCCCCTTGTCTTTTTGCTACTTCGGTGGGACGTACTGGACTCGAACCAGTGACCTCTGCCGTGTGAAAGCAGCGCTCTAAACCGACTGGGCTAACGTCCCGTTTTTGAGGCTGCAAAAATACACTTTTTTTGAAATACTGCAAGCCCTGCCTGAAGAAAAAAATACTACTCTTCTTGCATGGATTTTAGCGCGCCTTTGACCTCGTCGCCGGCCTCGTCCACGGCATTGTTGAAATCTTCAAGAAGGATACGCGCCTTGGCTTGTGCAAAGTAGCGCTTGCATTCGGCCTTCAGCTCGGCGACGTGGCGTTCTTCCTCGCCGGTGAGCTCGTTGTTTTCCACCTTGGCAATGAGCTTGTTGAATTGTGTCTTCGCTTTTTCAAGGTCCGAATTGGAATAAGAGGAGTAGTTCTGCTCCACTTGAGCGGTGAATTTTTCCAAGTTTTTGATTTGCCCGCTTTTGCAGGATGCAAACAGCAACATCATCGGGATGAGCAGTAAAAGGATGCTGATTTTTTTCATGTCTATATGTTTTTTTAAGGTTATTTAAGAACAGTAAAACGCGCAAAAGTACAAAAAATGTCTTTATCTGTTTTCCGAAAATGGTTTTGTCCGAAATGTTTTTACATTTCCGCATTCCTGAAGGATGTGGCGGATAGATGTTTTTTGTATTTTCGCAGCCTGATTGAAAGCCCTATGAAAATTACGAGCAACACTGAAAATTTCGCTATCCCGTCGGAAAAGATTTTCGACACATTAGTGAATTTTACCAAACGGGTGCAGATGCCCGACATTCCCCAAATCTCCAACTGGACGGTCACCGACGATTCCTGCAGCTTTAGCATCAATGGGTTGGTGACGTGCCAAGTGCGTTTGACAGAGCAGTTGCCATTTTCCAAAGTCAGTTACCATGTTGACACGGACAAGCGTATCTCTGCGGATGCGGTTGTGCATATCGTACCTGACGGTTCAAATTCCAACGTCCAGGTGGAGGCTGATGCCGATGTTCCTCTTTTTTTGCAAGTTATGCTGAAGGGAACTTTGGAACAGGCCATCAACCAGGCTCTCTCCCGTATCAAGGAGATGGCGGAAAGGAGTGAAAATGGAATATAGGATCCGCACAGAAGGGCTTGTCAAGAAGTACAAGAACAGGACTGTCGTGAATGAGGTCTCCATCAATTTCACGCAGGGTGAGATTGTGGGACTGCTTGGTCCTAATGGCGCTGGCAAGACCACCTCTTTTTATATGATTGTCGGGCTTATCAAGCCCTTTGCCGGCAAGATATATCTCAACGACACCGACATCACGGACATGCCCATGTACCGCCGTGCACAGTTGGGACTGGCCTACCTGCCACAGGAAGCGTCTGTTTTCCGCCAGCTGACGGTGGAAGACAACATCAAGGCCATTCTTGAATTCAGCGGCAAAAGCAAGCAGGAACAGAAAGAGAAGTTGGAGAGCCTTATTGCTGAGTTCAATATTGAGAAGGTGCGTCACAACAAGGGCAACAACCTTTCCGGCGGTGAGCGTCGGCGTGTGGAGATTGCGCGCTGTCTTGCTTCTGACCCCAAATTTATTCTGCTTGACGAACCGTTTGCCGGTGTTGACCCCATTGCTGTGGAGGATATCCAGAATATTGTGGCACAACTCAAGAATAAGAACATTGGTATCGTGATTACGGACCACAATGTCCATGAGACACTCTCCATCACGGATCGCGCCTACCTGCTGTACGAGGGTCGTGTGCTTAAATCGGGTACTGCTGAAGAATTAGCCGCCGACCCGATGGTGAAGAAAGTCTATCTCGGCACCAACTTTGAGCTGAGAAAATAAATCCTTTATGCGAAAATCAGTGCCAGTAGCACAAACAGCCAGTGGGCGGCAATGCCGGCCACGAGGCCTCCGATGGTGTGTGCACTGATGGCTTTGCCGATGAGTTTACGATAGCCTAAGGAGTCGAGCATGGCAGTGTGCGTGCTCAGGTATCCGCTCCAGCACATGCCCATGGCGGTGAAGACGGCCACGGCATTGTTGTCGATGATGCCTTCCGCGACGAAACGCGGCACCAGGCCAAGGGCGGCACCCACGGCACCTAATGCCGTGATGGGGAACGAGATGAGTTGCGGACTGGTGAAACCGAAAAGCCAACGGAAAATGAAATCAACCTTATCAGCCGCCCACGTGATGATGGGCACACCCTCGTATGCCACGCCCAGATAGACACCGTTCTCCCCGCTTGGCCCGAAAGTCATCATCATCACGATGGTGGAGATGACCAACACGCCGGGGATGATGGCAAGCCCGATGTTGACGCCGTCCTTGCCGCCGTCCAGAATGGAGTTGAGGAAACGCATAAAGACACTTCCCTCGCTCTTGAACGAGATCTGCTGTTCGTCACCGGACTCTTCCGAGACAGGGACATCCAGTTCTGGATAGGCCTTCAGTGTGGAACGCTGCATCAGACGAGTGGAGACGATGCTGCCTATGATGGCACCCAAGATGCCCACAAGGGCACCCTTTCCAAATCCCAAACCTGTCATGAATGCCAGGACCACCAGTCCCATGCCAAAAGCTGTGCCGAAATTGGTCAGCGACACCAGCTGGTATTTCCTGAAATAACGGCTGAAATTCCTGTCCTTGGCCAGCGTGATGATGGCGGGATTATCGCTCAGGAATGTCATCACAGCGCCCAATGCAGCCACGCCGGGGAGGTTGTAGAGCGGACGCATGAAGGGCTTCAGTATATTTTCCATCAGACGCACCACGCCGAACTCCGCCATGAGCTTGCTGATGGCACCCATCAGCACACAGATGGCCATAATGTAGAACACCGTCTCCAACAACAAATGGTATGCCGTCTGCATGAAGGTGTTCAGCATCATCGGCAATGACATCCGGTAAGCCAGGAAACCGAAGAACCCGATGAAAAGAACCAGAAAGAGCAGCGCCTCGATGGAACGCTTGCTCGTGAACTTGATGGGGTTCTTCAGTTTGAGTTTGGTCTCCAGGCTTTTGAAGAGTTTCTCAATAGCCTGTGCATAGTCCAGTGTTTTTTTGCGTCTTATCTTCATGTCTTATCTGTTTCTAAAATAATTGGCAATATCTATTTTCCATGTCAAACCGATATTTGCGTAGATATTGTGCTCGCTTTCCACCTCGGGGGCTTGGAGTGCGGGAGCGTAGTCGTTGATGATGGCCACGTCGGTAACGAAGCCGTGCAGTCGCACATCGGGTGCTTTCTTGGGACGCCATTCAAAGCCTATACCATAATATGTATATTGTTGGCCGGGCAATGCGAGGCAATCCCAGGTCTCGCCCGTGGCATTGAAGTGCGCGATTTCGTCTTGGTCAAGGTTCTGCTCGTAACCGGCCTTGATGAACAGGTTTGCGAGGGGGGTGAATTTGACGTCCGCGCGGCTGATGATGGCGAAATTGCGCATCAGTTGCCGCGTGGAGGTGGCATGGTGTATCAGATCGAGGTAGATGCTGAAATGTTCGTAGTCGAGTTTGTTGCCCAAGGCGACATAATTCATGAAAGTGCCTTTCTTGCGCTCGAACATGTTGATGGAATAGAGGGCCTTGAAGTGCCCGAAGTTGCCGGACCAGAAGAGGTTGTAGCTGAACAGGGAGTTCTTGAAAGCGGAACCATAATGGATGTAGGGCGAGTTGCCGGCTTGCAGTGTGATGGTGTTCCTTTCGTCGTTGGAGTGAAACGACACGCTTGCGGCGAGTTGGAAGCAATAGAAGTTGTCCCAGTAATAGGACCAGTAGAGCACGTCGATGGGCGGGGCGTCGTACTCGAAGCCGCCGACGGCTAAAGCCTCCTTGCCCACGCGCAGCGACCAGTTCTTGTGGAACCGGTAGTTGAGGTAGAGGAAGTCCGTGTTGTCGAAGAAGGAGCTGCTGCCGGGATTGGCCACAATGCGTTGGCGGAAATAGTAGGAGAGATCTTTGGTGAGATGGCCGCCCAGGTGCAGGTTGAAATAACGCCCCACGAAGCCGTAGGAGTTCTCCCCGTACTGTATGTCGCCAAGGTCGCCGACGGTGATGGGTTGGTTGAAGGTCAGGTCGGCACGCGCCTCAAGGATAAGCTTGTCGATGAGGTTGAAGTCGCGTTTGTTACCATGGATTGTGTCTTGAGCCAGGGACGGGGCGGCAAGTGCAGCCACGATGGCACAGCAGAGGATGGTTCTTCTTAAGAGCGTCATTGTTGCAAAAAAAAGAGCAACCCTTAGATTGCCCTTTGAATCTATTTTGAATTATGATTATTTGTACTTCAATTGATTGGCGGCCTTGTCTATGGTAAAGGCACCCCATTCGTTCTCGATGAAGTTTTCACCAATGACAATAGCGGCGGGCAGGTTCTTCTTCACGGTGACCTTGACGTTTTCGGAGTAGTCGTCGCCGATACGCAGTTCTTCGAGATAGAGAACAGCGCCCTCGATGATGCTGCCGTCTTCTTGCTTGATGGCGCCTGATTTCTCCTCAAAGTCGTTCAGTGTGATGAAGGACTCTTTCAGGAATCGGGTGGCATCGGCGTAGTTCATCTGGACTTCTTCAGTGCCGTTGGCGATTTGGAATCCGAGGGATTTGCTGTTGGCGAAGCAGGTGCCCTTGACCTTGTCGCCATCGATGGTGACGGGCACGGTGCGTTGTTGCACGAGGGCGATGCCACCGCCGCGACGTATGCTGTCGATGTTGTCGTTGCTCGGCACATAGTCGTCACGCAGGATGATGAATTCGGTACGACGGTTGAGCTGGTGGGCGGCCTCACGCTCGGGTTTGGTGGGCAGCGATTCGCAATAGCTCTCTGTCAGGTAAGTGCCTTTCGGGAAAAAGTATTTCTTGCCGTTATAGACGGAGTACATATCTTTCTCCAGACGACGCGGCACGCGCTCGCCGTAGCCCTTGGCCACGATACGGTCGGCTGCGATACCCTTCTCGTTCACCAGGAAGTCCACACAAGACTGTGCACGGTTCTGGGAAAGGATGTCGTTCTTCTCTTCGGTGTCACGCGAGTCGGTGTGGGAACGCAACTCGATGACAATGGTCGGGTTCTTGACCATGATGTTGTACAAATACATCAGGGAGTCTTTGTATTGGGGCTTGAGGTCCCATTTCGCCAGGTCATACAGTATTTCAGGCAAAAGGATAGGCTCCTTTGGAATGGGTTCCAAGGCAAAATCCTGTTTGAGGTCGGTGTTCTCTTCGAGGCCGACGGTCGTGGCCTTGGCTGTGTTGCCGTTCTCCCAATAGCCTTTTTTGGCGACCTTGATGT
This sequence comes from Bacteroidales bacterium, assembly GCA_017615795.1. Classification (GTDB taxonomy): domain Bacteria; phylum Bacteroidota; class Bacteroidia; order Bacteroidales; family WCHB1-69; genus F23-D06. The sequence goes on from JAFZZK010000046.1 coordinate 9,801, forward strand.
CGTAGGTGGTGGCGCCAAGGATCTTGGTCTTGTCGAAGTGGTAGTAACCCTTGACGTCGGTGGTGGTCTTGTAGGAAGTGCCGTCGGAGCCTACGATTTCGACATCCACGCCGTCCATGTATTGGCCATTGTTCTTGTCGCGGATATAGCCGGAAAGGGTATAGACGAGGGGACGGAGAAGGAAGTAGTAGATGTCGTCGCCGCCGCGGCCACCAGGACGGTTGGAGGAGAAGAATCCTTTGGCGAGATAGGGGGATTTGGATTTCGGGTCGATGGCTTCGTTCTCGTCGAAGATGATGCCGATTTCGTCGTAGGAGGAGTTGATGGGCACCATGAGGTTCTCGGCGGGCTGGTATTGGCCGTCCTTGATGCGGGAAACGAAGATGTCGAGGCCGCCGAGGCCGGGCCATCCGTCAGAGGAGAAATAAAGCTCGTTTTCGTTCCTGAGGATGGGGAACACTTCTTGGCCTTTGGTGTTGACGTTGGTGCCGAGGTTGGTGATGTTGCCGAACTTGCCGGACTTCTTGGTGCGGGTGGCCATGTAGATGTCATAGCCGCCGTGGCCGCCGGGCATGTTGGAGGCGAAGTAGATGGTCAATTCGTCGCCGGAAATGTAGGGGTGTACATAGTTGTAGGCGGAGTCTCCCAGGTACACCAGTTCGGGTTCGCCCCAGGACTTGCCTTTTTTCATGGACTTGTAGATATAGCAGCCTTGCACTTTTTTCTTGTCTTGGGGACATTTGGAGAAATAGTAGACGGAGCCTTTGCGGTTGGAGCAGGCCTCGCCTTCGTTAACGCCGGAGTTGAGGATGCCGCCTTCGTCGAGGGTGGTGACTGGGGACCATTCGCCGGGCCAGTCGGTGTTCTTGCTTTTGGGCTTGTTGGAGATGTAGATGTCAGAGAAGGAGACGCCGGTCCACTGGTCGGTGCCTTTGCCGGTGGAGCCTTCACGGTTGGAGGTGAAGATGATGGAGTTGCGCTTCTCGTCATTGCCCCATCTCGGAGCCCATTCGTCTTCGCGGGTGTTGAATTTCTTCAGGTTTTCAACCTCGTAGCGGGTGGGGTTCTCGTTCCACATCTTGGCGTTGTTGCAGCCCTCGATGCGCACATCGGCGCGAGGGTCGTCAGGAACACGTTTCTTATAGTTCTGGTAATATTTGAGTGCCATGTCGTACTCGCCGCGCAGGTTGTAGATGCTGCCGAGATGGAAAAGGATCATGGGGTTGTCCTTCTGGTAGTTTTTCTTTTCCAATCTGAGATATTGCTGCTCGGCCTTTTTGAGGTCGCCCATGATACGGTAGCACTCCGCAATCTGGAATGTGGCGCGTTGAATCTCGACCCTGTTGGAGGATAGTTTCTTGATACCTTTCTTATATTGTTCCAAAGCGTTCTCGTACTGACAATCGCGGAAAAGGTTGTCAGCATCGCGCAAGACTTGCGCATACAATGTGCAAGTGGTTAACATAAAAACAGTTGCAAGAACTGTGGCAAGTTTTTGTATCTTCATATTGATGATAATTTACCTTATAAAAATTGCGGGTGCTAAAATACAAAAAAAAACGGGACGATGTACGTCGTCCCGTTTTTTTTATGATGAAGAAAAATCTTATTTCGAGATCTCGGCTTTGGCACGCTTGACATCGCCGCCTTTGAGACGGATGAGGTCGTATGCCAGCGGGTTGGCCACGAGGATGCCGGAGTAAGTACCGAACAAAATACCGATGAACATGGCGAACACGAAACCGCGAATCACTTCGCCGCCGAACAGGAAGATCACCAACAGGGTGACCAATGTGGTGAGGGCAGTGTTGATGCTACGGCCCATGGTGCTGTTGATGGCGGTGTTGAAGTTGTCGTAGTTGCTGCGTTTCGGATAGAGGGCCAAGTTCTCACGGACACGGTCCATGATGACCACGACGTTGTTGATGGAGTAACCAATCACCGTCAGGATGGCAGCGATGAAGTTCTGGTCGATTTCCATGGAGAACGGCATGATCTTGTAGAAGAGGGAGAACATACCGATGGTCAGGAAGGAGTCGTGGAACAAGGCTGCGACACCGGCCAAACCGAACTGCCAGTTGCGGAAACGGATGGCGATGTAGATGAAGATCAACACCAGGGAGGCCAGCACGGCAAGAGCGGCGTTTCTCAACAGCTCGCGGGCCACGGTGGGCTGGATCTTCTGGGAGGACTGCACGCCACGGACATCGTTGGTGAGGTGGGTGAAGTCATACTCGGTGAGGTCTTGTTTCTCATAGAAGCCTTTCAAGCAGTTGTAGAGCTTCTTCTCGCAGAGTTGGTCGTCTTTCGGATCGTTGCTGTCGATGCGGAAGTTGGTGATGATACGGATCTGGTTGTTGCTGCCGAAAGTCTTGACTTCGGGGTTGCCGCCAAATTCTTTGGATACAGCTTCACGTACATCTTTTGTTGTGACATCCTTGTCGAAACGGACCACATAGCAACGGCCTCCGGTGAAGTCGATGCCGGGTTGCAGTTTCAGAGTGCAGAAGGAGATGATGGAAATGACGATCAGGGAGAGAGAAAGGGTGTAGAATATTTTTCTCTTGCTGAGGAAGTCGATGTGCAGGTTGGTGAAGGCGTTCATCGTCAGCTTGTTGCCCACGGAGAAATCTTTGCCCTTCTTGAGTCGGGCTTCGATGATGAGACGGGATACGAGGATGGCGGTGAAGAGGGAGGAGAGGATACCGATGATCAACGTGGTGGCAAAGCCTTGGATCGGACCGGAACCGAAGATATAAAGGACGATAGCGGTGATCAAGGTGGTCACGTTACCGTCGATGATAGCGGAGTAGGAGTGCTTGAAACCTTCGTCGATAGCGACGCGGATGCCCTTGCCGGCGCGGACCTCTTCGCGGACGCGCTCGTAGATGATCACGTTGGCGTCGACTGCCATACCCAAGGTGAGGACGATACCGGCGATACCCGGCAGTGTCAGGACTGCGCCCATGGAGGCGAGCACGCCGATGATGAAGAAGACGTTCGTGAACAGGGCGAGGTCAGCGACCAAACCGGCACGGTTGTAATAGAAGAACATGTACAACACCACGAGAATGAAGGCGGCGAGGAAGGAGAGCAAACCGGAACGGATGGACTCCTTACCAAGGGTCGGACCGACGACTTCGGATTGGACGATGTTGACGCGGGCCTCGAGGTTACCGGAGTTCAGCACGGTGGCAAGGTCCTTGGCCTCTTCAATGGTGAAGTTGCCGGAGATCTCGGAGTTACCGTTGGGGATTTCGCTGCGCACGGTCGGCGCGGAGTATACGAACTCGTCAAGCACGATGGCGATGGCGGTCGGGTTCTGGGTGTTTTCAGCGGCCTCGCGGGTGATTTTGCGCCACTCGTCGGCGGCCTGGCTTTCCATGGACATGTTGACAACCACGCGGTTGTTCTGGTCAACGTCCTGGCGGGCGGTGCGCACCACGCGGGCGCCGCCGATGGTCTCGGAGCTCAAGAGCGGTCCGATGCGGTCGTTTTTCTTCTTGAGGGGATAGAGCGGGTAGGCGTTGTTGTATTCTCTTTCAGGAGAACCCCAGTAGAAGACGATGCTGTTGTCGCCCAACAGACGCTGCAGTTGCGGCAGCATGTTGTTGATGGCCGGCATGTCGGATTCCTTGAAATAGCCGATCACGTAGCTGCCGGGGATGGCGACAGCCTTGCTGAGGATGGCGCCGCCTGCGGCGTCGAGGTCTTCATCCTCCTCATCCTCGTCGATGTCTGCAGCGGCCAGCGCATTGTTGACGGCGCTGTCTGCAGCGGCCATGGCAGAGTCAAGGGCGTTGGGAGTGGCGGCTTCTTTGTTCTTCAGCATCTCGGCCAACTGTGCGTCGGCTTCCATGAAGCGTTGAATGATGGGCTTGCCGCCCACGATGTCATGGTAGACTTCCCAGAACTCCAGTTTTGCGGTGCTCTTCAACAACTCGGTGACACGCTCGGGTTCCTTGATGCCCGGCAGTTCAACCAAGATGCGTCCGCCTTGCAACATCTGCAAGTTGGGCTGAGCCACACCAAAACGGTCGATACGGGTGCGCAGGATCTTGAAGGTGCGCTCCACGATCTCGGAGGACTCTTTCTTTATCCAGTTGATGATTTGTTGGTCGGAGGCGTTCTTGATGCCGGAACGCTCGCCGAAATAGGTGCGCAGATTGGCGTTGTTCATCTTCAACGCGCTCTTCTGCTTGTTGAAATTGTTGACGAAAATGTCAATGAAGTCGCCGTTGGTGGTCTTGGCAAACTCTTTCTCGGCGTTCTCGAACGCAGTCTTGAAAAGCTGGTCTTCCTTGTTGCTGGCCAAGCTTTGCACCACATCGGGCATGGAGATTTCAAGGGTGACGTTCATACCGCCCTTCAAGTCCAGACCGAGGTTCAACTCTTTGTACTTGCATTGTTTGTACGTGTTGCCCAAGAAGACGGTGGAGTCGTTCTTGTTGGTCAGGTACTGGCGCGTTCTGGCTTCGATGAGGGAGTCGGTCAAATGCTTCTCCAGCATGATGTCGCCATGCGCTTCCTTTTTCACGCTCTCGATGGCTGCCGGATCGTTGGCGAAACGATCAGCGTTCTTCTCCACCCGCCATGTGGCAAAGGTGAAAGAGAGGCAATAAAGGCAGACTAACGCCAGGAGAATGGTGAAAAATAAAATAAGTCCTTTGTTTTTCATCTTTTTTATTTACTTGATTATTAATTGTTTATATTATTTTCGGCCTATAATTTTTCAAGGGTGCAAATATACACTTTTTATGATAAGGTTGAGTCGCTTGTGTAGAATATTTTTGCGAGGCCTTTCCTGAAGGTCGCAAATGTGTTGTTGGCAATGTGTTATTGATTGTTTTACAGGTTGTTCCGATAGTCGTTCGGCCTGCTGTACTTCAACACGTCTTTCAGCACGGCAGCCTTGACGTTGATAGTGAAACCCCATCCCTTGCGGTAGCCGAAGGGGATCCAGTTGAAACTCATCTCCCAACAGTGCATGTCGCGGTAGATGTCAATGGAGGTGTATGACATGGATTTCTGGATGAAGTCGTACCCTGTGGTGAAGCCGATTTTCCATTTCTTGGTGACATGAATTTCGCCCATCACGTTGATGGTGTGGACCATGTTGTTGACATATCGGTTGGTGTCGCGCAGCATATAGTAATATATGTTGTCGTTGATGCCGTATGAGAAGGTGTAGTTGAAAGTGATGTACCAGGGCAGACGATCCTTGTTTTTCTCCTGCTCTTTTTTGTCGGGGTTCTTCTTTTTGAAGGTGTTCTGGTCGAGTCGCAGGTTGACGGCGACGCTGAGGTTGGTGGAGGAGAAACGGAGCAGACGCCGGTTCTCCTTCCATTCGAACTGGTTGATGTTGCGGCCGTTGGTCCCGATTATGTAGGGGTCGAAGGCGAAGCTGTATGTGAGGTAGAGCTGGCGGAATATGGTGCTTCGCCCGTTGAGGGTGAGCTTGGAGAGGCGCAGGGAGTCGGCGGCGAAGTTGTAACTCATCGAGACGTTGAGGTTATCGATGAGTGGGATTTTCTTGAACCCGTTGATGGTGTCGCGGCGCGATCGCACCTTGATTTCCAGGTTGTTGCCGAAAGAGATTTGTGCGAGGGCTTGCGTTTGGGCGTTTGTCGTGCCGAAGATGGCGTTGTCGAAATAGGAGTATTCCACCATCTCCCCGGTGATGGGGTTGAAATATTTCCCTTGTGTGTTGCCGGCGAGGTTGGGGCGGTAGGTGAAGTTTAAAACGGGGGTGACAACGTGGCGGATCGCCTGCAGGCCTCCCTTCTTAAAGGAATACATGAGGTATACCTTTGTGGTGAGCGAAGTGGACACGCTCACGTCGTGCAGGGCGTAGAAACCGCGCCGGAAGTTGCGGTTGACCATGGCGGTGGGCACGTCGGCCAGCGTGTCGATGGTCATCTCCCGGGTGTACGACTGGAGATACCATTTTTCGATAAGCGTGGCCGTGGTGTTCCAGTTGATGAGTTTGGCAATCTTGATGGGTATGGTCAGGGGTATGGTGTGCTGCATGCCCACGTTGTACTGTTCCCACGTCTGCGGCTTGAAGAAAAGGGAATCGTATGTGTCAATTTGGCCTGTCAGTTGCGACGACCATTTCATCGAAATGTTGTCATACCACTTCAAGGCACCGGCCTTGTTCTTCTTGCGGAAGGGGTAGAATTGGATGACGGACATGCTGATGTCGGGCAACTTGAAGTTGATGGTGTGCTGCCCTGTGTTTTGGGAGTAGGAGAGGGTGGCGTCGAGATAGAAGATGTCTGCGGCGGAGGTGGAGACGTTGACCGAAGACGTGAACTGGTTGGAGAGGTAGTCGTTGGCCGAGGTGAGATTGTATTTGGAATAGTTTGAGCTGACGATGTTGATGTGGGCGTTGAATCGTGTCCTGGGATGAGACTTGATATCCTGCTTGTGGTCCCAATAGATTTTGAAATCGTTGGAGACGCGGTAGGTGGAGTCGAGCTTGTCGCCTACGCGGGTCTGGTAGAATCCGAGTTCGGCATTGCCCGCGCATTTGTAGCGGAACACGTAGTTGGACTTGGCCTTGACGGCCCAGCTGCCGCGGGTGTAGATGTCACCCCCGAGCAACAGGTCGATGTTGTCGCTGATGGCGAAATAAAAGCCGAAATCCTTGATGTAAAAACCTAAACTGTTGGATTCTCCGAAGGTGGGCATCACCAGTCCTGACTTGCGCCCTTTTTCCAAAGGGAAGAATCCGAACGGGATGGCTAAGGGTGTGGGAATGCCCGTGAAGCTCAGGTAAGCCGGCCCGATGACGATTTTGTCATGCTGGATGAGCTTGGCCTTGGTAAAGGAGATTTCGTAGTGGGGGTCTTCTAGTTCGCAGGTGGTGTATTTGCCCTTTTTCATGAAGGCCACGTCGTCGCCCATCTTCTTGACTTGTTCGCCGTGGACATAGCCTTCGTCCTGGGTGGTGATGACATGCGTGATCTTGCCTTTGTGGGTGGAGAAGTTGTATTTGATCTCGCGCGCCCGATATTGGTCGGAACCTTGGACGAACACCGGATTTCCGCGGATATTGCCGTTGGAGTCCGCTACCCCCGAAGCGTATAATTGGTTGTTCTTGAAGTCAATCTCGATGTAGTCGGCATACAATTCCATGTCCTCGTACTTCACCATGGCATCTCCGAAAAGATAAGTGTAACGTTGTTCCAAGTCATTAACCGTGGAGTCCTTGGCACTGTAGGTGACAATAGATTGTATGGCGTTGGGGGAGATGACCTTGACGGAACGGCGGATCTTGGGCGTGGTGTCGGATTGTACAATATATACGCGGTCCGTGTCGTTTCTGTAATACGCCGCTGAGTCCACGGATGGTCGACGAGATCTCGTCTTTCGGTTTTGTGCATGCGACGATAGACACAAGCAACTGACTATAAATAAGATAATCAGCTTCAAAAAATATGAAGAACGGGATGTGTATATCTTTTCCGACAAGGTTTTAAGAATGGCTAATAATACGCTATTTTTGCATAGTTTAAATAAAACGGCAAAAATACCAAAAAGTTTTGAAGAGATGAACTTGAAAAAAAGAATCTTATTATATCTCCTGATATTTTTTGTCGGGAGTGTTGTGGGACAAGGCACTCAAAAGACGTTCAAGGTGGTTTTGGACGCGGGACACGGGGCGCACGACCCGGGCTGTATAGGCACGAAAGTCAATGAAAAGACCGTGAATCTGAGCATGGCCCTCAAGGTGGGGAAACTCATTGAAGAACACTGCCCCGACGTGAAGGTGATTTACACCCGCAAGACGGATGTCTTCGTGGAGCTGTACCGCCGCGCCGAGATCGCCAACAAGGAACACGCCGACCTCTTCATCTCTTTTCACTGCAATTCGTCGGAGAACCCCAACGGCAATGGCGTGGAGACCTACCTGATGGGCCTCTCCAAGAGCGAGGCCAACCAGGCTGTGGCGCGACGCGAGAACTCGGCCATCTTAAAGGAGAAGAATTACCAGGAGAACTACGGCGGCTTCGACCCCAATGCGCCCGAGTCCAACATCATCTTTTCCTTGTACTCTTCCGCTTACATGAACAAATCCATCATTCTGGCCGACATGGTGCAGAAGAACCTGGTCTCCATCTCCCATCTCACCGACCGCGGGGTCAAGCAGGCCAATTACTGGGTGCTTTACCGTGTGGCCATGCCCAGCATCCTTATCGAAATGGGATTCCTCTCCAATCCGGGTGACCAGGCTTTCCTCAACAATCAGGAGAACCAGAACAAGATTGCTGCCGGCATATACAATGCCTTTGTGGACTATATCGACAAAATCAACAACACGAAGCATGTTCACCTGCCGGTCAGCGGTGCGGTGGCCCCCAAGACCGAGACACCACCTGCAATCCAGGTGGAAGGGCCCGATACAGTTGCCGCCGCCACTGCGGAACCCTCTCAAAATGTGACTCCTGTGGAAAAATCCAACGAGATACGCTTTAAGGTGCAGATATTGGCCTCTCCTGTGAAACTGGAGGTCACGGACAGCCGTATCTGGAACATCCCCCAGTTGGGATGCTACCAGGAAAACGGCCTGTGGAAGTACACGGCGGGCGACGAAACCACCTACGAAGCTGCCAACACGTTGCTCGCGGAAATGAAAAAAACGCATAAGGACGCGTTTATGATAGCTTTCCAGGGCGATAAAAAAATATCTGTCTCCGAGGCACGAAAATTGACGAAAAAATAATATCTTTGCCGCTCATTTTGAATCCCGATGAGCAACAGCAAAGACAACAAACAACATTATTCTGAAAAGAACATCAAGAGCATGAAGGTCGCGATTTTTTGCATCGCCGCCCTCGTGATCTTCTATTTCGGTTGCAATTTTCTCAAAGGACTCAACGTCTTCAATCGCAAGACCCATCTGTATGCCGTTTTTGAAAATGTCGGGGACCTGCACGAGAGCACCAATGTGGTGTTCAACGGCTTCCCCATTGGGAAGGTCAACGATATCAAGTTGCTAAGCACGAACCCGCCGCGCATTTGTGCCGAGATTCTGCTGACGGAGGATATCAACATCCCGGTTGACAGTCGCTTCGAGGTCGCCCAAAAGGATGTGCTCGGTGGCATGATTGTGAACCTTGTGTTGGGAAATTCAAAGACTTTTGCCAAAGAGAAAGACACTTTGGGCAGTGCGCTCGCGCCCGGCATGTTCGATGGCATTGATGAGATCAAGGCGCAATTAGCCAGCGTCATCGCCTCGGTCGACACCCTGGGGCTCTCCCTCAAGAGCGCCTTCCATCCGTTTGACTCCGCCAACAGCGCTTTCATGCTCAAGGCAACCCTCACCAACCTCGAGGCCTCGACCCGCCATCTCAACCAACTTCTTGCCAACAACGAAGGCAAAGTGGGACGGGTAGTATCTCAGCTTGAACAACTGACCGCCACACTGAGCGACGCCACCCCGCAAATCAACACCATCGTGGCCAATTTGGATAATATCTCTGATTCACTTGCGCAGAGTAACATCAGGGCTCTGCTTAACGACGCACAAGCCACAGTGGCCAATCTCAATGGTGTAACCGCCAAGATAGAAAATGGAGAAGGCTCTGTAGGTAAACTCGTCAATAATGAACAACTTTACCAAAATGTCACGCAAACCCTCGAAAGCCTCAATAATCTCATCACGGATCTGAAGGCTAATCCTTCGAAATATATCAACGTGACTGTTTTTGGGAAAAAAGAGAAAAAGAAAAGTTCCAATTAAATAATAATTGTAAAAAATTCAAACCAACTATGTCATTAGAAATAACAGGAAGACTGATACAGAAGCTCCCGATGCAATCGGGCACCAGCGCCAGAACGGGTTCCACCTGGCAGAAACAGGAATTTGTCATCGAAACCAATGACCAATTCCCGAAAAAAATATGCGCCAACCTGTGGGGCGACCGTGCCGACCAGCTCAACGAATACAACATCGGTGACCAGATGAAGGTCTCCTTCGACTTGGAATCCCGCGAGTTCAATGGCAAGTGGTACACTGACGTGAAAGCATGGAAGATTGAACATGTGCAGGAGGGCGCTCCCCAACAGGGGGCATATAATCCGGCAGCTGTAACACCCCAACACACCGCCTATACTCCTCCGGCCGGCACTCCCCAACCTGCCAGCGACCTGCCCGGTGCAGCATTCGCTTCCGACACCTTCGTGGACAACGGCACGCCCGACGACTTGCCCTTCTAAATTTGTAAAATCATAATCTTCGTCTGTTCGATACCCTCAAATTTCCTGCGGACGTAGATGTATATTTCCATAGCCCATGACGCACGGAATCTGTCTTTGGATGGCCGCCTCCCTTCGCGCTGCGCCGTCACACACCGCCGAAATGGTGTCCCAACTCCTGTTCGGGGAAACCTATGAAATTCTGGAGTCACAACCCGAGTGGCTCAAGGTCTGCACGGACGACTGCGGCTACGAGGCATGGCTTCAGCGCAAGCAGCACACCCCTGTCTCGGAAGAGGAGTTGACCACACTGCACCAGACACAGGTGTGTCGGGTGGAGACTCTCTTTCAGTACATTCGAGACAAGGCTTTTCATATTCCAACGCTTCTTTGTGCCGGGGCTCGATACCCCAAACCCGTTGATAATGCATTTACGATAGCGGGAAGAAAATTTGTGTTGGAGACAACCACTCCATTGCATGTTGTGCGACATGAAGGGTTGACCGAGCAGCAGGACCGTTTGCTCTCCTTTGCGCTGCAATACCTGAACGCCCCTTACATGTGGGGCGGTCGCACGCCCGCAGGCATCGACTGCTCCGGCTTTACCCAGCTGGTTTACGCCAGCATCGGCATATCCCTGCCGCGCGACGCCTCACAACAGGTGCAAATGGGGACGCCCGTCGACTTTGTGGATGAGGCCTGCATCGGCGACCTTGCCTTTTTCGGCAATGAGGAAGGAAAAATCATCCATGTGGGCATGGTCTGTGGACGCCGTCAGATTCTGCACGCCTCGGGACATGTGCAAATCAACACCCTTGATGAGACCGGGATATTCCGTGACGACGTGGGACAATACACCCACACTCTTCGTGTTATCAAACGCATCCTTTAATCCTTATGAAAAAAAGTATTCTTTGGGGACTGTTGGTCTTGTTCTGCGTGCTGGTAGCCGCTGCCGCTATCGTTGCCTGTTCTCTTTTTGGAGGTAGTACGGGCAATGCGGAAGAGGTCGTTGTTACGGTGCCGCATCAGGCCACATACGAGCAGATGAAGGACTCTTTGCGCGCCAAGCATGTGCTTGTCCGTGAGAGCGGGTTCGACCGCGCCGCTCGCCTGATGCGCTTCAAGACCATCCGCCCGGGACACTACACCATCCAGCCTAACACGAGCAATGTCACATTGGTGCGTATCCTGCGCCGCGGGCAGCATTATCCCGTGAAATTCGCCTTCAACAACGTGCGCACCGTCGACCAGTTTGTGGACAAGGTGGGCAGCAAGTTTTTCTTTGCGCCGTCAGAATTGGCTGCATTGCTGGCGGATAGCGGTTTTATTGGCAAGTATGGCTTTGATAAATGGACTCTGCCGGCCCTGTTTATTCCCAACAGTTACGAGATTTTCTACGACATCACCGCCGAGGATTTCGTGGCTAAGATGTACGATTTCTACAACCAGTTTTGGAACGACAAACGTCGCGCGCAGGCCGATGCCATCGGATTGACACCTGTTGAAGTGGCCACATTGGCCTCCATCGTCGAGGAAGAAAACCACCGCCCCGCTGAAAAGGCCATAATCGCGGGACTATACATGAACCGCATTCACAAGGGCATGTTGCTGCAGGCCGACCCGACCGTCAAGTTCGCGCTTGGCGATTTTGCCCGCAAGCGCATCCTCAATGCCGACTTGCAGGTGGATTCCCCCTATAATACCTATAAGTACAAAGGCTTGCCGCCAGGCCCGATTCGTATGCCCGAAGGCTCCACGATAGATTCCGTGCTGCACTATGCGCATCATGATTATCTGTATATGTGTGCCAAAGAGGATTTGTCGGGTTATCACAATTTCACATCGAGCGCGGCACAACATGCAGCCAATGCCGCCCGCTATCGCGCAGCCCTCAATCGTCAGAATATCAAACGCTAAATTCATATCCCCATGAATACATACTCTATAGGCATCGATATCGGCGGCACCAATACCGACATTGGCATCGTGCGTGACGATGGTTTTATCGTGCGTCGCGACAGCTTGCCTACCGACTCATACGATACGGCAGAAGAGTTTATGGCTGCCATCACGCGGCAGATTCGCATAATGTTGAATGATTGTAATTTATACAATCTGAGGGGCATTGGTATCGGGGCACCCAACGGCAATTACCGCACAGTCCGAATCGAGGCGGACACTGCCAACTTGCGCATCAAGACCCCCATTCCGTTAGGGGAATATCTGGGTGCTCATTTTGAGGTGCCTGTACGTCTGGACAACGATGCGAATGCGGCGGCGGTGGGCGAGATGATATACGGCGGTGCCCGTGGCATGCAGCATTTCATCATGCTCACTTTGGGCACGGGCGTGGGTAGCGGCATTGTCGTCGATGGACGGTTGTTGCACGGCGCGCATGGCATGGCCGGCGAGATAGGCCATACCACAGTCTTGCCCGGCGGGCGTGCCTGTAGCTGTGGCCGCAGCGGCTGTCTGGAGATGTACGCCTCCGCACGGGGCATCTGCCAGAACTATCGCGAGGCACTGCATCAGAGCAACCCCTCGGCTGCGGAACCTGCGGGCTTGACTTGCCAGTTCGTGGGAGAGTCGGCCCAAAAGGGCGATCTTGTCGCCTTGCAGGCGTATGATGTCACCGCCCGTTGGCTGGGGGTTGCCTTGGCCAATGCTGTTGCCTTCTCCGAGCCGGAGGCCGTGTTCCTCATGGGCGGGCCTACGCGCGCCGGCGAAGTGCTCATGAAACCGCTTCGCGACTATTTCGAAGAGAACTTGCTCTTCCTTTATAAGGGTAAAGTCAAAGTGCTCTTGTCACAACTGCCCCAGAATGACGTTGCGATTCTTGGCGCTGCCGCGCTTGGCATGTTAAATGATTAATATTCATTAACCTTATTATGAAAGTTGATAAATATATCCACAAGGTCCAGTATTATGAGACGGACAAAATGGGCGTAACGCACCACTCTAATTATGTCCGTTGGATGGAGGAGGCTCGCGTCAATTTCCTCGACAAGATTGGTTTTGGGTATCGGAAGTTGGAGGAAGACGGCATCATCTCGCCCGTGCTCGCCGTGGAATGTGAGTTTAAGAATCCCACGGTTTTTGCTGATGAGGTGGAAATAGAGACGAGGGTCGCGGAGTTTCGGGGTGTTCGCCTTGTAATGGAGTATGTGATGCGCAAACTGCCGGGCGGTGAACCGGTGCTCACGGGACGGACCAAGCACTGCTTCGTTACGCCCGCAGGTCGCCCCATCATTCTCGAACACAGCTTTCCTGAATTTGCCAATAAGTTGAAGGAACTGCTGGAGAATTCATAATCGCGTTTTTAATCGTATCATAATATAGACAGACATGAAAAACATCCTTTATCTTCATGGCTATGGGAGCAACAAAGACTCCTATACAGGCAATTTGCTTAAAGAACTCTTCCCCGAACACCATTGGGTGCTGGAAACTTTTGACCTTGTGCATGTTCAGGATTGCGTGGATTTTGTCCGCAAAATTGTAAAGGATGAGCAAATCGACATTGTGATTTCGTCTTCATTGGGTTCTGTCTATAATTTGTTTATCAAGAAGGACAGGGAAACCAATCGTATGGTGGATAAGATTTTTATCAATCCCTGCTGTATCCCGTCAGAGGCCATTCCTCAGATTACACCCGTCCCGCAAGAACTGGTGACGAACTTCCGTGCGCTCGAATACAATATATATAATATACACCAGGACAATTCTCCCGACAAGGTCTTTGGCATCTTTGCCAAGCATGATGAATTGTTGCAATACCATGATTTCTTTGCTGGAAGATATGGAAATTGGGGCGAGGGCGGGTCGGTCTCGGCCACCAACTGCATTTGGGTGGAAGGGGGGCATAGCCATTTGGAACGTGATGTGTTGCGCGATGCGGTTGGACAGGCGCTAGCTTATTTTGACCACGCTCCGGCCAAGAAGAGCGTGATGGCCCCGTCAGAGTCCAAGGAGATCCTTTATGTGGATATGGATGGCACGTTGGTGGATTGGGACAGTGGTGTAAGCAAGTTGTCCGCATTGGAACGTTTGCAGTACGATGGCTACGAAGACGAGATACCCAATGTGTTTAGCCGTATGGATCCGATGCCGGGTGCCGTGACCGCTTTTGAACAGTTGTCGCGCAAGTATGATATTTACATTTTGTCAACATCTCCGTGGCGCAACGAGAGTGCCCCGAGCGACAAGTTGCGCTGGGTGCAGCATTATTTTGGCAAGGGACCGGGCATGCCAGCTTACAAGCGCCTTATCTTGTCGCATCACAAAGAACTGCAGAAAAAGGGGATTTTGATTGACGACCGTCCCGGCTCGAATGGTGCCCAGTCTTTCGAAGGCATGGTTATCCCATTTGGTGTTGAACCGTATGAGACGTGGGACAAGGTGGTTGATTTCCTGATGAAACGTTGATTTTTCAGGTCTTCTGCTTGGTTGCAAGCGATGCTTGCCCTTCGTGTTTATTCTGGAAACATCAGAAGCCGCGAGTGGGTCGGGAGCTGGTGGAGATTACGCTGCTGCGTGGGCGTCCGGTGCTGCCTGCGGAGGGTCGTGACGGAGTGGGGGAAGGCTTTGCACCCGTTGAGGCGTGCGACGTGCCTGACGGCCTGCTCGTGCTGGAGGGTTGCGTGCTGCCTGACGGCTTGCTGGTTCCCGACGGCTTGCTGGTTCCCGATGGTTGGCTCGTGCCTGGGGTGCTGGCCTTGGGTGTGGAGGCTATGGGAGCGCTCCCGCCGCCACTGGTTCGCTTGTAGTTTGTGGTGCTCCCTACGCGGCTGATGCCGGAGGAGATGTTGTGACCGCCAGTGGTGATGAAGTCGTTGTACGTGATGATGACCGACGGAGTCTTCAGGTAGCGTCCGCCGCTCTTGCTCAGATTTCCCACGAAATAGTCGCGTACCTTGGCAAGGTCCAATCCCACCAACGTGAGGTTGTTCTTGCCGATGTGTCGCAGCAAGTTGTTGACTTTTTGTGCTTTCAGCATGCGGTTGTAGCTTTCTTGGCTGTTGATGGTCGTGCCGCGGGGATAGGCGAGATAGCGTACCAGCTTGTTGTATTCCTCCTCCGACAGCCCCTTGAGCATGCTGCGCACGCTCCGCAATTCTTCAGCCATCGCGTCGCGCTCCTGCTTGTTTACGTTTTTGAAGATTTCCTTTTCATGCTCCTCGGTGTAGGTGAAATTGTACTCGCGCTCGTTTTGTCGCAGTTGTTTGTTGATCTGCTTCTCGCCGTAGGCATCGAAGTGGATGCGCGACAGTGTGTCGGCGAGTTGCTCGATTTGGATGTCGGGCATGTTCTTGAACACGTCCAATAGCGAGCGGCAGGGTTTGGCCAGCAGGTAAGGCTTGTTGCCGGGGAAAGCGGGATGGAGCAGTTTGCCCTTGTAGTGGACACCGTTGTCCATGAACAGTTGGTAAAGGGCCGTGTATTGCACCACGCGCGCGAGGTCGGTGTTGCCCGTGTGGGCGAAGTAGTTGCCGGCCTGGCGCTCATATTGCGCGCCCACGCTGGTGCTGCGTTCCTGCGAGTGGAAATAGGAGACAGGGAGCGCGCCCGTACGGTTGAGGGTGTAGATGGTGTGTTCCGGCAGATCGATGGCGTACATCGTGTTGGCAGTGTTCCAGTTATAAACCAACTCGCTGAGACCTAATTTCTTGAATAGCGGTTTGTCGAAGGGGAAATAGCCGGGGGAAGGGTAGTTGTAGCTGGCCTCTTGGATGGTGCCGCTCTCCGACCAGTCCTTGAGCAGGATGTCGGTGATGGTGAGCAGGTGGCCCAGCTCGGTGTTTTCCAGCTCTCGGCTGAGGTAGGTGGGACACCAGTCGCGGCCGTTGGCCATCTTGCCAGCCATGCAGTCGTTGATGTCGAGGCTTTGCGACAGCTCTTTGCTGCTGATGGAGGCGACGAGCAGTACGGTCTCCACGCGCAAGGGAGGCAGCACCTCCAAGGGCACTGCACGCTCGCGCCCGATAATGACCAATGTGGTGGAATCGCGCAGGGCACCCAGAATAAGGTCTGCATCAAGGGCGAAGCGGCGGATGTCGCCCGCCTGCTTGCCAAGGTCGCTGTCACGGCGGATGCTCCAGGCTACGAGTCCGGGTGCGCGGCTGAAAAACACCCCCCGCCGCTTCTCGTGAAACATGTCTTCGACCGTGATGTCATGGGCTGTGTCTTTCTCGTCGATGAACGTCTCGCCCTGTGTGAAGAACCAGTCGTCGAATTCACCCAGCGTGATCTGGTAGTCTAAGTCGTCTTGGGCAAAATAGTGACGTTTGGTATTCTCCAGGAGATTGTGGGCACGGGGCTTGTAGTCGGAGAGATATTGCTGCTTGGAGAGACGGGTTACGATGTTGTCGAGATTCTCTGTGGTGGCGTTGCCCAGCACGATGGTTATGTCGGTGATGCGGCCATCGTAACCTGTCTTGAAGTGGCGTTGCGAGGTTTGGTGGGTGAACTGGCTGCAGGTAGCCTCCACACTGTCAGGCTCCAAAAAGGGGGCCGGTTCGGCGATGAGGATGATACGGCTGCTGTCAGGAAAGGTGGCCGTGCCGATAGTCTGGTAATGCATTCGGAAGTTTTTGCGGAAAAGACTGTACACGGAGTCCAATTTCTGGTAAGCCATCGTGGTGGCGACATCTACATGCTGGTCGGGGATGTACTCTTTCTTCAGGATGGCGGCGGTCTGTTGCTTGATGCTCTCCGCAACTTTGGTGTGTCGTCCGAAAATGGCGATGGCAGCCATGGCGACCACAAGCGCCGAGGCGATGATGAGGGCTGATTTTCGGGATTTGGATGTCATGACTGTATTCCGTTGATTTCGTTGATAGGAACAGAGGGTTGATTGCAAATGGTCGACCTATGCGCATGCTCTACCAGCCAATGTGGGAGTTGAGCTTTTAAGGGGGGCAAAGATACGTTTTTTGCAGGTATATATAGATGTTTTTGGTGCAGTTGTTAAGATAGATTCAAAAAAGGATGCTTACCCCGTGAATTTTTTGTATCTTTGCGCGTTTTTTTTAAAAATAATATTATTAGATATGAGTCAGATTATTAAAGTTTTAGGAAGAGAAATCCTGGATTCCCGTGGAAACCCCACGGTGGAAGTTGATGTATATACTGCTGCCGGCGCCATGGGGCGCGCAGCTGTTCCCTCCGGCGCGTCTACCGGTGTGCATGAAGCCGTGGAGCTTCGCGACGGACAAAAAGACCGCTATATGGGCAAGGGTGTCCTCAAAGCCGTGCAGAATGTGAACAACGTGCTGGCCGAGCAGATCGAGGGCATGGAAGTGACCGACCAGGCCGAAATCGATGCCCGCATGATTGAAATTGACGGCACTGACAACAAGGGCAAGATGGGAGCCAACGCCATCCTCGGCATCTCCCTTGCCGCCGCCAAGGCAGCCGCGCTTGAGACAGGCCAGGAACTCTACCGCTATGTGGGCGGCTGCAACGCCACTGTGCTCCCCGTCCCGATGATGAACATCCTCAACGGCGGTTCCCACGCCGACAACTGCGTGGACTTCCAGGAGTTTATGATTATGCCCGTCGGCGCCCCCAACTTCCACGAGGCTGTGCGTATGGGTTCAGAGATTTTCCATAACCTCAAGAACGTCCTCAAGGGCAAGGGCTACTCCACCAACGTCGGCGACGAAGGCGGCTTTGCCCCCAACCTCAAGTCCAATGAGGAGGCCGTGGAGGTGATCCTGCAAGCCATCGAGAAAGCCGGCTACAAGCCCGGTGAAGAGGTTTGCCTCGCCCTCGACCCCGCCGCCTCCGAGTTCTTCGACACGGAGAAACAACTCTACCGCCTCAAATGGTCCACCAACGAGGAGCTTACCCCCGCGCAAATGGTGGATTATTGGAAGAACTGGACCGACAAATACCCCATCATCTCCATCGAAGACGGTATGGCCGAAGACGACTGGGATGGCTGGAAACTGCTCACCGACACCATAGGCGGCAAGACGCAGCTGGTTGGCGACGACCTGTTCGTCACCAACGTCAAGCGCCTCCAGATGGGTCTCGACAAGCAGGTGGCCAACTCCATCCTCATCAAGGTCAACCAGATCGGCACGCTGACGGAGACCATCAACGCCGTCTCCCTGGCGCAGCGCAACCATTACACGGCCGTGATGTCGCACCGCTCCGGCGAAACCGAGGACACCACCATCGCCGACCTCGCCGTCGCTCTGGGCACGGGCCAAATCAAGACCGGCTCCGCCTCCCGCACCGACCGTATCTGCAAGTACAACCAGCTGATGCGCATCGAAAGCATGCTGGGCTCGCAGGCTATCTATCCGGGAAAGAAATTCCCCTTCAGAGGATAAAACACTTTTTTGTTGCAATGTGATAAAGGAGCGGAGAAAACCGCTCCTTTATTGTATAAATACGAAAGGATTTCTTTCGGTTATGGGTAAACGATGGTACGATTGGTTACGTTGAGGATATGATCGTCTTCGTAATGCTTGCACTGCACCCAGTTTCCTCTCTCATCATACTTGTATTCCCAGGCCAGTCGGTACAGCATCATTTCTCCCCCCGTATAATAGCATTTCTCAGTTAAGGCCCCGTGGTCATCGTACCGAAAGGTAACCTTTTTGATGGTGCTGCTGATGCTGCAACACCGTTGGGGGTAGGCGTTGTAGTATCCCAAATGTTCACCTTCCACCATCTGCAACCTCCCTTCGGAATCGTACTGGGATGTGAATCGGCGACAGGCAGTGGAGGGACTTGTTAAACTATCCCTCAGGAGGTCAATGACTTGGGTTGAATTCAGGAGGTCGTCGTAAGAATATTGCTTGTGAAGGGTGGGGGAGTCTTTTATGTTGATGGTGAAAGGGACTTTCTTTTCCGTCACTATCCGATTCTGGTCGTCATAGGTGTAGGTGGTGATTTCCTCTAAACGATTGTTTTCGTAGTGATAAACTGATTTGATCCGCAGGAGAGAATCGTAGCGGAGGGCCTCCATTTTCACTATGTGAACATTTTGTGAATATTGTTCCTGTCTTTGCAAGAGGGAATCTAAAAAACTGTACTTTTGCGGCGCAATTGCCGTTGTCTGACAATCTCTGCATATTTACATGTAGTGTGCATGTCGCGCCGTCTTTCCGGCAGGGGCATCGCCACGCAGAAGGAGGTTGCAGCCGATGTGTTCAGATAGTGGAATGATTCAAAAAGTAAAAATAAAATGAAAGACAACATCTACCTTTTTGCTGCGGTGCCAGATGAGGTGGGCACGCTGGCTGACATCACTCATTTTACCGGCATCGGGCGCGAGAATGCCACACGCACCATGGTGCAATTCATGGAACAACATCGTGGTGAACCGATGCACATCCTCAACATCGGCACGGCCGGTTCGCACGACAAGCCTGTGGGAACACTTCTGCGTATCAAGGAGATCATCTCCGCCGGCGAGTCCTTCAACGAGCAACGCATGCTTACCGCGCCGCTGCCCTTCGAGTGCCCCCGCTTGGAGGAGGCCGTGCTGTACTCCTCCGACTGCTTCGTCTCCCCGCAAGTGTTCACCTCACAATATCTTGACGGCATCAAGGCAAAGGCCGACTGTTTCGACATGGAGTCTGCGGCCCTCTTTACGGTGGCACAATGCTACGGGGTGCCGTACTCCTCAATCAAGATTGTTTCCGACAACCTCGATGTCACCATCGACGTGTGGCGGGAAAGGGTAGTGGAGCTGTCGAAGAAACTCGTGGAGACTATCGAGAATTTGGACATTGGCATAAAATATTAGGAATCAGTGTTCTGAATGTAATATGACCCGCATTCCGTTTCTCCTGCTGTTTTGTTTGGCGCTATCCTGCATGTTTGCGCAAACTGTGCCCGCACCTTATGGACCGGTGCCGACGCCGGCGCAGATTCAGTGGCAGCGGATGGAGATGAACATGTTTGTCCATTTCGGCCCCAATACTTTCACGGGCAAGGAATGGGGCGAAGGCACGGAGACGGAAGACATTTTCCAGCCGACCCAGCTCGATTGCGAGCAATGGGTCAGGGTCGCGAAGGAGGCTGGCTTCCAGGGCATCATTGTCACGGCCAAGCATCACGACGGTTTTTGCCTGTGGCCTAACCCTGCAAGCACACATACAGTGCGGCAAAGTGCCTGGCGCAACGGCCAAGGCGACGTGCTGAGGGAATTGTCCGAAGCCTGCAGTCGTGCGGGGCTGAAGTTCGGCATCTATGTCTCCCCATGGGACCGCAACGCGCCCACGTATGGTACCCGTGCCTACAACCGGACCTATTGCCGCACGTTGCGCAGTGCCTTGTCGAAATATGGACCTGTTTTCGAGTTGTGGTTTGATGGTGCTTGTGGGGAGGGACCCAACGGCAAACGGCAGGTTTACGACTGGGAACGGTTCCGTCGCACGGTGCGGCGGCTGCAGCCGCAGGCGGTGATGTTCAGCGACGTGGGACCCGGTTGCCGCTGGGTGGGCAACGAGGAGGGGAGGGCCGGCCTCACCAACTGGTCACGTCTCGACGTGGAGGGCTTTGCGCCCGGCGCGCAGGCCCCTCCGCAGGACACGCTCACGCACGGCAATCGCGACGGCGCCTGCTGGGTGCCCGCCGAGACGGACGTCTCCATTCGGCCGGGCTGGTTCTATCGCGACAGCGAGCACCCCAGGTCTCTGCAGGAACTGCTGCGCATCTTCTATACCAGTGTGGGGCGAAACTCGCTGCTCCTCTTGAATGTGCCGCCTGATAGCCGCGGCCTCATTGCAGAGGAGGATGCTGCACGGCTTCGCGAGTTCCGGACCGCCTTGGACTCTATCTTCGCCCGCGACCTGGCACACCATGCCGTTTGCGTCAACGCCTCGAACATTCGGGACGCAAAAAAAGAAGACGACCATGGAACAAAAACGGTGCCGTTCGGGCCGTTGAATCTCATTGACGACGATTACGACACTTTTTGGGCTACAGAAGACTCCGTGACTGCTGCCGAGGTGCTTTTCGAGTTTGAGAAACCGCAGACCTTCAACCGCGTGGCACTGCAGGAATATATCCCCTTGGGACAGCGTGTGGAGCGATTTCATGTGGAGGTTCTGGAACCTGACGGAATATGGCGCACGGTGGCGGAAGGAACAACTGTCGGTTATAAGAGAATTGTGCTTTTTGACAAGGTTACTGCCCAATCTGTCCGAATTGTGGTGGACAAGAGCCGCGCCAACCCGCTGCTCAACAAAGTTGGATTCTATCTGGATGAAATTTATCAATCTGATTGTCAAATAGATGTAAAATAAAAACATAGAAAACGTTTTTAGACTTGGTCATATTGAAAAAAAGTGTATTTTTGCACCCTCTTTGAAAGAAGAGGAGAGATGGCCGAGTGGTCGAAGGCGCACGCCTGGAGAGCGTGTAGGCGCCAAAAGCGCCTCCTGGGTTCGAATCCCAGTCTCTCCGCAGAGAGACAGAATTGATCTGTTAGCTCAGTTGGTTTAGAGCGCTTGCTTGACAGGCAAGAGGTCACAAGTTCAAATCTTGTACAGATCACATGGAACAAGAGGGGTTGCACAATCAGTGCGGCCCCTTTTTCTGTTCATCGGAATTATAAACGGATAATAAAGGGATGAAAAGACTCTACTTACTGACGCTTGCCTTTCTGGCAGGCTTTGCCACGAACATGTTTGCCCAGGACAATGGTGTGAACGAAAACGGTTCTCTGGGGAAATCCGCGTATCGCTATGCCCCTAACGGCTTCAAGCTGAGCACCCGCGACCACACGGATCTCACCAACCTTGTCATCTTCTTACGCTTCGCCGATGACCCTGAAATAGACCACAGTTTTGCCGATATCGACACGATGTTCAATGGCAAGGCTCAGGATTATTACAGTGTCTACAACTACTATAAACAGGCAACATACGGCCAGATATATTATAACACGGTCTATGCCGACCAGATACAACAAGGGCAGATTGTCTCGTATGCAACTCAGCATCCACGAGGCTATTACCAGCCCTATAGCGCCGCCAATCCCATTGGCTATCAAGGCGAACTGCCCTTGATGGGGGTTTCCATGCGCGAGGCCGAACTGCTTGCCGAAGTCTTGACGTACGTCAACGACCATGGCTTGGTGAACGCAAATGTCAACCTCGACGGCAATGACGACGGCGACATCGACAACATCAGTTTCATTGTCAAGGGCGGCGTCGGCGCTTGGGCCTCCTTGTTGTGGCCGCACATGGAGTTCTTCCCGCATGATTCCATTGACTATCCCGTCAGGGTCAACGGCAAACGACCCAACACCTTCAACTTTGAGTTTGAAGGCGCTCCGGGCTATTTCACGGCGACGGTGTTCTGCCACGAGATGGGCCACTCACTGGGACTGCCCGACTTGTACCATTACATGAACTACGGGTATGTGAGTCCGGCGGGTTCGTGGGATCTGATGTGCTCCAGCATGTCGCACCAACAGATTAGCACGATACTGAAATCCAAGTATTTGGGGCTTGTTGACGAACCTGTGCAGATTACAGAGGACGGTACCTACACGCTGTTGAGCAATGCCTCGGGAACCGCCCAGAATTGTTACTATATCAAGTCTGCCATCGACTCGACACAATGGTTCACGTTTGAATACCGCAACAAAAACGACCTCTTCGACGAGATTATCCCTGGAACCGGAATGTTAATCGGTCGCTGGTGCGACACGATAGGAACAGACTATTGGGGCATGTATGCCAACGGTTTCTTTGACTTCCACACGAAGGCGCATCAATATTGGATTTTCCGCCCCTATAGTGAAATCGATACGATCAATGGCGATGTGTCTTCTGCCAATTTCAGTGCGGCCAACGGGCGAACATCCTTTGGCCCCACCACGAACCCCCATCCCTATCTCACGGATGGAACACCAGAGGTGAGTTTTGAGATTACGGACATTCAGGAGCAAGGCGATCGACTTACCTTCCATGTACATTTCTTGCCTGTGGTGGGCGTCGATGAATATGAATCGGAATCTGTGACGGTATATCCTAATCCTGCCACTGATCAACTGACTGTAAAGGGTGCGGATTTGCAACGGGTTGAATTATACAATATTATGGGGCAAATGGTGCATGTTGAAACTCCCGGCGGCCATGATTCCTGTGTGATTCCTATTGATAATCTCCCCAATGGCCTGTATGTCTTGAAGATAATGGGACAGAACGGGAATTACGCGGTCAAAAAAGTGGTGAAAAGGTAAACGCCTTGAACCTTTTGACGTAATTTGTCGGGAATCATGAATTCTAAACAGCTGTTTTACAGCTTGTTGTAACACATTCTTTTTTTTGAATTTTTTTTGTAGCGAAATCGTCCATTTTTGCATCTATATGTTGAAAAAAAAAGACGAAGACATTTGATTGTAAAGATATAAATGTTATCTTTGCAAGCTTAAAAAATTGATACAGAATATTAACTTGAAAAAACTTGAATATGAAAAGAATCGCCTTATTCTTCGCCTTGATGGTTTTTGCAGCCGGCTTGCATGCGCAGCAACAACGGACGGAAATTTACGTCGACCCGATGTTGAATGAAGTGTTGACCGAAGCCCAGATCAACGACCTCAGGGTTAACAATCCAGCCCAATTGGTGCGGGAGAACTGCCAATTAGTTCACTATTGCTACTTTGCCTCAAAATTGACGGAAGAGGAGGGCACCTACCAAATGAAAGGTGACTTGAGGAACTACGTCAAGACTGGCAAGACATGCGACTACCAGGCCATTATCTCGCGTGGTTGCATTAACCGCTACGACTACAACTTGGAGCAGGATCCCGTCAAGCAGAACGTCTATCGTCTGGGCAACACGGGAACGTACATCATCGTGCTCTCAAAGCAGAACTTTGAGCGAAACCAAGACGCTTACCTGAAACAATACGGTCTTCAATAATTTCTCACCTCGCTAAAAACAATCTCCAATATGAAAAAAATACTCTTGATTTTGACGCTCTTTTGTGCTGTGATGGGCATGAAAGCGCAGACAGTCGTCACGATGGTGGACTCAATGGATCGCACAGGATGCGACTTTGTGATCTACGACTGTGGCGGACTGCAAGGCGACTATACCGCGAACCGTCACGACAAGCTCACGCTCCACTCCAACAATACCAGTGCGGCATGTGTGCAGGTCAGCATCGTGATGGCCGACTTTGACGTCGACCCGTCAGACACCCTGTTCATTTACGACGGCCTTAACGAGCAGGCACCTTTGCTGGCAGCGCTCAACAATGACTTGGTGGCCAACATCTCCGCCACCAATATCGTGCTGGCGGCCACGGTCACCAACACTTCCGGTGCTGTCACTATCAAATTCGTGTCCGACGGCGCGGGCCACGGCTCGGGCTTTGTGATCCAAGCCGGTTGCGTGGCACCTTGCCAGCGCGTGGAAGTGGGCCTTGACTCCTTGTTGTCCTCGCATTTCCCCGTGCAGGATGACGACGGTTTCTTCTACATTGACCTGTGCCCGTATGACACGGCACACCTGGTCGTGTACGGCATCTATCCGGATAACAACTTCAGTTACAACCAGAACGACCAGTCGTCCGTGTTTACGTGGGATATGTCCCTCGAAACGCTTCACGGCACGGGCATGTCCACCGTGGACTACTATTTCACCCCCGGTCGCGGATACGATGTCTCCATCACCATAGAGGACAGCGCGGGCTGCAAGGCGATGATGCCCTACATTTTCCGTGTGCGCACCTCGCAGAACCCGATTCGTGGACTGAGTCCACTGCCGGAAGTCTGTGCAGGATCGGTGCTCAACATCTCCACGGGTTACGACAATATCTCGACCGTGCAGGTGGATACCGTGGGCAGCGAACAGATCACCACCCTCAAGGTGTGTGACACCATCTTCCTCCCTGACGGTGTGGACTGCGGACACGGTTGCGCCTATCAGTCTCCCGTGACCTTCACCGCTTTCGCCCCCTCTGCCACTATCCAGAGCGCCGCCGACATTCTCTATGTGCGCATCAAACTGGAACACTCCTATATCGGTGATATCTTCATCGGACTTACCTGTCCCAATGGGCAGATGGCTAAGATTATGAGAAAATATGGATCCTCGGGTTCCGCCAACTGCGCCGGTTCCATTCCGTTGCCATGGGGATGGGTGGTGACAACGGGCGTGTCAGCCAGCGCTTATTTCGGAATCCCCGTGGATGACACCGGTGGCGGCTGCACCCCGACTCCGATGGGTACACCTTGGAACTACTGCTGGTCCGACAATGCGGTCAACGGCTACCAATATGCCGCTGGACAAGGCCATGTGTACGAAAGCGTGAACATCCATAACAACCGTGTCGACTCCACCAATGTGGCTGCCATGACACAGGTCTATCACCCCGACGAGACATTCTCTTCCTTGATCGGCTGTCCGATGAACGGAACCTGGGCTGTCACGGTGATTGACGGATGGAGCATAGACAACGGCTTCGTGACGGAATGGGAAATGGCTCTCGACCCCTCTCTGCTGCCGCAGGATTGGTCATATCAGGTATTGGTTGACTCCACCGCTTTGATTGGCCCCGGAGCCGACGGAGACTATGTGGTGCCAGACACGACGGGTGTGCTCAATTACATCGTGCGTGTGTTTGATGAATACGGTTGCCACTACGACACCACAACGACTCTCGTGGTGACTCCCGCCCCGAAACCCGACCTCGGTCCCGATTTCGACATCTGCCATGGCGACATGATCACGCTGACGGCCGACTATAATGAACCCAATACTATCTATCAATGGAATACGGGCGACGAGACCGAGGAAATCCTGGTGCTTACTGAAGGCACGTATATCCTGAACGTGGAGACAACTAATGCCGACGGCACCTTGACCTGCCGCGGTGGCGACACCATCCATATCGGCGTGTTCGAGTCCCCGGTCATTGACTTTGACATTAGCGATACCGTGGGCTGCTCACCCGTGACCATCCGATTCACAAACAACTCCACGCCTGCCGGCGCGCAGTATGAATGGATGATCCTCCGGCTTGACGGCAGCTTAGCCTATAGCTCTCTGTTGAACGAGCCTTCATTCGTAATCGATGAGCCGGGCACCTACCATGTGTTCCTGAAATCGACCACGGTGGACGGCTGTGTAGACTCCATTATCAAATGGAATTACTTTGTGGTGAATTCCCAACCGATTGCAGAGTTTGTGGCTACTCCTGACATATCGCTGATGAGCGAGACCGGCGGCGTGGTGGATTTCCATAGCTACACGGACGCTGCGGTGATGAGCGAGCCGGGAACATCGTTCTTCTGGAATTTCGATGATGGTACTGTCGACTCCAGTGCTATCCATCCGCAGCACACCTTCGGCAGCTGGGGCGACTATAATGTGACATTCCGTGTGGAAACGGAGGCTGGATGCTTCAGCGAGATTACCCATACGGTGGTGATAGAACAGGATCTTGTGTTCCCGAATGTGATCACGCCGAATGGTGACAACATCAACGACGTGTTTGCCATCGAGAATTTGAATACAAGCATCAACGCAGAGGACCCGGATCGTTACCGCAACAACAAGCTGCTCATCTATGACCGCTGGGGCAAAAAGGTGTACGAGGCTCTGAACTACGACACCTTCGCCAAGGAGGGCCAAGTCATTCGCGGCCAGCAGGTGTTCGATGGCAGCGGCCTCTCCGACGGTGTCTACTACTACAGCTTCTACTACAAAGGAAAGGCCAAGACCGTGAACTATAACGGCTCCCTGACCATCATCAGGTAGAACGGAATCAAAATAAAGGAATTGGCTGTTGCAAGTTTTGTATTTGTGACAGCCAATTTTTTTGGAAAACAGACTGCGATTTGAAAATTTATGTATATTTGCAGGCTTGAAATATTTGATGTCAAAAGACGATGTTTTCAAGGATGGAAGATTTGAACCAGCCTGACCATGCGGTTCGTAAGCGAGGGGTGTGATTGTTTAACGAACAAAACCATTTGAGAATGAAAAGAGTTTTTATCATTTTGTGGATGATATTTGCGCTGGCGAGTGTCATATCGGCGCAAACTCCCGTGAACATGGGGTCGACGAGTTCCGTGACGGGATGCAATTTCATTGTGTACGACAATGGTGGTGCAAATGGTAGCTATGGGGCTAACCGCAACGACGTCCTTACCATCTATTCTGACAACCCGTCCGCCGGCTGCGTTTCCGTCGCCCTCCTCCTGTCCGGCTTCAGTGTCGACCCGTCTGACACTCTTTTCATCTATGATGGACCCAATACCAGCTCTCCCATGCTGGGTATGATTAACAATGCCATGACAACGCCGTACGCCAGTACCAGCATTATCTATACGGCTACGATTTCCAATACGTCTGGAGCCATAACCCTTAGGTTTGTCTCCGATGGTTCTGCACAAAGCAGCGGTTTTTTGATCGAGACGGATTGCGTGGCTCCGTGCCAGCGCGTGCAGGTGGTGCTCGATTCTGCGAACTGTTCTCAAATTCCCGCACTTGAATCTGATGGATTCTACTACATCAATGTTTGCTCGTATGACACGGTGCACCTCGCGGTCCGCGGTGTTTATCCCGATAATAATTTCAGTTATTACCAGTCTGATGCCACGTCGCGTTTCCGGTGGGATATGGGGTTGGAACAGATTGACAGTCTGGCGTTAAATGCGTTGGACTATCATTTTGTGCCAGGACGCGGCTATGATGTGATGATCAACGCCTCTGATGTGGGTGGATGTATGTCCACCATGCCATTAGCCTTCCGCGTGCGCACCTCGCGCAGCCCTATAGAGTCTTTTAAAAATCCATCGCCCGTGTGCCGTGGATCGGAAATGGATATGCCCTTCAGCTATTTCTCCGATGGCGTCATCAAGTTGGACTCTGTGTTCAGTGAGCAGCTGGCCATCCTGAACGTGTCCGACACCATTTTCTTGCCCGATGGTGTGAACTGCGGCGGCGGCTGCGCCTACCAATCTCCCGTGACCTTCAATGCTTTCGCGCCCACCGCCACCATCCAAAGCGCGGACGACATCCTTTATCTTCGTGTGAAGATAGAACATTCTTACATTGGCGATATCTATATTGCCTTGACTTGTCCCAACGGGCAGTCTGTCAAGATTATGAACAAGTATGGCACGTCGGGCTCCGCTTCATGCGCTGGCTCCATTCCGTTGCCTTGGGGCTGGCTGCAGACCACCAATGTCTATCCGGCAGCGCATTTCGGTGTGATTGGATATGCCAATAACGCCGACTACAAGTGCGACCCCGCGCGGAATGAGATTGGCAATACGTGGAACTACTGCTGGTCTAACAATACCGACCCTTCGTATGGCTATACATACGCCCCTGGCGGCGGACGCGTCTACGACATGTCGAATATACACAATGGCATCGTGGACTCCACCAATACCGTCAATATGACGCACCTTTACCATCCCGACCAACCCTTCTCAAATCTGATTGGATGCCCGCTGAATGGTGTGTGGGCCATCACGGTGCTGGATGGATGGAGCGGCGACAACGGCTATATCACGGAGTGGGAGATGGCTTTGGATTCTTCTCTCCTGCCGGAAACGTGGTATTATGAAGTGCATACCACCCATCAGGAGATAATAGGTCCGGGTGCCCAAGGCACCCATGTGCACTTCACCGATTTCGGGTTGATAGATTATACGGTTAGGGTCGTCGATGAATACGGATGCGTGTACGATTCTGTCATGAAGGTGCGCGTCCTGGAGTCGCCTATCCCCGATTTGGGCGACGACATCCATCTCTGCTATGGCGACATGGTGGAGCTTACGGTGGATTCCGTGCCTTCGTATGCCAACATCTATTGGAACACGGGCGATACTACCCGCACTATCCTTGCCCTTGCGGAAGGCGAATATTATGTGGATGTGTCTGTCTTTAACGAAATCGACAATGCCTTGTGCCATGGCTACGACACCATCCATATCATCTCGGTGGAAGCTCCCGTGGTGGACTTCGATGTTGAGCCCATGAAAGGCTGTGTGCCGTTGGTGATGAACGTGCAGAATAGAACCACACCTGCTGACGCGCAGCACGAATGGATGATTTTCGACCACCAGGGAATCATTGCGGCAGCTTCGTCCTTGGCGGAACCGCAGTTCACGATCCTCAATCCTGGCATATATACATTATATTATAGAGTGACCTCCCCGTATGGTTGTGTCGACTCTGTGTTCTATTGGGATGGCGTAGAGGCGGATATGCAGCCTGTGGCAGAATTTGCAGCCAATCCTGAAATATCTCTGATCTCCGAGAGCGGTGGTGTCGTGCAATTCCACAACTATGCGGACTCCTCCCTTTTGAATGATCCCAACAATCACATATACTGGGATTTTGACGATGGCGAGGTCGACAGCGCGAGCCTTTCTCCCGAGCATACCTACGGGCAGTGGGGCGACTACGATGTGACCTTGCGTGTTGTGACGGGCGCCGGATGTGCCAGTGAAATCACCCATACGGTGGTGATAGAGCAGGACCTTGTGTTCCCCAACGTCATCACACCCAACGGAGACAATATCAACGATGTGTTTGCCATCGAAAACCTCAACACCAATGTCAATCTTGAGGATCCTGACGGCTTCAGAAACAACAAGTTGTTTATCTATGACCGTTGGGGCAAGAAGGTGTACGAGGCGCACAACTACGACACATTCGCCAAGAACGGCATGATTGAGCGTGGTGCGCAGGCATTTGACGGGACGGGTTTGTCGGACGGTGTGTACTACTACAGTTTCTATTACAAGGGGAAGGCTAAAACTGTGAACTACAATGGTTCGCTGACCATCATCCGATAGGATATCCAAATATTGGATTGTTTAAAGATTTATTTCTGCAAATAGTGTTTTTAAGAAAAAAAATACTATTTTTGCGGCATGAACAAAAATATAAACTTTACAAGAGGAGAATGGGTTGCCGCGTTGACACTGTTGTTGATGATAGTGTCCGGTTATCTGTTTTATGGTTTGTACGACGGGAAGCGCACTTGTCGTGTGGATATGTCGCTTTATGCAGCTCAATTAGAAGATTTTAACATGCGTCAGGCTGCCCTGCGGGATTCTGTGGAGGCGGCTCGTGCCAACCGTTGGCGCGAGGGGCCTGTGAATGCTCGCGATACCAATCCAAGAAATCGCGTGCAAAAAAAACCGATGTATGAGATTGTCAAGTTGGACATCAATCATTGCGACACGGGGGACATTGTGGTGGTGCCGTTGTTCGGCAGCAAGCGTGCCGCGCGCCTTGTGGAGTACCGCGATCGTTTGGGAGGCTTCTATTCGTTGTCGCAGGTGCGCGAGGTGTTTGTGCTGCAAGACATGGATATGGAACACCTGCAAAAGTATTTCACCCTGCATCCGGAGGATGTGCGTAAAATAAATATTAACAATTCAACTTATAAGGAGTTGGTCTCGCATCCATATTTTGATGCCTATCTTGCCAAAACAATTCTGAACCATCGCGCAAAGCATGGTGACATCGCTTCATTTGAGGAGTTGCAGCAGGTTACGCATGCCTATCCCGAGCTGATGGAGAAACTGAAACACTATGTGGTGTTTCAATAGAATGGAAATAAGGAGGGGCAGAGGTGAGGAAAATGGAATTTTTGATACTTTTGCCGTCCCATTTTAAAACGATAAAGATATGAACGACATTTTGCAAGCTCTTTATAATCATGTCAGTATCCGTCGGTATACAGACAAGCCCGTTGCGGAGGAAACGTTGCAGCTGATTTTGAAGGCGGCCTGCAGCGGCTCGACGATGGGCAACATGCAGCTCTTTAGTGTTATTGTGACGCAGGACGATGCTATGAAGCGCAAGTTGGCGCCGTTTCACTTCAACCAACCCATGGCAACCGAGGCCCCGCTGATCTTGACTTTCTGTGCTGATTTCCGCAGGTTCAATCGTTATTGCGAGTTCCGCCAGGCGGATACGGAGGCATACAGCAACCGTCAGAGCTATCAGTGGGCGGTGACGGATGCGCTGATTGCAGCGCAGAATGCGTGCGTGGCTGCCGAGTCCTTAGGCTTGGGATTTTGCTGGTTGGGCACCATTACCTACAATGTGGACAAATTTGTGGAGGTGCTGGAACTGCCGCGTCATGTCATCCCCGTCTCCTGTGTTACGATGGGTTATCCTGCAGAGCATCCCGCACTGACACAGAAATTGCCCGTTGAGGCGTTTGTGCATCGCGAAACCTATCATGATTACGACAAGGAGACCATTGACCGCCTGTATGCGGAGAAGGAGAATTCGGAAGAAACCCGGCAGATTTTGGAGGAGAACCAATTGGACAATTTGGCGCAGGTGTTCACCCAGCGCCGCTACACGCGTCAGGACAACGAGCATTTCGCTCAGGTGTTGGAGGATACTTTGAGAAGGCAGGGCTTTTAGCGGGAGCTTGCCGGCTATTTCTTGCTGGGCACGCGCAGACGGTTCATCATCTCGACATGCTTCTTCAGCAGGGTGCCGGCCTTGAGTGACTCGACTTTCAGGAACAGCTTGATTTTCTCCGTTGAGGTCATGTAGACCTTCTCTTCGTTGTGGGACCACCATTTGTAGAACTTGGCCGGCTCGTAGTTGTAAAGGCAGCGGGCGGCGACCTGCTGGGCGTTGCCGTTGATGTCCACGAGGATGTCCAGTCCGACGGCGCGGCGGTAGTAGTCGATATGGTTGGCGCGCAGCGTGCTCATCAGGATGCGGAAATCATCGCGCGCGATGACGAACGGCACTTTGTTCATTGCAATGTGCAAGGAGACGGGGTCGTAGCGGATCCAGTCGTTCATGCGGCGGGTGACGGGCTGCCCCTCAACCTCGAGCGTGATAGTGTCCTTGTGGGAGTATGCCTCATTCGGTTGGGGAATGCTTTCCGTCAGGACGGTCTCTTCTTCCGCGGAGGCTTCCATGGCTGCTAAAATATCGGGATCTTGCACGGTGTTTATGTCGTTTTTGTTGGTCATAGTCGGCTTTAAAGGTTTGGTTTGTAAATTCTTGGACCGGTATGGCATTTGCCGTTCAACTTTATGCAAAGGTACGGCTCTTTTTTG
This sequence comes from Bacteroidales bacterium, assembly GCA_017615795.1. Lineage (GTDB taxonomy): Bacteria > Bacteroidota > Bacteroidia > Bacteroidales > WCHB1-69 > F23-D06. Next base: position 42,050 of record JAFZZK010000046.1, read on the forward strand.
GAATTAGTCTTGGGACCGCGATTTTTTTTCAACCAATGCAATGTGAATATCGATGTCAGGGAGAATCTGCCAGATTCCAAGCATCTTTGTCCAGCCGAATTATGATGACTTTTTTCTTTTAAAGAGGGACAATAAAAACATCCAATCGGAGTTTTATACAAATTATGCGGAAAAAGCCCATTGACGATTGATGAAATCCATTGACTCCCTGCAAAAACAGCTTCAGCTTATCTCTTGGGAGAAAGCATACGACAGACAAGCCCTGGAAGAGTCTTTCCAGGCTGCTCTGCAGCACAGCCATCTTAATAGCAGCTGTTGGTTTCCCATACGTTTTGGCAAGTCTTTTTACAATGCTCTGAACCAATATGTCATGGAGGTGGAGTATGCCGCCGGCTACGCAGTCAGTCCTGATAGTGAGTTTGAGCCGGGCAAGTGTGTTTCCTTCTTTTATAGAGACAAAGAGGGTAAGCATCCTGTGCAAACGCTTGCTTCCGGCGGGACGGTGCAGCGTATCGAGGGCCGTTTGATGCAGATTTCCCTTGATGTGGCCGACACGGCGTTCCAGCTGCATCGTATCGCGGAGCATGGCGAGGTGGGTGTGCGCATCGCCTTCGACGATACCACATATCAAGTGATGACGGAGGCCTTGCAGAAGGCCATAAATTTGGAAAGTGATAAGATGATCCACCTGCGGGATACGCTCATCGGCGCGTTAGAGCCGCAGTTCAGGACGTTGCCTCGCATGGTGTTCGGCAATCTCAACGAGAGCCAGAACGAGGCTGTGCAGCGTATTTTGGAAGCCCGGGAAGTCGCTGTGGTGCATGGCCCGCCCGGCACAGGCAAGACCACCACACTGGTGGAGGCCATCATCGAGACCACCCGCCGCGAGCCGCAGATCTTGGTATGCGCCCCGAGTAATGCCGCTGTGGACTGGATCAGCGAGAAGCTCATCGAACGGGGTGTGCGCGTGGTGCGCATCGGCAACCCCCTGCGCATCAATCGTCAGCTGATGGAGCACACCTACGAGCGGCAATACGCCGCCCATCCCGACTATCCTGAGCTGTGGGGCATCCGCAAGCTCATCCGTGACATCCATGCGGGCGAGACGCCCTCGCGTCAACGCGCCAACCGCCTGCACCGGCTTTTGCAGCGTCGCGACGAATTGGAGGTGAAAATCCACGAGGAGGTCTTGCAAGATTCCGAAGTGATCACCTGCACTCTTGTCGGCAGTGCGCACCGGCTGCTCGGAGGACGCCATTTTGGCACGCTCTTCATTGACGAGGCCACGCAATCCTTGGAGGCTGCCTGCTGGGCCGCCATCCTGAAAGCCGACCGCGTGGTGTTTGCCGGCGACCACCACCAGCTGCCGCCCACCATCCAATGCCCGGAGGCGGCCCGTGGCGGGTTGTCCGACACCCTTATGCAGAAAGTCGTGCAAGCCAAACCCGCCTGCGTCACGTTGCTGGATACTCAATATCGCATGAATCGGCTTATTATGGACTTCTCATCGCATTGGTTCTACGAAGGGCGCCTGAAGGCCGCCCCGGAGGTGGCGCATCGCACGTTGGCCTCCTGGGATGCGCCGTTGGTGTGGGTTGATACTGCCGCCAGTGACTTTGCCGAACGCCTCACAGCCTCGCAAAGTCGTGCCAACCGTAAAGAGGCTGCCTTGGTCGTGGACATTCTCCGGGATTACGTCCACCAGACTACCGTTGATGCGGAATTGTACGAGAGAACCACATACGGGGTTATATCGCCGTACAAGGCGCAAGTCGCGCTGCTGCGCAAACTTGTGGGACGCAGTCGCACCCTTGCTCCTATACACAGACACATAACGGTCAATACCGTGGACGGCTTTCAGGGACAGGAACGGGATGTCATCATTATCAGTATGGTGCGCGACAACGAGCGTGGCGCCATCGGATTTCTCAAGGACCTACGCCGCATGAATGTGGCCATGACCCGTGCCCGCATGAAGCTCATTATCGTTGGCAGCAGCGACACCCTTTGCCAAACCGACTTCTACGCGCAATTGTGGGCGTACGTCAGCGAGAACGGGGTTGTGAAGGGTTGACCATAGGCTATTAGCTGTTGGTGGTTGGTCGCTGGGAACAGTGAGATGTAGTGTTTCGACGCAATAATTATTCTTTATCTTTGCCCTTTGGGGAATTTCTGCATCGTACTTAAAGAGCGTATGAAAAACACACAGGAATTTTGGACAAAAAAATACCGCAGGAATATCGGCAGGATGATCGGATTGTGCCGGCGGTACGTGCCCGCCCCGCAGGAAGCCGAAGACTTGGCACACGAAGCCTTCCTGTCGGCCATCGAAAAGTCGCACACATTCAAGGGAATCGGAGATTTTGACGGCTGGATGATGCGCATCACGGTGAACACCGCATTGCAGCATCTTCGGAAAGCAAAATGCCTCGTCAGTCTTGACAGCGCAGAACCTGAGATAGAATCCATACAGGATGACGAAGCCGAAGACCTGGGACGCACCGACTTCTCCAAAGAGGAAATACTGGGCGCCATCGTGGCATTGCCAGCACCTCAACGCACGGTGTTCAACCTCTTTGTCTTCGAGAAATACAGTCACCGCCAAATCGCCGACACGCTCCACATCGCAGTACGCACCTCCAAGTTGCATCTCGCACAAGCCCGATTGCAACTGCAACAACATCTGAAACAGATAAAGAACGAAAAAAGATTGCTTATGATTCCATTTTTAACCATTTTCAAAAAAGGATCTGCCGTGGACGACGTATGCCGACGCACTTTGAAGGATTTTGAGGTGGAGCCGACAGTCGAGTTTGACACTGCAGCCCTGTCGTGGGGCAGCTTGCCCTCGGCTACTATCGCTATGTACCTGTCGGGCATCCTCAGGAAGCTGCTGGTTTGCCTGCTGCTGTGCACCGCTGCAGGAGCGGCATCCTACCTTACGCTATCTTCCCGCACACCTGCCACCCCGTCGCCGGCACCGACGACAACACCTATTCCCGTTGCCGCGGCCATCGACACCATTCTTTCCACGGAAACAGACGCCACACAAAGCGAGCCCGTTATGGCGACTACCGTCACGGATAATGTCCAAAGGGAGCGCTTGGCACCGACAGTCGGCTCCACCGACACCAGCCGCGAGAAAGAGTACATCATCATTCACGACACCGTATTTAAAACCGTGGTAAAAGTGGTTCACGACACGGTATATGCCCCTGCACCTCAAGACCATCAACAATGAAAAAGACCATCGCTATGCATAAGACCACATTTTTTCTTTTCTCCCTGCTTTTGTGTACCGGTTTGTACGGGCAGGCGCGCGACACCATCTACCTCCACGAGGAGCGGATTGTCTATGACACCGTCTATTTACACGACACCATCTACCAATTTGCGGTCGCACAACTGGACACGCCCATAGTGTCCAAACCTGCGGCAAAATATGTACCCGATGTCTTCAAAGGGTTTCATTTTGGCTACACGGTCCAATACAATATGACGCAAGCAGCCGTTTTCACCGCTGCCGACGGCACCCCCGGGTCCCCCACAACCAAAATGGGCAGCGGGTTTGCAGGAGGTTTCGAGTTCTCCTACCATTTCGCCAAGTATTTCGGTGTGGCCGTAGGGGTGGGCTTTGGCTCCCACTATGTACTGCAGGTAAACTCCCCCTGTACAGACCTGTATTAGGGACACAACCCCAACCATCACAGGTTCAGCCAAGGCGCCATGTTGTTTCCCATCAAATTTGAATTCCATATACCTTTCAACGACAATTTCTTTTTTCTGGCGGACGCCGGCATCCGATTCAACTATTACAATTTAACGGCAGATGACTATTTCGGCACCACTATGAGCAATTGGGACAACAATGACGTAAACGACAGCTACACCAGATGTCACATAGAATTCAGACGTCCTTTTGCCAAGCCTGTTCAGTCGGAACTGCTCTTTGATTTGGGATTCTACTATCGTCTGCCCAACGATGGCCTGCTGCGGTTTTCCATTGGCGCCAACCTGTCGCTGTCGAAACCTTGGCAGGGCCGCTATGAAATTTACACCGAAAACGAGGTCTTGGAGAACGGCACCATCTCCTTGAAAAACCACTATTTCTATCCTCAAATAACTTACGTCAACACCTTCCAACGCTACAAAGAGAAAGAATTTCATAAGGCGCCTTGGTTTGACGAGGTTTATCCCAGCTGGTCCAACCAGAAGCGATATCCCCGTCACGAATTCCAGTTGAACTTCGGAATACCGAATATGCAAAGCTGTCATTCCTTAATGGTGGATGGGATGTTGCTTTACGAATGGTTTCCTAATCTATTCAAAAACATCAGTTTCGGATCTAACAATCTAAATTCTTCAGACAGATTCTATACCAAGGTGTATTTCACGCCGGTCATTTCGTTGAGTTACCATTATCGCTTTCAAAAATGGTTATGGTTCGGCGCCACCGCCAATTTCTCGGAATTACACAATCATTATTATGACCGCACAACTAATGAGAGAATACAGGATATGTCGATACGATTCACAGCTTTCAACTTGTTGGCGGACATTAGATTTGCCTACCTCACTTTGCCACACATCACGCTCTACTCCGAAATATCCGGAGGAATACAGCTCGGTCAGGAAGCTGTAAACTTGACGAATGACGAATACGACGTGCCACATCCCTATAATCAACCAAGGAAGTTGTCTGCTTGTACATTCCCAACCTACCACCTCACCGCATTGGGCATCAAAGCGGGATCCAAGGGATGGTTCGGCAATGTGGAGTTTGGCACTGGATACAAAGGTTTTATCAACGCTGGCGTGGGGTACGAATTTTAGCGAGGTCAACCTCGACCGCGGCAGCATCCACTCCTGCCACGAGTTCACAAATCCTAGGGGACGAGAGTCGAACTGTTGTGTCAGACGAAGTGCTGTAATACAACAATTGTGCTACAAATAGCTGAAAAATGGGGGTTGATAATTCGGGGGTGAAGACACGAAATTATTGGGACTGTCGCCTGTCGAGACGCGAAATTTCGCCTCTCACCCTGTCTCCAGACGAGATGCGTCGTCTCGTTGTCCACACGCAAATTGCAAACTTCCGGGCTATAACTCGAAAAAAAATTGAGTTTTAGCCCGAAAGTATGTAATTTTTGAAATTATTGTGTATCTTTGCGGGCGGAAAAAACTTGCAGAATATGTCACAGAATACTGATGTTTTAGTGGGTCGCGAAGTGGAGATGAAGTCTTTGAATCAGATTGTTATGTCAAAAGAAGCTGAGTTTGTGGTGGTGTATGGACGAAGGAGAGTCGGCAAGACCTTCTTGGTGAACTCCTTTTTCAACGACCACTATGATTTTAAACTGACTGGTCTCGCCAAAAAGAGCAAACGTGAACAACTGGCGAACTTCACCGCAGCCCTCAACCGGTATGGAGGTGGCAGAAAATATACGAAACCTAGGACTTGGTATGAAGCCTTCGACAAATTGAGGGATTTGCTGGAATCCAAGAAAACGAAAGGCAAAAGGGTGGTGTTCATCGACGAATTGCCCTGGATGGATTCCCGAGGCGGCAATCTGATTTCCGCACTTGAGCATTTTTGGAACGACTGGGCCGGAACACAATCTAACATACTGCTGATCGTCTGTGGCTCGGCCACATCCTGGATTACGAAAAAGATTCTTAAAAACAAAGGCGGACTGCACAACCGGATCACCCAAAAGATATACTTGCACCCGTTTACCTTGGCCGAGTGTAAGGAATATATCCAAAGTCGTGGGCTTGCGATGGAAGACAAAGAGATTGCCGAATGTTATATGATTATGGGGGGCATACCGTTCTATCTGAAGAACCTGCGGCGTGGGGCAAGCTTGTCGCAGAACGTGGACGAGATGTTTTTTGCGGAAAAAGGGCGGCTGGCTGATGAGTTCGACGCCCTCTATGCTTCACTTTTCGACAATTCGGAAATCTATATTAAGGTGGTGGAAGTACTGAGCAAGAAAAACAAAGGGATGACACGGGAAGAGATATTGGAAGCCAGCCATCTGAACAACAACGGTCATTTTTCCAAAATCTTGAACGACCTGACAAATTGCGACTTCATACGATGCTATAAAGGCTATGGGGACAAGAAACGGAAATCTATCTATCAACTAACCGACCCATTCACGCTTTTTTATTACAAATTCATCAGAAAAAATGCCCCAAGCGATAAACCGTTTTGGCAATACCAGCTGGGTACACATCAGCATGATACGTGGGCTGGGTTGGCCTTTGAGCAGCTTTGCCTGAATCATCATCGCCAAATTGAGCAAGCACTTGGCATAGCGGGTATTTCCACCAAAGTCTATTCTTGGAACAACCAGCCCAATGCCACAGAGAAGGCGCAGATAGATTTAATCATCAAGCGTGCCGACAAAGTGGTGAATGTTTGCGAGATGAAATTCTATGATGGTGACTTTACAATGAAAAAGCGCGATGCCGACGACATTGAACGTCGTGTGAGGGCATTCCGCTCGGCAGAGCATGTCAGAATGGCTATCCACCCTGTTTTGGTCACCACCTACGGACTGTCTGATAATACGTACAGCCATATCTTTCAAAATGTGGTCGTTTTGAAGGATTTGTTTAGATAAACAAGCTGTAGAACAAGTAGATACAAAAATATCAATATCTTCCTTCTCTGCATACTTCCGGGCTATAACTCGAAAAAAAATTGAGTTTTAGCCCGAAAGTATGTAATTTTTCAGCAAAACATTCAGTTATATAAACGTTCACCCCCCGAAACAAAGGTAGGGGCGAGTCATCATTCGCCCCTACACCGTCAATATATTAAAAATAAACTGTATGGCTGCCAGGGTTGGGATAAAGTTTCACGCCCATAGCCGTTTCCGTGTATTGCGGCAACCCGACATTATAGGGAACGGCGAACTCGTTGCGGTGATAGGCACCGAAAACCGCCCGACTGGTGGACCCGGTCAACCTGGAGCGGTATGGTGTCAATAAAAGTGCCGTCAATGCCCCATACTCCGATAAAAATCTTGTTCAGCACCTGACCGTCCAAGTCAAGCGTGACAATAAAATCGTATATCTGGCCATCGCGCAACTCCATAGCCGCAGGATAGAGACGATTATAGCCATTTAGGCTGATAATGCGGTGCCAAACCTGATTTCCGAGAGTGTCGAACTTGGCTATCAGGAGATTATATGTGCCTAACGACACCACCTGGGAGCCCAGTTCTTCCGCTACACAGCCTTCGGAGGGGGAATTTCCCCAACAGGCATCGCTTCCAAAAAAGCCGAAACAATAGACATTACCCTCATCATCCGTCTCCATCGTGATAATCCTGTTTTTATAGGTTGGGGTATTCTGGTCGTGGCCCATATAGGAACGGAACCACTTCCAATATCCTGCAGTATCCTGCGCCACGGCAGTAAACATCAGGCTAACAAAACATAAAATGGCATTGGCGCGCAAGGCAAAAGATCGGATTAGCTTTCTTTTCATAACATTAAGGTATTATGTGACATAGCGTATGGCATTGCATACATTCCCATAACGAAAAACAATGGGGTAACGCTGCAGTTGTCGGAAAGAAAAAAGGTTGTATCTTTGCCCGTTCTTTTTACATAGGGCAAATTATTACATAAAAAACTGATTCACAATGCAAATATCCAAACTTCGCAACATAGGCATCGCGGCGCACATCGACGCCGGCAAGACCACCGTTTCCGAACGGATTCTCTTCTTCACGGGCGTGAACCGCAAGGTGGGTGAGACCCACGATGGCCAGGCCACGATGGATTTCATGAAACAGGAGCAGGAGCGTGGCATCACCATCGCCTCCGCCGCCATCACCGCCAATTGGAACGGGCATCAGATCAATCTCATCGATACGCCGGGCCACGTGGACTTCACCATAGAGGTGGAGCGCTCGCTGCGCGTTATCGACGGCATGGTGGCAGTGTTCTGCGCCGTGGGCGGCGTGGAGCCCCAGAGCGAAACTGTCTGGAACCAGGCCGACAAATACCGCGTGCCGCGCATCGCCTTCGTCAACAAGATGGACCGCACGGGCGCCGACTTCAACGAGGTGGTGGTCCAGATGAACAAGTACCTCGGCGCCAACGCCATGCCCATCCACCTGCCCATCGGGGCGGAGAACGACTTCCTGGGGATGATTGACCTCGTGACGATGCAGGCCATCACCTTCACGGACAAGGAGCGCTTGGTGGGCGACATTCCCGCCGAGCTGTTGCCTGCCGCACAGGAGGCGCGCCGCGTCATGATTGAGAAATTGGCCGACGTGGACGACGAGATTGCCGAGCTGTACCTCGAAGACGCGGAGATAGGGGAGGAGTTGCTTAAGAAATCCATTCGCATGGCTACCATTAAATTGATGGTTACTCCTGTGTTGTGTGGTGCTGCGTACAAGAACAAGGGTGTCCAATTGCTATTGGATGCTGTGGTTGATTTTCTGCCTTCCCCGACGGATCTTGGTGCTGTCATTGCACATGATCCCGCCGACGAGGAACGCACCATCCAGCGCAACCCGTCCGCGAACGAGAAGTTCTCGGCATTGGCCTTCAAGCTTATCAACGACCCATACGTGGGGCAGCAGACTTTCATCCGCATCTTCAGTGGCAAACTGGTCAGCGGCATGAGTGTATACAATACCAATAAAGGCAAGAATGAGCGTGTGGGGCGCATTTTCCGCATCAAGGCCAAGGAGCGCGAAGAGATCAGCGAGGCCGGCTGTGGCGAGATTGTGGCCTTGGTTGGCATGAAATACACGCGCACGGGTGACACGCTATGCGACGAGAACCAGCCCATCCTGCTGGAATCCATCAAGGTGCCGCCTGCCGTCATCGAGATGAAGGTGGAACTGGAAGACAAGAAGAGCCGCGACAAATTGGGCGAGGCATTGGCCAAGCTCTGCAACGAAGACCCCTCCTTCCACGCCCACTTCGACGAGGAGACGGAGGAGACCATCATTGCCGGTATGGGCGAGTTGCATCTTGAGATATTGGTGGAGCGCTTGCGCGACGAGTTCAAGGTGCCGGTCACGGTCGGCGAGCCTTCGGTGTCGTTCCGTGAGACCATCACCACCGCGGTGGAGAACAATTACCGCCACGTCAAGCAGACTGGCGGCAAGGGACAGTTCGCCCACACGGTCATCCGTTTCGAGCCGAACCCGGGCAAGGGCTTCGAGTTTGTGGATGTCACCAAGGGCGGCGTCATCCCCAAGGAGTATATTCCTTCTGTGGAGAAGGGGTTGCGCAACGCAATGGAGAAGAGTCCTGTGGCGGGTTATCCTGTTGTGGATGTGAAATGCGTGTTGGTGGACGGTGGCTTCCATCCCGTCGATTCAAGCGATATGGCCTTCCAGCTGTGCGCCGCACAGTGCTTCAAGCAGGCCTTCAAGAAGGCGAACCCCATCATCATGGAGCCGGTGATGAAGATCGAGGTGAACACGCCTGACGACTACATCGGCAATGTGACCCGCGACCTCACCAAGCGCCGCGGCCGCATCGAGAACATGCGCCGTTTCCGCAAAGGCTCGCAAAAGTTGGACGGTTTCTGTCCGCTGATGGAGATGTTCGGCTACGCCACCGCGTTGCGCAACGTCACCTCCGGCAGGGCTAACTATTCGATGGAGTTCTACCAATATATGCCAATGCCCGCGGCAAAGCAGGAGGAAGTGATAAAGGAGAGAATTAAGAATTGAGAATTAAGAATTGAGAATTAAAGCACACTGTCAAACGCCAGTCGTTCTCGATGAAATCAATCCGGGGCCTGCAGACTGCCCTGATGTGCGAACTTCGCAACATCATCAAGAAGGAAGAGGCTGACGATTCCCATCCAACCATTGGCCGGAAGGAATTCATCTTCCAAGAATTTTTGACATTGGTCAACCGGTATGCGGACAAAGAGCACAACATCGCATTCTACGCCGACAGGCTGTGCCTGACGCCAAACCATCTGGGCACCTCTATCCGCGAGGCCAGTGGGGTGACCGTGCTGGACTGGATTCACCGTCGCATCATCCAACAAGCTAAACTGCTCCTGATGTACAGCGATCTGCCCGTCGGGGAAATTGCCGACCAGTTGAACTTCTCCTCCGCATCCTCCTTCTGCAAGTTCTTCAAAAAAAAGACCGACATCACACCCCTACAATACCGTGAAGAAAGCGAGAGGCGATAAATATGGCATTTTAAATAGGGTTGGAAAAAGGGGGAGAAGAAGTGTGTGACTTTTATAGTTTCCTTATAGGAAGATGCTGCTGTGACGTTTTGTATTTTCCAATTACAATCTTTCTCGGTGAGCTTGCCAAGTGCCATGTGGAGCGTCTTTTCCGCGGCGTGGGAGAACGTGGAGACGAGAAAGCACGATGTTCGCCGCGAAACGGGTGAAGGGTCCGACGAGCATGCGTGAGGGATTGCAGCGGAAATGGCTGGCTTGCCGGCCATTGCAGCGGAAAGCCCGACGGCGCGGCGGCAGTTGGTTGCATGCACGATGGTAGGGACGGGGCGCGTCCCGTCCCTACGACCGTACGTG
>JAFZZK010000047.1 GCA_017615795.1 Bacteroidales bacterium
CACGGGCCCCCATACTTTTGTAGTGCATAATGGCCAGCAGGGTGCACAAGGCGAACAGGGTCCAGCCGGCACTAATGGCATCAACGGCACGAATGGTCAAGACGGTGTTTCGCCCACCGTGACGACCCTCACAGCTGGAGACAGCACAGTGGTCACCATCACCGACGCCACGGGCCCCCATACGTTTGTAGTGCATAATGGCCAGCAGGGTGCACAAGGCGAACAGGGTCCAGCCGGCACTAATGGCATCAACGGCACGAATGGTCAAGACGGCCAGGATGGTGCAGACGGATTCTCGCCTACGGTGACAACCGTTTCAGCCGGAGACAGCACAACAGTGACTATCACGGATGCCAACGGCCCCCATACGTTTGTGTTGCATAATGGACAGCAGGGTCCTGCTGGTCCGGCGGGCAGCAATGGCACTAATGGTGTCGATGGCACCAACGGTCGCGGCATTCAGGAGATTGCCGGCCCGGTGAGCGCTGGTAATGTGGACACCTACACTATCCATTATACGGACGGGACCACCAGCACCTTCACGGTGACCAACGGGTTGGACGGTGCTGCGGCAGCGGCCGGCGTTGGCATACAGTCCATCACGAAGACGGGTACCTCCGGTCTGGAGGATACCTATACGATTACCTACACCAATGGCACGACTTCCACTTATACGGTAACCAACGGCGCGCCAGGTGCGGACGGTGCAAATGGCACCAATGGCACAAACGGCCAAGACGGCCAGGACGGTTTTTCGCCCACAGTGACCACCCTCACTGCTGGCGACAGCACTACCGTGACTATCACCGATGCGAACGGCCCCCACACTTTCGTGGTGCGTAATGGGCAACAAGGCCCGCAAGGTCCTATCGGTCCTGCTGGTGCCAGCGGTAGTAACGGCACAAATGGTCAGGACGGTGTTTCACCCACAGTGACGACCCTCACAGCCGGAGACAGCACAACAGTGACTATCACGGATGCCAACGGCCCCCATACGTTTGTGCTACATAATGGACAACAGGGTCCGCAAGGTCCTATCGGTCCTGCTGGTACCAATGGCACTGACGGCACGAATGGTCAGGACGGACGTGGCATTCAAAGCATTTCAGGTCCTGTGACCAACGGCTTGGTGGATACCTATACTATTCATTATACCGACAACACCACCTCCACCTTCACGGTCGCCAATGGGGCGGCGGGAGCGCAGGGCCTTCAAGGCGAACAGGGCCCTCAAGGCCCGGCAGGTGTTTCCCCGACCGTGACGGCGGCGGCCTCCGGCTCCAACATCGTCATCACAGTGACGGACAGTGCGGGAACCCATGAATACACCATCCCGGTTTCCAGAGACAGCGTTGCCCAGGTGAACGCCGACTGGAACGCCACCTCCGGCGCTGCGGAGATTCTCAACAAACCCACTATCCCCGACATCAGCGGTCTGCAGCATCGGATTGACAGCCTGCAGGACATCTTGGGCACTATTGCTCAAAACACCTTTGTTTGCGGTGTAAGCAAGGTGAAGGACTACGACGGTAATGAATACAACACGTTGAAGTTGGGCGACCAGTGCTGGATGAAGGAGAATCTCCGTACTACGCGATATAGCGACGGCACCGCCATTCCCACTTCTTCTTCAATATCCTCGACCCTACCGTATCGTTATTATCCGGGCAACGACAGCACGAATGTACCGGTTTACGGTTTGTTGTACAACTGGACAGCCGTGATGCACGGCGCGGTTGCCAGCAACACCAACCCGAGCAAAGTGCAAGGTGTCTGCCCTACGGGTTGGCACGTGCCCAGCGAGGCAGAATGGAACCAACTTAACGTTTTCGTCAGCAGCCAAAGCGAGTACGTCTGTGGCGACACCAATGTCAATATTGCCAAGGCGATGTGCGCCGCTACGGGGTGGATGAGTTCTGTGACCGACTGTGCGCCTGGAAACAATCAGGATCTTAACAATGCAACAGGCTTCTCTGTCTGCGCTGCAGGTTATTATAGGGGCAGCACGGTTTACAATGTTGGATACTTGGCGGCTCTCTGGCTCTCTACAAAGGAAGGAACAGAACCTAATTGTGGATTCTGGAATTTTACAACCAGTTATTCCTGGATAGCATCTTATCAAGGTTACTCGGGCTTGTCCGTCCGTTGCATACAAGACCCGGAGATGTCTTCCTCCCAGATGCAGGACTTGTTGGATAGTTTGAAGGGAGAAGTTCAGACCCTGCAGAACCAACAGATTACGTCGGATTTTTATTGCGGTTATTCAACGGTGAGAGACTATGACGACAACGAGTACAACACGATTAAAATGGGAAGTCAGTGCTGGATGAAGGAAAACCTGAAGTCTGAACACTATACAGACGGCACGCCTATCGCCCTTGGTACCGACACCTCGTCGGTAGTGGCTAATTTTTATCGTCCTGGAAATAATATTGCCAATGTGAACACGTACGGTTATCTGTACAACTGGAAGGCTGTGATAAACAATGAGGAGGGACATTCAGGATACATACAGGGCATTTGTCCAGAGGGCTGGCACGTGCCGTCGAGAGCCGAATGGGACCAATTGTTCACCTATGTGAGAAGTAAGGATGAGTATATTTGTGGTGGTTCTGCAAACAATATCCTCAAGGCATTGGCGGCAAACACGGGATGGTACAATACTTCTACAGCGTGTTCCCCAGGTAATGATATGTCCTCAAACAATGCCACGGGTTTTGGGATGACGGCCGCTGGAATGTTGACGAAAAATGGTGGCATTGTAGCTCTTGGCAATAGTAGCGGTTACTGGGCTCACGATGGCCAGGGGAATGTTCTTCAATGGCCGATGTTTTATAATAGCTATAGCGTTCAACCCATCTTTACTGGAGGCAGTGACGCTTACCAGTATAAGGTTGAGGGACATTCAATGCGCTGTCTGCGCAATGAAGTTGAGGTGACAGATGTGTCGCCATTGCAACTATTGCTCTATTCCTTGCAGCGCCGCATTGACAGTCTGGAAAATCGCGTCCGTGACCTGGAGGAGTCCAGGAATGAGACGGAGTCAAGATTGTTTGTGTGCGGTGACCCATTGAGGGATGTGGACGGCAATGTCTATAGCACAGCGAAATATGGAGAACAATGCTGGATGAAGGAGAACCTCAGGGTTACGCATTTCAGCGACGGGACAGAGATTCCTCTCAGAACGGATACGTCATCCACTATCGCCTGCCGGTTCATTAGTTCCATTGACGAACCGAGACTGTCAAAGGTTGGATATGCATACAATGCGAAAGCCTTGTTGCACGGTTCCAATGGCAGTTCCGACAACCCGAGTGGCGTGCAAGGTGTTTGTCCCGTCGGCTGGCACGTGCCTTCAAAGGCGGAGTGGGTACAACTGCTGGACTATATCAAGGGACAGAATGAATATCGCTGTGGCAGCGCCAATGACAATATCGCCAAGGCTTTGGCATCCACATCCGGATGGAGATCTTACACTGGAGCGTGCGCTGTTGGCAATGACTTGAACGCGAATAATGCCTCCGGGTTCGACATCTATCCCACAGCGTTCATGATGAATACCGGTTTTTCCACTTCAGACGGATATGCCTACTTTGTAACTGCAACGCGTTTCTCAAGTAGTTCGCTTTGGGTGGTTTCGTTAAACTACTCAACAGCCACTGTTGCTACAAATGGTTATATGAATGATGCTGCGGGTGCACAGGTCCGTTGTGTGCGAGATCCTGAAATAACCGGCGCGGCAGTGCCTTCGGCTGCGGACGTGCAGGATATGATCAACAACAGTCTGGTATCGCTGCTGAACAGGCTCGACAGTATGCAGAATGTGATTGATGACCTCACCCACCAACTCGGTGAAAACGATGTGTGCGGGTTCGTCACGGTCACCGACTATGACGGCAACGTGTACAACACGGTGAAGGTCGGCAACCAGTGCTGGTTGCGGGAGAACCTGAGAAGCGAGCACTACAGCGACGGGACGTTGATACCATTAGGCACGGACACGTCCTCTACGGTGGCGTATCGGTACAATCCGGGCAACACGGCCGACAATGTCCCCACTTACGGCTATATGTACAATTGGACGGCTGCGATGAACGGAGGATCTTCCTCTACGGCCACTCCGAGCGGTGTCCAAGGCATCTGCCCCACCGGCTGGCACGTGCCCAGTTACGATGAGTTGGTCCAAATGATTAATTACGTGAAGAGCAGAAGCGAATATTGGTGTGCTGACACGAATATCAACATTTCCAAGGCTCTCGCTGCAACAAGCGGATGGTCATCCAGCACAACTGCTTGTGCTCCGGGTAACAATCCTGCAGACAACAATGCCACGGGTTTATCCCTGGTCGCTGCAGGTTATTACGATAAACAATACAGGAATTTGGGTAATACTTGTTATATGTGGTCAACCACAAAGTATTCTTATGCGTTTCACATTTCTTTACAAGCCTCTAGGTCGTTTGTGTCTATGACATCTTCGAAACCGTATTACGCTTTTACTGTTCGCTGCCTCCGCGATTAATAACTCTTTTAACAACTGATGAGGTCACGCCCTGCACTGTCGGGGCGTTTTTTTTGGGTGGTTATATACATGATGGCACCAGGCTGGGATAAACGCCACATTTTTCCGACATCTCCCTTTCGCGGCGAGCAAGTTTCATGCATCTTGGATGCCGACTCCCGCGCCGCGAGAGGGCTTCTGTGCCTTCGTTCCGCCCCACACCCAAGGGAAGGGGAGTTGTGCTCACGCCGTCACTGCGTGCGGGTTGGAAAAGTAGGCAATGATATAGAAGTTGACCCAGAGAGACTAATACAACGGTCTTGACATCCCATAAACACCTGTGGCACCTTCGTGCCACAATGCCCCAACTCCCCTTCTGATTTTCAGAAGGGGTGCCCGAAGGGCGGGGTAGTAATATAAAAGATTGGCCGATAGGCCATCCTTAGTGCCAGACTCGACATATTGGGGGGCATGATCCGACAGATTCTTGTTCGAAGAAAGATTCCGGACATTGTGGCCTTCGGCTCTGATGCCGTTGTTGACAGCCTTTTTCTATAAGGTATTCTGATACTTTATGTTACTACCCCGGCCTGCGGCCACCCCTTCTTAAAAAAGAAGGGGAGTTATGGGATGTCCGCACGGGTGTGCGGACTAAGAAAACAATGTGTATCTGATTATGAAAAATACTGCAACTGCACATGCAATCTGCTATAACAAGTGTTAATCCGTAATAACCAATAAAACTGCAGATCAACATCTATATCATTGCCGAAAAGTATATCGTATGGTTTTTCCTTTGCTCAGCTAAACATTGTGAAATATCACATCAGTTGTGATGGTAGAAAAAAAATTTATCAACATATTGTTCATAAAGAAAAAAGTGTATCTTTGCACGCTTTTTGAAGTGGAATGCAGATGCCAATTCCGTTAAGGCGGTTGAGGCTTGTAACTATCTGATTTTCACGGACTGTATTGAAATATAGAGATGGATTGAAGGGTGGATTTCTTATGGTTACGTATGTTAGAATAGTTGCATTTTTCTTCCAAAAGTGCGCTATTTTTTTATGATATAAACAATAAAAGTAATAAACAAAAAAAATTTGTAGGGAATGAAAAAGATTAAAATCACACAAGTTAAGAGTGCGGTTGACAGACCCAGCCGCCAGAAGAGATCCTTGGAAGCCTTGGGCTTGCGCAAGATGCATCAAACTGTCGAACATGAGGCCACGCCGCAAATCCTCGGCATAGTGGACTCCATCAAGCACCTTGTTTCCGTGGAGGAGTAATCATTAAATTAGTAACATAGAAATTCAAGATAGAATGAACTTACACAACCTTAAACCAGCAGCGAATTCAACTCACAGTGAAAGAAGAATAGGAAGAGGCCAGGGCTCCGGCAAAGGAGGCACTTCCACCCGTGGTAACAAGGGCGCACAGTCCCGTTCCGGCTACAGCCGCAAAATTGGTTTCGAAGGCGGCCAGATGCCCATCTACCGTATCCTCCCCAAGAGAGGCTTCAAGAACATCAATCGTGTGGAGTACAACGCCATCAACGTGAGCACGCTCCAGACCTTGGCTGATAAGAAGAACATCACCGATGTGAACCTTGAGGTTCTCGTCGCCAACGGTCTCGCCAAGAAGAGCGACCGCATCGCCATCCTGGCCAAGGGTGAACTTACCGCCAAGGTCAATGTGACGGCTGACAAGTTCTCTGCCAAAGCCAAGGAAGCCATCGAGAAGGTCGGCGGCACCGCCACGCTCCTCCACGCCCCCGCTGAGACGCCGGTAGAATAGTTCCTAACTTAACTTCCATCACCAATGAAAAAATTTATCGAAACTATTAAAAACATCTTCAGGATTGAAGACCTGCGCAAGAGAATCCTCTATACGCTCTTCATCATCCTGATTTATCGTTTCGGCGCGCACGTCGTGCTGCCCGGCATCAACCCCGGCGGCCTGTCCGCGTTCACCAGTGCAGCCCAAAAGGGTCTGCTCGGCATGTTGGACCTCTTCTCCGGTGGTGCATTCTCCAATGCCTCCATCTTCGCCTTGGGTATCATGCCGTATATCTCCGCATCCATTATCGTGCAATTGATGACGTTGGCAGTGCCTTATTTCCAACGTCTCCAAAAGGAAGGCGAAAGCGGTCGTAAGAAAATCAACCAGATCACCCGTTATTTGACGGTTCTCGTGTTGGCCATCCAGGCCCCGGCTTACATCGCCCAAATCGCCAACCAATTCCCTGGCGCCATTGCCCCCTCCATGCTGAACACGAAGATTCTCGGATTCTCCGCATTCGCCATCAGCGCCTTCATCCTCCTCATCTCCGCCACCTTGTTCATCATGTGGCTCGGTGAGAGAATCACCGACAACGGTATCGGCAACGGTATCTCCATGATCATCATGATTGGTATCATCGCCCGTCTGCCTTACGCTCTTCGCGCCGAATTTGTGGCTCGTATCAGCGAAATGAACGGCGGCCCGATCATCTTCATCATCGAAATCGTGCTGATGATGGTCATCATCGGTGTCTGTATCATGCTCGTCCAAGGCACCCGCCGCGTGCCCGTCCAATACGCCAAGCGTGTGGTCGGCAACAAGCAATATGGCGGTGTCCGCAACTATCTTCCCCTCAAGGTCAACGCTGCCGGCGTGATGCCTATCATCTTCGCCCAGGCCCTCATGTTCATCCCCTTGACCTTCGTTAATATCTCCACGGAGACCACCTCCGGTTTCTGGAGCAGTTTCATTGATTATAACCGTCTCGGCTATAATGTCGTGTTCTTCCTGCTCATCGTCGCCTTCACCTATTTCTATACGGCCATCACCATCAATCCTCAGCAGATTGCCGATGACCTGAAGAAGAACGGTGGCTTCATCCCCGGCACGAAGCCAGGAAAGCAGACCGCCGAGCTGATCGATACCATCATGTCGCGCATCACCCTGCCCGGTTCCATTTTCCTGGGTATCGTGGCCGTGTTGCCCGCTATTGTTCGTCATTTCGGTGTGAACCAACAGTTCGCCCAGTTCTTCGGCGGCACCTCCCTGCTCATTATGGTCGGTGTCGTGCTGGACACCCTCCAGCAGATTGAGAGCCACCTGTTGATGAGACATTACGATGGTTTGACCAAATCCGGTAGAATTAAAGGCCGCATGGGCGGTGTCTATGGAGGCTAATATTTGATGACAATGTTCCGCAGGATTAAATATAAGAGTGAAGAGGACTTCGAGAAGCTTAAACGGAGTGCCCATGTGGTGGCCGTCACGCTTGCCGAGGTGGCCAAGCACATACAGCCGGGCGTGCCCTTGCTGTACCTCGACCAAGTGGGCGAGACGTGCATCCGCGACCACCACGCCATCCCTTCCTTCAAGGGATACGAAGGATACCCTGCTTCCCTCTGCCTGTCTGTCAACGATGTCGTGGTTCACGGCATCCCCAAACAGGGCGATGTGCTCAAAGACGGCGATATAATCTCTGTGGATTGTGGAGCGTTGCTGGACGGTTTCCACGGCGATTTCTGCTACACTTTCGCTGTCGGCGAGGTGAAGGAGGAAGTCCGCTTGCTGCTGGAACGCACCAAGGAGTCTCTCAACCGTGCTATCGCTGTGGCCATTGCCGGCAATACGGTGGGCGACATCGGTTATACGGTGGAGAGCTACGTGGGACAGTACAACTATGGCGTGGTGCGCGAGCTCTGCGGCCATGGCATCGGCAGGGATATGCACGAGCGCCCGGATATCACGAACTACGGACGCCCCCATACGGGCGACCGTCTGCAGCCGGGCATGTGCATCTGCATCGAGCCGATGATCACCCTGGGATCCCGCAAGATCTACATGGAGAATGACGGCTGGACCATCCGCACCCAAGACCACAAGCCTGCGGCTCATTACGAACATCAATTGATCATCACCGACAAGGGCACGGAGGTCATCTCGACCTACAAGCTCCTGGCAGAAGTGATCGGAACCACTGAACTTTACTAACACATAAATAATATGGCTAAGCAATCATCATTCGATTTAGACGGCATTGTGACGGAAGCACTCGGCAACGGTCTCTATCGCGTCCAATTGGAAAGCGGGCACGAGATCATCGCCCATCTCTCTGGCAAGATGCGCCTACATTACATTAAGATTCTGCCCGGCGACAAAGTTCAAGTGGCCATGTCCCCATACGACCTCACAAAAGGAAGAATCACTTTCCGCTACAAGGCGTAAAAGTTCAAAGACAACAAGAAATAATAAAAACAATAAACAAATAAGACAATGAAAGTAAGAGCATCAGTAAAGAAGAGATCAGAAGACTGTATCGTGGTGAAGCGCCACGGCGTGGTTTACGTGATTAACAAGAAAAACCCCAAGATGAAACAACGTCAAGGATAAAATAATTATTAACTCAATAAAATCATAAAGTAATATGGCAAGAATTGCAGGTATTGATTTACCTAAAAACAAACATGGCGAGATCGGTCTGACCTATATTTACGGAATCGGCAGGAGCACCGCCCAAAAGATTCTGACGAAGGCCGGTATCAGCTGGGACAAGAAGGTAAATGAATGGAATGACGACGAATTGGCAGCAATTCGTGGGCTGGTTAACGAGATGAAGGTGGAAGGACCGCTCAGATCTGAAGAGCAAATGAACATCAAGCGTCTGATGGACATCGGTTGCTATCGTGGCATCCGTCACCGTCTGGGACTGCCCGTGCGCGGTCAGAGCACCAAGAACAATGCTCGTACCCGCAAGGGACGTAAGAAGACCGTTGCTAACAAGAAGAAAGCAACGAAGTAGTTATTAATCATTTCATGGATAGAGAAAACATATAATTATGGCAAAGAACACCAAAACATCCAAGAAGAAAGTCGTCAGAATAGATGCTTCCGGAAAAGCGTTCATATATGCTTCTTTCAATAATGTCATCGTGTCCCTCACCAACAACGACGGTCAGGTGATTTCCTGGTCTTCCGCTGGCAAGATGGGATACAGAGGTTCCAAGAAAAACACTCCCTACGCTGCCCAGATGGTCGCACAGGATTGTGCCAAGGTTGCATACGACCTCGGCCTGCGCAAGGTGAAGGTTTATGTGAAGGGTCCCGGCCAAGGTCGTGAATCCGCCATCCGCTCCATCTACACCACGGGCATCATGGTGGAAGAGATCACCGACGTGACTCCGCTTCCCCACAACGGCTGTCGTCCCCCGAAACACAGAAGAGTATAATTTGAGAATCGAAAACGTTTTACAATAAGAAATTTTAGAATTATGGCAAGATATACAGGTCCCAAAACCAAAATCGCACGTAAATTCAAGGAACCCATCTACGGCCCCGACAAATATCTCGAGAGACGCAACTACGCCCCGGGTCAGCACGGCCAGTCCAGAAGACGTTCAAAACTCTCTGAGTATGGCATGCAGCTTCAGGAGAAACAAAAAGCAAAATACACCTACGGTATCCTCGAGCGCCAGTTCCGTAAGATCTTCCGTCTCGCCGCCAGCCGCAAGGGTGTGACCGGCCAGAACTTGATGCAGCTCATCGAGTCCCGTCTCGACAATGTTGTGTATCGTCTCAACATCGCCCCGTCGCGTGCAGCAGCCCGCCAGTTGGTCAACCACCGTCACATTTCCGTGAATGGCCAAATCTGCAACATCCCCTCCCGTTTGCTCGTGCCCGGCGACACCGTTGAAGTGCGCGAACGCTCCCAAGCCCTCGAAGTGGTTACCAACTCCCTCAATGGCAAGGCCATGAACCACGCCTGGCTCGAATGGGACGGCAACATGATGGTGGGCAAGTTCATGAACTACCCGCAAAGAGAGGAAATTCCGGAGACCATCAACGAGCAGGCAATCGTCGAGTTGTACTCCAAATAGTGATCCGTAACCTGTGGCCTGTGATCTGTTGCAACCAGTTCACAGTTCACAGTTCACAGCTCACAGTTCACACAGATCATTAATTTAAAAAACAACAACAATGGCTATATTAACATTTCAAAAACCTGACAAGGTCATAATGAACGAGGCCGACGATTTCCACGGCATATTCGAGTTTCGTCCCCTCCAGCAAGGCTATGGCGTCACCATCGGCAACGCCCTTCGCCGCGTGCTGCTCTCCTCATTGGAAGGCTATGCCATTACATCCGTGAAGATACAAGGCGTATCTCAGGAGTTCTCCTCCATCCCTGGCGTTATGGAAGATGTCATCGACATCGTCCTCAACCTCAAACAGGTCCGCTTCAAGAACAAGGTCGAGAACAACAATGCGGAAAAGGCCACCATCGTCATCTCCGGTCAGGAGACTTTCAAGGCCGGCGACATCAACCGTTTCCTCAACTTCTTCCAAGTTCTCAACACCGAACAACTGATCTGCCGCATGGATCCTTCCGTGATTCTCACCATGGAAATCACGATTGACAAGGGCCGTGGCTATGTGCCGGTTGAGGATAACCGCACCTTGCACGAAGGTATCGACGTCATCGCGATGGACTCTATCCACACGCCTATCAAGAACGTGAAGTATGTGATCGAGCCTTACCGTGTCGAGCAGAAGACCGACTTCGAAAAGCTCGTTCTCGATGTCGAGACCGACGGCTCCATCCATCCCAAGGATGCCCTGAAGGAAGCTGCCAAAATCCTCATCCAACACTTTGCCCTCTTCTCTGAAGACAAGATTTCTCTTGACGCACCGGAACAAACGGAGGTTGTGGAGAATGTTGACGAGGATGCCATGCTCATTCGCCAGATCCTGAAGTCCAAGCTCGTTGACATGGACCTTTCCGTCAGAGCCATCAACTGCCTGAAGTCCGCTGAAATTGAAACTCTCGGCGACCTTGTGGCTATCCAGAAGAGCGATCTTCTCAAGTTCCGCAACTTCGGCAAGAAGTCCTTGGCCGAGTTGGAAGAGCTGGTGAAATCCAAAGGTCTGGAATTTGGTATGAATATTTCAAAATATAACTTAGATAACGAATAATAACAATGAGACACGCTAAAAGAATCAATCACTTAGGAAGAACGGACGCCCATCGGAAGGCTATGCTTTCCAATATGGCCACGTCCCTCATCATGCATAAGCGCATCAACACGACCCTGGCCAAGGCCAAGGAGTTGAGAAAGTATGTGGAACCTTTAGTGACCCGCAGCAAGAGTGATACTACCCATTCCCGTCGTATTGTATTTGCCCAGTTGCATAACAAATACGCCATCAAGGAACTGTTTACCGAAATCGCTCCCAAGATCGCTACGCGTCCCGGTGGTTATACCCGCATCCTCAAGACCGGTTTCCGCAAAGGTGATAATGCCGAAATGTGCATGATTGAGTTCGTTGACTACAACGAGAACTACACCACGGAGGCTGGCACCAAGAAGAAGGCCACTCGTACCCGTCGTAGCAGCAAGAAATCCGCTGCTCCCGCCGCCGAGCCCGTTGCCGAAGCTGCCGTCGAGACCCCCGCTGAGGAGAGTGCTCCCACCGCTGAATAAAGCAAACACTATACTCAAAGATATACCCCAAGGCCACTCGAAAGAGCGGCCTTTTTTGTTGGCTTGTCTCAAGCCCGAAAGCCTAAAAGTCTGGCAAGAATATGCCGATGTGACGGCGCTATCCGATTATTTGCTACTTTTGCACCCTCCAACACATCCTCTATGAATATTCGTCAAATCCATTCACGACTCACGTTAGTATGCATCCTGTGCCTGCTCGGCACACTCTCCTGTCGCGCCCAAAATATTGGGGTCATCCCCGCGCCACAGCATGTGGAAATACTTTCGGGCACCTGCTCTGTTACCGAAAAAACACCCGTAAAGAAGCTCTTGGTGAGTGCTCTGCCCATCGACACAAACATGGATCAGGGATATGTCCTTGAAATTCTGCCGAAAAAGATTGTAATGTCCGCGACCACGGAGACGGGACTCTACTATGCGGAAATGAGCCTTCGGCAGATATGCAGACATTATCAAAACAAAGTGCCTTGCATGCGCATCACCGACTATCCGGCACTCCAATACCGGGGCTGGATGGATGACATCAGTCGCGGGCCTGTGCCCACGGTGGAGTTCCTTAAACGTGAAATTGCGACATTGGCGCAATACAAAATGAACTTCTTTAATCTTTATACTGAGCATCTTTTTAAGTTGGACGACTATCCTGACATTGCGCCGGGAGATGGACTTACTGTCTCGCAAATCAAGGAGCTGGAGGAGTATGCCGCGCAGTTCCATATTGAATTTTTTGGCAACCAGCAGTGCTTGGCGCATGCCGAGAAAACCCTGCGCATCCCGTTTTACCAAGATATGGCCGACACCAAGGCGAACGTTGACCCTGGCTCGGATGACACCCGCAAATTTCTGCAGTATCAGTTGGAGACTGTGGCAAAGGCATACAAGTCCCCCTTCTTTAATATTAACTGCGATGAGACGGAGGCCTTGGGCAACGGCAAGGCGCGTGGCTATGTGGAGTCCCATGGCGGTGCCTCGCAGGTTTATGTCGACCACGTCCGTTGGGTATATGACATCCTGCGGAAGCAGGGCAAGCGTGTGATGATGTGGGGGGATATTGCCGCCAAGGATCCTGAAATCGTGCGCCAACTGCCCAAGGACATGCTGATGCTTGTCTGGATGTACGCCCCTTCAGATAGCTATGCCGACATGATGGAGCCTTTTGCTAAGGCGGGCTTTGAATTTATGGTTGCGCCGGGCATGAGTATGTGGGGTACGGTCTATCCCAGCTATGATACGTATACTAAAAATATTGCCAACTTGGTTCGTGATGGACATCAGCATGGTGCTATGGGAATGATGAATACGGCTTGGGATGATTCTGGTGAATCACTCTTCAACACCACGTGGCACGGCATGGCCTGGGCTGCAGATATGGCGTGGAAGCCGTTGCAACAGAATGCTCCTGTCGCTGCCGACCAGGAACGAGCGGCGCGCCTCGATGAATTTAACAAGTGCTTTGGTGAAAGTTTCTTTTTCCCGCCGGAACACATCGACCTTATGCGCCTCTATGAACAGGTTGACATCCCGCTCTTTTTCCAGAACAATGCGCTTTACGAGAGCATCTGGGATAGTTATGCTTCCAATATGTCGCGTGACTATTACGACATGAATGCCAAGCTGATTCAGGTTAGCGAACAAGCCTGTCGCAAGATTCCCGTTCCAACCATCGAAGATTACAATGCCACAGCCGTTGCCCGCTTTGTTCCATACGTCTATGACCGGCAACGCTTTGTGATGCTTCGCAATATGTTTCGATATGACCTTAACCGCTATGTGGAGGGCAACAAAGAGGTTTCAGCCCAATCCTTGCGAACAAGAGCGGATGAGTTGTTGAAGCAGCTGCATGCTGTGAAAAAGCAATACATTCCTCTTTGGGACGAGGAGTGCCGGCAGTATAGCCGCGATATCGTGGAACGACGCTTTGACCGCGTCGCGCAGGAGTTGCTTGACCTCGACAACCATGTGCTTATCAGCTCGAAGTTGAATGACAGGGGAGAAGCAGTGGTTACCATGCGTACGTTGTTTGGAGACCAGGATATATACTATACGCTGGATGGACGTGTACCGCAAATGGGAGAGAATCCCTATCAGGGTCCTTTTACCCTCGATCATTCCGCTAATGTTCGGGCGATGACGCGCAATGCAATGGGGGAGGATGTGGTCTCTGAAAAGTATGTGTTGCTCCATAAGGGGTTAGGGAAGATTAGCAAACTGAACACGCCCTTTGCCACGTATAGACCTCAGTACGAAGCGTCCGGAATGCAAGGACTTGCTGACGGTACGGCCGGTGGCGATTCGTACGGCGATGGCACGTGGCAGGGCTACTGGGGAAACGACATCGACGTGGAGTTCGACTTCGGCTCAACTTTGCACCTCGACCACTTCAAGACGCGTTTCTTCCAGCATATCCACGATTGGATCATGGCTCCGACGACCGTGGAGCTGTATGTCTCCAAGAATGGCCGCGACTATGATTTATATCGCACGTTGACCGTGCCCAACGTGGACCATCACGCGAGTGAAAGCGGAATCTATACGCTACAAGCCGATGATCTTGGATTGGACGCGCGCTATGTGCGTGTGGTAGTGAAGAATGCGGGGCCGTTGCCCGCATGGCACCAGGCTCCGGGGCAACCATCCTATCTCTTTTGTGATGAAATGATTTGGCAATAATCCTAAAAACTCCTCACTATGAAAAGACTCACTCTTGTATCGCTGTTGATATTTTTGAACTTTGCATGCGTAAGGGCGCAGGGCGACTGCGGCATGGTAACCGACCGTGACGGCAACGTCTATCAGACAGTACAACTCGGCAGCCAGTGCTGGATGCGCGAAAATTTGCGCGTCACCCATTTCCCGGACGGCAAGCCGTTGGTGTTGGGCAAGGAGACCTCCGCAACAGAACTCTTTTACTATTATCCCAACGGCGACTCCACGCAGGTGGCCAGATATGGTCTGCTTTATAGCTGGAACACTTGTCTGACGGGTAAAAAACCGACAGAGGCGGTGCCCAGCGGCATCCAGAGTTTATGCCCCGATGGTTGGCATCTGCCCTCCAACTTCGAGTGGATGAACTTGGAGGATTACTTGGGTTACAAGGAAGAACATCGTTGCGGCACTGACGTGAACAACGTGGCAAAGGCGATGGCATCGCGTGAAGGGTGGCAATACAACTCCTTCTCGCCTGCACCCGATTGCAGCGTCGCAGATGCTTCGAGGGCGAACAACACTTCCGGCATGGACGTGCTCCCTGCCGGCAATTTCCTCCACACCTTCGACGGCTTCGGCGTTGATGCCGGCTTCTGGACCGCCTCCGACGGTAGCGAAGTGACGGCGCCCATCCACCATTTCTACGTCACCAACGCCACGGTGGAAATTAACTGCACCCCCAAGGAGGCTGCCTATTCGGTGAGATGCATCAAGGATTGAAAACCAGTTGTAATCTTAATGTCAGCAGCTGATAATCAGGTTATCTCCATATACTTACCACTTTCCGTACACGTTTCGCCTTCCCTTCCTGATTCCACCAGCTGATCAGTGCCACGTATGACCCTGACGGCAGGGGTTGTCTGTTGTCGTCGGTGCCATCCCAGCGGAACAGGGCTTCTGTACCGCAATATTCGTTGTTCGCCAACAGTCGCACGGGATGTCCGTGTCGGTCAAAAATTTGAATCGACAGCCGGTTCTCTAATTGAGTGAAGATGAGGGCGAACTCGGTATAGTCGTCGACCCCGTCGTTGTCGGGAGAGAAGACTTCCGGTATGATGGTGATGTCGTCGCGGGGCAGTTCCGCTCCGGCTTGGGAGTTTTTGAATCCAGGGGTGGCATATCCGGCGGTGGAGGCGGCGGAGTGCCAGTTGTCTTCATCCTGCGTGGGGTAATCCGTGCGCAGGCGTTCTAAGCTCACGCCTTCGTCGGAGGTAAGTCCCGAGTAGTGCATTTTATCGTTATAGGCCAGTCTGTCGAGTGTCTGCAGGCCGATGGTGGTGAGGAATACCACCCCTTCGGCGTTGGCGTAGGCCAGCAGCGAGTCACATTCCTGCAGGGCTCTCGGGTCGTGGCAGAAGTAGTGTGCCATGGTGTGCGTCCTATCCTTGCAGAGTGCGCAGTATTCATCGGGGAACAGCAGCCGCCCCGAGCCGACGGCAATGACAGCCTTGTTGGGCATGGTGTCCCCGCCAGAGCCAATCTTGACCTCCTTGAGGTCGATGATCTTGTTGGAGCGGTTGTAAAGTTCCACAAAGTCGGCATCCGCACCCTCGAAGGGGTGGGAGAGTATTTCGTTGATGACGATGTCACCCGGCAAAGGTCGTTCGCTTGCGCCTGCGGGTAGGCATTCTGTGCGGATGACGTTGCCTGCACAGTCGCACAGAGTGCCGTCTGTGCAAAGCCTGTAGCGTATGCCCGCGGATAGCGGGTCGGCTATCTGGATGTCAAGGGCGTTGAAGTTGGGTGGCACCTCCCGGATGTCAATAATGTTTACAGATGGTTCTATGGAAATCCAGTCCATGGGCGGCGGTGGCAGCCGCACGGGTTCGGTGAAGAAGAGCCGTATCGTATTGCTGTCTATGAGCGTGAGCCGTTGCATCTCAGGTGGCTCGTAGTCCCTTATATCCTGTCTGGACGCGTTGGGCATGCCGGGCGTGCCGCCTTCGGGGGATATAGAGGAGTTCCAGTTCTCCCGCCCGGCACAAGGTAAGTCTTCGTCTATCATCTCCAGTGACCAGCCGCCATCCTGTTTGATGCTTTCTGTATGCCACGACTTGCGAAATGTAACAGAGTGTATGACGGAGCCCTGCTCGTTGTACAGCGTGAGGCTTTGCCCGCCGTCGGTGATACTGAGCGACGATAGTGTGTAAAGATGTGTGCAGAAGGGTAGGAACTCCGCTCGGTATTTGTCTGCAAGAATGACGCAATAGTCGGCACTGTCCAGCTCAATGTTCGGCAGATTCTTGACAGTGTTGCCAATCTTAAGTTTCCAGTTGTTCAACGTGCAGGTATAGGGTAGACGATTGTGCAGTTCCACGTATTCCGCGGCGGGCAGGCCCACGACAGGCGTGGGGTCGGCCATGATCTCGCTGATGACGATGTCGTAGCGCCCGATGGGTTGAGCCGACAGGCTCCATAGGCTGGCACAACATAATAATAGATACATATGTTTTTTCATACTGTTCATTTTTGTTTGATTTTCTGTCTGCAAAAATAGTATCTTTGCAGGCAAAAGTCCAGATTTGTTAATAACTTTTTAGAATCGAAAAACAATGATGAAAATAGCTTTGGTAGGAGCCACTGGATTAGTGGGTGGCGTTATGCGTAAAGTGTTGGAAGAAAGAGGATTTGGAGATTGCGAACTTATTCCTGCCGCTTCCGCCCGCTCAGTGGGCAAAAAGGTGACATTTGCCGGAAAAGTGTGTAATGTGGTCTCAGTCGAGGAGGCCATAGAACAGGCTCCAGAGTATGCCATTTTCTCTGCCGGCAGCGGTCCGTCGCTGCAATACGCCCCTTTGTTTGCCCAGAAGGGCACGGTGGTCATCGACAACTCTTCGGCATGGCGCAGTGACCCCGACATTCCCTTGGTGGTGCCCGAGATTAACGGTGATGTGATTCGTCCTGCCGATCACATTATTGCCAACCCGAATTGCTCGACTATACAGATGGTGATGGCGTTGGCTCCGTTGCACAAACGTTATCGCATCAAACGCATCGTTGTCTCCACGTATCAATCCATTACGGGCACAGGCATGAAGGCTGTCAACCAGTTGGCCAAGGAGCGCGCCGGTGAGCCTTGCGACATGGCATATCCATATCAGATAGACATGAACCTATTCCCGCATGGTGGCACCTTTGAGGAGAATGGTTATACGACGGAAGAGACCAAATTGTTGAATGAGACGCGCAAAATATTGCGTGACAATGAGATTGGCGTATCTGCCACCGTTGTCCGCGTTCCTGTGACGGGTGGGCACTCCGAGTCTGTCAATGTGGAGTTCTACGAGGATTTCGAAATGTCAGAAGTGTATGATTTGCTGAACAATATGCCTGGTGTTGTTGTGCAAGACAATCCTGCCGAGAATCTCTATCCCATGCCGTTGTTTGCCAAGGACAAGGACGAGGTTTTTGTGGGACGCATCCGTCGAGACTTCTCGCAGCCCAAGACACTGAACCTCTGGGTGGTGGCTGACAACCTCCGGAAGGGGGCCGCCACCAACGCCATCCAGATCATGCAGATGCTGGTTAACCGATAGGTCAAACGCCACTTGCCGTGGCCGCCGACCTTATACAATAAATTATCCATTCTCTCGTTTCATGCAACGCGGTATTTTCGTATTTTTGCCGCCTTTATTGAATATGATGAAAAGAGCGCTATTGACTGTGGTGGCAGCCGTTCTTCTGACGGCGCCTTTGGCCGCCCAAAACGATTTTGAAATCGCGAAGAATGTGGACATATTCGTCTCCATTCTCAAGGAACTAAACGACAAGTATGCCGACGAGATTTCGCCCGGCGCATTGACGCAGACCGCCATTGATGCGATGCTCAACTCGCTGGATCCGTATACGGTTTTCTATCCGGAGTCGGAGATAGAGGATTTTCGCATGATGACCACCGGCCAGTATGGCGGGATTGGGGCGCTTATTCAGCAGCATGGCAAGGATGTGGTGATTTCCGAGCCCTACGAAGGAACTCCTTCCCAAAAGTCCGGTCTTCGTGCCGGCGACGTGGTTCGCAAGGTGAATGGCCAATCCCTCGAAGGCAAGAACTCCTCCGACGTGAGTGCAGCCATGAAAGGCCAACCCGGATCCACCCTTGTGTTGGAAGTCTTCCGCCCGTCTGAGAATAAAAACCTTACCTTCAACATTGTCCGCGAAGAGATAAAGATGCCCAACATTCCCTATTCCGGCATGTTGGACAAGGAAATCGGCTACGTGAAACTCGACCAGTTCACCGAAAAGGCCAGCTCTGAGGTGCGCGAGGCTTTCCTTAAGCTCAAGGAACAAGGCATGAAATATTTTATCCTTGATCTTCGCGACAATGGAGGCGGCCTCTTGAACGAAGCAGTCAACATCATGAACATCTTCGTGGACAAAGGCGTGCAAATTGTCGAGACCAAGGG
Organism: Bacteroidales bacterium; assembly: GCA_017615795.1. GTDB lineage: Bacteria > Bacteroidota > Bacteroidia > Bacteroidales > WCHB1-69 > F23-D06. Next base: position 19,107 of record JAFZZK010000047.1, read on the forward strand.
CAAGATTCCTGAATTGCAGCGTGTTCATAAAACTATGGCACCCGCTACGGACAAGGATATCCCGGTGGTCGTTCTTGTGAATGACCATAGCGCCTCTGCCTCCGAGATTGTCTCGGGCGCTTTCCAGGATCTTGACCGAGGTGTCATCGTTGGCAAGAAGAGCTTTGGCAAGGGGTTGGTGCAGAATGTGTTGCCTCTTGATTACAACACTTCCTTGAAAATTACGGTTGCCAAATATTATATCCCTTCCGGACGTTGCGTGCAAAATATCGAATATTTCGACAAGGATACGACTAAGGGTGCTTTCAAAATCCCTGATTCCTTGGCGGTTGCCTATAAGACGAAAAACGGACGCACCGTTTACGACAAAGGCGGCGTCGAACCTGACGTGATTACCGAAGATAGTCTGCTGAGCGAAATTTTGCTTTCGTTGGTGACGCACAACCTCGTTTTTGACTTTGCGAACGATTATCGTGCCAAGCATGAGTCTATTCCGCCCGCCGACCAGTTTACGGTGGATGACAAACTCTACCAGGAATTTGTCAATTTCTTGAAGGACAAGGACTACTCCTATAAGACTGTCACAGAGGAACTGCTTGAGAAACTCAAAACGGCTGCGCAGGAGGATCGTGTCTTCAAGGATATCGAGCCCTATTATAATCAACTGAAAGAAAAACTCAAACAGGAGAAGTCGGAGGATCTTACTCGTTACAAGGATGAAATCTGCAAGTATCTGGCTTCGGAGATAGTAGTGCGTTACTACTATCAGAAGGGCCGCATCATCAATATGCTTAGCGAGGATAATGACATCGCCGTCGCCAAAGCCATCCTGCTCGACAAGGCTCGCTACAACTCTATTCTCTCCCCCAAAAAATAGCCTGATTTGACGCGCGAACTTTTTCATCATAAAGTCTACCTGTTTGGCACGATGGTGTTGGTTGCCTCCATGCCGCTGTCTCATTTCTCCATGGGGCTGACTTCGTTCATTCTCTTTTTGAATTGGATTGCAGAGTGGAATTGGAAGGAAAAATGGAGCAATCTGAAAGCTAACAAGGAAGGCCTTATATTTGCCGGTCTTTTCGTGGCATGCCTCTTGGGTCTCATCAAAACGGAAAACTGGGCGTTCGCCTCGCATAACTTGCTGTCCAAGCTGCCCTTGCTTTTTGCCCCGATAGTGGTCATCACGACTCGGCCATTCACAAAGAAGGAGCTGGATTGGATCCTGAACACGTTTGTCGCCAGCACGGCATTCTGCTGCGTCTGCTCTGTCACCTATTGGCTGACCCATACCGTATCCAATATCCGGGAAATCTCGATTTTCATCGACCATATTCGTTTCAGCCTGTGCATTGACCTGTCCATCACGTTCTGTTTCTATTTCCTCACCCGGAGCAGCCAGTGGCACTGGTTGAATTGGTTGTATTTGGCCGTGATGGTCTTCTTCGTCGGGTATCTGTTCTTTGCCCAAACCTTGACGGGCATTCTCATTTTGGCTGTTCTTTGTGTGGTGTTCTTGTTCTACGCCTTGATTTCCATGCCGTCAGGCTGGATTCGCGCCGTCTCGTTGTCTCTGCTCACGGCGGCGATTGTCGCAGGCACCGTCTATACCAGTCGTATTTGTACCAAATATTTTAAGAACCAGGACATCACGATTACGGAGACTCAGACGGCGCTGGGGAACGCGTATGAATTTGACGAGGAGACACCCGTGGAAAGCGGGCACCGCATCGGCTATTATGTGTGCAAGCCCGAGTTGCAGGCCGCATGGGCTCTCAGGTCCGACTCCCTGTACAACGATTATCTGGAACAAACCCTGATACGTTATCTCAACTCCAAGGGGCTGCACAAAGACTATGCCGGTGTGATGGCTTTGGATGAGGATGATATCCGCAATGTGGAACGCTACATTGCCAATTATGACTATACCCGTCCGTTTGGCCTTCGCCGCGTGCTTTACCAGAATTTTTTCAGCTTATCGATGTTCTGGCAATATCGCTATATTGATAACTCCACGCTTTTGCAGCGCATCGAGCTGTGGCGTGCATCCGCGGCAGTCATAGAGGATAACTGGCAGCTGGGGGTCGGTATCGGCGATTTCAAGGCGGCATTGGACGAACAGCTGGCCGCGCAGAATTCCACCATCGCATACAAGCAAAACCGCGGCAGCCACCAGCAATTCCTTACATATTGGCTGATGGGCGGCATATTGTTGGTGGTATATTTCCTGTTTGTCCTCGTCTTTCCCTTCCTCAAGATGCGCAACAAGGTCACGCTCCTCTATATTGCCCTTATAGTCATCATCTTTGTGTCATGTTTTGGCGAGGACACATTAGAAACACAAACAGGACGGATGCTGTTTTCTGTGTTTGCACCCATCCTGTTGTTTACATTGGATGATTAGACTTGATGCGACGGAGCGTTGATTGTCTCCTGTCGTGCAAAGGTGATTCCGAGAAAGAACTTATTTGAGGTCGAACTCGAAAGTGTCGCCCGGTTTCTTTTCCGTCGGTTTTTTGCCGTAACGGAGGACAATCATTTTGCGGGTGCCGCGCAGCGTGATGCGCTCGTGGTCAACCCAAAGGGCGGTGCCTTCGCGCAGGCCGGCGACGGTGCGCTCCTGGTTGACGGCCAAGTATTCGTTGATGCGCACTTGACGGGTCTCGCCACCATGACGGATGGCGTCGTTGATTTTCTCGGGATAAGGGTCGATATAGTGCGGGTTGATCTGGAAAGGCACCAGGTCGAGGCACTTGAAACTCTCGGGCATGACGATGGGCATGTCATTGGTGGTGCAGAGAGTGGGGCAGGCCACGTTGGAACCGGCGCTCCAGCCGATGTAGGGCGTGCCTTCCATGACCTTGCGGCGGATAGGCTCGATGAGCTTGTTGCGGTGCAGCTCGGCGACCAGATGGAAGGTGTTGCCGCCACCCACCACGATGATGTCGGCCTTCTCGATGACCTTGGCGGGGTCTTTGGCACTGTGGACGGAATTGATCTTCTTGCCGAATTGTTTGAACACATTCTGCACGCGCTCCGTGTAGGCGTCATAGCTGGCGGGATAGACCTTGCCGGCCACATCCACGCCTGCGTAAGGCACAAAAGCCACGTTCTTGCCCATGCCTTGCATGAACTCTTCCAGAAGAGGCTGGCACCAACCAAGATAGGGTTCCTTGTAGTTGGTGGAATTGCTGATCAGTAATAATTTCATATCGAATATATTTTAAATGTGAATGTTCTTGATTTTATGACATAGGCGTATCACCTACCGCATCTCCTAAATCTTTAATTGTGCTAATTTTTCCACCACATAGGGCCTGTCTTCCTTGTAGGTGACGCCGAACCATTCGGCATCGCAGGGCAGCACCTTGACCCGGGCTTCGTCGCGTGCCATGAGGGTGGCAATGACGTTGGGTATGGGGTATTCCGCCGTGATGTTGTCTTGGTTGGCCTTCATGAACTCCACAAACTGTTCCTGCAAGGCGTCAAAGAAGCCGGGCGTGAAACCCCAGAAATTCATGGAGACGGGCTCGTCGCCGGTAAAGTGGTTGTATAGTCCCTCCTCGATGTTCTCGATGCCCTTGTCGGTGTAGCCGATTTTGTGGTTCTCCACGATGTCGGTCAGGAAGCCTTGCTCATTAGTACGGCACACACCGCGCGAGACGGTGCCATTGCGCGACAGCGTCTTGTCGAGGCGATAGCCCACCATCGAGTAGGTCGGTGGCACTGTCGGCGCGCTGTTGAGCAGGAAATCGGCCATCACTTTGAAGGCCTGCCGCCCGTAGAAGTCGTCGGCGTTGATGACAGTGAAAGGCTCATGGATGGCATCACGGGCCACCAGGATGGCATGCGCCGTGCCGTAGGGCTTCTTCCGCTCCGGATTGACCGTGAAACCCTCGGGCAGCAGGTCAAGCTCCTGAAAAACGTATGCCACAGTGATTTTGTCCGCATATCGCGGCAGGATGTGCTGCTTGAAATCCTCTTCCATGGAACGGCGGATAACGAAGACAACCTTTCCAAAGCCGCTTTCCCAGGCGAAGCGGACCGAGTAGTCCATGATGGTCTCACCATGGGGTCCCATCGGATCCAACTGCTTGAGTCCGCCGTAACGGCTGCCCATTCCGGCAGCAAGAATCAGTAATGTAGGGGTCATGTTAGGGGTTGGTATTTAGTGATCAGAACTTAAGGTATTAACTATTATCTATTATCTATTATCTGTTAACTAGTAACTCTCTTCACGGTGCCATATTAATGTAGTCTTCCATCAGGTCGTTGTCGAGTTGGGCGAGCTGGGCGTTGATATAGTGCTTGATGAGATATAGGTCCTTGTGGCTTTCGAGGATGCGGTGGATAGCCTCGTTAACCTCCCGCAGGGTGCCAACACACTCGAATGGCTTGTAAGGACTGAGGCCGGTCAGCTCATCAAAGGTGTGTTCCAACGAGGGCTTGTCGAGCAGGTCTTCCCCGAAGATTCTAATCATCTCTTCTCGCGGAATGAACGGCGAGAGGATGATGTAGGCGAAGAGGCACTTGGGACAGTTGCAGCACCATTTGTTCTCCTTGCTCCCCGCATTGCAGCTCTTGAAAACCGGGAAATATTGGGGATGTTGCGCGAAACGTTCTGCAATCTGCAACTCGTTGAGCGGACGGAGATGGCTGTAATAGTGGTTGCAGTCACCCATGAAATCGTGGACATATTCGCGGAAATCCTCTTCAAATTCCAGTGATTTGGAGTATTGATGATTGACGTAGGTGCCAGGGATGGTCGGTTCGTTGGCAGACGACTCGTTGGAGAGGGCCACGTCGCGGATGCCGGTGACCGCGCTCAACAGGGTGGTGTAAAAGGCCAGCATGGCGGAGAAGGGGGTGTGGCCGTTAAGGTACCCTTCGCGGTTGAGTTCGAGCAGCTTGGGGTCGATTTGGCGCTCAAGGATGATGATGTCGTCAGGTGTCGTGAACCCGGCAATGCGGGCACAGTCGAGTGTGGCGCCGCGCGGGTTGATGATGAAGGGCACCACCTCGCGCTCGCGGCGGAGCTCTTCGAGCGTGACCACGGAGTCTTTGCCGCCGCCGATGGGCACGATGACGCGCTGGCTGTCGTTTGCATGAGGAAATGCCAACGTCGAAGCCTCGGGTGCGCTGCCAGGGAACTCGAAATTGAGAAAATCCTGGTGGTTGGAATGGATGTGATTCTTGAAAAAGAACTCTCCCAAGCCGTTCCAATATAACTTTCTCCAGAAAAATTGCTGGTCGTCGGAGATTTTGTATCCATGGATGCATAACCTTGGACTGCAGGTGCATTTCCAATAGCTGATCAGCTCAATCATGCCGACGTTAAACACAATGCCGTCCAAGATTGCCAGGTCTGCTGGCCACTGGGCATGCTTGCCGGGCTTCAGAATCATGTGTGGCCTGAAATGAATTTCATCTCCAATCTGAAAATGGAATTCAATATGAAGAGCGTTGCCTTTTAGTTCGTAGGTATAAGAAGAATAATCAAATGTTGGATATTTTTCTCTCAGTTCTTCGAAACTCATTGTTTATTTCCCTTCTTTCTTTAGTACAATTAAAACCGTGTATATCAATATCTTGATATCCATCTGTATCGACATGTTCTCGATGTAGAGCAAATCCCAGCGGAGGCGTTCAATCATCTCGTCCACATTTTCGGCATAGCCGAACTTGACTTGCCCCCATGAGGTGATGCCGGGGCGGATACCGAGCAGCAGCTTGTAGTAAGGCACGCGCTCGGAGATTTTGTCGATGTAGTATTGGCGTTCCGGACGCGGCCCCACCAGCGACATGTCACCGATGAGGACATTGAAAAACTGCGGGGTTTCGTCGAGGCGGTATTGGCGCATGAACTTGCCAAAGGGTGTAATGCGCACGTCGTCCTTGGAGGAGAGCATCGGCCCCGCCTCTTCCGCATTCTTCTTCATGGAGCGGAATTTGATGATATTGAAGGGCTTGCCCTTGTAACCGATTCGTTCTTGCTTGTAAAATATAGGGCCGGGTGAGGAGCGTTTCACACCAATGGCCAAGAATATGTAGAGCGGCAACAGCAGGATGAGGGCTATCAGCGAAAACAGGATGTCGAACCCGCGCTTGATGAAGCGCTGCCATGTAGGAAGATATTCCGGGGTTATGGAGATGAGCGGCTCGTACATAACGGAGCTGGTCTTGACTGCGCCCAACAACACATCCTGTTGCTGGGGGGTGATGTGCAGCGTGAGGTTGCCGAGGTCGCGCGTCAAGGCGATAAGCATTTCGATGTGCTTGCGCTGGCCGTTGTGCAGGGTGACAATCAGCTCCTCGATGTGGTCCTTCTCGATGATGTCGGGCAATTGTTCCAATGTGCCGAGGCATACGAGATGGTCGTGCAGCAGATCTTCAGACTGCTCGTCCACCTTGACATAACCGATCAGAAAGTTGCCGGGTGCAGGTTTCTGTTGCATCACAGTCTTGTAAACTTGGTGTGCGTAGGCATCGCTGCCGATAATGAGCGTGTTGAAGCCGATTTGTCCGCTGTGGATGCGGCGATTGACGCGCGTGGTGGTGCAAACACGCGGTATGTAGGTTGTTAAAAACTGCACGGCAAAATAGAACAACATGTACCGCACATAATCTTTCGGCGATGTGACGATGTCGTCCAATATGAAGAAGAAGAAAAAAATCAGGATGCCGAAAATGGTGATGCCGAGCGTCGTGGTCAGCTCGTCCATGCGGGATTTCCGGTAGATTTTGTTATAGTAGCCGATGAAGGCATGCAGGAACACCCAATAGATCGGGCAGAGCAGGATGCCCCAGAAGAAGGTCCTGTCGGCCATCATGGCAGCGCCGATGCTGCTGAAAGAGAGGGATTCTCCCACGAGTTTTCGATATACGTAGAGGCACACCCAGGAAATGATGGCGGCCAGCACATCGAAAAAAACGTATGAAAACAGGAGTCTCCTTTTGTTCATGCTACACTATGCGGCTGGGTGGTAAATGACTTTGACGTTGTCGATTTGGAAATGTGTCTCACTGGACCCGGCCACGCCGTTGCCGGAGAAGATGATGTTGGCGTTTGTGGTGGATGCGCCGGTGTAATTGTAGCCGTGAATGATGCTGGACAGGTCGAAGTAGATGGTTTTCCACTTTCCATTCGAAGCATAGATGCCGCCCAACTGATGTACGGAGTTGGGACTCGATGCCGTGGAGAGTTTCATGCCGATGTCAATGTCGCCTTCGGTTTTGTAAGTCACTTCTAAGTAAACATAGTAGTTGTAGGTGGGCAGAGCGATGTCGGTGGTGGAGACGTCGAATTTGTCGGTGGCGCCGTGCAGCACGATTTCGCCCACTGTTCGTCCGTCCGCAACCGTAGGCACGAAACTATGTGTGCTGTAGGAGGTGTCGGTGGGGGTGAACGACGAGCTGTTGGAGAAGGTCTCGAAGTAGGGGAAGCGAGCGTATGCGCTGTATTTGTACACGGGCGGGTTGTCCGAAACATTGAAGGTTTCGCCGGCTTTGAGCGGCAGGTTCTGTCGCAGCACATTGAAGAAGGGGTAGCCGCTGATGGTGCGCCCCATGCCGGTCTTCTTGAAGGCGGGCAGAAGCACTACCGCAGAGGAGTCGCTGCCGGCAGTGTGCAACACGGGCACCTTGCAGGGCAACTGCCAGCAACCCAAGTTTTTGTTGTTCACATAGACATTGACGTGCGTGAAAGAGTGCTTTTGCAGGTCGGCCAGGTGTTCGCTGTCGAAGTTGAGGTCGTGGTCGTAATTGAACGTGCTGACATCCACGCAGTTGTTGAGGTCTTCCTCCGTGATGTACAAATAAGCCGGCGTGAGGTCGGTGTCTTTGCACCCCGCGCCACACAAAAGGCATGATATGATGACGAACGTAAAAATTTGTCTCCGCATAGATTAATGTTTATGTTTTGAGAAACGTTGATTTATAGTTATTATTGCAAGACGGGAATATTATTTTTCTTTATGGTTTTTTATTTTGTCTGATGGTATCGAAAACTGGAACCATATTGGATAATGGTCTGATATATAGGGAACTCCATAGTAATCCACAATCGTTTTGAACTGTATGGGGAAGATGTTCTTGACGAAGAATTGGTCGATGATGTTGGCAAAGGCGTTGTTTGCGAAAGCATTGTTTACAGTGCCATAGCCGTTGAAGGATGGCTCCCTGTCTGTTTGCTCTGTAAGGTCGCGGGCGGGGTACATGCCCAACTCCCGGGATAGGGGAGCGAAGATGGTGTCGGCTGTCGAGGAGTTCATGTCGCCGCCCAGAAGCACGGGTATGCCTTGTTGGACATCAGGCTCCATCAGTCTGCAGAGCAGTTTTATGGACTCGCGGCGTGCCACGGTGCCCACATGATCCAAGTGGGTGTTGTAATAGTGGATGACGGCCTTCGTTTTCTTGTCTTGCAGCACAGCCTTGGTGACGGTGCGGCGGCAAGCGGCATCCCACCCAAAGGAAACGGAGTCGGGTGTGGCACTCAGCCAGTAGGTTTTATCTTGCAACAGCTTGAATTTCTTTTTGTTGTAGAAAACAGCCATGTTCTCGCCCTTTTGGTCGCCGTCGTCGCGCCCCACGCCCACCATGGCGTAATCTGACAAGTTCTGGCGTAGGAAATCGCGTTGGTCGGGCAGCATCTCCTGCACGCCGAAAGCATCGGGTGCCAGCTCGCGCAGCATCTTGGCCACAGCCTCCTTGCGATAGGGCCAGGCGTTTTCCTCGTCGTATTCGGGAAACCCGCTTTGGCGGATGTTGAAGGAGACAAAGGTGAACACCGACTCGTCGCGAAGCCAGGCCCGCATGCGTGCCGGCTCGTTGGTCGTGATGAGATCCACGTCTAGTCCCGACATTTTTTTTGCGATGGCTTTGCTGTCCACGGTCCACGCATTGACACTCATGCCGAGTGCGTGTGCCTGTTGAACCCATTTCGGATGTTGCAGCAGGATGCTGAAGTGGTAGTCGATACCGTCGATGCCCCATGAGTGCAACTCCTCGGGGGTCTTGTCGCCTTCGAGGTAGGCGACGGGAATGTCGGGACAGCGTTCGGCCAGCATCTTGCACATTTCTAAATCGAAGGATATGAACTCTAACCGGCCCTCCATCCTGTAACGGCGCGCCAGCTCCGTGCACTTCGCGACGTATATCTGCCGTTCACCATCGGAGCGTGCGGGCTTGATTTCGAAATAGAGCTTGAAGTTCTTGTTGCAATACTGGGCGGCCTGTTGCAGGTAGGCTTCCGCCGTGGGGATGGATTCGCCGTTGGGCAGCCGATATTGCATGATGCGGCTGTAGGGGATGCGATCCACATACTCGTCGCCAATCTTGCGGTCGTGGATGATGACGAGCACACTGTCGGCAGTCAGTCGGGCGTCGCACTCCACGCCGGCACATACTTGCCCTGGATGGGCCGAGGCATGATAGGCTGCTGTCAAGGCGGACAGTGTGTTCTGCTGTGCCCCATCTGCCTTCCAAAAGCCGCGGTGCGCCACGATGCCTTGGGCGGACAAGTGGATGGATAGGGAAGACAGGATGATCGCTGATATGGCCAACGCATGCATCAGCCACCGGGGGATTACAGTGCTGACGCGCACGTCGGTCATGAATGTGCTGCTTCTGAATCCCATATATTAAAACTTATACCCAATACCCAATACAACATACGAGGCATAACCGAAATTGGTCTCGAAAAGGCCGTAAAATCTCTTGCCGACGGTCACGCCGATGGGGGTGATGTTGAAGGCGAACATGAAATTGGTGTTCTTCCCATCCTTGTCGGCAGATTTTCCGCGGCTGTCAAACAGATAGCTGGCGCCAAGGTCTATGCTGGAGTATATCCGTACCCAGGGGCGGTTGAGGTAGTTGAATCGCACGCTGGGCATCAAGGTAAGGAAACACATTTTGTATTTGTCGGTGATTACAGTTCGTGTGCTGTCGGAAAAACGCGTTACTCCGGCACCCTCCAAGGTCGCCCTGAAACCAACCTGGCACCATGGTTTTACCTGATAGTAATAATGGAATCCGTATTCTCCATAGAGTTTCAAGTCGACGGGCTTGTGGGAAATAGAACCGCCGAGTGCCTCGAAAAAACCGACTGTGCCATATATTAAAGAACCCATGAAGGAGAATGGGCCTGCATCAATGCCGACTTCATGCGTACACTCGTTGTGTGGATGCTGTGCTTGAACCTGACCGTGAAACAGGACGGTCAATATGAGGCATAGGATGATGATGCGTTTCATAGGTCTTTTTTTGAGGCTGCAAATATAGGATTTTTATAGTAACTGACGGCTTTTTTTGTACATTTGCCGCCTCAAAACACATTCCTTTATGACGGTCAACGCTGCCATTACCATACGGCCTGCTACAGACGACGATGTTCCCTTGATTGCGCACAATGTGCTTGATGCCGTGGGTATAGAACATCCCGAGACAGAGGCTCTCGATCATCTTGCTGAGTTGTGCCGCTGTACTGATGTGCTGTACAGTTGGGCGAACACAGACATTGCCCTTTGGGATGGTCGGCCTGTCGGGTCGCTTACATCCTACGATGGCGGGCGGTATGCCGAAATGCGTGTCAAAACGTTCGCCGAGTTGGAAAAGTTTCTCGGTATGGATTTCAGCAGGATGAGCGTAGAGACGGGTCCCGGCGAGTTCTACCTCGATTCTCTTGCCGTGCTCCCTGGATTCCGTGGAAAGGGCATTGGAACGCTTTTGATGCAACATGGCATTGCCAAGGCTCGCGCATTGCGCTTCCCGCGTGCCGCATTGCTCGTGGATATTGATAATCCTGACACCATGCGTCTGTATGAGTCTTTGGGATTCAAGAAAGTGGGGGAGATGTACCTGTTTAGCACGCTCTATGCGCGCATGATTGTAGAATTGCCGCCTGAAAGACGCTAACGTCGCATCAGCTGCATGATGTTGCCGTCCTTGTAATAAACATCTTCCCGATATTGTATGCTCCCGTCATCTCCGGTAAAGCAGGTGTAGTATTCAATGTAGAGCGGCATTGTCTTTTTGAGCTGGATGCTGGTGGGACGCAGCTCCCGATAGAATTTTTTCTCGCGGTCGGAGAGCTTGTCGTAATACTCCTGCTCCTTCTCCAATTTCTTCTCTAAATATTTCTCGCCGTCTTCCGTGGTCGGCTCGTTGCCGAGGATGATGCTGATTTCTTCGAGTCGCTTTTCGTCAAACTCGTTGATGGCGTAAAGCACGGCGGCGAGGTCCATGGGATTTTCCACGCGGATGCAGCCGTGGCTCAGCGCGCGGGTGCGACGCTTGAAAGCTCCCTTGTTGTTGGTGTCGTGCAGATACACGGATTCTGTGTTGGGGAAGTCGAACTTGATGCGGCCCAAGGCGTTGTGCCGTCCTGAAGTCTGGCGTAGGCGATAGGGGATGTTGCCGCGATTCACCTTGTTCCAGTCGATGGAGTCGGGAACCACGTAGTCGCCGGTGCGCGCGTCCTTGATGTAAAGCTTCTCGCGATTGACCACGGCGGTGTTGCTCTTGCAAAGCTTGTAGTAGTACTCATTCTTGATGATGTCGTACGGGATGTTCCACTCCGGGTTGAGCACGATTCGGTTGATGCGGCTGTAAAGCAGGGGAGACTCGGCCTTGTAGGCGGTGACGAGACCCTTCCTGATGCGTGACGGGTTCTTGGCCGGGTCTTGCGTGCGTCCGCAGCAAATGCGGGTCTTGAAGGCTATGGTGTCCTCCACAAATGTCTTCAGCGTGTAGTCGGGGATGTTTACTGCGATGTAGGTGCGGTCCTTCTCCGGTGTGACGTGCCAGCGCAGACGTTCCATGTTGGCCGCCAATTTATCGAGATAGTAGCTGATGGGCCTGTTGAGCTTGCGGACGGTTTCCTCGCCCAAGCTGTCGCACTCCGGAATGGCGTTGTGCCGGCGGAAGAGGTTTATGCCCGCTAACAGGGAGTCCGTGAGGCGGTCGGTAACCGTGAAGTTGGCGGGTAGCTCGCCCGTGAGCATCAGTCGCTTGCATACATTGGGCAAGGCCGTGTGGCGTTGTCCCTTGCGCACGGTGGGCATGACGATTTTTGGCACGACTGTGTCTTTGAGAGGATAGAGCCGCAGCAGTTCTGCCTGCAAGTGCTTGTATTCCGGCGTGTTGGGCTCTTTTTCTCTGATGACTGACGGGAATTGCCCAAGCTTTTCCATGATGGAGTTCTCGAACTCCTTGTCTGGTTTCAGGTTTTTCATCAGCCATTTGCCGCCATTGGCCTTGGCTGGGTCGGTGGCTCCGTAGCACAGCGCGTTGACATAACGGAGGTATGCCTCGGAGAGGCGCATCTCTAAGTTGAAGAGCGTGTCGAAGAGGGTTGTGTCGTTGGCGACTTGGTGGCTCTTGAGCAAATCGAGCGTGCGCTCGAGGGCCGGGCGTTGCAGAAAAGTGTCGGGGATGCCGTGCTCGTAGGAACGGGTGAGAATGTTCAGCAGGGAGTCGATGCGCGCCTCCTGGATGCCGCGTGCCGTCCAATAGGGTTCGCAACGGTGCGTCTGATAGTAGTGCTGCAGGGCATCGGCATACACGAAACAACTGTCGCTCAAGGCATCGACACGGCGGGCGAAATGCTCGTTGTAGGCCTTTTCGTGATAGGCGGAATAGTGCGAGAACCAGTGGGGCGCACGCTCCGTGCCAATGGACTTGCTATGGCAGGAGGAACCTATCAGGATGGCGATGATTAGGATGAGAATATTGGAAGAGCGCAACATGAGTGTTCAGGTGTATGGAATATGCGAAAGTGAAAGATATGCAGGGACGGATTTCTATTGATTACGCACGCATCGCACCGAGAAGGCGGAGCTTTTTAATTCTTGGTTGGATTGCAGGGTGGATTGGCTGTAAGAGATGTATCGGACGGTCACGAAGTAGCTAAGGAAACTGGAGCCGGCGGTGGAGGTGGCAAAGTATGCGTTGGGACCGATATCGCTCGGCATGCTTCCTCCGGTGAAGAATCCGGCGGGCATGGCCGTGAAGCCGGACTGGTTGTTGAGCGCAGGGTTGTTGCCGACGGCACAGGCGTTGGAATTATCCGTGTACCAGTCGTTCGTGGTGGAGGCCAGCGCTTTCGCAATGTTTTGTGCGTCGCCGCCACAGGAATAGTTGATGCCGAGTGTGTTGGCCAGGTCGTTCCATTCCGCATTGCTGGGCACGTGCCATCCGTTGGGGCAGACGCCTTGCAGGCCGCTCGGGTTGGAACTGCTTCCCGAACTCCCGTTCACCAAGGCCGGCCAGTTGTACAGGTAGCCATACAGGGGCACCTTGCTCATGTCGTTTTCGGGCGCATAGCGGTAGGCGTCGTTCGTGGACGAGCCGGTGTGGCCCATGGCGATGGGGTTGCCGTTGGCATAGCTGGTGGTGCGCAGGTTCTCCTGCATCCAGCACTGGCTGCCAATCTGAACGGCATGATAGACGTTGCCGTCATAGTCCGTCAGGGTGGGCGGGTCGCACGGCTGCCCGTAGGTGACGGTCGTGTCGGGAGGGGTGAGGGTGTCCGGGGCGAGAGTGTCTGTCCGGAAGATTTTCATGGCGCCATATCCGGTATCGACATCGTTGATGGCAAAGGCGCTGAGAAAATAGAAGGTGTCGGGCAAAAGTTCCGTGATGGTGCCGACGAAATGTCCGGTGTCGGAGCCGCAGACAAGAACGTTGTCCCTTACCGTTGGCCCATATTCAAGGCTCCAGCAGAACCCTCTCGATATCAGCGAGTCGCTGTTGAAATCTATTACGCGTCCGCTGGCGGTGGCCGACGATGCAGTGACGTTGTAAACGGAGTCCGTCTCCACCTCGGGGGCAGCGGGGCTCAATGTAAAGAAACTGATGCTGTCGCTGTAGGCGGTGCCGGAACTGTTGGTGGCGAAGGTGCGCACGTAGTAGCAGGTGCCCGGAGCCAAGTTCGTCAGTGTGCAGGAGAATTCGCCCAAGCCGCTGCCGCAATTGACGGTGTGGACCGACCCGGAAGACGGGTTCAGCGTCGTTCCCCAGCAGATTCCGCGCGCGGTGACGGGAGAACCGCCGTCCGATAGGACCTCTCCGCTAGCCCTTGCTGATGTATAGGAAATGTTTGAGACGTTGGAGGTGACATTGGGCATGTAGGGCGCAGTTGTTAGGAAGTGCGTGCTGTTGCCGTAAATGGTGTCGTTAGGTGTGATGGCGTATGCCCTGACGAAGTAGGTGGTGTTGGAGGACAAACCTGTGATGTTGTAATCGTAGACGCATTGCTGGCAGGCAGTGGTGTAATCCAGTTTGGAGTGCAGCACGGTCGGGTTGTCCTGAATATCCCAGCAGACCCCGCGATGCAACACATACGACGGGTCTTCCGTGTAGAGCGTCGCGTGTGCCTTGGCAGAATGATCTCCGACATTGTCAACTCTCATAGTGACTACAATTACCTCTTTGGGCTCCACGGGATCGGTTTGGAATGAACAACTTCTGACACAACCAAGAGAGTCTTTGACATACGCGGTATGGTTCCCGGGTGTGAGGCCATAATAGGTGGGGTCTGGTTGGAATACCATGCTATTGGGATCTCCGTCCAACAAATAGGTATAGGGTGGTGCACCGCCTTCCGCAAACAGGAATAACACAGGATTGGCGAATCCTTCAATGTTTGACGTGCCATATCCTAAAGAGAGAGTGGAACTGCTGCAGGAAAAAGGTTCGGTCTTGATATCTGCGGATGCAGAGCATAGCGTGGCATCCACCACCACAAAATGGTGGAACACTCCCGGCTCTGGGGTGATGACAGGCGGTGTGCTGCCAAAAGATACCCCATCTAAATAATAAGTGTAAGGAGGATATCCTCCGGTGGCATCTACGCTGATTCTTTCCCCTACATATTTTTTAGACAAGTTTAATGTCGTATTGTGGCAGTCTCCAGGACTAACTCTAAATATTGTTTGTAAAATCGGGTCTTGATTGCAGCCGTAAACAGTGGCTTTTACTTTACTGTTCAGATTGGAGGGACGCCAAAAGGTCTGCGCTTCCCCACTTATTATGTCGGTATATACGTAAGGATGACTTATGGTGCCTCCGTTGATAGTTTCAAAGTATACAGGGGTTGGAAATAAATCTGGAACTTTTACACGAAGAGGTTGAGGTAATAATGCATCTGGGACGTTAAAAGATTGGTTGTTCCCAGATACAGCAAATATCTGATTTGGAAAAGATTGTTTTAGGAGTTGAAAATCAAACTGTGTTCCAAGTGCTTTGTTGATAAAAGAAGTGAGTGGTGTGGAAATGTTGAAATGTCCAAACTTTGTTCTGAATTTAAAGCCGAGTGGAAATTCTGCAGATATTATATTTTGAATTTCTCGTTCCCTAAATGTGGTATTTCTATCTAAACAAAGATTAACTTTGCCCTTGACATTAGCACCTACGTATGCTGTAAATATTTCATACAAGTTAAGTCCAAATTCTAATCCTATAGAAACTGAGAAAGAAACCTGACTTCCTTCTGGGTTTGTTATGTTAAAGATAGGGGTGAAGTGAGGGGGATGGAAATCAAAATCGGGAATAAGATCATCTATTGATGCATTAAAGGTGAAATGAGATGTAACACCAAGTCTCATATCAAAAGCACTGACTTCTCCTGATGCCGATATGGATGCAGGAATTGTGAAACTCAAGCTATATACAACAGGAATAGGAATTCCTGAGGGGTTTGGAATCAAAAGAAGTTTCGGTGTTGACTTGATTTTTTTCAAATCACCTTTTGTGAATAATGCAAAAGAAGCACTGTTAAAATGTAAGTCAACGGCGATATGAGAAGTCGAATTAAAAAAACCAAAAGCAATGTATGACTTATATAAAGGTTTCCTTTTTTCGTGTTTTAGGCTTGGAAAGGGCGATAATTGAATGTCTAAATCCTCCAAAATAATATCAGCACTTAGCGCTATACCAGAATTATCAGAATGTGAAAATGAAAAATCAATATTTGGATCGTTCCTATGTTCTCCGAGATGGTTGTGGTCAAAGTAATATATAGGCTTATTTACTTCATTTGCAAATATATTTTGCATTTCCGCACGGGTGGGGAAATGATCAAGGCGCACGAATTTTCCCTGTCCTGGGGCGCGTCGGCGACTCATTTCAGCGTAATTCTCAATATTGATGACCCCGCTGATTAGAATGTCGTCCAATGTCGCTTGTTTCGTCACCATCCAGCAGGTGTCGCCGTGGTACTCATGGTAGTACACTTTCCGCAAGAACCCTCCGTCGTGGCTTACGCCAATCAGAACTGTGGTGTCGGTGATGTTGGGCACTGGCGTGTTGAACACGATTTTGTAGAATCCCATCTCCATCTCGGAGGTGTCGCTCACGATAAGGTCCGTGGTGTCCACCATCACGATGGCATCGTAGTATTCGCTCTCCACATACTCCACCTCCACCGTGTCGGAGGTGGAACCGCAGACGTTGCTCAGCGTCCAGAGCAGCCGGTAGAGCGTGTCGGTGCCCGTGAACACCGGCATGTTGTCAGTCAAGTCGGACAACACTCCGCCGGTCCCTTCCAAGAAGGTCCATTCGCCCCACGCATCATCCTCCATGTTGCCGTACAGGAAGGTGGGCAAACCTGTTTGCACCACCTTGTCGGGCCCGGCATCCGCCTGGGCGGTCACCCGCACCAACGTGGCTTGTGAGGTGTCAAAAGGACAACTTTCATAAAATACCATGGCCCGGTAATATCGCGTCCTTTCAGGTTTGAAAACATACACGGTGTCCGTGGCATATTCAATGTCTTCCCACTCAATGTTGTCGTCCGACTGCTGCCATTGCACGTTCCCGTAGAGGAAGTTGTCCAAACGAAGCTTGACACTGTCCGCGCCTGCGCACGCTTCGATCACTTGCGCCCGGGCGTTCCCGCCTGCCAATAGGAAGGCGAATATCATCATACCTAAAATGTATATTCTCTTCATAACCGCTATTTTTGAATGATGATCTTTTGAGTGACTACAGCCTCTTTGCTGCTTAGTTTCAGCATATAGATCCCCGCTGCGAGGTTCTTTAGGTCAAGCGTTTTGCTGAACTGGCTTTCAGGTGCAGTGAAATGTTCTGTTATCAAGGTTTTGCCTTGAATGGAGGAGATCTCCAAAAATAGGGCGCCCAGCGCCTCCTGCCCGGAAGCCAGGAGCGTTATCTCTCCACTGCTGGGGTTGGGGTAGACTTCCAATTCCAACGGATTGGCAGAGAAATGTGTGGCGATGGATGTTTCAGTGCAGGGTAGGGGCAGATGTAACGTGATCACCGTTTGCCCGTTGAGCGAAAGGAATAGAAGCAAGGCTCCTATAAAGGTAACGACTTTATGCATAGATGATTTCTTTTAATTCGAGGCTGCAAAGATAGCGTTTTTATGGGTATTTATTGATTCTTGGATTTCTTCCAGACAATGCCATCCGAAATTCCTCAGGTTTGCATCCGTGGTCATCAGCAGGATGACGTCTTTCTGCCTTAAGACCTCGGGCAGGGTCCGTTTGTCAACATAGTAGGCGGTTGGATCCCAGATGTGAGGATATATGGTGAGATTGTAGTACCAGAACTCGGGTTGGTCGAACCACTGCTTCAGGATGCCGTGGTTCCAAAGACTCCAGACATAGCTGTCGGCGATGACGAGCGCGCGCGGGCGCGAACCCGTGACGGGCTGCGGCTCCATGACGGGGAAGCAGAGCTTCTCGTGCGGCAGCTCCGACAGCAGGTTCATCGGAGGCTCCAAGTCGAAGTCGAGGTCCTTATTGACCGTGGAGAGCGTGTCAAACACATGGCGGAACGAGGGCATCGTAATCTGGCACTCCCGCTCGATGAATCGTTGCAGCGTGTCGGCAGCGTGCCACATCCCATAGGTGGTCCAGTGGATGCCGTGGCGGCTGTAGAGCGGGTACGGCTCGCTGACGACGATGGACTGGAAATAGGCGTTCAGATCCAACATGCGCACCCCCAGCTCCTTGGCAATGCGGGTATAGCTGTCGTAATTGGTCTGTGCGCCCTTGCGGCAGCGTCGCGGCAGATATTCGGGCATACAGCGCGCCTTGCCAGGCTCCAACACTAACAAAAACTCGATGCCATGGCTGTGCAAGGAATCTTGCAATCTCTTGAATTTTAAAAGATTGTCTCTGACAATGGCCTCGCCGACAAAATCTTTGCCCTGATACTCGTCAATATAGATGTTCTCATAGAAATAATCGTCCTGTCCGATGATGAGTTTCGGCGCAGAAGAATATTTGAAAAGTCTATAATTCAGTTCGTTGTAGAGTCGCACGGCATGGTTGCAGCCCCCCACGCTCTGCTTGACCAGCATTTCATCCCTGTCGTGAGAACCGAGATAGAGCATGACGGGAGTTCTCTCTTTGTCGGGAATGGGGGGGATGCCAAAGAGCGGCTTTCCTCTCGTGGCCGGCACAAACATCAGCACGCCCGGCAGTGTCATGATGACGAGCAGGAGGGCGAAGAGGATGCGGCAGGGTCGTTGTGTATTGGGGTCCATAGGTCAGAATCTGAAATAGATGAAAGGATTGAAGCCGCTGGCAAGCAGTGCGCAACCGTTGAGCACGTACAGTGCCACCATGAAGAGCGTGACGAGAATGGCCCGGCGGGTGCTTAAGGTGCGTCCATACAGGCCGTTGGCCGCTGATTCGATCTTGCTGAAGATGCCTGAGAAGGCGCAAAGGGTTGCCGCGATGAGAATGAACATGAAGCGGGTGTCAAGGAGGATGCCGTCGGCAGGCGCGCTCCACGCGAAGAGGCGGCTGATATACTCGACGGCGTAGCCCGTCGTGTCGGCGCGGAAGATCACCCAGCCTATCATCACGAAAAGGAAGGTGAGCAGGGTGGAGGGGATTTTGCCCATTTTGTCCAACAACTTGCGCAATCCCCACTTGTCAAGCACAAGGAACAATCCGTGATAAAGCCCCCAGATTACAAAGGTCCAGGCCGCACCGTGCCAGAGGCCGGAGAGGAGGAATACGATGACGAGGTTGAGGTAGGTGCGTGCCGTGCCCTTGCGGTTGCCGCCAAGCGGGATATAAAGGTAGTCTTTCATCCAGTTGCCCAGCGTGATGTGCCACCGTTTCCAGAATTCGGTGAAGCTGCGCGATATATAGGGGAAGTTGAAGTTTTCGGGGAAGGAGAATCCAAACATTCGGCCCAAGCCGAGTGCCATGTCGGAGTAGCCTGCAAAATCGAAATAAATTTGCAAGGTGTAGGCTAACATGCCTATCCAAGCGGTGCTGGCGGCCAACTCGGCTGGCGCAGTGGCGAAGATGATATCCACCTGCTTGGCTAACACGTTGGCTATTAACATCTTCTTGGATAATCCGATAAGGAATCTATAGAGTCCGTTGAATCGGTTGGCGGGGGTGTCCTGCGCGCTGCGGTCGGCTAATTGCGCCACAATCTCCTTGTAGCGGATAATGGGGCCGGCGATGAGCTGCGGGAACATCAGGATGTAGAGGGCCAGCACCTCCCAGCGGCGCTGCGCGGGATGGTCCCTGCGATATACATCCACCATGTATGATATTTTCTGGAAGGTGACGAACGAGATGCCCACGGGCAATGCGACCTTGTGCCATTCAAATGGCTCCATCCCAAACCACCTGTATAGT
The DNA here is from genome assembly GCA_017615795.1 of Bacteroidales bacterium. Classification (GTDB taxonomy): domain Bacteria; phylum Bacteroidota; class Bacteroidia; order Bacteroidales; family WCHB1-69; genus F23-D06. The sequence continues at coordinate 38,729 of JAFZZK010000047.1, forward strand.
TGCTGCACGTTGTCGATGAAGAAGTTGGCATACTTGAAATAGGCCAGGATGCCGATGTTGAGCACCAAGGAAAGCGCCAGCCATCCTTTCCGCTTTTTGCCTTCGGCTTTGTCCATGGCACGGGCAATGAAGTAGTCGGCGGTGATGGAGACGAGAAGCAGGGCGATGAAACTCGGCTCGCTCCAGGAATAAAACAGCAGACTTGCAATCAATAACAGCACATTCCGGCCTCTTGCAGGCATCAGGTAGTACAGTATCAGTACTGCCGGCAAGAAGATGAACAAGAAGGTGGCGGAACTGAAAACCATGTGTCTCTAATCTTTCAAAAACTTCTTTGTCACAGTTTTTCCACCATCCTGATACGTCAGAAAATACATCCCTGTAGGCAAGTCTGCCACCGGAATCCGGCACTGGGTCCCCTCGGCCTTTTGTTGGTGGCAAACCCTTCCCAACAAGTCGGTGATCACTGCCGAACCGTTCATTTCTTCCCCTTCGCTCATTTCCAACGTCACATATTGGGTGGCGGGGTTGGGGTAGAGGTGCAGGTCTTGGGCGGACATCGTGTGATCATCGATTTTGGCGGCTTTATGCAATGTGATGGGAATGATGAAGGTCGTGTCAAGTCCGGCGACCGTTACCCGAAGTGCTGTGGTATAGTCGCCTGCAAAGAATCCTGAAGTGTTGAAGTTGAGTGTTATGTTGCGCTGTTGGTGCGCGTTCAGGGAACCATTGGGCGTGGCGACGCTCACCCACCCGACAGGATTGTTGTTTTCATCGCATAACTCGTTGTCAAAAAGCAAGTAAACGCCCGATTCGTTGGAGAATTGCAAGGTGCGTTCAAAACATGGGCTCTCCTCCGCCTCATGTATTACATCAATGCTGGTCGGTGAGATGGCCAGTTGCGGCAGTTCTTCGTCGTAGTTGCTCAAACAGATGTCGTCGATCCAGACGCAGTCGCTGCCCGAGTTGACGGACTGGTCCTTGATGTAGCGCCAGGTCAGGATGTGATTGCCTTCTAAAATGGGGTAGGAGACTGATGTCCAATCACCTTGCCCCGACCAGCGCGCTTTCTGCACACCGTCGATATAGAAATAGAGCCAGTCGTAGTTGTTCTCGCTGGAAACGCGATACATGAAGGATATCTCGCCGTCGTGGTGGATGGTGACGGGCATGTTGACGGTGCTGGAATCGTAGTGGGTGATGACGCCGCTGCGAAGGCTGTAGAAGTCGCTGTAGGCATTTGCATTATCAAGGAACCAACTCGCCTGTGTGCCTTCACCGTACATTTCGGGAGGAATGACACCCGCGGCGAAATCCGTGCAGTTGGAAATGCCGATGATGGAGACGAACTGTCGGTTTAAAATGGTTCCGGAAGATTGTCTTGCCGCTGTAATTTCGACATCAAAGGTGTGTCCGTCAATGAATTGTGAATTGGTGGAAATGATGGCAGGGAAGACAAATGTTTCGTCGCCATATAGCATCTCCTTGAGCATGGGAGTGGAAACCACCTGTATGCCAGGCTCGTCGGTCTGCATCGTGAATGTGATGTTGCTGATTTCCGAGGTTCCTTCATTGTGGAAAGTGAAGAAGATGGTGTCGGTTTCATTGCTGTTCACCAATCCGTTACGGTTCCCGTTGTCTATAACGAAATAGTCTGTCAGCGAGAGTCTGAATGATTGTACGCGATAAGAACGGTAAGCAATGGCGGTTTCTGTGTTGTTGGTTATAAGGAAGGTGAAAGTGACAATGTCGCCATCTGCAATTTCTTCGTCCAAAACGCAGGTGGCGCAACTGTGCAGCGCATATTCATTGCCGGGTGCAATGTATTCGAAGTATTCGGTGCTGTCCAGAAAGTGTACATGCGGATTTACGGAGGTGACGGTCAATTGGCAGTTTTGAAAGGGCTCGTTACCGGCATTGTTGACATGAACAGAGAAGACCAGCGTGTCGCCCGCCTCAATCATCGGAGATGCTTCTCCATTCAGTGTGATGCTGCTGAAATGCAGGGCATCCGTGAAGCGCGTGGTGGGCTGTGCCTGTAGTGTCTTGAAGCCCCAAAGCCCCAATATCCATATTAACCAAAACTTTAAGATATGTCTACTAAATAAATGCATATCAATAATTTAATATATTAATGATTTAATACTTTAGCAACTTGGAGGTAATTGTATCCCCGTTTTCAATTTCCACTTTCAGCAGATAGATGCCGGCAGGCAATCCCGACAAGTTTAGATTTCCTTGATAATCGTTTACGGGTATGATGGCTACGGTTCGGCCGTAAAGGTCGGTGACGGTCACACGTTCGATGAGGGTGCTCTCGTGTTGCACGGTGACACTTCCGTATGTTGGATTGGGATAGACTTTCAGCTCGCGGGACTGCTCCACGGTCGGGATGCCCACGCTGCTGACGTGCATGGTGACGGGGACGAGCTGCTCGCCGCCGGTGTGGCGAATGTGCAGCGTGGCGTGATGGTCGTTCTCTGCGCAGCCGTAACTGTTGAAGTGAAGGACAATCTGTTGTTGCCCGTTCGCATCGATGAAGTCGTTGGCAGGTGCGCAGGTGATCCATAACGGTGTGTGTCCCTCTTCGTCTTCCAATACATTGTTGAACAGGATGATACCATTGAAGGGGCTCCCCAATGTGACCACTGCGCTGTCGGTTACATGGGCGGAGACACCCATTGTGATTTCCACAGATTCCGGGTGAACGTCCAGCTCAAAGGTGGGGTTGTCGAACTCCGCAAAGCAGATGTCGTCAATCCAGACGTGATCCTCGTTGCTGCTGGTGTTGTAGTCCTTGATGTATTTCCAGGAGGCGTTATGGCTGCCCGCCTCGACGGGATAGTGTACGTCGGTCCAGTTGTGTACGCCCGACCAGCGTCCTTGTTGCACGCCGTCGATGAAGAAGTAAAGCCAGTCGTATTTGTTCTCCGAGGAGGTGCGGAAAGCGAACATCAGGTGCTCGCCTTGCACGGAGGTGAACTCGATTTGCACGGTGCTGGTGTCATTGTGACTGATGTCGCCGCTGCGCAGGCAGGCACGCCCGGAGCTGTTATCGAATATCCAGTCGGCTTGGGAGACGCCGCCTGTGAACTGCGTGGGCACGTGCCCGTCCTCAAAGTCGAAACAGACGGTCTCGCCGAGAATGGTGACAGTCTTGACATCCGCCAACGCGCCGTTGACGTAAATGTCCAAGTAGGCATTGAATGTTGTGCCAGGCACGTAGTCCGGGGTGACGTAGAGGATGGCCGGCAGCTCAAACGTTGCTTCTGCAGCGATGGCGTCGAGGTGCCTCGTTGCAACAGGAACCTCCACTTCAGGGACAGGAACGCGCAAGCGCAGGTCCACATTGTGGATCTCTCCTTTGTTGTTGCGCAGGGTCAACAGCAACGTGTCCAGCTCGATGGGATGGAGTATGCCTGTGTTGTTGCCGTGGTTGAGGATGGCGTAGTGTAGTAGAGAGAAATCGTAGCTGTGGACAGCAAAGGCGCGCGTGGTGGTGACGGAGGCGATGTCGTTGGCGATCTCGATGGAGAACGGAATCTCATGCCCGTCGGGAACACCTCTTCGCACGACGCACGTGACGCAGTTGTTGAGCGTGTACTCGTTGCCGGGACCGATGTAGCCAAAATATTCGGTGCTGTCGATGAACGAGACGAATGGGTCTGTGCTGCGCACATGCAGGACGCCGTTGGGATAGGCCAATGTGTCTGTGTTGAGGACGGAAATGGTAAACCGCATCGTGTCGCCCACAAAGAGATTGGGATTGTCGCTGTTGTTGATTTTGAGGTCTGACATCAGAAGACGCGATGTGTAGAGGCTGGAGATGTGAAATCGCCTGGTCGTCTCCACGTCGTTGTTGTCGTAGCAGGTGAGCGAGAAGGTGGCGTCCTCGAATGCGCGTTCGGACTTGCCTGACAGGGTGCCGGAGGCGGAGAGTGTCAGGCAGTCGGGGAGGATGCTGGGCGTCATCGAGAAGCTGCGGTGCGCAATGTTGGCGGCAACCTGTCTTGAAACAGGCGTGTGCTGGATCACCTGCTGGTCGCCACGCAAGAGCGCTGACCAGAAATTGCTCCCGGAGAAGGTCATATCCCCATATTGGAACTCGATGACACCCGAAGCGTGCAATGTGACGGCAAAGTTCACTGACGAGGATGTCTGTCCCGATATCTTGGCAGAGAACACCAAGGTGAGCATGTCGTTGCCTGCAATCTTGCGGACACTGCAGTTGGTCAGGTCGGCCTTGAAGGGGCAGATGGAGCGGATGGACATGGTCTGCATATCCGAATGTTGCAGGAAGGGCCAGTTGGCGGGCTGGTGGTGGAAGGCGATGTAGCCGTCGGCGTAGACGACAATTTGGTCGTATTCGTCGCCATAGTAGGGGAACTCGAAAGGCAGGTTGACGATGGCGTAGCCGGTGCCGGTGTTGGAGAGGCTCACAGCTTGTCCCGATTCGGTGGGGTAGGATGAGTTGGTTTCCGAGATTTCGAACTGCCGGCTCACCTCCCAGCGGTAAGGGGGCTTGCCGCCGGTCGCGGTCAGCGTCTTGCTGTAGGGCACAAAGGCCTCCATATCCGGCAGCACCGTGTCCTGGATCTCGGGTTTCGTGAAGTGGATGGCACGCACCACCGACAAGGTGGTCGTCGTGTTGTTGGCGATGGGCACGTTACCGTTGGGACAAACCTGCTCATCCCCCACGCCCGAGGTGTAGTCCATCAAACTGAATCCTATAATCTGTCCGTCGCTCGCATTGTCAGGGTCGTCCTCAATCACGTTGAAGAAGAACTTGCAGGGTGCGTCCGGAGTGGCGTAGTTGAGCAGCGGACTCACGTCAAGTCCCAGTTCGATATCCTTGTTTGACTCGTCGGTGTTGTCGCCCAACATATAGAGGTCGCCGCCCTGGAAGTTGAAGACGCGGAACTCAAGGGTGTGTTCGGGCTGGGTGGCGTTGACGTTGTTGGCGATGCCGGCGGTGAGCTTGATCTTGCCGCGCGACGAGTGGCGAATCATTGCCTTGTAGGTGATTTGCGGGAAGACCTCGTCCTTCACCTGCACCACATAGACGCACTTGTTCCAGATGCCGCCCTCTGCGGGCAGCGACGCTAACTTGCAGTAGGGCAGGTAGCAGTAGCCGTTGTCGCCAAAAGCATCGCCGAAGGTGTTGCAGAAGATGACGGCGCCGATCTCCCAGTCCTTCATGTTCACCACGCCGTCGCCGTTGATGTCAATGTCGTTGGTATATTGCCCGTCGCCGTTGTAGTCCCAGCAGACGGCGTCGTTGTAGCCGACGATGGTCTGCGAGTGGTTGACGGTGGTGGTGAGGTTGACCACGATGTGCTTACCCGCCTCGGGCGCACCGGGAGGAATCACTGAAAGACCGGAGTTGCCGTAGTAGGTGCAGTAGTAGTTGGCCAGACCGCCGGAGCTCTCGCCCGCCAGGTGGTCGTATAGCCAGTGCTTGAGCGTCAGCAGTCCCTCTTCGTCGTCCACGGGGATGGCGTACATCTCCGAGATGCGGTTCTTCATCGCGCTGTGGTAGGTCTCGTACCCGCTGATCCAGCGGCTGGCGCCCCCCGTACTGAACCATCCGCCCCATTCGTTGACATTGGGCGTGCCGGCGGTACGGATTACCTCCCACGTCTCCATAAAGGCTACCCCGCGACTGCTACCACCGTTGCAGAAGTTCCAGGCGAAGTGCGAGGGGTAGTTGTAGTTCATTCCCCATAAAGGGCTCACGTTGCGCCGCCGTGCCAACTCATACGCGAAATTATAGCAGATGCTGCTGGCCTGGCCGCACTCCAATGCCGCCTGGTAGAATATCGCGGGCATCCACATCCGCTCTGAGTTGTTTACGTAGGAGGGCAGCGGGATGTTGCGCTCGTCTTGCGACAACTTCAGCCTCGGCACATTGCTGAGTGCGGCCGATTCCAACGCTTCCATAGGGGGTATCGACGCATACAGGCTGTCAATGTCGTATGCCGTCGGACCTGGTTGCGCGACCGCAAAGGTCGTCAACAAAGCCAGTATGGTGAATAGGGCGGACCTCTTTCTCATATTTTTTATGCTAAATAAATAAAACCGCAAACATACAAAAAAAACACAATCGCTACCCATCAACTGTTGGCGGATGTGGACGAGACACTCTCCAACTTTCTGACGCCCAGGTGCATCAGCAATCCCCTCAATACGAGGAATAGCAGGAAAGCTATCCACAATCCGTTGTTACCCAGCGTGTTGTGCAAAGCGTAGTAGGCGGCGAAAAAGGCGGCGGTGGCCACAAACATCACGTTGCGCATCGCCTTGGAGGCAGTCGCTCCGATGTAGATGCCATCGTAAATGAAGGCTGCGAATCCCGCAAATGGTACCATCACCGTCCAGATGATGTACTCCATGGCCTTGTCGATGACCTCCACTTTGTTGGTGAGGATGCTGAGCAGCCCGCGTCCGCAGAGGGCATACAACACGGTGAACATTGCCGCCAGTCCTGTCCCCCATAAGAGCAGCAGTCGGATGACCCGGCGCAGGGATGGGTTGTCCTGAGCCCCCACGTAGCGTCCCACCAACGACTCGCCGGCGTAGGCGAAGCCGTCCATGATGTACGACAGCAGTGTGAAGAGCTGCATCAGCAGCGTGTTGGCGGCCAGCACCTCATCGCCCATTTCGGCGGAGATGTAGGGGATGAAGGTGAACACGGCGATGAGACAGAGCGTCCGGAGGAAGATGTCGGCATTGATCTTGAAGAAGCGTATCATCTCGTTGATTTTCAGGCTTTCACGGATGTGGATGTCGTGACGCATCTTTCCGTATTTGTAGAACCAGATCACTACGGCCATGGATAGTCCCATGTATTGAGCGATTACTGTGCCCCACGCCACGCCTGCGATGCCGTAGTGCAGTACAAAGACAAACACCAGGCTGCCGACGATGTTGACGAGATTCAGGATGATGGCGATCCACATGGGGGCTTTGGCGTTCTGCATGCCGATGAACCATCCCTTGAGGACATAAAGGCCCAACGTGGCAGGAGCTGCCCAAATGCGGATGTGGAAGTAAACCATCGTAAGGTCAAGGGTCTCTTGGCTGGAGTGAATCCAACGGCGGCATAGGAAATCAATGGGCTGCTGCAGTGCGATGAGCAGGACGGCGGCACTTAGCGCTATGGCCATGCCTCGCACCAAAATGCGCAGGCATTCGGCACGGTCTTCCGCTCCGTAGGCCTGTGCCGTCAAGCCGCTGGTTCCCATCCGCAGGAATCCGAAGTTCCAGTAGACCAGATTGAAGATCATGGTGGCCAAGGCGATGGCGGCGATGTAACTGGCCTGGCCGATGTGTCCCACAATGGCAACGTCCACCATCCCCAAAAGAGGCACGGTTATGTTGGTGATGATGCTCGGTATGGCGAGGCGTAAAATCTGCTTGTTCAAGGCTCGTGTTTTAAAACGGCAAAATTACAAAAAATGCCCCATATCTATTTTTTTGTATCTTTGCACTGCGAAAAAATGCTGATAAATGCCCTACAATAGTGACTTGCTGAAAGTTAAACAGACAGGATACTCGTTGACAGCGGGCAGGATCCTGATCTCCGTGCCCTACTACAACGACGCCTTCTTCAACCGTTCGGTGGTGTTGCTGACGGATTACGATCCAGAGCATTGTGCAGGGCTGATTGTCAACCACAGGTTGCCCTTCCCCGTGCGTGAGCTCGTGGACGAGTTGCCGATAGACGCTCCCATGCATCTCGGCGGCCCGGTGATGCCCACCGCACTTTTCCTGTTGCACAACTATGGTGAGAGCGAGGCCTCTGCCCGCATTGTGCCCGACGTTTACGTGGGATACGACAAGTCTCTGCTTTCGCTCATCTCGAACCAGGCGGTTGCCAACCTGCGCTATAAGTTCTTGATGGGCTACGCCGGCTGGGCACCCGGCCAGCTGGAGGGCGAGTTGCGCAGAAACATGTGGGTGATCGGTAACCCGACATCTGACCTGGTGTTCCGCACCGAACCCGAAAAGGTCTGGGAACAGGCCGTGCGCATTTTAGGCCCTGAATACAAACATTGGCTGCAAGTCCCCAAGTTTATCAACCTCAATTAAAAAGAGTAACACCGCGCAAAGCGCGGCGGACATGGGTGGAATGGACGCTTCTTGTGGGGGGTAAGGGATTATTTAGCCTCGTCTATCTTAAAGTCTTCCTCCAAATCCCAGAAGGCCCGGACGGAAAGGCCTTTGGTGAATGGAATGATTGGCTCGGGTTGTATGCCGCGGGGGTAGTCGCCTGTGTCCCAGCGACCGTTGCCATTGAAATCCAAGATGGCACGGAGGGAATAGACGCCAGGTGCCAGATGCTCGTAGCGAATGGTGGCATCCTGCGTCAGAATATCCTGTTGTATCATGCTTGTTCCACTAAAAAGCTGCACGATGACGGGGCATGTGATGGTGCCCAATTGGCAATTGAGTGTGATGTCGCCGTACTCTTTTTCGGATTTCATGGAGAATGAACAGCGCAAGGTGTCTTGTGTCAAGCCGTTATACCCCAAAAATAGGGAGTCTGGAATCATGACGTCGTAATGTTTCTTGGTCTCGAAATTGTAGGGAATAGGGATTTCGGTGACAAATGCGTCGGGCACATGGACATGCACGACGGCGGTGTCACCCTTGCCTTGCCGTTGTGAAAAGATGTAGACGGGGAACGAATCCAACGGCAGGATGGGGTAGGAGAACTGCAAGGTCAGGGGCTTGAAGCGATGTCCTTCGTTCAGAAATTTGACTCGGAGATATTTGGGGGATCCGCCGCCGCCTCCGCGTGTCGGACTGTTTTTTGCCTTGTGGGGTTTCAAGAGGACGGTGTCCGTATGGCCGTTGGTGGTGAAGAGATATGTCAAGGTGTCGAATTGCGGTGCCTTTAGATACCACGTGAGAGTGTCGTGGCGGGGATTCCAAAAGTAAAAATGGTCGATGCTGCCGGCCAACCGCTCTTCTTCGAACTCCGTCACGGGTGTGGAGAAGGGGAACTTGTAGACCCCCGCTTCAGGATTGTCGTAGCGCAGTAGTTTCGGGAAGGTGTCGGACGCGAGGAATGTCTTCAGCAGGATTTCAGCGGGTCGGGTTGTTGAGTCTTCCTGGGAGGTTTCGCCCTGCTGTGTGCTGTCTTTTGCTACAGGCGGCGGGCAGGCGCTGACCAGTCCCTTCTGGAATGCGACGGCCTCGTTGGGCAAGTCGTAAATGTAGTTGCTGTTGATGTCCTTGAGGGCGAATATCTTATAATCGCCAGGGGAGATGTTCTGGAAATGGAAGGTGCCGTTCTTCTGGCTCTTGGTGACGTAATCGGGAATGGTGGTCAACGGCAAGGAGTCGATGTCGCGGTTGTAGAGCAACACCAGGAAATCCTCTTCAGGTGCAAGTGTGTTGGCGTTGACGAGTTTCCCATCCATTTGGAAGGAGTCGATGGTGGGGCCGGTGGAGAAACTGTAATGGTAGAGCGGCAGCTTGTTGCCTTCATGGTAGTCTTGTATGCAGTTGGAGAAGACGACATTATAGGTTGTGTTCTCGCGCAGGGTGTCTTTGATCTTGATAGTTAATGTTTTGCCGTTGATGGTGTATGTGGGCTGATGTTGCAGGGGAGGGGAGAACATCACGTTCTCGTTCGGGTTGTTGAGGGTGAAGAATTCGTCGAAGGTGATGTGGATCTGGTTGGCATTAAAGTTGACGCTTTGATTGGCTGGCGCCTCCTTGGTTAACTTGGGCGGCACGTTGTCGCGCGGCCCTCCGGTTGGAGTCACAACCTTGGCACACGCCCCCGCTAACAGGGCGATCGCGATGAAATAGGGAAGATATACGCTTTGCACCAATTTTTCGTAGGCCATTGTTCTGTTCTTCTTCAAACGATGCAAAAATAAGATTATTTTTTGAATGTTATGCGAAAAATGATTGGAAAAATCATGCAACGGGTTGGTCACTCTCCTCTTGCTCTTGGTTTTTGAAACTGTAGTAGTTGAGATCCGTGCGTTCTGTCCAGCCTTGGGAACGCCAGAAGGCATTGCCGATGTCGTTGCGTTTCATCACTAACAGGCCGCTCTTTTTGATGCCCTCTTGCTCGGCGGCAGCGTAGACGGCGTGCAGCAGTGCCTTGCCGATGCCTTGGTTGCGCAGGTCGCTGCGCACCACCGTGTGGTAAATGTAGGCGCGTCGTCCGTCCATGCCGCACAAGATGACCCCCACCAGCTCGTCGCCGCGCAGTGCCACAAAATTCGATGTCGGGTTCTTTTTCAGAAACTTGCAGATGCCCTCCTCGGAATCGTCATAGCCCCGTAGGGCCATGCCATCGGTCACAGACCAGAGGTGATACACTTTTGAATAGTCTTCTGCTGTCATCAGACGGATGGTGATATCGGGGGCCATTTGTCGTAAATTAATGTAAATAAATAGGTTATAACAAAATTATTCTCGTAGGGACGAGATTGCAAAGATACGTTTTTCAGCGTATCTTTTAATGGAATTATTTTGGTTATGCCATAAGGTTGTGTACGATACACTGTTTTTGTAACTTTATTACATGCTTTATTATATACTCTTTGCAAATTTTCTATCTGTTAAATTCCTCTTTTGAGAGCAACAACACTGATAACAATGGCAGCATATCCACATGTCGGAAGAATGATAAAGTCGCAACTGAAAGCGCAAGGCCGCAGTGCTGTTTGGCTGGCAGCACAGCTCAATTATGGCACGGACAATATTTACAAGATCCTGCAGCGGGACCATTTGTCCACGGATGTACTGTGGAAAGTGTGTCTGGTTTTGGACCACGACTTTTTCAAAGAGATTTCCCGGTGTATCTCAACCGAGTGACGTGCGGTCTGTCTGCCCGTCTCTTTTTTCTGGAAAAGCGTATTATTCACATCGGATTGTGAATATTATTTTTGTTAAAAACTGCATTTTGGTAAAATATTTACATGTTCTGTTGTAAATCCAATGCTAAAGTTGTTATGTTTAAAATTATATTTTTGCCTTCTAAAATATATTAAAGTTTAAAAATGATTAGATGTGAAAATTGTGGCTGGAGCAATAATCCAGACGGAAGTACCACTTGTCAAAAATGTGACAGCCCTCTGATGAGAGCTTCTGGGTCTAATCCCAACGAAAAAGCGGCTCAAGAAGAAAAGGTTGAGCCCAAACCCAACAGACCTTTGCGTCAGACCATACGCGACATCCTGAAGGACCCATCCCAAAGGGATGCAGACAATCCTGTCAATGAAAGTCGTATGACGCAGAGAATTGGTAAAGTAGAGGAACCTGCCTCTGCGGAAAAGGAGGTTTCCGCACCCAAGTCCGAACCCAAGGCGGAGGAGCAGCCCAAGGAGAAGGAAGCCTCAGCTCCCCAAGCAGCGGTGTGCCCTTCATGCGGATACCCTCTGCGTCCGGGCAGCCTAACATGCCCCAAGTGCAACACCTCTGTTGCCGCACGCACCATACATGACAAACCCTCTCCTCTGAAGGGAACCGTCATAGAAGTTCCCCCAACTGCAGAAAAAGAGACAGCCTCGGCACAGAAGAATACCGTTTATGAAGGCAACAACCCTCAAAAGGGCACTTTCTTCCAGGGTAAAGACCCTCAGAAAGGCACTCGTTATGAAGGTGCTAACCCACAAAAAGCCACCCGTTATGAAGGTGTCAATCCGTTGAGGGCGACGCGCCGCGAGGGACAGTTTCCTCAGAAAGGCACAATCAATGAGCATATTGACGAATCCCGTGAACCGGTGAAGACCCCGAATCCGTCGCCCGCCGAGCCGAAGGCTGCCGAGGTTGTGAGCAAGGGTACGGTTTTCCCCAGTCATCTGTCGGATGATGAGCCGCAAAAGGGAAAATCCATCCGCATGACAGCCGTGAATGTCGGGGAACGTTCCGATTTTGCTCCCATAGACCTGGAGTTTTCGGATAAAGAGGTCGTCCTCAACAGGGGCAATGTCGCTCCCAACGACCTCACGATCTCCCGTTCCGCGCAGGCCCTGCTCACCTGTGAGGATGGACATTGGTATCTGGAAAACAAAAGTCGCCTGTTGACCACCTCGTTGGTCCTGGACAAAAAACATGAGCTTCAGGATGGTGACATTGTGATCATTGGGGACAAAATGTTCAGAATCGGCTTCTAAGGTTATGTCAACAGTTGTAAAGCGTTGTGATTTCAAGATAGACGACGTCATACAGGGAAGGTATGTCGTTCAAAAAGTGCTGGGTGAAGGTACATTCGGAAAGGTGTACAAGGTCACGGACAGGCACGACCCTTCGAAACCGGTGGCTTTCAAGCTGCTGAAATTGTGGGAAGTGCCCCCGACCATCCGCGAGGAACTCCAGCAGCGTTTCCAGATGGAGTTCGAGACGGGACGCATTGACAGCCCTTACTTGGTCCGTTCCATGGATTATGGCATCGAAGGCGGCAATCCTTTCTTCGTCATGGAGTTCTGTCCTAACGGAGACATCAGCAAGTTTATACCTTCCTCTCCTGTGGATGTGATTTCGGACGAGAAGCTGTGCGACATTTTCAGCAACGTGCTTTTAGGCTTGCGTATGCTGCACAGTTGCGGCAAAGTGCATCGCGACTTGAAACCCGAGAACGTTTTGCTCAAGGAGAACGATTTTGCCGTGCTGACCGATTTCGGCATCTGTGGCGACCGCAACAACCGGATGACGGAGCGCAACATCCTGGGCAAGCCCATGCAGATGTTCGGCACCTACGCTTACATGCCGCCCGAGCAGCTGCGGCGCGTGAGGGGCAACGCCACCGTGCTTCCCACCACGGACATCTTCTCGTTCGGCGTTTTGGTCTACCAGCTTATCACGGGCCGACTTCCTTTCGGCAGCATGGAGGACCAGAACCAGCTGGTGATGTATCAGAAAAACGCCACCGCGGGGCAATGGGACCGCACCCAGCTCAACCGCTACGGTGTCCACCCTCGCTGGCGCGAAATTGTCGAGGGCTGCCTTGTGCCTGACTACAAGGAGCGCTTCCAAAGTGTGGACGAATGTCTTAAATGCATTCCCCATGCACACCATTCATATTTGCAGAATGTCGCGGCATCCCATCATGGCAATGGACGCCGCCTGCGCGTGATGCAGGGTGAGGAATACGGCAAAATCTATGACCTGGGTAACCTGCTGATGAGTCACGGCTCCATGCTCTCCGTGGGGTGCAGACCGGAAAACGACATTCACATTCGCGAAGAACACACGTTTGTCATTTCCCGCCGCCATTGTACCTTGGAAACGGAAGATGACGGACGCACATGGTATGTGCGCGACGGACAGTGGATTGCGGACAAGCGCGAATGGTGCCGTTCCACCAACGGCACGTTCCTGAACTCTGCCGAGGTTACACCAGACGGCCTGGAATTGTCGCCGGGTGACATCTTGACCATCGGCGATGCAAAACTTAGATACGAAACTTTTTAAAATAGAAAACACAGTTAACTTTATTATTAATTATTAAAACAACAATGCTATGAGTAAAACAGACTCCTTTAAGTCCTCCTTCGGCGGCACCGTCGGTTCTGGTATGAAATCTGTATTCAACCCGTCCGGCAAGCGGTTCTATATTTTGGAACACCGCAATGATTCGCAATATCATCGTGCGGGCGAAGCCCAGAACATCATCGTGGATGAGGCCACCATCGGTCGTGACCCCAAGTGCACGGTCCGCTTCGATGAAGACTTCAACACGGTGAGCCGCATGCATGCCGCCATCCGCCACGAGGGCGAAAATTATGTGCTGTATCACTTGTCAAAGACCAACCCCACGCTCGTGAATGGTTCTCCGATACAAAGCACGTATTACCTCAAGAACGGTGATGAAATCCAGCTTTCCTCCAACGGACCGCGCCTCGGCTTCATCATCCCCCAAGGCGAACAGTCCCTCGTGAAGAGCCTCGGCCTCACCGCTCGTCTCAACCTTTTCCGCAAACAGGCCCTGCGTCCCTATAAAACCGCACTGTCCATCCTTTGCGCCCTCCTCGCGCTCGCTATCGCCGGTGGTGTTATCTACGGCGTCCATAGCAACAAGAAAATCAAGGAACTTACCCTCTTGTCCGACCAACTGAAACAACATCAGGATTCCCTGTTGCTCGAACAGGCTCGTATCCAGAGTATTCTGGACTCCATGGACAGAGTTGAGCCTAACGTCGTGCATGTCTGGCACAATGGTGCTGTGGTCGATGCGAAAAAGCTCAAAGACGAAATGGAATCCGGCATCGCCCCGGAATACATCACCTCACTTGACCAGGTCAAGAGCAGCGTATGCTATGTTGAGACAACCGTTATGGCGGATGTCGAAGGCGAACCGATCGAGGTCGGCAAAGTGTCGGGCAGCGGTTTCCTCCTCACTGACGGCACCTTCATCACCGCACGTCACATGGTCACGCCGTGGCTCTATCCCTCCAGCATCCTTGACCTCTTCATGAACTCCAAGGCTTCCAACGACGAGGTGTTCCTCTATTCCAAGGTTAAAGTGTTCTACGGCAACAAGAGCTTCACCCTCAATAGCAACGACTTCAAGATGGATGTCAGCAAGGATGTGAAATGGACGGACGGCGATGGTACAGTCCTCAATGTCGCCTTCCCCATGAACAGCGAGCATAACAAGAAGGCCATGAGCACCGACTGGGCTGCAGCTGCCACCCGTTACAAAGGCAACATCCAAATCGATGCTGCCGCATCCATGTCTCCTGTCAGCGGCCAAGATGTGTACATCATGGGCTTCCCCGGCGGACTGGGCTACAAGGACAGTGAGGATGTCGAGAACATTGTCAATCCGATCTACAACCAGACCACAATTGCCCGCCAGGGTCTCAACGATGCCGACTGCATCACCATCTCCAACACGGTTGACCACGGCAATTCCGGCGGTCCTGCCTTCATCATCCGCGATGGCAAGCTGTATGCCATTGGCATCGTCTCGCGTATCGACAAGGATTCGCAGAAATATGCTCACATCGTTCCTATCAAGAACGTTGTACGTTAATTGGAACAAGCTGTTCGAATGCCAATTTCTTTAAATTATTAAGTATTAAATATATTAAAGTATGAGTGACATAACGATATGTCTCACCGCCGCCACTGACGTGGGCGTATATCGCAAGAATAACGAAGACAACTTCATCGTATGCCCCGATGTCAGTGTCGACAACTGGACCATACCCCAAGACCCTAACGGAGTTATTCCGTTGGGGTCTCGGGGCAGTCTTATAGTTGTCGCCGACGGCATGGGTGGGATGAATGCCGGCGAGGTTGCATCCGACATTGCCGTGCATACAGTCAAGGATTGTTTTGCACCGGACAAGGTTACCCCGGAGGATTTCGCAAATCCAGCCGCCGCCTGCAAGTTTATGAAGCAGGTGATTTTGGAGGCTGACAACCGTATCAAGAAACATGCCAAAAAGCATTCCGACACCAGTGGCATGGGCACCACCATCGTGATGGCCTGGCTGTTGGACAACACGGCGTGCGTGGCATGGTGCGGTGACAGCCGGGCTTATGCCTTCCACCCGGAAACCGGCCTGCGTCAGCTGTCGAAGGACCACTCATACGTGCAGTCGCTGGTCGACTCCGGCCAGCTCCTGCCGGAATTGGCATTCGATCATCCTGACAGCAACATCATAACTTCGAGTCTTGGCGACTTCGTCAACTCCGCATCGCCCGACAGTGTGGTCACATATCTCCACAACGGAGAGATGCTGCTGCTTTGCAGCGATGGATTGTGCGGCATGATCCGCGACAATGAGACGGAGCAGATCCTCCAGCACACGCACGAGGATCTCGACGCCTGCCGTCAGGCCCTGATTCAGGGCGCGCTCAATGCGGGCGGCCACGACAATGTGACCATTGCCCTGCTCAAGGTGCTGTCGGGCGCTCCCGACCTGCCGCCTGTCACCAACACCCCGACCCGCACGCTCTCACCCACGGAGATTGAGCAAGAAAAGCAAGAAATTCAGGCAGCGGAAGAGGGTTCCGACCTCAACGAGTTGGTGCAGCCTGTCGTCGAACCGAAGGTCGCCAACGACCTCGACGCCAAGGCCAAGGCCAAGGTCGAAGAGCTGAAGAAAAGCAAGAAAAAAGGACGCAAGTTCTTCTGGACCCTCTTCATCCTCCTGCTCTTGGCGGGCGGCCTCTACCTCTTGTGGCGCTTCGTGCCGGGTATGCCGTTCCAACCCAAACAAGGCGAGGAGATTGACTCAACCCAGATCGTGAATGTTGACACCATAAAACCAACGC
This sequence comes from Bacteroidales bacterium, assembly GCA_017615795.1. Classification (GTDB taxonomy): domain Bacteria; phylum Bacteroidota; class Bacteroidia; order Bacteroidales; family WCHB1-69; genus F23-D06. Next base: position 54,983 of record JAFZZK010000047.1, read on the forward strand.
CACCTTCACCAGAGGTGCCACCTGTCGCAGCTCCAGAGACTCCCAAAACGGAGCCTGTTACCGCTCCTGAGCCGCAGAAACCGCAAACCACAACTCCGAAAACCACTTCTCCTCCAGCAGCCAACCCCATTGACAAGATCATCGAAAAGCAGCAGGCAAAAACAGCGACTGCAACCGAGTCGTCTGATAAGCCGCAGACCGATGCAGACGCTTCGGGCGAGGCACCGGAATCCACTTCGGAAGAGGAGTAGTTTAGAGTTTATAAGTACAACAAGAAAAAAGAAACAGATATGTTGACAGAAAATAGCATGTTTGCCGGACGTTACCGGTTGTTGAAGAAAATTGGCGGCGGCGGTTTCTCCGTCGTATGGAAAGCCATTGACACGATGGCTGGCAATTTGATTGTCGCCATTAAAATCTATGTGCCTGACAATGGCATGGACGAGGAGGGCTTGCGCATCTTCCGGGATGAGTTCTCCTTGGTGTTCGCGCTGAACCATACGAATTTGTTGCGTCCTACCTACTATGACATTTGTGACGACTCTCCGTACCTGGTGCTGCCCTTCTGCGACAGGGGCAGTGCGGAGCGTCTGATCAACCCCGAACGGCCGCTGCCTGAAAAGGCTGTGGTGGAGTTTATCCGCGACGTCGCGGCGGCCTTGGCATACCTGCACAGTCAGGAACCGCCCATCATCCATCAAGACATCAAGCCGGGCAACGTGCTTTTGGCCAACGATGGCTCCTACAAGGTCACCGACTTCGGCATCAGCACCCGTATGCGCAGCACGTTGCGCAAGACGGTGGGCGCCTCGGAGATGGACAAGCTCTCCAAAAGCAATGGCAGCGGATCCATCCCCTATATGGGACCGGAACGCTTCTCCGCCTCGCCCACGCCGGTCAAGGCCAGCGATGTCTGGGCTCTCGGTGCCGCCGCTTTCGAGATTATGACCGGTGACGTGCCGTTCGACGAGATGTTTGGCGGAAGCCTCCAGAAAAACGGCGCTGATGTGCCGGTAATCCCCGGCAGCTATTCCAAGGGACTCAAGAAGTTAGTCTACAAGTGTCTCGCCAAGGAGACTTGGGACCGTCCCACTGCCGCCCGCATCGAACAGTGCTGCAACGAATACCTCGAAACGGGCAAATGGCGCCTTCACCTGCTCGACCCGCCCGTCGTATGGCAGCGCTATCGCAGAAAAGTAATCGCCATCATTGCCGTCACTATCCCGCTGTTGCTCGGCATTGCTTTCTTCTCCTTTGAGCACCACAAGGCCTCAAAACTCGTCTCCAAAGTGGAGAACTACTCTGTCTCGGCCCAACAGCATTTGGACGGAAGCCTCATGGACATCGACCGCGCACGGCGTTCCTCCATCATGGATTGCGAGAACATGGGATTGGAGAAATCCTTGTGTACTCACATCGACACGCTCAACATGATATGCAAGAATCTCCAAGCGATTTCCTCGAACTGGACTTTCAGGCATTTCGTGGACGAGGAGAAAAGAGTCCAGCCCAACAAGATTCTTTCCGGCATTGTCATTGCTTTGGACGACCAATATGATATCTCGATGGAAATACGTGAAAAGAATATCGAGGACGGTTTCCCCACGGATGTTGCCACCATGCTCATCAACACACTGCGCAATTTCAGCTACCTGTCGAAGAATCAGGGCGTGAAACAGGAAATAAAATGATAAATTGATGCGAGACAAGTCAACCCGAGTTAAAGTCCTTGTTTTCACTGTGGTGTCGTTGCTCATGGCTACGACGGCGTTTGCGCAGTGCATGGCCCCTCGTGAACAGAGGGGCGACGGCTTCGCGAAGGCGCACAAGTACGATCAGGCCATCAGCGACTATGCCAACGCCTTGACTTGCCCGGAACTGACCACCGCCGACAAGACTCGACTCAACAAGAAAATCCAAAACTGCAAGGCTCTCAAGGAAAAGGATAAAAAGGACAAGGAGAACAGGGAAAAGCTTGCGCAGGCCAAGAACGGGACGGCGGTCCCGCAGCAGGACGCTACGGAAGGCCAGGCCGTTGACAACGAGGTGGCAGACACAGAAGAGGATGCATTGGACACTCTGATCGGGAAAGAGGAGATCGACCCCTACCAGCTGCTCCGCGAACTGCATGAGAAATGGAAGAAGACCGCTTACATGGGAAGTATCCAAGTCACCATCGAGGGGCAGTGCCCGGACGGTTCGAAGCTGCTCAACGAAGAGATGGACTACGTGGTGCCCAAAGTCTTCTATGCGCCCCTCGACCCCGACTCCGTCCATGACGTGACGTTGGATGTCTGTATATTGTACAAGGGTAAAATCGTTGTCCGCCGGGATTGCCAGGTGGAGGTGAAGCCCGTGTCGGGCGACTTCATCATCAAGGACCTGCAGTGGTCGCCGGAATACGAGCCGGGCAGCTACACCTTCCAGATTATGAATGAGGGAATCCCCATCTATATGGGCGAGTTCATTGTCCAACAAAAGAAAATCAAATTGGTTGTCAACACGGTCGATGCGGCGTATGTGGACACCTTGCACCGGATTGTGGTCAACAACGGCGACACGGTGCTGACGTTCACAGTCGAGACCAACGCTCCTTACACGGTGACATTGCCTGACTGGTGCATGCTGAAGCAAAAGAAGGGCGACATGTTCGAGGTTGAGGTGTTGCGGAACACGGCCAAGGATGCGCGCATCGGCACCGGTTCCGTGACGGCTTCGTCGCGCAACAAGAACAACTTCAAGACCATTTCGTTCGACATCCAGCAGGCTGGCACGCAGTACAGTTTCGATGTCAAAAACAAAACGACTGCCATTTCACGGATCATGAAGGCCCGGGGCGGCAACATCTCTTTGTTGGCGCACACCGACGCCCCTTCCTGCCGCATAGAGGGAGCCGCCGCGTGGTGTACCGGTGTGGTGAGCCACGACAAGTACAACTTGAATCTTCAGATCCATGTCAACACCAACAAGAGCGCCCGGGCAAGAAACCATACGCTCTATGCGGTTGTCTACGACGGTGTCGACAAGGCTATCGACACCATCCCAATCCAGATACGCCAGCGTGGAAACATCCCCATTTTGGAATCCATCTTCATTCCGGGTGCGGGCCTGATCAGCAAGGGCCGCAACGGTCTTGGCGGCGTCATTCTCTTCGGCGAAATCCTTTCGGGTGGAGTCGCCCTCGCCAACCATTTCATCTGCGACTTTTCCAAGAACAGCAACAGGACGAATTTCTTCACCCGGAACGAAGCCACCATCCGCGCCGCCTCCCTCGGCACGTGCATAGGCATCTATGTGCTGAATCTGGTGCTTACGCCGACGTTGAAGGCCAAAGAGAACTATGACATCAGTTTTTATCCAGCGGTGCAGCCCTCCATGGGGCAGGCAACCCTCTCTCTGGGGTTCTCCTGCCGGTTTTAATAGTTCGTCTCAAAAGAAGTTAGTTAGCTTATGAGAAAAATACTTGCCTTAATCTGCCTTGTGATCCTTCCATGCATGCTTTGGGCACAATGCTTCACCCCCCGAGAGCAAAGGGGGGACTCTTTTTATGCGGAAAAAGATTACAAGAGCGCGAAAGAATGGTATGAACGAGCCAAGAACTGCATGGACCTGACGAACAGCGACAAGTCGCGCCTGAACGGTAAAATTGCGAAATGCAACAAGCTTATCAACAAGCCAGAATCCGACGACACACCGACGAAGACGCCTGCCAAACCCGAAACCGAGTGGGTCAAGACCGCTTATATGCAGGATCCGGAAATCAGCCTCGAGTTCTATAAAGACGGGGATAAACTGCAATCCCCTGCGCAGGATATGGACTATTTTGTCCCGGTTGTGCGGTATGTGCCCAAAGACACCGTCAAGGACCATGTGGCGAACCTGCGCCTGCGCGTCTGGCAGGGCACCGATGTGAGCCGACGCCCCAAGTCGGACGTAAACCTCGATTGTCAGGTGCTGCATGACAAGCGGGAAACGAGATTGGAACAGCAGAAATGGAGTTATGGCACCGGCAACTTCACCATTGAGATTACGAACCGCTACAACAACACAACCCTCTTCAAGGACGTCATAGAGGTCCTCGAAAAAACCATCAGTCTCCAAGTGAACACCACCAGCGGAACACCGGCTGAAAACTTGCTGCTTGGGAAAGGGGCTCCGACGAAGGTGTATCGCTACATGGTTTCCACCAATGCCGAGAGTTTCCAGGCAGTTTCCACTGCCCCGGACTGGTGCAAGATTGAAAATATAACCGGAAACAGTTTTGATGTCCGTGTGATAGAAAACAACGGTCGCAATGTGCGAACCGCCGACTGTCGTGTGACGGCCGGTGACAAGGCCGTCTCCTTCACCGTGACGCAGGAGGGCAAGTCCTTCTTCCTGACGGTGGACGGCTTTTCCACGCGAATGCCGGATCAGTCCTGCCGCGCCCGAGGTGGCCGGCTGACATTCCCCGTCAAGTCCAATGCCCGTTGGACAGTACAAGGTGACACCCGCTGGTGCCATTGGAACACAGTGTTGAGCAATGACTCCCTGCTGGTGCTTGATGTGGATCCCAACAACAAGGCATCCAAGCGTTCATCTCAGATACAGGTGGTGGCAATGGACGGCAATGGGGTAGAAGTCGACAAGCTCGCCATGAACATTGTGCAGACTGGCGACCTCGCGCTGCTGAAATCCATCTTCATCCCGGGTTTGGGCCAGATGGGCAAAGGGCAAGTGGGCAAGGGTGCCGTCATCCTTACGGGCGAGGTGCTTTTTGCCGGCACGGCCCTCATCACTTACGCTTCGGGCAAATCGAAGCTGAAACAGATGAACAATAGCATCGAAACCGGCAATTACGATGATTTTATGCGTGCCAGCAAGAACTACAAGAGCTTGCGTGCCGCCAACTATACTTTCTGGAGCTTGGCAGGAGCACTGTACGTCTACAATTTTGTGGACGCCATTGTCTCCAAGGGAAAACCGAACTACAAGAGTTCCAAAATCTCTTTTGCCCCAGTCGCCGCCCCGACGCTGGAAGGGCCTGTGTTCTCGATGGGGTTCAATTTTAAATTCTGACTATGAAATACAAAGCCATACTCATACTGACCGCGCTTGCGTTTATTCTCCCGACGGGTTGTCTCAAGAAACTCGAGAAGGAGGGCATTTTTAGTGATACCTTGGTGTTCGGGACCGTCACTGTCAACGATGACGACCATACTCCGGCTTCAAATGTGGTGGTCTCCCTGGTGGATGGCGAGAACACGGTCCGTTCCACTACCACCGACGCGCTCGGTTATTACGAATTATCCGTCTCTGCCGATGAAGTCCATAAGGGCTTCACCTTCAAACTTACAGCCGACTCGGTGTATCAGGACGCCGTGTTCTCCTTGGAGGAGGTGGGCTTCGGCTTGGAGCGATACGAGCTCAACATGTCGCTTGACGGCCCTTCGGTACCGCATGTGCAGACGCTTGGGGTAACCAATATCACGGGCCAGACGGCGCTCGCCAAGGGCGTGGTTACGGATAACGGGAACCTGCCCCTCCAGTCACGCGGTTTTTGCTGGAGCCGTTTGCCCAATCCAACCGTTAACGACGCCCATGTGAACGTGCCGGGTGGGGTGGGTGAATATACGGCCACCCTCGTGGGGCTTGAGCCTGCCATCACCTATTATGTACGCGCCTACGCCTCCAACAGCCAGGGCCTCGTGTATGGCGAAGAGCTGTCGTTTACCACGGAGGGTGTGTTCCACTGCGGCACCTCCTTGGTCTATGACTTTGACGGCAACTCCTACAATACCTTGCAGATCGGCAACCAGTGCTGGACTCGCGAGAGCATGCGCACCACCCATTATTCCGACGGAACGGCAATTCCGGTGGGCACCACCAGCGGCGACACCCCTTACCGCTATGCTCCCGGCAACGAGGAGACCAACGTATCCATATATGGCTATCTCTACAATTGGCCTGCCACGATGCATGGCGCAGGCTCAAGCCCGTCGGGCGTGCAGGGCGTATGTCCCTCTGGTTGGCATGTGCCTTCCGATGCCGAGTGGACCCAGCTGACCAACACCGTTGCGGCACTGGGCTACACGTGCAATGGCGTCGCGGCTAATACCGCCAAGGCCTTGGCCTCCACATGGGGGTGGAATTCCAGCACGGTGACCTGTGCCGTTGGCAACGACCTCTCTGACAATAACGCCACCCAGTTCTCGGCACTGCCAGCCGGATTCTACTCCGGAAACATCAGCAGTATGGGTGGCTATGTCTATTTCTGGACGGCAACCGAAAGCGGTGGATCCACGAGCAACAGCCGTCTTTTCAAGAACGACAAGGCGACCGTTGACATCAGGTCGAATGACAAGACCTGCGGCTTCCTCGTGCGCTGCGTGCTTGATTGATTTTTAAGTCCGTATTAATCCTATTAATGTAATCCCAAGCAGTCGATAAATATTCAATCTATGAAAAGATTAACAGGCATATTTTTGTTTTTCTTGCTGTTGGTGCAGACCGTCATGGCACAAGCTCCGAACAAGTTTACCTACCAAGCCGTGGTTCGGAATAACAGTAACAACAATCTGCTGGTCGCCAATACGGAAATAGGTGTCAGAATCTCCATCCGCCAAGGTTCGTTGTCGGGCGCGGCAGTGTATACGGAGACCCACCATCCGACCACCAATGCCAACGGCCTCATGACCGTGGAGGTGGGCGGCGGAGTCCCGCAGGGCGGTTCCGTCTTTTCCAATATCGACTGGTCGCAGGGCCCCTATTTCCTGAAAGTGGACATCGACATGCAGGGAGGCAACAGCTACACGGACTACACCTCACAGCAGATCTTGAGTGTGCCATACGCGTTGTACTCCGAGACGGCTGGTAACGTGCCAACGTTGAACATCACGCCCATCAGTGACGGCTACGAGTTGGAGTTGTCCAATCCGGGGGGCGGCAGCCAGACCTATTCGCTGCACAATGGCGTGCAAGGCCCGCAGGGCCCCACTGGCCCGCAGGGACCTGCCGGTCCCCAGGGCTTGTCCGGACACTCCATCAATGTGCAGTCCATACCCACTGCTTCCGGTAACTTGGTGACTTTGTATTATTATGACCAGAACGGGATGCAGCAGAGTGTCCAGTTCAATGTGTCGAATGGCCCGCAGGGACCCACGGGACCTGCCGGACAGTCGGGCGTGTCGCCTACCATTGTGACACAACAGTATGCCGACAGCACGGTGGTGGTGATTACGGATGTGAACGCCACGCAGTCGTTCACCATCCGCAACGGTGCGCAAGGTCCCGCCGGTGCGCAGGGTCCGCAAGGCCCTCCGGGATTCTCCCCGAGAGTCACCACCTCCCCGACCACCAACGGCACCATCGTCACCATTGTTGACTCGGTGGGCACTCATTCCTTTACGGTCCATAACGGGGCCACCGGCGCGCAAGGCCCTGCCGGCAATAACGGCTCCACCGGTGCTGCCGGTTTCTCCCCGACAGTCTCCACCACGCCGACCAACGGCGGCACCGTCGTCACCATCACGGATGCCAACGGCCCGCACACCTTCAACGTCCAAAACGGCCTGTCGGCCTACCAGATATGGCTGAATGCGGGCAACAGCGGCAGCGAGGCCGACTTCTTGGCGGCCACCACGCCCCAGACTCTCTCGCTCTCCGGTGACCAACTCTCCATCTCCGGCGGCAACACCGTGACCCTGCCCATGACGCACACCACGGGTGCCACCGGTCTCTCGGCCTACCAAATATGGCTCAACAACGGCCATAGCGGCTCCGAAGCCGACTTCCTGGCCTCCTTGCAAGGCACCAATGGCTACAGCCCTGTGGTGACCATCGAGCCGCTCGACTCCATGAGCACCCGCCTGACCATCACCTCTGCCGCCTATCCCAACGGGCAGTCCTTCGTGTTGCGCAATGGCACCGACGGCGGCCCGTTTGTGCAGGAGCAAGCCAACTGGACGGAGGCCAACAGCTCCAGCAAGGCCTACATCCTCAACAAGCCCGCGTTGGCGCCGGTGGCCACCTCCGGCAGCTATAACGACCTGACGAACAGACCCACGCTTTTCAGCGGCAACTATAACGATTTGGCCAACCGTCCCACCATCCCGACCGTGCCCACCCAGGTCAGTGCCTTCCAGAATGATGCCCACTATGTGTCCAATGCAGGCTGCGACTCGGTGGCTTTTTGCGACATGTTGGCGCAGGCGGATCTCTTGCGCGCCCGTATCGCGGCGTTGCAGGCCTGGCTGGAACAGAGTGGGGGAGACCCCAATGCGGCGCTTCCCACTGTGGCCACCGCCTCGGTGTCTGATGTGAGCTATGCAACAGCCACCTGCGGAGGCAACGTGACCTCCGACGGCGGCGGGGTGGTGACCGCCAAGGGGGTGTGCTGGAACACAACCGGCAGTCCCACGCTGGCCGACAACCATACCATAGATGGTGGCGGACGCGGCACCTTTGTGAGTTCCATGCAGGCGTTGATTCCGGCTACCACTTACCACGTGCGGGCATACGCCACCAACGCCGCGGGCACGGCTTACGGCAACGAGGTGACCTTTACGACTCTTGCCGGTCCTGCCGTGGGCGACATCCTCTGCACCGACGGCAGCTGGGTGGCTCCGGGCGACTACGCCGCCTCCGGCAAGACCGCACAGGGTGTCATCTTCCATGTGGACGACTCCGGCCTCCACGGATGGGCGGTGCATTTGACCGACGACTGCACCAGCTGCCAATGGGACGGCGATGGTACAGACATCCCCGACCTGCCCAATATCACTAACTCGGCAGCGGCACTTGCTGACACGGCGGGCTACGGCAACACGCAAAGTATCCGCGAATATGGTGATGCGGCCACCTACCCGGCAGCCTGGGCGGTGGATTTCCCCAACGACTGGTACCTGCCCGCCGCAGGACAGCTGTACACGCTCTATAATGCCCTCTCCACCGTGAACCCGTCACTGACCACGGTGGGTGGCACTGCGATTGGCGATGGATCCTCTACTTGGTGGTATTGGTCTTCCACGGAGTACAGTTTGAGCCCCGCGTGGACCGTAAACACCAATGGGGACGTGTACGTCCACAATAAGTACCTCGGCTTCAGAGTGCGTAGTGTGTGTGCGTTTTGAGGAGTTGAGAAATTAAGGAGTTGAGAAATTAAGAAATTAAGAAGTTAAGAAATTAAGGAGTTAAGGAGTTAAGAAGTGTAAGGGGGTGGGGATTTTGGGATTTTGTCATTTGAAATATCTAACCTGGATTACAATATATTGATGAAAAAGATATATCTACTGTTCCTTTTGTGTATATGTGCGGTGTCGGCGATGGCACAGGCGCCGGTGAGGTTCACTTACCAGGCCATCGTGCGCAACAACGACGGGGTCCTTTACACGACCGACTATGATGTGAGGCTGAGCATCTGGCGCACCGCGCCGAGCGCCCCCGCAGGACAGAAGATATACCAGGAAACACACTCCATAAATGGTGCGAGTGAAATATCCTTGACTGTCGGAACTGGCTCAGTGGAATCCGGCAGCTTGGACAACATAGAGTGGGGCAATGGCATATATTATCTTGTGTCGGAATACCTTGACATGGATAGCGCGGTGTTTGCCACCGACGCTGTGCAGCTGCTGAGTGTCCCGTATGCCCTGTTCGCGAATCAGGTCGGGGGCGTTGTCCCCAACTACTATGCGGTCACGCCGACCGCCAACGGCTATAGCGTGACGGTGACCTATTCCAATGGCCAGACGCAGACCCTCAATTTGCAGAATGGCGCTGTCGGCCCGCAGGGAGCAACCGGTCCGACGGGCCCGACGGGCCCGCAGGGAGCGTCCGGTGTGTCGCCCACGGTGACCGTCAACACCGTCTCCTCGCAAGACTCGGTGCTCATCATCGTGGACAGCGCGGGTGTGCAGACCACCCATGTCATCCGCCACGGCCAGCCCGGTCCTGCCGGTCCTGCCGGACAGCCCTATCCCTTCAGCCCCACGGTGACGGTGAGCACCCTCGGCAATAATATCATCATTATTATCCCCAATAGCACGCCGGTATCTTTGTCGCACGGCACGGACGGCCCAGTGGGTCCGCAGGGTCCCCAGGGACTGCGAGGTGCGGCGGGCATGACGCCTGTGTTCTCCTTCCTTGTGGTTGGCAACGACACCATCGTGACCATCACCGACGCATTGGGCAGCCACAGCTTTACCATCCACGCGGGTGCGCAAGGCTCGCAGGGCTCACCGGGCGCTCCGGGCGCACCGGGCTTTTCGCCCACCGTGAACACCCAGACCATCGGCGACGATGTCCGCGTGACGGTGACCACCCCCACAGGACAACAAACCTACACCATCAGCAACGGCAAGTCCGCCTATCGGGCATGGTTGGACGCTGGGCACAGCGGCTCCGAGGCCGACTTCCTCTCCACCATGATGTTCCAGACCCTTTCCCTCTCCGGGCGGAACTTGTCGATACATCCGGGCAACTCAGTCGTGATGCTGCCCGACTCGATGGGAACGACACAGCTGGGAGCCTCTGCCTACCAGGCCTGGTTGGCATCCGGCCATACGGGCACGGAGGCCGACTACCTGCAGTCGCTGCGCGGCGGGGATGGCACGTCGGGTATCGCGCCCGTCGTGACCTTGACGGTGTTGGACTCGCTGCGCACGCGCGTGACCATCACCTCGGCGGCCCACCCGCAGGGCGAGAGCTTCGTGGTGCGCAACGGCATCGACGGCAGCAGCTTTGTGCAGTCCCAGTCGAACTGGAACGAGACGGAGACCAACAGCCCCTCTTACATCCGCAACAAACCCAACTTGTCGGCGGTGGCCACCAGCGGCAACTATAACGACCTGCAAGACAGGCCAGACCTTTTCAACGGCGACTACAACAGTCTGACAAACCGTCCCACCATCCCGACGGTACCTACCAACGTCGGTGTCTTCCAAAATGATGCAAGCTATGTGTCCAACAACGGCTGCGACACGCTGAGTTACTGCAACCTTGCCGGTCTTCTCAACGCGCTCTCCGACACGCTCACTGCTATAGAGAGCCGTATAGACACCACCATTGTGCCTCCCACGGTACACACGAATGCGGTGCAGATTGCGGGCTTGACGGCCCATACGGGCGGTGAAGTGCTCTCCGACGGCGGCGCGCCTGTCACGGGCACCGGCGTGTGCTGGGACACTGTGCCACACCCTGACTTGTCGAACAACCATACCATCGATGTCTCCTGGCAGGGATTGTTCAGCAGCACGCTGCGCTATCTGTCGCCCGCCACCCTGTACTATGTGCGGGCTTACGCCACCAACGCCGCTGGTACGGGCTACGGCGAGGAGCTGACCTTCACGGCGGAGTGCCCCGCCATCACGGTGAGCATCGCGGGTGCTGACAGCAGCTGCTCGTTCGAGGGCATCACCCTCGAAGCCTCGGGCGCAGTGAGCTATGTTTGGAGCACGGGCGCGACAAGCCCGAGCCTCGTGGTGTCGCCCATCACGACAACAACCTACACGGTGACGGGAACCGACGCGTTGGGTTGCACGGCCACGGCTTCGAAGACCGTAACCGTGTTCCCCAAATATCATGGAGAATGGCACGAGTATGCCTGCGACAGCTTCGAATGGGCTGGGCAGACCTACATGGCGAGCGGCGACTATACCCGCACGTTCCAGACCATCAATGGCTGCGACAGTGTGTGGACACTGCACCTGACCATCCTCTCTTCAGTAACTACACAGATCAGTGCTACGGCTCTCGAAAGTTACACTTGGAACGGCCAGACCTACACGCAGAGCGGCGATTATACGCAAACTTTCCCTGCTGCCAACGGATGCGACTCCGTGGTGACGCTGCATCTGACGGTGAACCACCGTCCTGCCGGCGACGCGCAGCCCTGTCCTGGCACGCCCACCGTCACCGACTACGACGGCAACGTCTACAACACCGTGAAGATTGGCAACCAGTGCTGGATGAAGGAGAACCTGAGAACGACGCACTTTGCAGATGGCTCGGAGGTGATAGCAGGCACCACCGCCAGCAGTACTGAACCTTACCGTTACGACAACAGCGGCTCTAACATAACGTTGGAAAAACGAGGCTATCTTTACAACTGGCCTGCTGTGATGCACGGCGCGGGTAGCAGCACCGCCAACCCCAGTGGCGTGCAGGGCATCTGTCCGACTGGCTGGCACGTGCCGAGCGATGCGGAATGGACGCAGTTGACGGATTATGTGGGCAGTGTCCCCGCATATCAATGTGGCAGCAACAGTACTTATGTTGCCAAGGCGTTGGCGGATTCGACAGGTTGGAATAGCTATACGGGTACATGTGCTGTGGGTAACAATCTAAATCAAAACAATGCAACTGGTTATGGTGCGTCTCCCGCTGGATACTACAACGGCATTTACGGTAGCGGCAACAGTGCCGCCTACTTCTGGAGTGCTACGGAGCCCTTCATTGGTTCCGCTTTCTACCGCTACCTGAATTCCACTTACACCAACATGGAAAGTGGAACCCGCTATAAGAGCGACGGCTATTCTGTCCGATGCGTCCTGGGTGACGGAGCGAACCTGCCTGCTGTGACCACATCAGCTGCGAGCAACATCACGGCCACCACCGCCACCTGCGGCGGCAACGTGACCTACGATGGAAACACCACCGTGACGGCGCGCGGTGTGTGCTGGAACACCACCGGCACCCCGACGCTCAACGGCAGCCACACCACCGACGGCAGCGGCACAGGCATGTTCATTAGCTCTCTGACAGGCCTGCAGCCCAACACCACCTACTACGTGCGCGCCTACGCCACCAACAGCATGGGCACGGTCTATGGCAACGAAGTTAGCTTTACAACGGGTTGCCCCTCCTTTACGGTCAACATCTCAGGTGACGACGGCGTTTGTGTTAACTATGGCACCATGCTTACTGCATCGGGTGCGATGAGCTATGTCTGGAGCACGGGCGCGACGACTCAGAATATCGCTGTGGCGCCCACTCAGACGACGACCTATACGGTGACGGGCACCGATGCGTCGGGCTGCACGGCCACGGCAACGAAGACAGTGATCGTGTTTTCCACGGATTACACGGATTTGCACGAAGCAGCTTGTGATAGCTACGAGTGGAACGGAGAGACCTACACACAAAGCGGCGACTATCCCCAAACCTTCCAGAATGTACACGGTTGCGACAGTGTGGTGACGCTGCACTTGACCATTGTCCCTGCCGTACTTGCATCGGTGACCACGGGCAATATCGGCAATGTTACAACCACATCAGCCACGGCGGGCGGCAGCGTGACGGTTCCAAACGATGATTGCTCCACCGTGACGGTGCGGGGCGTGTGCTGGAACACCACCGGCACCCCGACCATTAATGACAGCCACACTAACGACGGCAGTGGGGTAGGGACGTTCACGAGCTCTCTGACGGGTTTGCAGCCGAACACCACATACCATGTGCGCGCATACGCCACCAACAGTGCGGGCACGGCATACGGCAACGAGGTGACCTTCACGACGGGTTGCCCCTCCTTTACGGTCAGCATCTCAGGTGACGATGGCGTCTGTCTGAACGATGGCACCATGCTTTCCGCATCGGGTGCGACGAGCTATGTTTGGAGCACGGGCGCGACGACCCAGAATATCGCAGTGACGCCCTCTCAGACGACGACCTATACGGTGACGGGCACCGATGCGAATGGCTGCACGGCCACGGCGTCGAAGACTGTGATAGCGTTTTCCACGGATTACACGGATTTGCACGAATCTGCGTGTTACTACTATGAATGGAACGGGCAGACCTACACGGCAAGCGGCGACTATACCCAAACTTTCCAGAATGTACATGGCTGCGACAGCGTGGTGACGTTGCACTTGACGATATTGCCAGCAACGCTGTTTTCGTACTCGGGCAATATGGAGGTGTTAGCCAACACACCTGTTACGCTGATGGCCACTGGCGCCAACGTGGTGACGTGGACGGATGTCGACGGTGCGGTAATCGGAACCGGCAATACGGTGACTGTAACTCCTGATGATACCACAATTTACACGCTCACAGCTCATAATGAAGACGTGAACTTAGTGGTGAATGGCGATTTTGAGCAGGGCAATACCGGCTTCACCTCCGATTACAGTTACTCGAACACCATGCAATGCAGACGCTACACCATACAATCAGACGCATATAACTACTTGAGTGACACCCATGTTTCCGGAATAGACGGCAATAATTTCATGATTGTGGATGGATACAACTCCTCCACGACGGTTGTCTGGAGTCAAACGGTCAATGTGCAACCCGGTATGTTGTACGCATTCTCCGCCAAGGCAATCTCTCTGAATATCAATTACCCATACGCTCAGTTGCAGTTCTTGGTGAACGGCACTCCTATCGGCTATTTGGATGTAAACCTCCCGAAGCAGTGGTTGGCATTCAGTGGCACTTGGAGCAGTGAGGATGCAACAACTGCGACTCTTACAATCATAGACCTGACCAACAGCTGTGCCAACAACGACTTCGGCCTTGACGGCATCCGCTTCGCGAAGATGACCTCCTGCGAAACATCGGCTATGGTCATAGTGGAAACCATCCACGTGCCGACCGTGACCACGGTCAACGTCACCAACATTGGCGCCACCACCGCTACTTCGGGCGGCAATGTCACCTCTGACGGTGGAACCAATGTGACGGAGCGCGGCGTGTGCTGGAACACTACCGGCACCCCGACGGTGAACGACGCGCACACCACCGACGGCAGCGGTACGGGCACATTTACAAGCTCACTTGTCAACCTGCAGGAGAGCACCACCTACCACGTGCGGGCTTACGCCACCAACAGCGCGGGCACGGCGTATGGCGAGGAAAGGGTGTTCACCACGGAGTCCGGCATCTCCGCCGGCGATGCGCAACCCTGTCCGAACAATCCCACCGTGACCGACTACGACGGCAACGTCTACAACACCGTGCAGATTGGCCAGCAGTGCTGGATGAAGGAGAATCTGAGAGCGACGCACTACGCCGACGGTGTGGAGATCCCGGCGGGGACAACCTCTTCCACAACAGAACCCTATCGTTATGCTCCCAATAACAACAGCTCTAACGTTGCCACCTACGGCTACTTCTACAACTGGCCGGCAGCGATGCACGGGGTACACAGCAGCAGCTCGAATCCCAGCAATGTGCAGGGTGTCTGTCCTGCAGGCTGGCATGTGCCCTCATCCGCAGAATGGGTGCAGCTGACCGACTATGTGAGTGGCGTGTCCGCATACCATTGCAACTCTAATAGCAACAGTATCGCCAAAGCATTGGCAGCCACAACGGGTTGGAACAGTTATGGTATAGAGTGTACTGTCGGCAACAACCCGTTGGCCAACAATGCCACAGGCTTTAATGCTGTGGCTCCCGGTTATTATGAAGGAAACTACAACCATTTTGGCGTCGGTGCCACCTGGTGGAGCTCTACGGAAGACAACAGTACCACGGCACGGCAACTGCACCTTGTCAATTATTTGGCGGAAGCCACCCATGCTGCATTTGGCAAAGATCTGGGATATTCTGTCCGTTGCGTCCTGGGTGCGGGCGTGAACCCGCCGGCTGTGATCACCGGTACGGCCAAACAAACCGGCAACACCTCCGCCTACTGCGGTGGCGAGGTGATCTCTGACTGTGGCACCCCCGTGACCGAGCGCGGTATCTGCTGGAGCGCATACCCGAATGATAATCCGACCGTGGGCGGCGCGCACGCAAGCGCGGGCAGCGGCATAGGCTCCTTTACCGCTAACCTCACTGGCTTGGATTTGCTCGACACCCTCTACTATGTACGTGCTTACGCCACCAACGGCGCAGGTACAGCATACGGTGAGGTGATACCTCTATACCTCTATCCTGTAGTGCCTAAAACCGGCACCGAGAACTACGATATGTACTACAACATTGTGACTGTGTTCGACCACGCCGGACCCGCCGCCGACTACGACGACAACTGCGATGGTATGTTGGTGATTACCGCCCCCACGGCAGGCATGGTGCTGCAAATATCCGGTGACTATAATACAGAAAGCTGCTGCGATCATCTTTATATCTACGACGGTAACGGCACTGGGGTGCAATTGGCAGATCTCCGTGGAACAGGTTCTGTCGGCACGCCCATTTTCACCAGCCAGAACACGGTTACGCTGCGTTTCGTTTCCGACCCCAGCGTTACGGATCCTGGTTTTGCTTTGACAGTGACAGCCGTGCAGCCCGTGGTGCCGGGCAGTGTGGTAATCTCCGGTTACGACGTGGTCTGCGACGGCGGTACCACCACGCTTACGGCCACCTCTGACGTGAGTGGCACCTACTCGTGGAGCAACGGCACCACTGGATCGCACATAACCGTGGGGGCGGGCACCTACACCGTGACCGTGACCTCGGCGACCGGCAACTCCTTGTCATCTTATCCTTTCGTGGTCTATGGAGCACAAAGCGCCACCGTGACGGTGAACCAAACCGCGTGCAACAGCTACACCTGGAACGGCACCACCTACACGCAGAGCGGCGACTATACACGGCATTTCACCACTGTGATGGGTTGTGACAGCACCGTGACGTTGCATTTGACCATAAACTCCGACTATCATGAAGATGTGTACATGTCTTCTTATGCAAGCTATACCTGGAACGGGCAGACCTACACGCAGAGCGGCAACTACACCCAGACCTTCACCGCCGCCAACGGCTGTGACTCCGTGGTGACGCTGCATTTGACGGTACACAACATTCCTGCCGGAGACGCGCAACCCTGCCCGAACAACCCCACCGTGACCGACTACGACGGCAATACATACAACACTGTGAAGATCGGCAACCAGTGCTGGATGAAGGAGAATCTCCGCACCACGCACTATGCAGACGGGGTGAGCATACCGCTGGGTAGCGCCACCTCCACCACCGTTCCGTACTATTACGAGTGTACCGGATTGAACACCTCCCTCTATGGTTACCTGTACAACTGGCCTGCCGTGATGCATGGCGCGGGCAGCAGCAACGCCAATCCCAGCAATGTGCAGGGCGTTTGCCCCGCAGGCTGGCATGTGCCTTCCAATGCCGAGTGGACGCAACTTGTCAATTATGTGAGTGGCGAGCCTACATACCAGTGTGGCGGCAACAGCAGTAATATTGCTAAGGCATTGGCTGCTACGGAGGGATGGTACGTCTATAGTGGATCCTGTATTGTGGGTGACACGCCAGCGGACAACAATGTCACTGGCTTCAGCGCATTGCCCGCGGGCGGCTACTTCGGCAGCTATAGCAGCTCTGGCGACTTTGCCTTGTTCTGGAGTGCAACAGAGACCTCCGGCAGCAACGCGTGGTACCACTATCTCTCCTCCGAAAGCGCTTTGGAGAACAGTGCCAATAGCAGCAAGTTCCGCGGCTATTCCGTACGATGTGTCCTCGGCAGCGGCGTAAGCCTGCCCGTGGTGACCACGTCCAACGTCTCCAATGTCGGCTCGACCACGGCCACCTGCGGCGGTAACGTCACCTCCGACGGCAACGCCACGGTGACGGCACGCGGCGTCTGCTGGAACACCACCGGCACCCCGACCGTAAACGACGCGCATACCACCAACGGCAGCGGCACGGGCACATTCACCAGCTCGCTCTCCAACTTGCAACAGAACACTACCTACCACGTGCGCGCCTACGCCACCAACAGCATGGGAACGGCATACGGTGAGGAGGTGGTCTTCACGACAGGTTGCTCCGCCTTTACGGTCAGCATCTCGGGCGCAAGCAGCGTATGTCTCGGCGAAGGCGTCACCCTCGTGGCGTCGGGTGCTGCGAGCTACGTGTGGAGCACGGGCGAAACGAATCAGAACCTCGTTGTGGTGCCCACCCAGACGACGACCTACACCGTGACGGGCACCAACGCGTCGGGCTGCGCAGCCTCGGCATCGAAGACGGTGACAGTAGTGGCGGCGGCCTTGGCCACGGTACACACCACAAACGCCTCCAATGTCACTCCCAACTCCGCCACGACGGGCGGCAGCGTGACGGTTTCCAACAACTGCTCCGACGTGACCGAGCGCGGTGTCTGCTGGAACACCACCGGCACCCCGACCATTAATGACAGCCACACTTCCGACGGCAGTGGGGTAGGGACATTCACGAGCACGCTCTCCAGTTTGCAGGAGAACACTACCTACCATGTGCGCGCCTACGCCACCAACAGTGCGGGCACGGCATACGGCGAGGAGATTGCCTTTACGACGGGTACTGGCATCCCCGCCGGCGATGCGCAACCCTGCCCGAACACCCCCACCGTGACCGACTACGACGGCAACGTTTACAATACCGTGAAGATCGGCAACCAGTGCTGGATGAAGGAGAACCTGAGGGTAACGCACTGCGCCGATGGCGTGGAGATACCGGCAGGCAGCACTCCTTCCTATACGGACGCCTACCGCTACGCTCCCAATAACAATGCCAACAACGTAACGGCATACGGTTACCTCTACAACTGGACGGCTGTGATGCACGGCGCAAACAGCAACAACGACAACCCGGGTCTTGTACAGGGTGTCTGTCCTACAGGCTGGCATTTGCCGAGTAGCGCGGAATGGGATCAATTGACCAATTATGTGAGCAGTATTCCGGCATACCAGTGCGGCGGCAACACAAGTTATATTGTCAAGGCACTGGCCTCCAACCAAGGATGGAACACTGGCTACTCCAACACCTGTAGCGTGGGTAACGACCTGAGCACCAACAATGCCACGGGATTCTCCGCCATGCCTGCATGTTACTACAACTGGGATGGTTATGGCATGTATTTTGGGCGTGACGCCAGTTTCTGGAGCAGCACAGCATACAATAATACCCAAAGCAGGTCGTTGCGGATTTATACGCCGTATAGGAACCTGTATCACGATATCTATTTGGATAATAGACACGGACTTTCTGTCCGTTGTATCCTTGGCGATGGCGCGAACCTGCCGGCAGTGACCACCGCAGCGGTGACAAACATCACGTTGTCCACGGCCACATCCGGCGGTAACGTTACCTACGACGGCAACACCACCGTGACGGAACGCGGCGTCTGTTGGAATACCACCGGCGCTCCGACACTTAATGACAGCCACACTTCCGATGGCAGCGGCACGGGCTCGTTCACCAGCACGCTGGCCAGCTTGGCGCAGGGCACTACATACTATGTCCGCGCCTACGCCACCAACAACATGGGCACCGCTTACGGCAACGAGGTGACCTTTACGACCCTCGCCGTACCTGTCGGCGACGCGCAACCCTGCCCGAACAATCCCACCGTGACCGACTACGACGGCAACGTTTACAATACCGTGCAGATCGGCAACCAGTGCTGGATGAAGGAGAACCTGAGAACAACGCACTATGCGGACGGAACGGCAATTACGCTCAAGGGCAATGTGCCTACAAGCAGCAGTAACCTGTCCAGTACAGCTGAATATTATTACATTCCCAATGGCAACACAAGCATTGTGGCTACATACGGCTATGTGTATAACTGGCCAGCAGTGATGCACGGTGCAACCTCTTCCTCCGCCAATCCGAGTGGGGTGCAGGGCATCTGCCCCACGGGCTGGCATCTGCCGAGCAGTGCCGAGTGGGATCAGTTGGCAAGTTATGTGAGCAGCGTATTCGTATACAGGTGCAATGGTTCTAGCAACTATATCGCCAAGGCACTCTGTTCCAACGAGGGATGGAGTGCTTCCTCCAGTGTGTGCCGTGTGGGTAATGATATGAGCGCCAACAACCTGACGGGCTTCAACGCTATGCCTGCCGGTGGAAATGGCGGATTCGGCCAAGGCTTCTATGTGTGGAGTGCAACTGCCTCCAGTACAACCTATGCTTATGGCCGCGACATTTATTACAATGGAACGGGTGTTACCACCGTGACCCGTGACTATAACGACACGCGTACTGTCCGCTGCATCTTGGGTGACGGACAGAGTCTCCCGACCGTGATTACCACACCGGTACACGATGTCACCCTCACCACTGCCATCTGCGGCGGTGAGGTTACCTCCGACGGCGGGGCCGTTGTGGCGGCACATGGTATTTGCTGGAACACCACCGGCGCTCCGACACTGAATGACAGTTACACTACCAACGGTAGCGGCACGGGCGCGTTTACCAGCACGCTCACGAACCTCACGCCCAACACAACGTACTATGTGCGCGCATATGCCACCAATAGCATGGGCACGGCGTACGGCAACGAGGTGACCTTCACAACCCTCGCCGTACCTGCCGGCGATGCGCAACCCTGCCCGAACAACCCCACCGTGACCGACTACGATGGCAACGTCTATAACACCGTGAAGATTGGCAACCAGTGCTGGATGAAGGAG
>JAFZZK010000048.1 GCA_017615795.1 Bacteroidales bacterium
AACGCCCTGACCTACAAGATCATCTTTGTGCGCGGCGGCGAGATTGAGTTCTCCAAGATGAGCGTGCAGCTCGACGTGCTCGACACGGTGGAGGCCGACGACTCGCAACCCAAGCTCAACCTCAAGGAGTTTGAGCGCGTGCTGACGCACATTCTCAACAAATACAACGGCATCGAGCACAAGGCGGAACTCGGCAAGAAATGGCAGGGCGGCACAATGACCCTCCAGCCTGCCAATGCAGAACTCAAGCCCAAGGAGATGCCGATTGAGACCTTCTTCCATAAAATCGTGATGATGCGCGACAGACTTCGTGTGCTGGAACAGAACATAAACAGCAGCACCTCGCTCTCCGACGAGGAAAAGGTGAACCTGCAGCAATATATCTCGCGCATTTACGGCAGTATGACCTCCTTTAATGTGCTCTTTGAAGACAGCGAGGATTACTTCGTGGGAATGAAGAGTTAAAAAATGAAGATTTGAGAATTGAGACCTAAAACCATAGATTGCAAATCGCAAATCGTACACCAAGATTTTTTATAATACTAAATCACTACTAACCCCTAACCCCTGACCCCTAATCACTAAATCACTGAACCCTATAAAAACTAAGCAATATGAGTGGCGGATTATATTCAATGGATCAAAAAGATTTTGATCAGACCCTGGACCTGACGCGTGTGAAGCCTTACGGCGACACGATGAACGACGGCAAGACACAGTTGAGTTTCACCTTGCCGGTCCCTTGTGGCGATGAAGCCGTGGAAGCAGCCAAGCAGCTGCTGAAAAAGATGGGCTTTGATAACCCACAGGTGGTTTACTACAAAGAGTTGACCAATGGATTCACCTTCGTGAACTGTTATGGTTCTTGCACACACACGGTGGACTATTCCACTATCCACGTGCCCAAGGTGGAATCTACGGTTTGGTCGATGCAGGAAACCGACCAATTCATCCGTGAACATATCGGGCGCAAGATTATCGTTGTGGGCGCGAGTACGGGCACGGACGCGCACACCGTCGGCATCGACGCCATCATGAATATGAAGGGCTATGCAGGCCACTATGGCATTGAACGTTACGACATGTTCGATGCTCTCAATATGGGTAGCCAGATTCCCAATGAGGAGTTTATTGCCAAAGCAGTGGAGATGCACGCCGATGCGCTGTTGGTGTCCCAAACTGTGACGCAAAAGGATGTCCATATCAAGAACATGACCGAGATGATCGAGATGCTGGAGGCCGAAGGCCTTCGCGACAAGCTCATCGTGGTGTGCGGTGGTCCCCGTATCACCCATGAACTGGCCAAGGAACTTGGTTTTGACGCCGGCTTCGGTATGAACACATACGCCGACGATGTGGCTTCCTATATTGCCCAGGAAATGGATAGACGAATGCACGCGTAGGCTAACACATGCGTTTGCCATATCCGAAGCTTGAACCCACACTTGAAAGGAGAAGACCGCACCAGCGGTGCTTCTCCTTTCTGCTATTTATACAGAAGACGCTCTATCCACATTCAAAGGCGTGAGTTTTTGATTGCCTGTCAGATACAAGCGATTAATGCTTGTGTATCTTCACCACATGCGGTGTGCCATGGACTGGTACAATACGCACAAAGTACAGTCCGGCCGGCAAACCGTCTGTGTATGCTTTTCCTTCTGCCTCGGTGTCGGTGACAGTCAGCAGCCTGCCGGAACTATCATATAATTCCACTCTTTGGTTCGCAAGGCCGCCGGTCGGATCCATGGCTGGAGTTGCGCGTGTCTGGCGGGTTGCTCTGCTGTTTGTGGTTTTGTCCCATTCTGAGAAGGTGACGGGAGAGAAAAGTCCCGCGCCGTTTTCTGCTTTCACTCCTATCCGGACGGCGCATGGATATGCCGTTCCCAAGGTGATGTGGCAGGAATTGTGCAAGCCCGCATATTCCCAGTTTGTCCGGGAAGGATCTCCTTGTAGGTTGAGGATGTAGTAATAGGCATTGATGCCCGAATGCTCGTCTTCAGAGGGAGGCCATGTCGCACTTATAGTTGCAGGCCAGAATGATCGGTCAAGATTGAGTTGCAATAGTGGCCGTACGGGAATCGGCGGGGTGTAGTCGACCCTGATGCTTTTCTCCACCAGTGGGGAGAACAGTCCGGCACTGTCGAGCACAATGGACTTGACTTTGGCCGTAGGGGTGCTGTGGGTCGCCTGAGCCCGGAGATGCCGGGTTGCTTGCGCTCCGACGGTCAATGTTACCTCGTTGCCTCTTGCCACGTAGGAGCGCACATTGTCAATGGACACGGAAGCGTGGTTGGTGCAAAAGCCAACTTGGACGCTCGTGCCGGATGACGCGACAGATCCGGTCGCTTCGAGCAGACGTGTGCTGTGTCGATATACCAGAATGTTGCCGTGGCTCCTGTCCCAGACTATGCGGTATAGGTAGGATTGTCCGTGTGTGATATACACCTGGCTGTTTCGGGCTATGAGCGTGGCAACTCCGTGATGAACCTCAAACAGGGTGACCTCGTGCCTGGGTTTGTCCCACAGAATCTTATGCCCGCAGGATGTCGGGGTGTTCGTTGAAAGGCCATTTGTGCCGAAATAAAACCAACAGCTGTCTCCTGACAGGATGGAAAGGTAAAAATCGAACAAAACGGCATCGTTGACCTGAACTAATGAGGCCACAATGTTGGTGCGGGGCAAGGCAACGAAGGGTTGTCGCAAGGCATGTTCAACCACTTGCCAGCTGCCATCGTGGCTCCAGACTGTGTTGTCCAAAGAAGCGTCAAAGTTGTCGCAAAGAAATCCCAGGTTGGTGTTGCCGCTCCATTGTGCGTTGTTTTGTTCGATAATTTGATAGAAACGGTGTTGAAGAGCCACGTTGTCGGTGTCGCGAAAAGAGAGTGTGAAATCGTGGGTCACCCAGTCGTCCTCGTTGTGAAGGATTTCTGTCTGAGGCGGCTCGTTGTCGGCCAAGGCGGGCGATGGCTTGTAGGCATGCCAGTTGGCTGTCCAACCGGGTCTTGTGTCAGAACAATCCGATCGGAATTCCACCAGCAGGTCTCCCCCTCGTGCCACCACACGCCCGGGTGATTGCGTGTTCCATCTTCCGAGCAGTGTGCCGAAAGGTGAATCTCCCTCGTAAATCCACAGGAAGTCGTAGTCCGGTTCTAACTCGAAAGAGGTGAAATCCAGGGCGATGCTGTCGGCATCGGGCACATGAATGAGTGTCAGTTGCCGTTGGTCGTTCCCATAGTCGTTGGCGATGCCGCCCAGATCGGTGAACAAACCGTCGTCATTAGTCCGGATGTCGGTGATGGTCGCTGGATTCAGCAGCTTATAGTAATAATTCCAGTTCCAATACGGGCCTGGATCGGTGTGGGTTTGGCTCGGGAAGTGCTGGTGGCCACGAATCTGGGTGCACGCTGTTGCACCTCCCAGGTTATGCAGACCGGCATTCAATACAGTGCCATCGTCCAGAGTGTCTCTGTAGAATGTGCGAAATGTGCGGATGTTTGTGCGACGGGCGCAAATATTCCTCACTAAATTTGCCGATGAAAGGTACATGGTCGAAGTGAAAAAGCTGTAGATGTTGCCGTAGGCTTCGTGCTCAATGCCGATGGTGTAGCCGTTGGCGACCCCTACATGCCAGGCCTTGTCGTTTTCGGCGACCATCTGGGTCACTTGTCCGTCAATGGAACGGATCACGTAGTGCGCAGAGGCTTGGGCATTGCAATTCTGAAACCAGGCGATGCTGCCTGCGTAGGTGCCTTGGGTGTAGTGTATGGTGATGTTTGAAATGGTTTGTGTGCGCCCCTGGGTGTAATTGCAGGTTGCGGCAGGGCAATGGATTGCCAAAGGATAGTCTGTTACCGCTGTTGTGCACGAATGCTTGGATCGAGGCGCTATGGATACAGTGTCGCGCTGGAGAATCGGGAGGTTGTTTCCGAATATTTTTTCAAAATTGATGTTGCGTTTTGGAAAACCCTCAATCATGTTTGCGCCATTGTTCATGAAAAGACAGATCGCGTACAGGGAACTCATCATCGGAAACAGTTCCATGTGGGTCTTGAGGTCGATGTTGGGCAGTCTCGCTTCCCAGATTTCGCGTGGCGTCTTGTTGTACAGTGGCAGTTCCGACAGCTCCATGAGGATGGGTAGCATGTCCAGCACCTCGTCCCCGGATGGCTCATAGCTTGCCTGTAGTCGACTGAATGCCGCGGCGTACGCCAGGATTGCGGCATGACACTCTTTGCAGATGTCGCTGGCATAATAACCGGAAAGTTGCGACACTAATTTTAGATTCTCACGGAATACACCCTTCCCGTGCAGCGTGAGTCCCATGACACTGTGAAGCGGCGGTAAGGCGCTTTTGTCCAATTCCGGTGTGTCAGATGGAGCAAAGGGGTGGAATCGGGTGTAGGTGAAAGAAACAGCTTCCAATACACCACGTGGAATGTCGGGGTATTGCCGGTATGCCTCGTCGAAATGATTTTTGATGCTGTTGTAGTCCTGCCGTATTTGCTCGTTTGCAAGAGCATCCATGCTTGTTGTTGCCGGGAGATAGAAGTTCGACGTCTCTTGCGCGCGCGGTGCCGTCACCATCGCCAAGGTGATGACGATGAGAAGTGACAATTTGATTTTTCTGTTTTGTTTCATTGCCGTTTGATTTGTTGATTTCGACGGCAAAAATAAAACATGAAAAAATATTTGTCAATATCTGTTTTAAGATTTAAGTATTTTTAAGGAATAACAACCTTGGAATGATTACATATCCATCTATTAATCAAATATTTAATACCTACATTAACGAATATGTGTTAAATCATGGATTAACAAGTATTTGTTAATTTTTGACAAGATTGTCATTTTCTTTGGCATTCAGGTTTTCCATGAAGCTGTTTTCGAGGAAGGAAAAACGTCGGAGGGTGAAGCGAGAGAACATCAGGAACAAGACTATGGCGATTGTGATGAGCACCAGCAGCCATTTGGTGTATTTGAAGAACTTGATGAGGACGGAGGCGACGAAGAAGGCAGCGATGGCCATGCGGAGGAGAGTCCAGACCGTGATGACGATGACGTTGCCCTTGCTTTTCCTTGCCATGTCGGAATAGAGTTGTCGTGTTTTCTGGTTGTTGTGTGTGATGCCGAAAAGGAAGGGAGACAGGATGATTAGCGATGTGAGGGCACATATTGTGTTATGGAGCCATTTTGGCAGCAAGTGTACAAATTCCAGCCCGTTGATGAAAGGCAGCACGTGGTCGAAGAGGATGACCAGAACGGCGAAACTCAACACTGAGAATATGATGACACGGGTGAGCGAGTAGGTGATGATGCTTCCCCAGTTTTTGTTGCCGCGATTTTTGCCGAGCAGACTGTATTCGTCCATGCGGGATTTCAGTTTGGGCGAGATTTTCCGGTCAAGGAAACTGTACACGGGAGTGGCCATCTTGATCCAGTAGGGGGTGGTGAATGTTGTGATGACCGAGGCTGCGATGACAACAGGGTAGATGTGTTTGGGCATGACGCCTAAGGTTACACCGACAGAGGCGATGATGAAGGCGAATTCGCCCACTTGGGAGAGCGTGAATCCTGTCTTGATGGACTCTTCGAGGGTTGCGCCTGCAATCAGTGCGGATAGCGACTGCACGGCGGCTTTTACCACCAAGGTGATGATGACCAAAGAGAGAACCAGTTTCCAATATTCGGCCAGGACTGCGGGGTCGACCATCATGCCGACGGAGACAAAGAAAATGGCGCCGAAGAGGTCTTTGATGCTCTTTGTGAGATCTATGATGCGTTCGCTTTCGATGGTCTCGGACAGGATGGAGCCGATGACGAAGGCGCCGAGTGCGGATGAGAAACCGACGTTGTTGGCAAGAATCACCATGCCAAAGCAAAGACCGATGGAGATGATGAGTAGCGTTTCGTCGTTGATGTATTTTTTGGCCTTGCGGAAAAAGGTGGGTATCACGTAAATGCCGACAACAAACCAAAGCACAAGGAAAAAGACGAGCTTGACGATGCTCAGGACCATCTCCTTGCCGGCGAACTGCTTGCTGGCGGATGCCGTGGAAAGGAGCACCATCATGACAACTGCGACAATGTCTTGGATGATAAGCACCACCATGGTCAAGTCCACGAAAGGTTCGTTCTTGATCTTCATGTCATCGAAAGCCTTGATGATGATGGTGGTGGACGACATGGCGAGCATGCCGCCGAGGAAGACGCTTTCCATGGTTTCCCAACCCATGAGGAAACCCAAAATCATGCCTACGCCCATCATGGCGATGATGCCGAGCAGGGCGGTCACGAAGGCTTTGCTGCCCACAGAGGTCAGTTTCTTGAAGCTGAACTCGAGTCCTAATCCAAACAAAAGGAAGATGATGCCAATTTCAGACCAGACCTCGATGTCGGCGATATCTTTTACGGTGGGGAAGATGTTGAGATGCGGTCCGACGAGGATGCCTGCCACGATGTAGCCAAGCACCAGGGGCTGCTTCAGCAATTTGAAGATGATGGTCACCACGCCTGCGGAAATCAGGATCAGGGCGAGGTCGGAAACAAGGTTCAGGTTTTCGGACATATTATATTATTGTTGGCTGATGAGTGCGTTGGGTGTTTGTTCTCTTAATAGGTGAGCGTTATTTTCCCGATACATTTCCCTTTGTTGGTCATTTGGTAGATGTGGGTGCCGTTGACTACGCGGGGTTCTTTCATCTCGACATGGGAGTGACCGCCGATGATGATGTCGATGCCGGGGACTTTTTGGGCCACGACGAGGTCGTTTGTGGTGCCTTCGCCGATGCCGAGGTGGGAGAGGCAGACGATGAGCTGGCAGCCTTGCGCTTTCAGCTCGGCAACTGACTTCCGGGCGCAATCCACGGGGTCGAGGTAACGCATCTCGGCTGACACGGACGGTGCCACGAGGGGCTTAAGGTCGGCTAACAGTCCGAAAACCCCGATTTTGAGGTTGCCGCGTTGAATGATGACGTGGGGTTTTACGGCTTTGCGGAGTCTCTTGTTCAGGAACTCGTAGTTGGCGCATACGATCGGAAATTTCGCCTTGCGGAGCAGTTTGCCCAGAGTGGTGCATCCGTTGTCAAACTCGTGGTTGCCGAGGGCTGCGGCGTCGTAGCCCATGGCATTCATGAGCTTGACTTCAACTTGCCCTTTGAAAAAGTTAAAATAGGGTGTTCCCTGGCAGAAGTCGCCGGCATCGAAGAGCAGCATGTCGGGGTGTTGCTCGCGGGTCTCACGGATGACGGCTTCGCGGCGCAGGAAACCGCCCACATTGGTGTCGGCCTTGTAGGTGAAGGGCTCGATTTGACTGTGGGTGTCGTTGGTGTGCAGAATCACCAGCTCGCGATTTTGGGCTGAAATCGTGAGGGTTAGGCTCAGCAACGTGATGAAGAGGAAAAATATTCGTTTCATGTTCAGGAATAAGTCTGCAAAAATAGTGAAAAAAACGACAGGATTTGCTGGCGTTTTGGGTGGAGAGATCAATAAAAAAGCGGGGTGAGCACCCCGCTTTTCTCGTCAAAGATATTATTATTACTATATGTCACAGGCTTATGCGTACAATTCCGTGAAGATGTCGCGTAATGCTTTGCATTCGCGGAGTTCTTGCAGGGTAATTTCAGCATGGCCTTTCGTATAGCCGTTACCAATAATCATGGTCACATCGCTGCCTA
This sequence comes from Bacteroidales bacterium, assembly GCA_017615795.1. Taxonomy (GTDB): domain Bacteria; phylum Bacteroidota; class Bacteroidia; order Bacteroidales; family WCHB1-69; genus F23-D06. Next base: position 7,674 of record JAFZZK010000048.1, read on the forward strand.
CGCCTTCGGCGCCGAGGGCGGCCTTGGTGAAGGAGGTGGCCATGGAGAAGAAGTAAACGATACCGTCGTTCTTGGTGCAGAGCACGGAGGTCATTTCGGTATCGGGGATATTGACGTTATTGATGGTCACGTCGGCCATGTGGCTGTTGGTGAGTTCCGAGATCTTTTCGAGCATGGCGACGGGATCAGCGGCGTTGCCGGCGAAGACGACATCGCAGAATCCGAGTTTCTCGAGGCGTTCGGTGGACTTCTGGCTGTGGGTCATGCCGATGACCTTGCCCGTCACGCCAACGCGTTTCTTGGCCTCGTAGCAGCAGAGCATGCCGGATTTGCCGCCGGCACCGATGATGAGGACCGTGTCGCCGGGTTTGCAGAGCTTGGCGGTCTGTGCGGGAGCACCGGCCACGTCCAAAGCGGAAAGGGAGAGTTTCTCGGGCAGGTCGGACGGGATCTTGGCGTAGATGCCGCTCTCGAAGAGGATAGCCTTGCCCTTGATGTCCACCTGGTCGACGTCTTCGCGGATCTCAAGGATTTCGTCGATGCGCAGCGGGGTGAGGGAAAGGGAAACCAATGTGGCAATCTTGTCGCCTTCCTTGAGGTCGATTTTGCCTTTGAGGGCGTCGCCAATCTTCTCGACTCTGCCGAGGAGCATGCCGCCGGAGCCAGTTCTGCGGTTACGGTGCTTGCCTTGCAATTCAACGTTGAGGAGCATCTCTTTCTTGATTTCCTCTTTGATTTGCTCGATGGTTGCACCTTCGCCAGCCTGCTGCTTGGCATAGTTTTCAATATCTGTAAAAGATGCGGAGTCTATATTGAGGGTCTGGACATCGATGAGAATCTCGTTGTCGTAAATCTCATCCATGTTGTTGTCAATCTTATTGGCGGGTTGCGGGAGGACGCCCTTGGGCTCAATCACTCGATGAGTGCCGTACTTGTTACCTTTCTTTTGCATATAATATTGGTTTTTAGATTTATAGTTTAAATTCCCCATTCATGGGAAAGCGGTGCAAAGATAATGTTTTTTTTAAATCGTGCAACGCCTTTCAGAAAAAAAGAAATACACAATTATATGTTTAATTCGATTTTGCTGTTTCCGTCTGTTTATCGGGCAAATTCTCTTTTTTGCTGATATTGTCCATGATATAGTCGGAGATGACGGTGTATATTGTTCGTGTTTTTTCGTCGGGAAGCATTTTCAGGTGCTTTTCCATCACCGTTCGGTCACTTCTGGCCGCGGGGCCGGTTTGTGCTTCGGCGGGGGATAGCGTGTGAAGTTTGTTTAAGGTCTGCCGCATCAGGGGCAACAGCATCTTGATATCCATGCCGTTGGCCTTGAGGATGTCGTCGGCAATGCTTGCCATGGCGTTGCCGAAATTGTTGGCGAAGACGGCCGCCAGATGAAGCACGGCACGTTGTTCCTCACAGACAATGTGGCATGTGTCAGACAGAGTCTGGGCCAACCGCATGGTCAAGGCCCTGCTTTCGTTGATGTGATTGTTTTCCACACACAGCGGCACCTCAAGTTCGGACAGGTTGGTGTGCTTGGAGAAGGTCTGCAACGGGTACAGCACCCCGTACTCGCGGGCAAATGTCTCAAAGACCTCTTGAGACACGGTGCCGGCTGTGTGCAGGGCCACGGGCATGCGGAAGGGGATTTGGCATAAGACATCGCGATAGGCATCGTCCTTGACGGAGAAGAGGTAGATGTCGCAGCAGGGGTTGAGTCTTGATAGGTCGTCAATGGCCTCTGCGCCGACAGCGGCTGCCAGCTCTTGGGCATGCTCCAACTGCCGACTGTAGACTTGGGCGATTCGGAACTCTTGCGAGTGCCGCAGTCGCTCGGCCACCCAGTGGGCCACGTTCCCGGAACCAATCAGTGCAATCATCAGTAGGAGAATTTGCTGCCGCCGACGAACTCGCGCAGGATGGAGAAGCTCGGGATTTTATCGTCGTGGATGCTCTTGAAGTAGGAGAGGAATTTGAGCAGGCGGGATGCCTCGGCAAATTCGACGGTTGTTTCCGGAACCATGCGCAGGATAGCCTGTGCGTAAGGCTTCAGAACGCCTAATTCAAAGATGAGCGATGTGTTGATCATCTCGTCGGCATTCTCTTGGAAGGGGAAGATGTTTTTGCGCTCGCCTTCCCGGACGCTGGGCCAGCGGCGCAGCGTGTCCACGGCAGAGTAACCACGGTAGTTGAAGTCGCGCACAATGCGGCGGATCAGTCGGTTGTCAGTGGTCGGGATGGGATTCTGCCGGTCGATGGAGATGGAGGTGAGGGCGGATACGAAGATTTTGAACTTCACCTCGTCCGGCACCTGGGCGGTGAGCTTGGGGTTGAGGCAGTGAATGCCTTCAATGACGAGCACGGATTCCTCGTCCAACTGCATATACTTGCCTTTCCACTCTTTCTTGCCTGTTGAAAAGTTGAAGGTGGGAATCTCCACGCGCTTGCCTTCCAACAGTTCGGCGAGGGTCTTGTTGAAGAGGGGCAGGTCGATGGCCTCGACGCACTCGAAGTCGTAGTTGCCGTTTTTGTCCTTGGGGGTTTCTTCGCGCTCCAGGAAAAAGTCGTCCACGGAGATCAGCACGGGATGATAGCCGAGCACGCCGAGTTGTACGGAAAGTCGTTTGCATGTCGTGGTTTTTCCGGAGCTGGACGGCCCGCTGATGAGTACCATTTTGACATTGGGGCGGGCAGCAATGGCCTCCGCCACATCGGTGATGCGCTTCTCCTGGAAAGCTTCCGCCACAAGGATCATCTCCGTCACCATGTTCTCGTCTATCAGCCGGTTTACATCGCTGACGTACGAGACTCCGAGCTTCTCGGCCCAGTCCTTGTTCTCCTTGTAAACAGCGAAGAGCTTCGGGAATGTTCGTGTCTTGGCCATGGCGGTGAGCTTGGTGGAAGACGGCAGTTTCAGCAGCATGCCGTTCTCATATTTTTCCAAGCCGAACGTGGTCAGATAACCGGTGGAGGGTACCATGTAGCCGTAATAATAATTAATGGTATTCTCCAATTTGTATATGGACGTGAAAATGTGATCGCGCTGCTTGAAGAGTTCCTTTTTGTCTTCCAAACCATACTCCTCGAACTTTTCGATGGCCTGGGCGGTCATCATCTCCATGTGCTCAAATGGAAGGTCGCGTCGGACGGTTTCCTGCATGGAATGCAGAAGACGGTTCACGAGATTGTCGTCCAACGGCTCATCGAGGTTGTCGAGCGTGCAAAAGCGCCCGCCCGAAATGGAGTGCTTGATGCGGAGTTTTACTTTGAGGGGTAACACGTCATGCACGGCTTTGCAGAGCAGCAGGTAGGTGGAGCGGATGTACATGTCGTGACCATATGTGGTATAGTAGTCGAAGAAGTTGATGATGGCAGGTTTGTGGATGCGATATGTGAGAGAACGGACCTTGTTGTTTACCAAGGCACCCAGGATTTCGTTTTCGTTGTCGATTTTACAAAAGTGGAGATATTCCTTCAACGTCATGCCATATTCGACGTCGTGATGTTGTTCGATATTCTTGCAATAAATGGTTACAGTTGCCATAGTCTTTTGTTTTAAGGGTGCAAAAATAGTAAAAATGCCTTTATTTCATTTCTAATTTGATGATGGTACTATCTTGTTCCATGAAATCCTCAATCCAAGGGTTGCGCACGACGGCGACCGTTCTGCCTTGCTTTTGCAAGGTCTTCAGGGTCTCGGGAGATGGTTTGTCGAAATAGCTTTCACGGCCGCTATAGAAAGTGGCAGGGATGCAGCTGGTATAGTCTCCGTAGGGATAAGATGGTGTCATAACGTTGAAAATGAGGCCTTTTTCTGGGATTATTTTGCCCCATTCCTCGAAATTCTTTTTGTTTTCCGCGCACACTTGAAAGAACATTTCGCTGGTTTCGCGGTAGAAGTTGGGATAGTTGCTGCCGTAAACCGCATACGCCGTGCATAAGCAGGCCACGAGAATGGTCAGGACAGCTTGGGAATGAATGAGCTTTGAGAGAAGTTGGTGTATTTTGGCTAAGATAGCCGCGATGGACAGGAATCCGACGAAGCTGACCACGAAGGTGAAGCCCGGCATTTTGGTCTTTGCAAAACTGAAGAACAGAAAGACAAAGAGCGTTGTCGCAATAAAGGTGATCCGCTGGCTCTTGCTGCGGAGTGCCCGTATGGCTAAGACAAAGCCTACAGCCAGCACTGCATAGCAAAGGATGGTGTTGAAGTTCCAGACGGAATGGATGTCCGTACAGTGTGGACCGCGTCCGAAGAAATGAATGGGCAGGATTATCAGGTAGAAGTTCCACGGGCCGGTATGCAATTCGATGCCCTTGGAAGCGTGCTGGAAGTTGAATAGAAATTCTTGCCGGGCTATTTCAGGAAATTGGTGGAGACAATAGATTTGCCAAGGGAGCACGACCAACAGGGTGACGGCCAAGGCGGCCAGTAGGTGTCCCCATTCCCATTCGCGGAAACGGAATCCCTTTTCTGCCAGGAGATAGAAGCCCCAAACGAGATACACTAACAAGCCCACCAACCATTTGGTCAGGATGGCGCATCCGGATAAAAGTCCGATGAGCAAAGCCCATCGCCAATTGGCTCGTCCTCGATGTGTATATTCCACGAACGCCCAGACGGATGCCGTAATATAAAACAAGAAGCAGACATCATTGTGGTCTGTGCTGACTACGCCGGAGGTGAGGCAGAGAAGAAACCATGAAGCGGCGGTGGAAAGGGCTGTGAAAAAAGCGATGTCGCGGCGTTGGGTGAGCAGATGGGCTATCCGGTAGTTGAGCGGGACAAGCAGTGTGCACATCAGGACAGAAGGTAGGCGAAGCGATAGTTCTGAAATGCCGAATAGTTTGAAAGACAGGGCGATTTGCCAGATGAAGAGCGGTTGTTTGTGCAGCCAGATATGGGCGCATATCCAATGGTTGTAGTCGTGGTCGGGCAGGATGGCTTCTGTATAAAGCATGGGTTGGAAGGGGTGTGTCATGCAATTCTTGGCCACCAAGGCATGATACTGTTCATCCCATAGGTTGAGAAAAGGGTAGAGTTGGGCGGACATCAGGTAAAAACAGAACCCGCCGAGCGTGAGGAACAGCAAGGCCCAGCCGTCCTTCTCCCGTCGCCAGATGAGGGTGGCGGCGAAGACGAGTGCCTGAGAACAGGCAAACCATATCTTTATGTTAAGAGGAAGCTCCATTGGGTGGATTTAGTCGAAAATGTTTCGTTTTCTCTTTGTCTATGAAAAACCCCGTGGACGTTCTTCTTTGTTCACGGGGATTGTTGGTTTATTCCATGTGCAATTCGTGCCCCATCTTGTCCTGTTTGGTCTTGAGGTATCGTTTGTTGACCTCGTTGGGGGGGATGATGATGGGCACGGTTTCGGTGATGCTGATGCCGTGGGCGGTGAGACCGACGCGCTTGGCGGGGTTGTTGGTGATGAGGCGCACGTTGGTGGCGCCGAGGTCGCGCAGGATTTGTGCCCCTATGCCATAGTCGCGCTCGTCAGCTTTGAATCCGAGTTCAAGATTGGCCTCCACAGTGTCGCGCCCTAACTCTTGCAGGTGGTAGGCGCGCAGCTTGTTGACCAAGCCGATGCCACGGCCTTCCTGGCTCATGTAGAGGATGAGGCCCTTGCCCTCCTTGTCGACCATCTCCATGGAACGGTGCAGCTGGTCGCCGCAGTCGCATTTGCAGGAGCCGAAGATGTCGCCCGTGGCGCAGGAGGAGTGGACGCGTGTCAGCACCGGCTCGCCCTCTTTCCAGTCGCCCTTTTTGAGTGCCAGATGGGTGGCACCGTTGTTGAGCTGGGTATAGGCGATGAGGCGGAAGTTGCCCCATTGCGTGGGCAGGTTGACCTCTTGTTCCTTGCGGATGAGTTTCTCTTTTTGGAGGCGGTAGGCGATAAGTTTCTCGATGCTGGTGATGTTAAGGTCGAAGCGTTCGGCCACTTCGAGCAGTTGGGGCATGCGAGCCATGGTGCCGTCGGGGTTGATGATCTCGATGAGGGCCCCCACGGGGGTGAGTCCGGCCAAGCGGCAAAGGTCGACGGCGGCTTCGGTGTGTCCGGCGCGCACAAGCACGCCCCCGTCGCGGGCACGCAAGGGGTTGACATGGCCGGGGCGTCCGAAGTTGTGAGGCTTCATCCCTGCATCCGCCAACGCCTGTATGGTGGCGGCACGGTCGTGCATGGAGACGCCCGTGGTGCAGCCGTGCTCCAAGAGATCAACGGTCACGGTGAAGGGCGTGCCGAGCAATGAGGTGTTGTTCGACACCTGCATCTCCAAGCCCAATTCTTCGCAGCGCTGTTGCGTCATCGGGGTGCAAAGCACTCCGCGACCATATTGCAACATGAAATTCACCTTCTCGGGCGTGATTTTCTCCGCCGCGATGATAAAATCGCCTTCGTTTTCCCGGTCCTCGTCGTCCACGACGATGACAAACTTGCCGGCCTTGAGGTCTTCCAAGGCCTGCTCTATACTACATATTTTTTTCATTATAAATTTGAGTGTTCAAGGTTATCAGAAGAGTTTCCTTAAATGGAAGGAAGAAGCCTTTATTTTTGGATTTCGGTTTTGGCGAGCTTCATGCCGCGCACCATCCAGCGGGTGCCCGCCACGCTGCCGTCCTTGTGATAGCGCAGGGCTACATGGAAGTTGCCGCCGCTCAGGTCTGGGAATGTTAACGCGTTGCTGAATGCAAAATCGCTGGGGAAGACATTGATGTTGGGCGTGAAAGGCTGCCATTCGCTTTCATTGAACTCGTCTCCGTCGGTATATGTGGTGGAGTAGTAGGCTTGATAATAGGTGGCCGGACTGCCGCCCACGTTGTTGGCGTGGTCTATGTAAAGCATGACACCGTCCAACTCGTTCAGACTCAGGACGGGTGAGATGAGCCAGTCGTCACAGTTTGTGTTCGAGGTGTTGTGATAGAGGAATTGGCTGCCGTTGTATTCTTGGTATTTCCAGCTCTCGTTGTTGGGATATTGGCTCCAACCACCCGTGGTGAGGGAGTTTTCGTCGAAATTGAATGCCTGCAGGATGACTTCCTGCTCCGTGACTGCGCTTTGGACGTCCTCTTTGGTGCGGAGCGTGAGTTGGTATTCTGAGTTGTAGACACTGAGGATACCGTAAAGGCAATACTCCTTGGAGGCATCGATGACGATGGAACGGAAATTGGCGTAGTTGGAGGTGCGCACGATGACGGTCGCGCCACCGATGGTGACCTCGCGGTCCATCGTGAAATCATCGTTGGCCAACGGCTCCCCGTCGTATTTGCTGTCGAATTTGCAGCCGTTGAGCTTCACCAAGCAGTTGACATTCTCGGCTGTGAGCTGGTTGTTGCCCGTCACCTCGATGGGGTTGGCTACAATGGGGTTGGTGGGGTCGGGGAGACCGTCCTTGTGGATGTAGCGATCGAGGGCGTTCTGGTTGATGCGCCCCACGGAGGTGGGATATTTCCATCCGATCTGGGGCTTGTTGTGATAGTCGCCCACGATAAGCCCACGGCAGTCGAGGTAGATGGTCTGCCCCACAGGGTAGTCGTTGTAAAGCCCCGTGCGGTCGATGGAAATCTCGATGCCGCCGGTCTCGTCCTGGATGGTCATGTATTTGTAGCAGTTGCCGCCCTCGTCGGAGCTGACCACCACGGCCTTGACGATAAAGGTTTCGTCCCATCGGCAGATGGAGTCCTGGGTGCCGGAGCCGAGCGAGGTGTGCATGGCCTTGATGTCGGCGATGGTGTGGTTGGCGGCAGGGCCGTTGTAAACGGGGACCTGAAACTCGGGTTCTTCCCACTTGTTGCAGGATGCTATGCAGAGTGTGGCAATTAATAAACTCAGGATTATATTGGTCTTTTTCATATTCTCGTGGATGTTTTAGTAGACAATGGCGGAAATGTGAAGGTTCGTGATATACCAGGAACTGTTGCTCCCATTATAATGGTAGGCGATTCGGAAATTGGGCGTGAGTTGACACTCTTGCAGGTCGCAGATGCAGGAGGATAGATTGCTGCTGGTGAAGTTGTATACAGGTAGATCAGTCCATGTGGTTGTGTAAGGATCTCCCGTGTAGTTGTTGGTATAGCACAAAATCATGCCATCGCTGCCACCTGTTCCCGCAATACGGTGGTCGAAGCGGAGCTCCGGCGAGTCTGCGTTTGTGATGTCGATGGTCGGGGAGATGAGCCAGCTGTCGGAAGAGCCGTTGTTGGAGTTGATGTAGAAGCCCGTGAAGCTGGTGTTGGTGAGCACTGACCACTCGCTGCCAGAGGAGAATCGCTGCCATCCGTCGTTGAAGGCGGTGCTGTAGTTTACCGTGAAGACATCAGCGGTGTGCGGCGGCGTGACAAAGTCCATGACATCGTCCAAATCGCGGATCACGATTTGGACGGTGTTGTTGTAGCGGGTCAGGATGCCCACCACGGTGCCGGAGCCAGTGGGGAGCATCTCGTTGATGAAGTCGGCGTAGTTGGAGGTGCGCATCGTGATGGTGGTGCCGTCAATCATCTCGATGTCGTGGCTGGTGGCGGCGTTGGGTGCGCAATAGGTGGCCATGCCGCCCTCCACGAAGTGGCAGGTCTCTAATTTCACCAAACGGTTGTACCAACTGTCGGGAATGTCGTTGGCATGGGGGACGGAGGTCAACACGATTTGCGGCTCGAAAGGTTGGGGTATGCCATCGCAGTAGATGTAGTTGCTGATCTTTCCGGAAGGGATGGCCTGCATGGCATCGTTGGCCCATATACCTAATTGCGGCAACTTGCGGTAGTCGCCCAAGTCAAGGCCGCTGCACTTGACAAAGACACGTTGACCGACTTTGAACTTGTTGTGCAGGGCAGTGTTGTTGATTTTGATCTGGATGCCGCCGGTTCCATCCTCGATGTTGATGTATTTGTAGCAGTTACCGTGTTTGTCGGAGGTGGTGACGATGCCCGTGATGATGATGTCACTGGAGTCCGGGATGTGGATGTAGGAGTCCAAGGAACCGATTTCATGCATGGCAAGCAGCTCCGCAATGGTCGTGTTGGCTTTTAAATCAGAGTGTGGCACGGGAGCGATGTCGGGCTCGAGGTTGCAGGATGCGAAAAGCACGACGGCCAAAATCCAAAGTGTATGTTTCAATATCTTCATTGTATCTTTTTTTGCAGTTAAACGATGTTCAAATGTACTTGCCCTATTAGTTGAAAGTGAAATTGATGCCTAAGTAGAAGGTTGTTCCGAAAGCATAGTAGTACTTGTTGCCGAACTTGTTGACATTGTATCCAGTGAAGTCAAAGCGGTACTGTTCCCAAGCCGTGGTCACGAGGTTCTTGTTGTTGAGCAGGTTGGTGACGCTGGCGTTGAAGCCGAGAATGTATCCGCTCTTGATGCGCCATGACTTGCTAACGGAGACGTCGAGGGTGAACTGCCCCTTCAGGCGGGTCTGGTCGGCGATTTCATGATAGAGCTCAGGGTCGGTGTAGTAGAGCGATCCTGTGGCGGTGGTGGTTCTGCGCTCGGGGTTGAGGTCGCAGTATATCTTGTCGAAGTAGTTGGCATTGATGTTGACCCACCAATAGTTGTGGTTGAACTTGAGCCCGGCGGTGGCGGCCACTTGCGGGGTGCCGGAGACATGGTAGTTTTTCCAGTAGATGGTGCGGTCCACCGTCTCGCCTTGCATGTCGACGCCGTTGTCGGCGTTCATGGTGCCATCGGCCTGGTCTGTGTAGCGATAGTCGCCGTAGTTGCCGGCCAGGATGAGGGAGAACATGCTGCCAAGTTTGATTTCTGTCCCAAGTTCTACGCCGACGTGGCGTTGGTCGATTTTAGTGATGGAGTAGTTGACCATGCTGGCGTAGTCGTCATGATAGAAGCTGATGAGTCGTGTGGCGTCCATGATTTGCGTGATATAGGCCGTGACACGCAGCTTGATGGCGGGATATTTGAGGATGTAGGATAGCTCGCCTGAATAAATTTTCTCGGGCGTGATGTTGTCGGCATATTTGTTGCGGATACGCGGTGATACAAATGCGTTGAGGATGCTGGGCGCTTGTCTTTGGAAAAGTCCGTTGAGCACCAGGTAGTTGCGTCCGTTGATCTTGTAAGTGATGCCTGCTTTGGCTGCAGCGTCGAGGAAGGCGCGCTTCTCGGAGTTTCCATAGGATTCATCTTGGAAACGACCGTTTTTCATGCGACCGGTGCGCCAGTATTCGGTGCCGCCGATTTCCCCGCCAAGGTGGAAGTCCACGTGGTTGTAGGTGAAGAGTGCGGAGGCCCACAGGCGTTGGGTGTAGATGTGGTAATCGTAGTCGTAGCCGAACACATCGCCGACCCCAAGGGTGTCGTTGATATGGTTGAGGTCGTTGTATTGGACGTTGTAGTCATCGGGGAAGTCGCCCTCGGAGTATTTGTCCACGTCGAGCCAATAGCTGCCGCCAAGAAGGTCGTTGATGGTCTTGTAGTTACGCTGCTTCATGCCGCGAACGTCGAGACCGGCGGCAAGCTTGATGTGGTCCGTGAGGTCTGCATTGAGGTTGGAGCTGCCGCCAATCTGCAGATGGTCGTAAATGCGGTTTTCCACCATGTATTGGGCGCGTTTGCCCTGCTCGGCGGCGAGTTGGTTGACCTCGTAGAGCTTGTCCCAGTTGATTTGAGTGTATGACTGGTCGTTGGTGGTCCAATAGTTGAGGATTTGGTTGTAGAAGCCGTTGGTGTCGCCGTTGCTGATTTGGTAGGAGGGCAGGTATCGGTAGTAGTCGGGGCGCGGGTCGGGCACGTCGTACCAGTTGAGCGAAGTCGTGCTGTTGCGTCCGAAGGTGGTGGCGATGGTGGAGGTTATGTTCATTTTGTTGCTCTTGGGGGCATATGTGTGGGTGAGCAGGATGACAGGCTCGCACACGGTGCGCACGCGGGCGTTGCGCTGTTTGCCCTGGTACCAGCCCCAGTTGGCGTTGTAGTAGTGGTCGTTGAGCAGGTCGTAGGCCTCCTGCACGGAGTTGGACTGCATGCCGCGCGATGTGTAGGAGGCGAAGGCGGCGAGGTTGAGCCAGTTCTCGGAGTTGAGGCGCTTCTCGGCTGCGAAGAAACCGCCGAAGCTGTTATAGGAGGTGCCCTCCACGTAGGAGAGGTTGTTGCCGAAGCGCGCGGAGAGCGAACCTGCAAAGGACCAGCCCTTCTTGGTGACGCCCGTGGCACCGGTCACGATGAAGCGGTTGCTGTAGGTGCGGTTGGTCAGGGAATAGGAGGCCCGGATTTGCCGGCGGAAGTTGGTGGCACGCAAGTTGTAGTTGGTGGCCCCGCCAACGTTGCCGAAAAGGAACGTCGGTGCATCAAGGTTGTTCAGTGCCTCTGGATAGCGGAAAATATGGTTGAGACCGCCCCATTGCGAGTAGGTGGCACGCCCCGTCACCAGGCTGTTCGCCGAAAAACCGTTCCAGCATACGTTCTGGTACTTGTTGTCCAAACCGCGGTTGCGGAAATAGGCGATGCTGAAGGTGTAGGAGGTGTTGTTGGTGTACACGTCCTGCGAGGAGTGCAACAGACCAGGAACGTAGTTGCCGGTTTCGCTTTCGTCATCCTGTCCCTCACCGACGTCGGAGTAGGTGTCGCCATCCACGCCCGCGCGTGATGTCGTGTCGGTGGTCGTCTGTTTCTTTTTTTTCTCCCGTGTCTTTCCATTATCTTGTGAATATACTGTGTTACAGATAAATAAAAGTGTAAAGAGACAAAGTAGAACTTTTTTCATATTGGGTGGTTTTACGTTCGTGAAAAAGTCTGCAAATGTACATTAATTTTTTTAAGTATCGGAATGGAAAATCTTTTTTATGGCGAATCGCCTCATTTACATAATCATTTAATTTCTATTTTTGCGCCCTGAATGAAATGCCGATATAAAGGCTGTTCATCCACCCTTCGTTTTATTAGAATTCACGCTATTTCAAATTCCCAAATTCAAACCCAACCGCCCATGATTACCAAGATTGTCCTTACTGGCGGGCCATGTGCCGGAAAAACCACCACCAATGAGCGCATAGAGGAGGTCTTCTCCAAACTTGGATATGCCGTGTTCACACTCCCCGAGGCTGCCACCCTCTTTATCAAGGCAGGTGCCGACTTTCTTACGAAAGACCCCGGCCTTTACTATGAAATCCACAAGAACATGATGCTCTTTTTGTTGCAGATGGAAGAGTCTTTCTATCGCATTGCGGAGGCCACGGGAAAGCCCGCGTTGATCATCAACGACCGCGGGGCGATGGATATTTCCGCCTATATGAATCCCGGGGACTGGCAGCGGCTGCTGCGGGAGACCGGCCATACGGAAGAGGAGTTGCTGGCTCGTTACAAGGCGGTGTTCCATCTTAGCACGAGTGCCAAAGGAGCCCCGAACAGCTATACCCTTAGCAACAATTCCGCCCGGATGGAGGAGAGCCTTGCCGAGGCTATCGCCGTTGACGACAACCTCATTCGCGCATGGAAGGTGCACCCCAACTTGCATGTCATCGAGTCGGAGGAGTTTGTGAAGGACAAGATTGACAAGGTGTTGCGTGGTATCGCCAAGGAACTGGGCATCCACGAGTCTGTCACCTTTGATCTCTGATTTTTTACTCAGAAGTCCACTTTCACGCCGAAATGGATGAGACCCCGCTTGAAAGAGATGGGGTTCTTCATTTGTCGGCCCAGCGCATATTCGAGATAGAAGGTGCCGGAACGGACGGCGAAGTTCACGCCCGCGCCGAAGCCGAAAGGCGCGTCATGCCGGTATCTCCCCATCAGTTGCTGCTCGTAGATGCCGCCGTCAAAAAAGACGTGGGCATAGGATTTTTTTGCGAAAAGATAGCGCACCTCAAGTGAGTATATCCAGTAGGTTGTGGCTTGCAAGTCGTTGGGATTGAAGCCTCTGATCATGCCGGGTCCCGCTATTTTGAGCAGCTCGTTCTCGTAATGCGGGCCGTTCAGAAGCGATCCGGCCTGCGTTCGGGGAGCTATCACCCAGCGTTTGCGGGGCCCTAACGGGATGTACCCCCGCACTTCACCGGCGATGCGGTAGGAATTGCGTTGCATGGGCATGTTGTCGTAATATTCAGGGTCCACGTGGTGGTTGACGCGGATGACGCGGCGCCCTGCGGACAGGTCTAAGCCCATGTCCACGCCGCGCCGTGGATTGTAAAGGTAGTCCAGCTTGCGGAAACGCAACCGCAGCCCGTAGAGGGTCTTGCGATAGTCGATGTAGGTTGTGTCGTCGCTCGTGCCGATGAGGTCGGGGTTGAGCACATGCGAGCTGGCGAGGTTGAAGTAGGGCGTGACGTAGCTGTTGCTGACGAAAGTGTACGGCACGCCGATGTGAAAGTCCGTGGTCAGATAGGAGGTGTCCTGCTTGTCGAGACGGAAAGTGCCCTCTATGCCGAAACGTGTGCGGAACAGGTAGGGAAAACGCACGGTGATGTCGAGTTTCTGGGAATAACGTTCGCTGCTGTTCCAGTTGATTAGAAAACTCTCCCCCACGTGGAACAGGTTGTTGAGTGCAAGGTCGAGTTGCCCGCTGATGGCCACCTTCCCGGTGCGCTCATTGACGGGCACGATGCCGAGATAGCCGTCGAAGCGGCTGGTCTGGCGCTTGTCGAGGAACACATAGAGGTAGGCCTTGTCCTTGACGAACACCACGCCAGGGTCTTGGAGATAGCTGGCAAAGGGCAGCTCCTGCAACTTGGCGGCGACTTGCCGCATCAGGCGCTCGTCGTAGGGACGCCCGCGCTTGAGGCCTAAGTATGGATACAGGAAACCTTTGGCCAGTTTCACATCACCCTTGACCACGATGGAGTCGAATGTTACAAATATGCTGGTGTCGACGATGATGCGTGGGGTGAAATCGCCGCTGTCGGGGGCTGTGCTCTGCAAGGTGACGGACGCGAAAGGATAACCGTGGCTTTCAAAATAGTTGAGCAGCTCCGTGGCGATACGGGGATAGTCGGCCATGTCGATTTCTGCGGGAATTTTCGGGGGATTCCGCTGTGCCCAGAGGGCCGTGGACAGGAACACTCCAAAAAATAATATGTTCAAGACCTTGTATTTCAATATCTTGTAAAATAAATCCCGAAAATGTGCGTTATCGTTTTTTTTAAGTACTTTTGCAAGTTCAAAAATAATAAAAATAAACGAAAATGAAAAAGAATATTGTGTTGGTTTTCATGTTTTTATTTGCCATAGCCATTTTCGCTGCGTGCGACACCCAAAGGGGGTGCGCTGCCTACGGTCATTACCAATGCTATCCCTCGACAGCGGTCGAGCAAGCAGAGTAGGGTGGCCCTATGGGTCGGGCGTTTCCATTTCGGACATGGATAGCAGCCGCCTTGTTGTGCGACTTGTTATGTCTTGCCCTGCGTATGGACGCGCAGGAGGTGGGTGAGTTTTACCATGACGTCACCCTCAAGGAATGGGACATCGAGCTGATGGCTCACACCAGCGGTTTTGGTGTCGGATTCCAGCATGGACGCACGCCTGACATCCTTAACAAGCATTATTGGGAGATTGAATTCCTTTATAACCAGCATCCCAAGTCGGTGCGTTCCATCAACGTGCTTTACGAGGGGGTGCGTCCTTGCCGCTATGGGCAGTTGTACACGCTGTTTTTCGCACATGGCGGCTACGGCTACCAGCGCACGCTGCACCAGAAGCCCTACTGGGGCGGTGTTAAGGTGAGCTGGAATTTCTCGGGCGGCATCTCTCTGGGCATCGGCATCCCCAACTATGTGGAGGTGCTCAACTATAACACGGGATTCTCCGAGATTGTGCGCTACGACCCCGAAAAGCACAATCTCAACAACGTTATCGGCGGTGGCGGCTTTTTTGCGGGCATTCTGCAGACCACCGTGCGCCCGGGCTTCTATGCCAAAACCGGACTCAACTTCGAGTTCGCCAAAAACGATTACCGCCTCCGCGCCCTGGAGATCGGCGCGCTCTTCGACATGGTCTTTCCCTTTATCCAGCAAATGGCCCATAACCCTGCCAAGCCTTGCTATATAGCTGGCTATATTGCGTTTGATTTCGGAAGGAAGAAAGGATTGCATTGAGGGGGGGCAGAAGCGACTTTGGGGTTTATACAATCCCTACGACGCAAAAATAAAATACATATTTCCTTAAGCAGCCCCGTAGGGGCAAAAGCTCGGTAGCCAGGGGTTAAAGCGCGAGGAACGAGCGCTGTAACCCCTGGGATGGATGGTGCGTGGAAAAAATCGCGGCGCGGGAGAATGTTGGGACGAGGAAGCACGATGTTCGCCGCGAAACGGGTGTGGGGTCCGACGAGCATGCGTGAGGGATTGAAGCGGAAATGGCTGGCTTGCCGGCCATTGCAGTAAAAGCCCGACGGCGCGGCCCGCGCCGGCACGCCCCCCCCCCAAAAAAAAATGCGTAAACCCTGATTTGTGCCATGTGTATAATTACCAAAAAAAGCACCCCGAGACTTTCGTTTGGAGTGCCTTTTGTGTCCCCTCAGGGACTCGAACCCTGGACCCATTGATTAAGAGTCAATTGCTCTACCAGCTGAGCTAAGGAGACTTGGTTTTTTCCGTTGGGATTGCGGGTGCAAAAATACACTTTTTTTGTATTTTTGCAAAAAAAAAGCGATGAAAATTTACACTAAGACCGGAGATGGTGGAACTACCTCATTAGCAGATGGTTCCAGAGTGTCGAAAAACAATTCCCTGTTGCATGCGTATGGCACGGTTGACGAGTTGAACTCCTTTTTGGGACTGTTGATTTCGGAAGAAAATGAGGAATTCTTGACAAAGACGCAGAATTTCTTGTTCCTTATAGGGGGCATGTTGGCCACCCCTGTCGACAAATGGGAACTTTATTATAAAGATGCTCCGTTGGAGGATTTTGTGCAGCGCACGGAGCAAGAGATCGACCGCCTGCAGGCCGAGTTGCCTCCTATGCGCGGCTTCATTCTGCCGCAGGGCAATAGAGCTATCGCCTATGCACACATTTGCCGTACAGTATGCCGCAGGTCGGAACGCTTGGTGGTCGAATTGGCGGAACAGGACGAACGCTATCGGCAGGTGCAAAAAGTGCTGAATCGACTCTCCGATTTCTTCTTTATTTTTGCCCGTTTTTTGCATAAAAAAAATAATATTTCCGAAACTAATTGTGGCCCAGTAAAATAAAATTTTCAAAAAAATAGTATTTGTCTGTTTAAAATACTATTTTTGCGCCCTCAAAAAATAAACCACAAAACCTCAAGAATACTATGTATTGGACCTTAGAATTAGCAACCAAGTTGGAGGATGCGCCGTGGCCTGCAACCAAGGACGAACTTTTGGACTATGCCATTCGTTCGGGTGCACCTCAAGAGATTGTTGAAAACCTTCAGGAGATAGACGACGAAGGCGAAACGTATGATTCTATCGAGGATCTCTGGCCTGACTATCCTACTAAGGAGGACTTCTTCTTCCACGAGGATGAATACTAATGCTAAAGATGAATAATCCTGAAACACCGACGCGTCTTGTTGGTGTGCAGTGTGAAAGCGAGCTAATATGGCTCGCTTTTTTTGTGGAAAATATTTGGTTTCCCTTGAGCAGCCCTGTAGGGCTGCAGGCCTCGGTAACCAGGGGTTAAGGCGCGAGGAACGAGCGCTTTAACCTCTGGGATGGATGGTGCGTGGGGAAAAAATCGCGGCGCGGGAGAATGTTGGGACGAGGAAGCACGATGTTCGCCGCGAAACGGGTGTGTTGTCCGACGAGCATGCGTGAGGGATTGCAGTGGAAATGGCTGGCTTGACAGCCATTGGAACGGAAAGCCCGACGGCGCGGCGGCATTTGGTTGCATGCACGATGGTAGGACGGGGCACGCCCCGTCCCCACGGAACAGATATTGTTTGTGCCGCCGCGCCGGCACGCCCCCCCCCAAAAAAAAGATACAAAAGACCAATGATTTGTGCCATCAGGTATCATAGTTTCCCAAAATATTTATGTATCTTTGCACCCATATAAATTAGATTGTTTTAAATAAAAAAATACAGCGTGCCATGATTAAACGATTATTCCTTGGTTCTTTGTTCTTTTTGACGGTTCTTCAAGGCCTGCAAGGGCAGACATTAGGGAACTACACCTTCTCAACTGGTGTTGATGCCACCCGCTGGATACCGTTGACCACCACCACGAATTTGTTGACGACTGGTAGTGGCAGTAGCACTCACCCGTACGACAGCAGGCGTTCGGCTGTGCTGGACATCGGGTTTGCTTTCACCTTTGCAGGAGAACAGTACACGAAGTTCTCTGTGAACTCGGACGGCAACCTCCGTTTCGGCACCACGGTTACGGGCTATGCGAACTATTCCACACCATTCAGTGCGAGTAATTCAAATGCCAACAATCCGAAAATCAACTTTTTCGGAGCTAATGGAGATGCCTTGGACAGCGGTTATGTCCGTAAAGAGATTGTGGGTGTGGAACCGAACCGTATCTGTGTGCTTGAGTTTGCCACATCGACATCTTACTCGTCTTCCGCTACGGCCACCTATGGCACACTGTACCGTTGGCAGGTACAGCTGTTCGAGGAAAGCAATAACATCCAGATTGTCTATCCTTCCACGGTGCCTGCAGCAGGTCCCTCCGCCACCCGGCAGCAGGGAATGTGCGTGAACAGCTCCGACATTTGGTTAGTAAAGGCCAACAACACGGCGACGCATTATACTTCCGGAACCACCACCACCATCTCTTCCGGGAACTGGCCTGCCGCCAACCGTTATTACCTGTTCACCGCTCCGGGAAACGGATGCCCGAACGTCACGGATATGCACGTCAGGGAGGTGACTGCCACCACGGCGATAGTGACGTGGTCGTCCGACCCAGGACCAGATGCCTGGGAGGTCTATGTCACCACCTCCTCCACGGCCCCGACAGCCTCGACCACTCCCACCTACACCTCTACAGACACTTTCCAGCTGATGTCGAATTTGACGCCGGCCACCTTGTACAATGTCTATGTGCGGTCGGTGTGCGGCACAAACAAAAGCTTCTGGAGAAAGCTCACTTTTCACTCCGCCTTGACGCAACTGCCCTTCTTCTGCGATTTCGAGACGGTTCCGTCGGACAACAACCCCCTCCCGGCGGGCTGGATAAGAGGGTCTGTACAAACTTATCCATACGTGAACAGCAGTTCCAGCGAGTCATACGCCGGCAGCAAGGCGCTCTATTTCTTCCAACCCAACTATGTGGCGATGCCGCCCATAGACCCTGATTCTATCAATTTGCAAAACAGCCAAATCTCCTTCTACGCCAAAGGCAACAACAATGGAGCCGTGCTGCAGGTGGGCGTGATGACCGACCCTGAGGATGCATCCACCTTTGAACTGGTCTCCAGTCTTGTGCTGACCAACCAGTATCAGCTGTATGAGGTTCCGTTAGCCGACTATTTGGGCGCGGGTACCTACATTGCCTTCAGGAATGTGAATTTGGATATTATGAGGCTGGACAATTTGACGTTGGGTCAGCTGTCGGCGTGCTCTAAGCCCACCCGACTGACGGCGCTCCCGGAAATAGACCAAGCCACGCTTGAATGGTTTTCCACGGGCACCAATTTCAATCTCTATTACAAAGTCCCGTCGGCATCCGGCTATACGGTGATTCAGAATGTGCAGAACACCTATCAGCTTCTCAACCTTACGGAGAACACCGACTATATGTGGTATGTGGAGACGCGCTGTGGCGATACGCTGAAACCGAGCTCGGTGTCTACTTTCCATACCCTGTGCGAATTGATTCCCCACCAGGACCTTCCGTTTGTGGAGACCTTTGACTCCTGTGCCACCACTGCGGATCTGAATTCTTGTTTCACGCGCCTCTCCCTGGACCAGGATTATCCGAAAGTCTATTCGGGCACGAACTGGAACGGCGTCACGGCCAAGACAATCTTCTTCCTCCCCAATTCCGATGGAGAGCAGCAGTATCTGGTGCTGCCGGGCATACAGAATGTGAGTGCGCTGAAGGTGAACTTCTACACCAAGCGCGGCAGCAACAATGTGACGTTGGATTTGGGTGTGATGGACAACCCCTACGACACAGCCTCCTTTTACCTGATTGGCACGTATGGCTCAGTAGTGGGCACCACCGACTGGTCCAACTTCGAGGTTCCGCTCGACGGTTACCCTGGCGTGGGCAACTATATAGCCTTCCGCGCCCATAACAATGTCAACGGGCTCTATGTCCAGGTGGACGACATCACCGTCAGCGTCAACAGCGGCTGCGACCGTCCCGACAGCCTGGTAGTGGAGAATGTGACCGCCAATTCGGCGCAGCTGCGCATCATCGACCCTGCCAATTCGGGCAGCTATCGAGTGATCTATACCTCAAACTACTCCCAAGACACCGTGGTGGTACAGGGCACTCTCGCCACCCTCACGGGCCTGCACGTCGGCACGGTGTACGACGTGTCGGTGAGCTCCCTTTGCAACGGGATAGTCACCTCGTCGATTACCACCACATTCAGCACCTCTTGCGCGATGCTGACGCACAACGACCTGCCGTTTGAGGAGACCTTCGACCTTTATGCCTACAACGCCAATGCTGCCATCAATCCCTGCTGGCACCGTCTCAGCTATAACCCGCAATATCCGGTGGGACCTTATCCCAGAAACAATTACACCCGCATACCAGGAGTGGGCAACACCTTCTGCTATTACCCGGGACCAGGTGGGCAGACGCAGTATGCCATCCTCCCGCAGATGCAGGACATCCACGACTTGCTGATCGACTTTTGGGTGTATCGCCAAAGCAACTCCCCGCTCATTGATGTGGGGGTGATGACCAACCCGGCAGATACCAACACTTTTGAGCTTATACAGACATGCGTGCCGCCGCTTCTTTCCACGTGGGAGGAGTTTGAGGTGTCGTTAGCATCCTATACGGGCCAGGGTACCTACATCGCCCTCCGCGCCCGTGCAACAGGCGCCACCGCCTTTATCTGTGTTGACGACATTGTGGTGCGCGAGGACAACTGCTCCAGGCCCTCCACCCTGACGGTCACCCCGTTGGGGCACGGCGCCATTACATTTTCTTGGGATTCCGTGCCGGGAGTGGCTGGCTATGAGTTTATGCTCGAGGGTGTGGACACGCTGGCTGTAACCACAAACACTTACACGATGCAGGGCTTCCCGGAGTTCACGGATTATACGGCAAGGGTGCGCTCGCTTTGCGGCAGCATCAACAGCGGCTACGCATCGGCACACTTCACCACCCCTTGTGACTCGCTGCCCTATTACCAGAATTTCGACACGCTTGCCTCCACCGGCACGATACCGCCGGGCTGGAATAAGATGGGCGCCGGCTCTTTGCTGTACCTGACCAGTGGCAATTATGTGTACGATGTCGTCAGCTTACGGTTCACCAACTCTGCCACCAACAATATCGCGGTGCTGCCCAACTTCCCCGCCCCCGTCCAGAACCTCTACCTTCAGTTCCAGACCCGCCCCGAGGGCACTTCCGCCTCCGCGGGCGCGTTTGACGTGGGCTATGTGACCGACTTGGGCGACACATCCTCCTTTGTGGCAGTGGAGACCTACACCTACAATCAATTCAACGATGCCTACCAGCAAAAGTATGTGAACTTCACGACGGCCCCTGACAACGCCCGCATCGCCTTCCGCCACCGCTCCCAATCCACTTTTTATTACTGGTTTGTGGACAATGTGGAGGTGGGTTACGACCAGTGCCCTACCGTGGGCAGCCTCACCGTGGAGGATGTCCAGTATGAGACTGCCACGGTCTCTTGGAGGGGAGTGGCTCAGGGCATCCAGTATCTGCTGAATCTCAACGGCCAGACCTTCACGACCACGGACACGTTCTATACCTTCACCAATCTTTATCAGGGTGCCGATTACACCTTGACGGTGAGCACATTATGCGCCAATGACACCAGTCACACCTCTGTGGCGCATTTCACCACCCTGTTGTCAGCCCATAATTTGCCCTATGTAGCCGACTTCGGAGCCGCAGACGGTTGGCTGGTGAACCGGGGAGCCTGCCCCAACTATTGGACGAAGGGGATGTACAACGGCGAGCAAGCCCTGTTTGTGACGAGCGACGGCTACACCGCCAGCTATAATGTGACGGGTACCTCTTCCGTGGCCGCCGAGAAGTATTTCCAGGTCGGCGACGCGCCCAGGTTGATGGTTTCGTTTGACCTGAAGTGTGGCGGCGAGAACAATCACGACTATCTGAAGATCTTCCTGGCGCCGATGTCGGAGGAGTATGCGCCCTCCACGGCCAGCACCGTAACAGGGTGGGCCGACAAGGCCAACTCCAATTACGCGGCCAATCTGGCGCAATACATCACTCAGACGGGCACATCATCATCCTATCCGTACATCATCAATCTCGTGAACGGGACTTTGCATCTGGATTTGATAATGGCCAATCCGGTGCAGAACCCGAATGCCTCTTCGGAGGCCAAGCTGGTGTTCGGCTGGCGCAACGATGTCAACGGCGGCATCCAGCCCGGCGCGGTTATCACCAACCTGAGGGTCAAGCCTTACACCTGTGCCGCACCCACGACCCTGACCGTCTCCAACATCCAGGCGAATACCGCCGATCTGGCGTGGACCGACACGGCCAACACCTCGAGCTACATGGTGGAGTATGTGGAGTCGGCTCTGTCTTGGAACGATCCGTCCGTGGTTTCCATCTACAATGCTTTGACCACGCTCACATTGCAGAACCTGACCCCAGCCACCACTTACAAGGTGCGGGTGGCTACGGATTGTATCACTGATACCAGCGTTTGGATTACCAGAACCTTCACCACTGATAGCGCGGTGATTCTCACCCCGCCCTCTGTGCAGACGCAGCCGGCGAGCCAGATAAGCGACACCGCCGCCATGCTGAAGGGTGTCATCACCAACCCTGACGAAATGGCCATCGCGGCCAGAGGTTTTGAGTGGAAAGAGACCGCCAGTGGCAGCTATGTGGTGGTGAATGTGACTTCGCAAAGCGATACGTTCACGTACATGCTATCCGGTCTCACTCCCGCCACGGGTTACACCTACAAGGCCTTTGTCGAAGCAGACGGAGAGGTTATCTATGGGGATGAGGTTACTTTCACTACAGACAGTGCCCTGTGTCCCGCTCCCACCAACTTGGAGGAGACGGGTGTTGTTGTAGACAAGGCTCCCGGTTACCTCTTTGTGCGGTGGACCGACAATGCCGATGCCAGCCAGTGGAATCTACAATACAGAATTCAGGGCACGGAAGATTGGACCACTATGGTGGTGAACACCACGGAAGTGGACATTATGGAAGAGTTGGAGGCCTTTGCGACGTACGAGTTGCGTGTGCAGGCGGTCTGCGCAGATGGTGTTGTCAGTGATTGGTCCAATATGCTGGTGGCTGTGGCACAAGGTGCTGGTATAGAGGACCATCTAGCCAAGAGTGTGACGCTCTACCCGAATCCGGCGAGCAACACCATCAATTTAATTGTGAATGATGACAATATCAACGTTACGGGTGTGGAAATTTACAATGTGTATGGTCAATTGGTAGAGACGCACGGCCATTTAGAGACGCATGGCCATGCGTCTCTACAACGAATCAATGTTTCCAGCCTCGCGAACGGCATGTATTATGTGCGTGTCACGACCGACAAGGGTCTGGTGACGAAGAATTTTGTGAAGCAGTAAGCCCTTGGTTTTGCGACATCAATCTATGTGAATCTCATCCTCGTTATATGGGTCGACATTGTCGGGGGTGTCCGTCCATCGTGCGGCCTTGTCGATGGCTGCGTCAAAGCCTGTCAAAGCCGCGAACGGTGCGAACTGTGCCGCCCGGTTCAGCATTGACATTCTCGGGTGTGTTTTCGAGGTGGGGTGGGGTAGGTTGATGATGTCGTCGTACTCGGACATGGGGAGTGTTATGGTTTTTAAAAGTTGAATGCTTGCATTTAGAGTGATGGGGTTGTGCTTACGCCTTGTGCCCTCCAATCTGTTGGTTTCTCTCCTTGGCCGTGGCGCCTTCCTCGAAGTTCAATCCCTTCAAAAGTGCGTTTTTGCCGAATTTCTGTTTGATGGCTAATGCGGCTTCTTGGAGTCGTCGTTCTTTGTCAAGGGCGGCCTCTTCCGCTTTGCGCTGTGTTATCTCGGCTTCGGGATCCACGAAAAGATCCAACTGCTGGGCGGTTTGTCGCTTATTGGCAGTCTCTTCGTCCATGACGTGGTTGGTGGTGAGGTTGAGTCGCTTGACCAGCAGGTCGCGGTTAACGATGCGGTCGTAAAGTTGGAGAACAGCCTTCGTGATGAGTTTTGCAGAGGAGGTCGGCTCGTCAAGGTTTGCAGTGCCGTGCGCGTGTTTAGGCACGGGTTTACCGTAGTAGCTGGTGGTGATCTCGCCATGATATTTCGCTCGGATGGCGGGGTCGGTGAGACTCGTGGCATCGTAGCTCACGGTAAGCACTATTTGGTCGGTGACGAGGCGCTTGGACACTAAGTTGAGGGCGGCGGCATCCGCCATCTCATGGACCACTACGCGGGCTTTCTTCCATGTGTAGGGGCATGAAAGCACCTGCCCGCTGCTGAAGGAGTTGGACTCGGGCTTGTATTGCTTGACGAGGTCGATGGTGCAAGGTTCCCAGCCCCAGGCGTGGTCTATCAGCAGTTCCGCATTCACCCCGAAGAGCTTGTACAGGAGCTCTTCGTTCTCGAGCGAGGTGCGAGCCAGTTTTCCCATGGTGTCGATGCCGTGCTGGGCTAATTGATTGGCGATCCCCGCGCCCACACGCCAGAACTTGGTGATGGGGCGGTAGTCCCAAAGCTGCCGACGGTAGCTCATCTCGTCTAATTCGGCGATGCGCACGCCCTCTTTGTCGGCGGGGATGTGCTTGGCCACGATGTCCATGGCGACTTTGGCGAGATACAGGTTGGTGCCGATGCCGGCGGTGGCTGTGATTCCCGTGTTGCGCAGCACATCGCGGATTATGGTGATGGCCAGTTCGTGGGCTGTCATCTTGTAAGTGCCAAGATAACCTGTTACGTCCATGAAAACCTCGTCGATGGAGTAAACATGGATGTCTTCGGGTGCGATGTACTTGAGATAGATCCGGTATATTTGTGTGCTCACCTCAATGTAGTGAGCCATTTGTGGCGGGGCTGCGATGTAGTCGACCTCCCAATCCGGGTGGGCGGCCAGTTCGGTGGCGTCGGTTGACTTGCCTGTGAAATGCCAGTTGGCCTTGCGTTTGCGTTCGCGGTTAACCTCGCGCAGGCGTTGCACTACCTTGAAGAGGCGCGCGCGTCCCCCGATGCCGTATGCTTTCAGTGAGGGCGAAACTGCCAGACAAATGGTCTTCTCCGTGCGGCTTATGTCCGCCACCACAAGGTTGGTGGTCAGCGGATCGAGCCCGCGGGCGACACATTCCACCGAAGCATAGAAGGACTTCAGGTCGATGGCAATATAGGTGCGGTGGGGGTTAGTCAATCCCGAGTCTTTTGATGTAGTCTTCGATTTCGTTGACTAATATGTCCTTGCGGATGACTTTCTTGTCTTTGTCGATCAAGAACATGTAGGGGATGGTGCGCGTGTCGAAGAGATGCTTTTCCTCGATGGTCTGATCGAAATTCCAGCCGTGGAAGTAAGCGGGATTGGCTTCAGAAGAATGGATGAAGTTGTTCCAAATGTTGGTGTCGTCTTCAAAATAGACGGTCAGCACTTTGAGGTTCCCCTTGGCGATAGCACTGTTGAGGGCAGGGAAGTTGGCCATTCTGCCGCGCACCTCACGGCAGGTCGGACAAGTGGGATGCTGCAGGTACAGTATCATATACTCACTTTTTATCTGATAAAAGGTGGTGGTGTCGCCGTTGCTCATCACGATGCGGAAATCGGGCAGAATGTCGCCCTCGTGGTTCTTGTCGATGATGGAAAGCTCGTGCTCGTAGCGCGTTTTGCGGGCCACCTCCAATTTGGGATATTGCAGCATGTATTTGAGCATCTTGATGTAGCTGCCCTCCATCTGATAAGGCGAGGTGTTGCTGCCGAGGATTTTTTCGACCCTGTCAAAGAAATTGTAGAATGTGGTTTCGTTGACTTTGGCGGCATCGAGGGCTGCGATAATGCAGGTGTCCAAGTCTGGGCGGTCGAATTGGTAGATGAAATTGCAGAACTCTTTGATCTTGTTCTCGCCTAAGGGGGTGTTTAATATGCGCGGGTCATTCCATGGAAAATTGTCGAAATAGTGTTCCATGTAGAATTTCTGCATACGTAGCCTGTCGTTGTAGTACTCTTGTGGCGGTTGCGGAGCCTCGATGGAGGATCCGATGACAGAAGCGAGCAGAGTGCCCGGATTTTGGGCAATCACTTGTCGTTGAAAAGCCTCTTTTTCTGCCATGATGCGTCGTGCACGGGCAGTCAACGAGTCGGCGAAGACGCGCAGCATGTATTGTGGCATGCTCACTTGCGCCTGCTGGAACTCGATGTTCAGCATCTCCATCTGGTTGTCGAATTGCTGCATTTGGGTTACGTATGTGTGGTAGTTGGTGTTCTCGGTGCTGCCGGTATAGACAATCTTGCCCGTGTCAATGGACGAGGTGAATTTTTGGTTCTTGTCGGAAGAGATGAGGAATGCATCTATCAGGGAACTGTCAGCCAGTACCCAGAACAAGCCGGGTTCCAAGGAGGTCTTGCTTCTGTAGGTGAGCTCGGATGCAAAAGGCTCGGCAAAGATGGTTTCCATCTTCCTTGATTTTGTGGAGAAAGCCTGTATCTTGATAGTGTCGGCTTTGACATTGCGGATCTTCAGCTTGATTTCCGCCTGGGCAAGGGCGTCGCAAGTGAATCCGAGGACTATGAGGACGAGTAGAGAAAGTCTTTTCATCATGTTATATTATGCTTTTTTTTGTTCAGACTGAAGGAAACGAAAGGCTTTGCCAAAATATTGTGGCAGGTCGGAGGCGATGAGCGAGTGGGTGGCGTTTTCCTGGACATACAGGTCGCCGGCAAGGCCATGGAGATGGACTCCCAACAGGGCTGCGGATATGGGGTTGTAGCCTTGGGCCAGCAGGGCGAGGAGTAGTCCTGTGAGCACGTCGCCGCTGCCGGCAGTGGCCATGCCGTCGTTGCCGGTCGTGTTGAAGAACTGCATGCCGTCGGGTAATGAGATGAGGGTGTGATGTCCTTTGAGCACGAGTACGATGTTGTATCGCTGGGCGAATGCGCGTGCTTGTTCCATGCGGTGGAAATCGTTGTCGGCAGGTCCGGCCAGTCGTTCGAATTCGGCCACATGCGGCGTGAGGATGCTCCATTGCGGCAGGAAAGCGAGCCAGGTCTTGTCGTTGGCGAGCACATTGAGCGCGTCGGCGTCAATGATAATCGGCATAGTGATGGAGTCAAGCACCTCTTTGACGAGGTTAACGGTCGGGCGGTTGGTGCCTAATCCCGGTCCTATGGCGATGGCGTTGATATTGTGGGGTAGCGTTCCCCAGTCTATGCAGCTGACCTGTTGTGGGTCGGTGTCGATATGGAGGATGGCTTCCGGCAACACGGCGGGCACGTATTGTGCCGCATCTGCCGCAGTGTGGAGCGTGAGTTTCCCGATGCCGCCGCGCATGGCGGCGGTGGCGGACAGTATGGCGGCGCCAGGCATGGATGCACTTCCGGCAATGAGCAGGCCGTGGCCGAATGTGCCCTTGTGGGCGTAAGGGCTCCTCGGCTTTAGCATTTGTCTCGCGAGATCATAGGAAAACAGGCTGGGGTTCGTTTCTAAATCGGGTGGGGCTTCCATTCCGATGTCGAGAACTTGCACGTCCCCGCAAAACGGGGCGGTCTCGGGCAGGAGAAATGCCACCTTCTGGAATTGCATGGAGAGTGTGAGGTCGGCCATCACGATGTCGCAGGTGTGTGGCGTGTGTTGGTCGGCAAAGAGCCCCGATGGCGTGTCAATCGCCACGACGAGTGCATCGGATGCATTGATGGCACGGATGGCTGCGGCCTGGATGCCCGCCGCCGGCTTGTTGAGCCCGATGCCGAAGAGGGCGTCGATGATGAGCGCATCTGTGGGGATCTCAAGAGGCTTCTCCTCATCGAACATGACAGTGCGTGTGCGCCCGGTGCCCTGCGACCTCTCCCAGCGGGCGTGATTCGCCTTGAACTCAGGCGTGCAGCGTGGGTTCGGCCCTTGGCAGAGCACCACAGTGACAGTGTCGATGCGTGCGGAGGCGTCCGTGGCTAACTGGCAGGCTACTACAAGGCCGTCGCCGCCGTTGTTGCCGGTGCCGCAAAAGACGAAGACATGGTTGCACGGGATGTCCTCCATCCATTGATGGATGGCCTTCGTGGCGGCAGTGCCGGCGCGCTCCATCAACTCCAGGGAGGTGATGTGCTGGCTTTCCATCGTGTGTCGTTCGCTTTCGCGAATCTGGGGCACTGTGAGTAGATATGTGTGCATGGGCGGGCGAATGGTCTTGGTTGACTGTCTGTTCTTTTTTCTGAATAAGCCCGCAAAAATACAAAATTATAATCTTCCCTCATGGAGAAAACTGAAGTAGCTGTTCTTGTGGAGTATGATGTGGTCAAGGACTTCGATGTGAAAAATGTTGCCGGCATCCTGGATGTTCTTGGTCAGCATCTTGTCAGCGGAGCTGGGGGTGACGGACCCGGAGGGGTGGTTGTGACAGAGTATGAGGGCCGTTGCCTGGTGAAGCAGCGCCTCTTGGAAGATGAGCCGAATGTCCACAGTGGTGGCTGACAGGCCTCCCTTGCCAATTTGTCCGATGTGCAGAATGCGTGCCGATTGGTTGAGGTAGATGACCCAGAACTCCTCGTGCGCGAGATGTCCGATTCGTTTTTGCATGAGCTCGAGCACGTCCTGGGCGGAGCTGATGTGCTGACCTTGTTCAATCTTCTCTGCGCGGATGCGTCGCCCCAGTTCGAAGGCGGCTTGCAGGGTGACAGCCTTGGCTTGCCCGATGCCGTTGATCTCCATCAGTTGTTGGGTGGTGAGCCCCTCTAACCGGTTAAGCCGGTTGCCGCACGCATGAAGGATGCGCTTGGAAAGATCCACGGCGCTTTCGGAGGCGGTGCCGGTTCTGAGGAGAATGGCGAGCAATTCGGCATCGGTTAGTGCTGTCGAACCTCTGCGGGCGTATTTTTCCCGCGGCCGGTCCTCAACGCACCACTGGGATATGGTCAGCTTTGGGACGGGTCGGTTGCGTTGTTCCATTGTGCTGGGCTGTTAGACGGTGTGCGCTCGTTTCAGCAAATAGGGTAGCAGGATCTGGTCGAAACCTTGGGTGATGTCGGCGGGGATTACGTCAATTTGGTGCTGCCCGCACTTGACCTTGATTTCGTGGAAATACTCATGTATCGTATTCTGGTAGAATTCGCGGATGTTGTTGGCATGCACCTTGATTTCACGACCCGTTTCCATGTCGACGAACTTGTAGAGGCGGTTCTCGAAGGCGAAGTCGTATTCGAGGCTCTTGTCGAAGGTGTGGAAAAGCAGCACCTCGTGCTTGTTGTGGCGCAGGTGCCCAAGTGCGAGCATCATCTCGTCAAGGTCTTTCTGACTTTCCAACATGTCGCTGAATATGATGACGATGGAACGGCGGTGTATTTGCTCTGCAATCTGGTGCAAGGTGTCGGTGACCATGGAATTCCGGTGCACTTCCGTGCCTATGGGTTGTAGAATCTTCTCTAACTCACGGTAGATCATCTTGTGGTGGGCGTCGCCGCCACGCGCGCTGGTGTGTAACTCGAGCTTGTCGGAAAAGACGCTCAGCCCAACCGCGTCGCGTTGACTCTTGAAGATCTGCATCAGTACGGCGGCGGCATAGACGGCGAAGAAAATCTTGTTGGGCGCTGCCAAAGAGTATTGGTCACGAATGGGGAAGTACATCGACGACGAGTTGTCAATGACAAGGTGGCAACGCAAGTTGGTCTCTTCTTCGAAAGTCTTGATGAACAGCTTGTCGGTGCGGGCGTAGAGCTTCCAGTCGATGTGCCGTATGGGCTCGCCCGTGTTGTACTGGCGATGCTCGGCGAACTCCACGGAGAAGCCGTGCATGGGGCTCTTGTGCAGTCCCGTGATGAAGCCTTCCACCACCTGCTTGGCGATGAATTCAACGTGGTCGTATTGGGTGACTTTGGTTAGATCTATCGTGTAGGCCATCTGCGTGTGAAATTGAGCGGCAAAAGTACAAAAAAAATCAGGCGATTCCACTATGGGATGCATCGTGATATTGACGGGTCGAGGCTTTCTTGTGGTGTAGGTCATCACGGTCGTCTCTCTTTGGGTGTTGTGGTGTTGAATTTCCGCCAGAAATCCAGAAAGCTTTCTTGGAAAGAGAAAGAATACGGGTCGTCGTCGAGGATGTCGTTGAGGGAGAATAAAATGGGAGCCCTACCTGTCTCGTGAAACAACAGCGCAGGATAGGTGATGCTATCAGGCTGCATGAACGAAGGATAGCTTGCATATTGTTTGCGATCAAGGTAATACAGCCGAAATGGCCTTTCCAGATGCTGTTCGGTGTCTTTTTGAATCTCACGTTCCAGTAAGGCTCCCGGGATGTATGGATATAGAATTCCAATATGGACATCGTTGGCGATGGTGTCGTCGAGCAGCCGCAGCAGATGGCGTACGCAGGCGGAACATTCCAGTTCGTTGTTGACCAGCAACACATGCTTTCCCCGCGGAAGATCGTCCAAGGCGTGAGGCCTGGAGTCTGTGTCCACGAAAAAAGGCGGCGAGGCAGGGTCGTTGTTTTTGTAGCGCATGATTCTGATTTTAAAAACAGGGTCGTTCCTTTTGAAGTATGCTTCTCGTGCTTGCTTGTACTCGTCGGGAGTCCGGCCATGCCAATCGGACGTGTCCTCGGCAGAGATCTCCAACAACAGGTCGTTCCAGCTGGTGTGTGCCTTGTCCTCCTGTGTGTCAAAGAGGTTGAAGGGGAAACGTCCGTCGCTGTAGGGCGCTTGTGAGGTGTCTTGGGCATGGTGGAGTCTTGTGCGGCCAGTTTCGTCGAGGGAGGCGAATGCTGGCCGCGACTTGCCAGTGAGTGTGTCATATTGTGTGTAGTACAAGAGATAGGTGTTGCCCAAGGGAAAGACGACCTTTGGATACGAATACTCGAAAATCTCGTCCATGGTGGCATAGATTCTCTCCACCCCGTAGGGCACGGAGAGACTCTTTTGAATGTAATCATCCGAAAAGGGATGCCACTGGGGAAGATCGAAGTTTATGTCCTCCAAATGGTTGCCATTCAAGCTGTACTTGTGCAACACCGGGAACCTTGTACTTAAAAAATAGAGTGCGGTTGAGTCGTGGAAGAGGTAGCGGTTGGGGTTGGCCTGCACCACATGGGGCGCTTCGTAGGCGAGATCGCGGATGATCTCTTCGTGGCCACCTCGGATGGGACGCCGAAACCATTTGTATCCTGTGTCGTGATCCTCTTCTAAAATGTAGAGATATCCTTCGTGCAGGTAGGCAGTCTTGCTGTTGGGATGCGCGTGCATCGCCTCGAAGGAGAACGTGCTGTCGTTCTTCCTTCGATAGAGTAGCAAGAGGTCCTGTGCCGACAAAACCAAGAAGTCTTTGTCGAAACTTAGATCGTAAATCCAAAGTTTGGTAGCCAACTGCTCTTTCCGTTCCTTGGTGGAGGGAAAGGGTAGGGGGATGTCGGCTTGGGCATAATCACGGAGCGACAGGGCGTGCAGGACGGCGTTGTATCCTGACTCCTTGTGATGGAAAGCATCCATCTCGATGCAGTAGAATACTTCGTCGTGGACACAGCTCTTGAGTCTCGATAGATTCTGGTCTTGGAAGGTGTGTTGAAGAACGATGGATGTGTCAAGATTGAATGAGGACCCTATCCAAGATTGTCCGAATGCAGCGATGGTCCAGAGTAGGCATGCCCCGAACATCGCCATGATTGTGCGTGGTTTCATTGCGTGTTACGTTAGGTTAGATGGTGGGTAGTTCTTGTTTGATTTAATCTTATTTACCGTTCGTTACATTCGTGATGTCACGTTGCCCACATTGATGTAAATATAAAGGTCGCCTTCCCCGTAGCTGTTGTATTGCCATTCTCCTTTGACATAGTAGGTCGTGTTGCTGGATCGGCTCCCATTAGGCACGGAGACGGTGACGGACTTGCTGCCTGAGTTGTTGCCGGCACGGTTGTGCGTCTCGCTGAACTCAATGATCTGGTTGATGGCGTTGCAGCAGGCCTTGTTGACAGCCAACCAGTTCTGGTCGGGCACGCTGCTGGTGCCGATTTCGCCCAAGCTCAGTCGCGGCACGCGGCAAAAGCTCCAGCCGGCACCCTCGCAATTCAGTAACGCGGGTTGGCTCGCATCAGCGGATGGCGTGTACTGAATGTCATTGTACAAATTCAGCCAAGCCAGATAACCGCCATTGCTCTTGTGAATGATGACGTAGGGACGTTCCCTGGCCGAGAGTGACAATGCCATGATGCTGACGGTTAATAATAAAAATAATCTTTTCATAATTTTTTGATTTGAGTTGAATGTTGATGTTTGATTATTGAACACTTTCCGTTTCGCCGGA
The DNA here is from genome assembly GCA_017615795.1 of Bacteroidales bacterium. Taxonomy (GTDB): domain Bacteria; phylum Bacteroidota; class Bacteroidia; order Bacteroidales; family WCHB1-69; genus F23-D06. Next base: position 39,188 of record JAFZZK010000048.1, read on the forward strand.
ATCGGCTCATAAGCGGCGTCTCCGATTGCAGTTGTTTCGCAATACGCAGAGTTCTCTCTTTCCAGTAGGCTTTTCCGTTCTTTAGTGGTTTGTTTCTTGTTCCTTGTTTGAATGGGCTTCGGGGTGCCAGCCCTCGACCCTGTTTTAGGTGTGACAAAGATATATTCTCACTGGTCGTTTGTCAAGAGTTTGGTGAAAATTTTTTCCTCCTGAAAATGAGATAATTATAAAATATGATTTATTATTTTAACAATTATATGTTAATTCTAAAATTTAATTTCGGAGAATTTTGGTTTTTTTGGCGCAAATCGTTTCAAAAAAACGGTTGGATTTGCTTGTGGAAAATGGTGTCCGACTTGGTGTGAAAGTTTGGGAAAAATATGTACTTTTGCACCGCCTCTTTGAGGAAACATAATTAATTGGTATTTACACAAATATATAAATTCAAGCTATGAAAAAGAAGATAAGATTCTGTTTGGTTTACCGCGACATGTGGCAGTCTTCCGGCAAGTATCAGCCCCGCGTCGACCAGTTGAAGGAAATAGCCCCCGTAATTGTGAAGATGGGCTGCTTCGCCCGTGTGGAGACGAATGGCGGTGCTTTTGAGCAGGTGAATCTCATGTATGGCGAGAATCCCAATCATGCGGTGCGCGAATGGACGAAACCTTTGCGCGAGGCCGGCATCCAGACCCAAATGCTGGAACGCGGACTGAACGGCCTGCGTATGTATCCTGTGCCTGCCGACGTGCGTCGTCTGATGTTCAAGGTTAAAAAGGCGCAGGGTGTGGATGTCGTCCGTTCTTTCTGCGGTCTCAACGACTATCGGAACTTAGAGCTCTCCATTAAATATGCCAACGAGTTTGGCCTCATTTCTCAGGCTGCCCTCAGCATTACCTATTCGCCGGTCCATACGATAGAACACTATATGGAGATTGTGGACAAGTATGTGGAGTATGGTGCGAAAGAGATTGGCCTGAAGGATATGGCCGGCATCGGACGCCCCGAAATGCTGGGCAAGCTGACTCGCTGTATCAAGGAGAAATACCCACAGGTGGCCGTCCAATACCACGGGCACACGGGTCCTGGCCTTTCGATGGCCTCTGTGCTGGAGGTCTGTAAGAACGGTGCCGACATCATTGACGTGGCCATGGAACCCCTATCCTGGGGCATGGTCCACCCTGATGTCATCTCCGTGCAGGCCATGTTGCGCGATGCCGGCTTCGACGTGCCCGACATCAATATGAGTGCCTATATGGAGGCCCGCACCTTGACGCAGAAGTTTATCGACGATTTCCTGGGCTACTTCATCGAGCCTAAAAACAAGATATGCACCTCCCTGTTGCTCGGTTGTGGCCTACCCGGCGGTATGATGGGCTCCATGATGGCAGACCTCAAAGGCTTGAAGGATGCCATCAACCTCTCCCTCCGCAACGCGGGTAAGAAAGAACTCTCAGAGGATGAGCTTCTGGTGAAATTGTTTGACGAGGTGCAGTATGTATGGCCGCGTGTCGGCACCCCCGGCTTGGTCACCCCGTTTAGCCAGTATGTCAAGAACATCGCGCTGATGAACATCCTCGCCGAAGCACAGGGCAAGCCCCGTTATTCCAGCATGGACAAGAATATGTGGGACATGATTCTCGGTCGGTGCGGACGTCTGCCCGGCGAACTCGCTCCTGAAATCATCGAACTCGCCAAGTCCAAGGGCTACGAGTTTTTCACGGGTGTGCCCCAGGACAACTATCCCGACGAGTTGCCCAAATACCGTGAGATGATGAAAGAGCGGGGCTGGGATTGTGGCCCGGATGACGAAGAACTCTTTGAATTTGCCATGCATGAACGTCAGTATATTGATTATAAAGAGGGTAGGGCGAAGAAGAACTTCATCGAGGCCCTCGCCAAGGCCAAACTCAAAGCCGAAGGCGGCAGCGAAGAGAAACTGCCCGAAGAGATAAAGAAGACGCTCATCGACCGTGTGCTGGCCAAAGAGCCCAATGCCAAGATGATTGTCGCGCCCGTCTCCGGTCAGGTGATCTGGGAACTTGCCATGGAAGAGGACTCCATGCCCAAGGCCATCGGCACTCGTGTCAAGGAAGGGGAAACTGTATGCTTCGTCGCTGCCTATTATGGCAACGAGGAGGTCCACTCCCTGTATGACGGTCGTATCCTGGAAATCATTGCCAAACAAGGCGACAAAGTGAAGAAGGGCGATATAATTGCGTTTGTCTTATAGATAGTAAGGAAACACGCGCGATATAGCTGAACTTGAATGATGAGGCGTAGATTTTTTTTGTTGAAGGACAAGAACCTTTTCGTCCAGTTGCTGTTTCTGGTCATTTTCGTCTTTTTGGGAATGACCATGTTCAGCGTGTTGGGACAGGGCGTGGCCTATTTGGCCTATCATACGATGGATTATCATACGGCAAGCAGTCCTGCCGGATACCTTCGCATTACACAGGCGTTCGGCACTGTGGGCGGGTTCTTGGTCCCTGCGTTGCTGTTTTCTTATTTCCACGATGGGAAATGGTTCAAGTTCCTGTCTGTTGACAGAAAACCCTATTATATTCTTGCAAATACGGTGCTGGTGATGTCTGTCATGATATTGCCGGTGGTGGCGTTGCTGGAACAGTGGAACATGGCCATCCGTCTGCCTGAGTGGATGTCGGGTGTCGAGCAGTGGATGAGACAGATGGAAGAGTCGGCGGACAGCATTTCGGAGATTCTGATTGGCGATGTGACATACAGGACACTTATTGTTAATATAATAGTAATGGCTGCCCTGCCTGCAGTGTGTGAAGAATTCCTTTTTCGGGGCACGTTGCAAAATCTGTTGGAAGAGAAGATCGGCAAACCGCACTTGGCCATTTGGATGACGGCCATCATATTCAGTGCCATACACTTGCAGTTCTATGGTTTCATCCCTCGAATGTTGCTCGGAGCCTATTTGGGTTATCTCTTGTATTGGAGTCGATCGTTGTGGCTGCCGATTTTGGCGCATTTCCTGCATAATGCCATGTCTCTTCTCGTGTCGTTTACGTTCATGAAAAGAGGCGTCGACATCGATGACATGAAATATACCGACATACATGGTGCGACTACGCTGGTTGTGTCGTGTGCCGTGGTGGTGGCAATGGGCCTTGCCTTTATGTGGCGTACGCAGAAAGAACTGAAGTGATGCGGTCGAGGGCCTCCTTGACGATAGCCCTGGGGGTGCCGATATTCATACGCATAAAGCCTTTACCATCAGGCCCGTAGTCGAGACCGCTGTTGAGGCCGACCTTGGCTTCGTATAGCATTTTGTCCACCAATTCTTTGTGGGAAAGTCCAAGCGCGTGGAAATCCATCCAGATAAGGAACGACGCCTCCGGGCGCATCATTGTCACTTGAGGGAGATACTTTTGAAGATATTGTTCCGTGAAATCAATATTTCCCTGCAGGTAATCTAACAGTTGCAGGCGCCACTCCTCGCCGTGACGGAAGGCTGCCTCGGCGGCGGTGTAGGCGAAGATGTTGCCTAAGGAGAGTTCGTTGGCATCCAGGAACCCGAAGAACTGTTTCTTGATTTCCGGGTCGGGTACGTAGCAGACGGATGAGGCCAGCCCCGCCATGTTGAAGGTTTTGCTCGGGGCAATGAAGGTGATGGAGTTGTGGAAGGCCACGTCCGACACGGTGGAGAATGAGGTGTGCTTATGGGGCGCGAAGGTCATGTCGGCATGGATTTCATCGGCGATGACCAAGACGTGCTGTCGGCGGCAGATTTCGGCGATCCGTCGCAGCTCTTCCGGAGACCAGACCCTGCCCCCGGGATTGTGGGGGTTGGCAAGGATGAAAACCTTGCACCCGCGGGCCTTCTCCTCGAAGTCCTCGAAGTCGATGGCGAAGCGTCCGTCCACGATGTGCAGTGGGCTGCTCACGAAGACGCGTCCGCTGTGGTGTGGCACGTTGAGAAAGGGTGGGTACACGGGTGTGGTGACTAAAACCTTGTCACCAGGCTGGGTGAAGGCCTGCAGCACAAAGGCGATGCCCTGCACGATGCCGGGGATGAAGTGCATGTTCTTCCATTGTGTGGTGATGCCGTAGTGAGTTTGCAGCCAGTTGGTGACGGCACAGACGTAGCTTTCGGAGAAGAAGGTGTAGCCCAACACCTCGTGGTCGCAGCGCTTGCGGATGGCATCGAGGATGAAGTCGGGGGTCTTGAAGTCCATGTCGGCCACCCACATGGGCAAAAGGTCGTCGGTGCCGAAGAACTGTTTGAGCATATCGTGTTTCACGCAGTGGGTGCCGCGGCGGGGGACGATTTCGTCGAAATTATAAACAGGCATAGTTTCAGTATATTATCGTAATAATGTGCAAAAATAAGAAAAAAATGGGATGCTTCTTTCCCATTCAGAAAGAAATATTGTATCTTTGCAATTTTTAAAATAATAAGATATGCAAACGAAAATCGCCATCATAGGTTATGGCAACATAGGAAAGGCCGTGGAACAGGCTGTCCTGGCCGCTGACGATATGCAGTTGGCCGGCATTTACCACCACAATGACAACTTGGATGCGCTGGACGCCGACGTGGCCGCGCTCTGCACGCCCACCCGCGAGGTGCCGGCGTTCGCGGAGAAACTGCTGCGCAAGGGCATCTCTACCGTGGACAGCTTTGATATCCACGGGCAGATCTTCGACCTGCGCAAGCGTCTCACCCCCATTGCAAAGGAGCATCAGGCGGTCAGCGTCATCGCTGCCGGCTGGGATCCGGGCTCCGACTCTGTGGTGCGCGCCCTGTTGCTGGCATTGGCCCCCAAGGGCATCACCTACACCAACTTCGGTCCGGGCCGCAGTATGGGCCATACCGTGGCCGCCAAGGCCATCCCCGGCGTGAAGGACGCGCTTTCGATGACCATCCCGCTCGGCACGGGTATCCATCGCCGTATGGTGTATGTGGAACTGGAGGCGGGCGCCGACTTCGCCACGGTGGAGAAACTGCTGCTGCAGGACGACTATTTTGCCCACGACGAGACACACGTCATCCCCGTGCCTTCCATCGACGCGCTCAACAATGTGGCCCATGGCGTGCATCTGACACGTTCCGGCGTGAGCGGCGAAACCCATAACCAGCACTTTGAGTTCGATATGGAGATCAACAACCCCGCCCTCACGGGTCAGGTGCTCGTGTCGTGCGCCCGTGCCGCGGTGCGTATGCGGGCCGAACAGCGCCACGGCGCCTTCACGATGATTGAAATTCCGCCGATTTACCTGCTCCCCGGCGACGAGGAACAGCTAATTCGCTCGTTAGTGTAGTCTTTGCCGCGGATTGCGGGGATCACGAGGAAAATTATCCGCGCAGATCCTTGATATCCGTGGAGAAATCAACAAACCAATAAAAAAGACGGGACCTTGCGGCCCCGTCTTTTGTGTTATGGAAAATAGGTTTCTTATTCGAAAGAGAGGATAGCCTCTTTGATGCGGGAGATGGCATCTCTGAGTTCTTCTTCGCTGATGACCAATGGAGGAGCGAAACGGATGATGTGCTGGTGGGTCGGTTTGGCGAGCACGCCGAGTTCTTTCATCTTCACGCAGACATCCCAGGCTTCCTTGCCGTTGGTGGGTTGGATGATGACGGCGTTGAGGAGGCCCTTGCCGCGGATTTGTTTGATGAGCGGGCTGTTGACCTTGTTCATCTCGTCGCGGAAGATCTTGCCGAGGTATTCGGCGCGTTCGGCGAGCTTTTCCTCTTTCACCACTTCGAGGGCGGCGATACCGACACGGCAGGCAATGGGGTTGCCGCCGAAGGTGGAACCGTGCTCACCGGGCTTGATGTTCAGCATGATGTCGTCGTCGGCCAGAACTGCGGAAACGGGCATGGTGCCGCCGGAGAGGGCCTTGCCGAGAATGAGGATGTCGGGACGCACGCCTTCGTGGTCGCAGGCCAGCATCTTGCCGGTACGGGCGATGCCGGTTTGCACCTCGTCGGCCATGAATAGCACGTTGTGTGCCTTGCAGAGGTCGTAGCATTTTTTGAGGTATCCGTCATCGGGAACGTAAACACCAGCCTCGCCTTGGATGGGTTCCACGAGGAAACCGCACACCATGGGATCTTCGAGGGCCTTGGCCAAAGCATCGACGTCGTTGTACGGGATCTTGATGAATCCAGGGGTGAACGGGCCGAATCCAGCGTAGGCGTCGGGATCGATGGAGAGGGAGATGATGGTGATGGTACGTCCGTGGAAGTTGCCTTCGCAGACGATGATCTTGGCCTGGTTCTCGGGGATGCCTTTTTTGTCATAACCCCAGCGGCGGGCCAGCTTCAAGGCAGTCTCGTCGGCTTCAGCACCGGAGTTCATCGGGAGAACTTTGTCATAGCCAAAAGTCTCGGTGACATATTTCTCGTACGGGCCGAGGCAGTCGTTGTAGAAAGCGCGGGAGGTCAGGCAAACCTTCTGGCACTGGTCCATCATGGCAGCGATGATCTTCGGGTGGCAGTGGCCCTGGTTGACGGCAGAGTAGGCGGAGAGGAAATCGTAATACTTTTTGCCTTCCACGTCCCAGACGAACGGACCTTGGCCGCGGGAGATAACCACGTCCAGCGGATGATAGTTGTGGGCGCCGTAACGGGCTTCCATGTCAATGGCTTGCTGACTTGTTGTAATTTTTTCTACCATAATTATTGTATTTTAAAGATTTGTTTGTTGTCAAAAAAGCGGGTGCAAAGATAAGAAAAAATCGTGTTGGATGGTTGCCGTAATTTTCTCTTTCTTGTTGGGGAAACAGATTTTTTGAGTGAAGAGAGGTCAGTCCTTGAGGCATCGCACGGAAAGACCGTAGTAGAGGCTGCACTCTTTGGCGTCGGCCCCTGTGGCGTCGTATCCGATGGCGCGTCCGGCGCCAAAATGCTCGGCGCTGCGCATGGTCGTCCAGAAATAGGCGTACTTTCCGATGTCGCTATAGTTGCCGAAGACAAAATAGCCCGCAGGAATGGCACAGAAGCCGGTGACGTCGTTGCGCTGCTGGTCGTTGCCGACGGCATGGTACACGCGCGAGCTGTCCCAGCCGGACATGGCGGCCAACGCTTTCCCGATGGAAAGACTGTACTCCATGTATTGTTCGTTGTCCTGGATGTTGTCGGTGAGTTGGCGCCATTCGGTGTTGGAGGGCACGTGCCAGCCGTCGGGGCAGATGCCTTGCACCCCGGAGGGCGCGTCGTTGCTGTGGCGGCTGCCGTGCATCACCGCCGCCCAGTTGTAAAGCCGCCCCATGGCCTCGACGTTCTCCTCGATGCCGCCCGGCGCGTAGCGATAGGGTAGCGTGTCGCTGATGTCCGACTCGCTGCCGGCGGGTATCGGTGTGCCGTCGGCATAATGCGTGGACTTCAGGTTGGTGGCCATCCACAGCTGGTCGCCAATGACGACGGCATCGTAACTGTTGCCGTCATAGTCTGTCACAGCATCCTCAAACATCACGACAGGCATCCTTGTAGGCTCGTGTTTGCAGGAGGCCAGGACAATGGCGCAAATGACAATCCCGAAAAAGATCTTTATGACAGGGAAAGGAATGCTCCAATGGGACATGTTGTTTTTTGTATTTTGCATTTTTATATTTGTGAGGTTTCAGCTGGCAAAATTAATCAAAAAGTCAAATATTTTCGTAATTTTGTACACTTTTTTCTTAAAGAGTTCTATATGCTGAAAGACAGTAAGATATGCGTGGTGCTCCCAGCCTATAACGCGGCACGGACGTTGCAACAGACATACGATGAGATTCCTCGTGACATCGTGGACGAGGTGATTTTGGTTGACGACCACTCTTCCGACGAGACTATCGAGGTCGCACAAAACTTGGGCATACGGCACATTATCCGGCATGAGTCCAACAAAGGCTACGGCGGCAACCAGAAAACCTGCTACGACAAGGCCCTCGAACTCGGCGCCGACGTGGTGGTGATGCTGCATCCTGACTACCAATACACTCCAAAACTCATAGAGTCGATGTGCTACATCATTGTCAATGGCGTCTATCCCGTCGTGCTGGGGTCGCGCATCCTGGGCATGGGGGCGCGCAAGGGCGGCATGCCCCTCTATAAGTATTTCTTCAACCGATGCTTGACGTTTTTCCAAAATGTCTTGATGCACCAGAAACTCTCGGAGTATCATACGGGTTATCGCGCCTTTTCTGCTGAGGTGCTGCGTAATATACGCTACCACAACAACTCTGACGACTTTGTCTTTGACAACCAGATGCTGGCGCAAATCTTCTATGCCGGCTATGAAATTGCTGAGGTGACATGCCCCACGAAATATTTTCCCGATGCCTCCTCCATCAATTTCCGCCGTAGTACCCAATATGGCCTCGGTGTGCTATGGACTGCCGTTCAGTATCGCCTGCAGAAATGGCATCTGGGTAAATTTAAAATCTTTGAAAAATGCCGAAACAAATAGAGAAGGCCACAGAGGAATGAATAGTGCAAGTTGTAATCGGATATGTAAGAGTAGACATGAACGAAAAAGAAAAAAAATATGATCTCCTGTTGCGGCAGGTCCAGTCCTTGGCCGAAGGCGAGGCCGATGTCATAGCACTTATGGCCAATATGGCTGCCGTTATACACGAAACGTTCCGGTTCTGGTGGACAGGGTTCTACCGGGTGATCGGCGATGAGCTGGTGCTGGGGCCATTCCAAGGACCTTTGGCTTGCACGCGTATTGCTCGCGGTCGCGGCGTCTGCGGCACGGCCTGGCAGGAGGCCCGCACGATCGTGGTTCCCGACGTCCATCAATTCAAGGGACATATAGCCTGTAGCAGCGCCTCCCAAAGCGAAATTGTGGTCCCCGTTTTCAAGGACCATGAGGTCGTTGCGGTATTGGACATTGACAGCGACCGCCTTGATGTCTTCGATGAGACGGACCGAATCTGGCTGGAGAAAATCGTAGCCTTCCTGGCTTCGAAATTTGAACACTAAACATCTTTAGTACCCCCATAATCCCCAAAATATCATGGATAAGACAGAATTCACTCCCCAAGACCTGGAATTTATGCGCCGTCGCGGCAGCGACCCCGCCGTTGTTAAACACCAACTCGAATGCTTCCGTCAGGGATTCGGCTTCGCCGATCTGGATCGTGCCGCCACCCTCGACGACGGCATCCTCCGCCTTGACCCCGATGTGGTTGACGAGCTTTGCGAAGATTACCCCCACACGCTCGGCGGCAAGAAAGTCCTCAAGTTTGTGCCCGCTTCAGGCGCCGCTTCCCGCATGTTCAAGGAACTGTATTCCTATTTGACGGACGATTCCCCCGAGACGCGGCAAAAGGCACTCAATTTCTTGGAAAAATTGCCCAAGTTCCCCTTCTATGAAGCATTGGGTGCAGCTCTGGCCAAGGATGGTTACGACATGGCCGCTGAAACTAAGGCCCAAAACTACAAGCTCATCGTTCGCTATCTGTTGGAATCCGAAGGTCTCAACTACGGTAACCAACCCAAGGGGCTTCTGCTGTTCCACCGCTATCCCGACAAGATTCGCACTGCCGTGGAGGAACATCTCGTCGAGGCTGCGCTTTATGCCCGGAACGACGACGAGTGCCACCTGCACTTTACGGTCTCCCCGCAGCACCAAGCCGGATTTGAGGCTTTGTTGGACAGGGTGGTGCCTCTCTATGAAAAACAATATGGCGTAAAATACCACATCGACTTTTCCATTCAAGACCCTGCCACGGACACGGTGGCCGCAGAACTTGACAATTCCCCCTTCCGCGACGAGAAGGGCGACCTGCTCTTCCGTCCCGCCGGCCATGGCGCCCTCATCCACAATATGGACAAACTTGACGCCGACGTGGTTTTTGTCAAGAATATCGACAACGTCATCACGGAAGAGCGTGTGGAACCCACCGTACGTTACAAGAAAGCCTTGGCTGCCCATCTCCTGCAGCTGCAGGCGCGCACCTTCCAATACCTCCGTCTGCTCGAAGCCGGCGAGGTGGACGATATGATGCTCTGTGAGATTCTTGATTTTGCCGAGAGCGATCTCATGATCTCTCTGGGCGAGGATGTTACGAGAGAAATGTTGTACGACAAGCTCAATCGTCCCATCCGCGTGTGCGGCATGGTCAAGAACGAAGGCGAACCCGGCGGCGGCCCCTTCTGGGTTACCAATGCCGATGGCGAAACATCCCTCCAAATCGTCGAGTCCTCCCAAATCGACAAGAACGATCCCGAGCAGATGGATATCATGACCCACGCCACGCATTTCAATCCCGTGGATATGGTTTGCGGCCTCAAGGACTACAAGGGCAACCGCTTCGACCTCACCCGCTACGTGGATCCGGCTACTGGCTTCATCTCCTCCAAGTCATACGGCGACCGTACCCTCAAGGCCCTCGAACTGCCTGGCCTTTGGAACGGCGCCATGAGCCGCTGGATAACGATCTTCGTCGAAGTCCCCATCGAGACCTTCAATCCCGTCAAAACGGTGTTCGATCTCCTGAGGAGATAATATTATAAAAGGAAGTCAGGAATTGGAATTTGCAGACATCCGTTCCTGACTTCTGATTTTCCCAATCCCATTTATGAAGGATTCAGCCATCATTTTCAGTTTCTTGGCGGATTTGGTGTCCCATAACAACCGCGATTGGTTTCAAGCGAACAAGTCTGCGTACGACAAGGCATGGGGTGTTTTTAACGATTTTTTGGAAGAGTTGATAGCTGAAATAGGCAAGTTTGAGCCGGCTGTCGCCTATCTTACCCCAAAGGATTGTACGTACCGTATTTACAGGGACTTGCGTTTTTCGCCAGACAAGACTCCCTATAAAGGACATTTCGGTGCCTACATCAACGAGTGTGGCAAGAAGGCTTTTTATGGCGGCTATTATATCCAGTTGGAGCCGCGACAGGCATTTCTCGCCAGTGGTGTGTGGTGGCTGCCTACCAAGGAATTGCGTGCCTTGCGGCAGGCCATCATTGACCAGTCCGACACCTACGGCAAGATTGTGAATAATCCTGATTTTAAGGAGATTTGTCCTGTCATAGGCATGGAGTTCTACAAACGGATGCCCAATGATGTGCCTAAGGATTATCCGCATCCTGAATATGTTATGTGCAAGAACTATACATGTAGTACGAGCTTGACACCAGAACAGTTTCAGAAGGCAGCCATAAAAGAAATCGCTGAAAAGTTCCGTTTGATGAAGCCTTTCAACGATTTCCTGAAAGAAAACATCCTCATCAACCTCGAAGAGATGGAGGGGATGAAGGATGTTGTGAAATTCATATAGGGGATGCACGGTCGTGCAATCCTACATACTCTTAATTTTTCTTAAGACCGAGGATGACGCGGGCCTCGTCGGAGGTGGCGACTTCGCGGCCAAGGAGCTTGGCCATGCGGACGACTTTGTCGACGAGCTCGCCGTTGGACTTGGCCAGAACGCCCTTTTCGAGGTAGAGGTTGTCCTCGAAGCCGACGCGCACGTTGCCGCCCATGACGATGGTCGGAGCGGCGAGGGTGAAGGCATGGCGACCGATGCCGGTGCTGGTCCAGGTGGAGCCGGCGGGGATGTTCTTCACGAGCCAGCAGAGGTTGTCCACGGTGGCGGGGGTGCATCCGGGCACGCCAAGCACGAAGTTGAACTGCATGGGGGCGCCGGGCACCTGGCCTTTGCGGGCCATGGTCAGGATGGTGTCGAGGTGACCCATCTCAAAGCACTCGTATTCGGGCTTGATGCCGCGTTCCAGCATGCGTTTGCCGAAGGCGCGCATGGTCGGCATGGTGTTGTCGAAGATCTCGTCGCCGAAATTGCAGGTGCCGCAGTCGAGTGTGGCCATCTCCGGGATGGGGGTCGTGTCGGTGGACTGGAGGCGTTCCTCGGGGCTCATGCCGACGGCACCGCCCGTGGAGGGGATCAGGATGACGTTGGGACAGGCCTTGTAGATGGCGTCTTCGCACTCCTGGAAGCGGGCACGGCTCTGGGTGGGCGTGCCGTCGTCCTCGCGGACATGCAGATGCACAATGGCGGCACCGGCATCCACAGCCGACTTGGCTTCCTTCACGATTTCCTCAACCGTATAGGGTACCGCAGGGTTCTGTTCCTTGGTGACTTCCGCGCCGCAAATGGCAGCGGTAATTATCAGTTTTTCCATTTATTAAACTACTAAATTATTAAACTATTAAAAATTAAACTATTAAGCTATTAAATGTAAAATCAATAATCATAAGAACATGTCTGCTCCATTAATGATTTAATGGTTTAATAACTTAATGACTTTATAATCAATTTTTCCTTTGGCATTTTTTCGGGGTGACGCAGGTGCCGGAAGCGCGGCATACCACGATGGGCTCCTCGAGCACGTCGGCGGCGGAGTCGCTGATGTCAGGACGCGGGGCAATGACCTTGCGGGCTTCGAAGACCATTTTGCGGGAACTGTTGCCGACCTCCACAATCTCGCCCACGGCCTCGATGAAGTCGCCGGCATAAACAGGCGCAAGGAATTCCACATTGTCGTATGCGCGGAACAGGCCTTCGTCACCATCCTGCATGATGAGCAGTTCTGTGGCCACGTCGCCGAAAAGGTCGAGCATACGGGCACCGTTGACCAAATTTCCACCATAATGAGCGTCGTGCGTGCTCATTCTAAGTCTGATCATTGAAGTTTTCTTTTCCATATAAGTCTTTGTTTTTTGTGAGTGAACGCTTTTGAGGCTGCAAAAATACAAAAAAAGGGAATAGGAAACAGGTTGTGCCGGCGACTAAAAGCCGATGGTTAATGGCTATTTTTTGTATTTTTGCCGTCTGGATAAAGATAGCATGCAAGTCACCTTATTAGGAACCGGAACTTCGCAAGGCGTGCCCGTAGTGGGCTGCCAATGTGCCACTTGCCAGTCGCAGGACCCGCGTGACAAGCGCCTGCGCACGGCAGCGTTCGTGGAGACGGGGGATGTCCATATCCTCATTGACGCAGGCCCCGACCTGCGCCAGCAGATGCTCCGTAGCCACATAACCCGCGTGGACGCCATCCTGCTCACACACGAGCACAAGGACCACCTTGCCGGCCTCGATGACATCCGCCCCATTTATTTCATGATGAAAGAGCCCATGCGCGTGTATGGCCTGCAACGTGTGCTCAACGTGGTCCACAAGGATTTCGACTATGCTTTCAAACCCAATCCCTATCCCGGTGTGCCCGCTCTGCAGCTTTTCCCCGTGCGCGACGATCCGTTCACCATCAAGGGGGTTGAGATACAGCCTATCCATGTGCGTCACCTTACGCTGCCCATCTTGGGCTATCGCATGGGCAAGTTCGCCTATATCACCGACGGCAGCTTCATCGCGGAATCGGAACTGAAAAAGCTGGAGGGACTTGACGTGCTGGTTATCAATGCCCTCCGCATCAAAGAACACTATTCCCACTTCAACCTCGAACAAGCCCTTTCCATCATCCGGAGACTACAGCCCAAACGCGCCTATCTAACCCATATTTCCGACAAGATGGGCCTCTATGCGGATGTCGCCCCCATGTTGCCGGAGAATGTGTTTCTCGGCGTCGATGAGATGACCATTACTGTTTGAGGTGGAGACACCGTGTCCCCCAATATCCCAACGACCGACTGTATAAAGAAAAGGGCCGACGAATGCGTCGGCCCTGTGGTTGTTTAGTTGTCTAATCGTATAATCCGTTTTGTAACGGTGCCCTTGTCTGTTGCGATGCGCAGGAAATAGGTACCTGCGGCATGGCCCGAAAGGTTGAGCGCGACCTTGCTGTCGTTCGCATTGACAGTGAGCAGCAGCTTGCCGTACGCGTCATACACCTCAATACGTTGAACTTTGGGCGCAGAACTCTGAACTTGCAAGGTCCCCGTGGTGGGGTTCGGGTAGACAATGATTTGATCATTCAAGACATACTCCTCAATGCCGACATTGACCTGCAGGTGCAGTGTCACGATACTGTCGCAGCCATACTGGTCTGAGAACAACTGGAGGTAATTACCGTTCTCGCAGTACTCGGTGCCGTTCCATGTATAGCAGCTGTCGGCCACGGTGACGGAGAACTCGGTGTTCTGCGGGTGATGGATGGTCAGATGCAGGGTGTCGACCTGCGTGCATCCGTGTACATCAGTATGTTGGTAGGTATAGGTGCCGCTCTCGTTGTAGGTTGTTCCGTTCCAGGTGAAATATTGGCATTCGTCAATGGTGACCGAGGTGTTCTGCGGTTGGTATATGGTTAGGTGCAGGGTGTCGACCTGCGTGCATCCATGTGCATCGGTGTGCGAGAACAAGTAGTCGCCACTGGTGCTGTATGTCTGTCCGTTCCATGTGAAGCTGCCGCACTCGGTGACGGTGATGGCAGTGTGTTGCGGTTGGTACACTGTGAGATGTAATGTCACGGTGCTGTCGCATCCGTAGATGGTCTGGAACTGCTGGGTGTAGTTTCCGCTCTGGGTGTAGGTTTGTCCGTTCCATATGTAAGATTCACAGGATGTTATGGTGAAATCTTGCGTCGTGGATTGCTGGATGGTCAGGTGTAACGTGTCCGTCTGCATGCATCCGTTGCTGTTGTAGTAGCTGTAGGTATAGTTGCCGGTGGAGAAATAGGGCACATCGTGCCAAGTGTAGGAGTTGCATGCGATGATGGTGTAGGCTTGGTTCTGTGTGTTGTAGAGTGTCAAGTGCAGAGTGTCAACCTGTATGCATCCGTGGAGGTCTGTGTGCGGGTAGGTGTATGTGCCACTGGAAATGTACGTGTTTCCGTTCCAGGTGTATGAGCTTCCGCACTCTGTGGCGGAAAAGGCCATGTGTTGCGGATAGTACACGGTGAGTTGTAGTGTCACTGTGCTGTCGCAGCCGTGGGAGGTCTGGAAGGATTGCGTGTAGGTTCCGCTTTGGGTGTAGGTCTGCCCGTTCCACGTGTAAGATTCGCAGGCGGTCGCGCTGAATTCGGTCGTGGCGGAATTGTGGATGGTCAGGTGCAACGTGACGGTGCTGTCGCAGCCGTGGGAGGTCTGGAAGGATTGCGTGTAGTATCCGGTCTGGGTGTAGGTCTGCGTGTTCCACGTGTAACTGTCGCAGGCGGTCGCGTTGAATTCGCCTGTAACGGAATTGTGGATGGTCAGGTGCAGGGTGACGGTGCTGTCGCAGCCGTGGGAGGTCTGGAAGAACTGTGTGTAGTCGCCGCTGGCGGAGAACGTGATACCGTTCCAGGTGTAGCTGTCGCAGGCAGTTGCATTGAATTCGTTCGTGACGGAATTGTAGATGGTCAGGTGCAGCGTGACGATACTGTCGCAGCCGGTCGGTGTCTGGAGTGTCTGCGTGTAGTTCCCGCTGGACGTGTAGGTCTGTCCGTTCCATGTGTAGCTGTCGCATGTGGCTGCATTGAATTCGTGCGATACGGCGTGGTGGATGGTAAGGTGCAGGGTGTCGACCTGGGTGCAGCCGTTGGCGTCAAAGTGCGGATGTGTGTAGGTGCCGCTTTGGACGTACTGCATGCCGTTCCAGTTGTAGAAGAGGCATGCATCCGCGGTGACGGCGGTGTGTTGCGGATGACGGACGGTGAGGTGCAATATCACGGTGCTGTCGCAACCTTGCGCGGACTGGAAGGTTTTGGTATAGGTGCCGTTGCCAGTGTAGGTCTGTCCGCCCCAGGTGTAGTTTCCGCAAGAAGTCTCGTAAATCTCATTAACGACGGCGTGGTTGATTGTCAAGTGCAAGGTGTCGACTTGGGTGCAACCATGCTGGTCGGTGTGTGAGTGCATGTAAGTGCCGCTTTGTAGGTATAGACTGCCGTTCCAGCTGTAGAACTCGCAGGCCGAGATTCGTGTCGAGGCGTGTTGCGGATGGAAGACGGTCAGGTGCAGGGTGACGATGCTGTCGCAGCCCAGCGGTGTCTGGAGATTCTGGGTGTAGTTGCCGCTGGACGTGTACGTGATACCGTTCCACGTGTAGCTGTCGCAGGCAGTTGCGCTGAATTCGTGGGCTACAGCGGTGTTGATGGTGAGGTGGAGTGTTACCGTGCTGTCGCAGCCGCCCGCAGTCACGAGGGTCTGCACATATTCACCACTCTGGTAGTAGGTCTGTCCATTCCAAGTGTAGGAGTTGCATGCGGTATGATTGAACTCGTTGGTCTTGGAATGGTTGATGGTCAGGTGTAACGTCACCGTGCTGTCGCAGCCGGCAGAGGACTGGAAGGTCTGGCTGTAATTGCCGCTGGCGGAGAACGTGATGCCGTTCCAGGTGAAGTTGTCGCAGGCAGTTTCGTAGATGTGGTTGGTCTGGGCATTGTTGACGGTCAGATGCAGGGTGACGGTGCTGTCGCAGCCGTGGGCAGTGAAGAAGCGTTGTATGAAGTCGCCGCTGCGATTGTAGGTCTGCCCGTTCCAGGTGTAAGGGCCGCAAGAGGATACGGTTAGATCGGTGGACTGGTCGCCGAATATGGTGAGATGGAGGGTGTCGACCTGCGTGCAGCCATTCTGGTCGTTGTGCGAGTGCAGGTGGGTGCCGGTCTGGGTGTAAGTCTGCCCGTTCCAGGTGTAGCTGTGGCAGTTGCTGGCAGTATAGGAGAGATGCCGCGCCTTACGGATGGTGAGATGGAGGGTCACTGTGCTGTCGCAACCATGGATGGTCTGGAAATATTTCACATAGTTTCCACTTTCGTAGTAGGTGGATTCGTTCCAGGTGTAGCTGTCGCAGTTTGTGGCACTCCATTCCGTGGAGACGGAGTGGTGGATCGTGAGGTGGAGCGTGACAGTGCTGTCGCATCCGGCGGCGGTACGGAAGTGCTGTATGTAGTTGCCGCTGTTGTAGTAAGTGTTGTTGTTCCAAGTGAAGAGGTCGCAGGCTGTGGCAGACCATTGCGTGGAAGTCGGATGGTTGATGGTGAGATGCAGGGTGTCAACCCTCATGCAGCCGTATGCTTCCTCGCGGGCGAAAGTGTAAGTCCCGCTCTCATAATAGGTCGTGTTGTTCCAGGAATACAGGTCGCAGGCACTGACGGTGGTGGATTGATGCTGCGGGGTTATGATGGTGAGATGAAGGATGACGGTGCTGTCGCAGCCGTTGACGGTCTGGAAGTATTGTGTGTAGTCGCCGCTTTCGGTGTAGATGGAGTCATTCCAGGTGTAGCTGTTACAGCCGAATTGCGTGAGATTTGTGGTAGCAGGTTGGAAGATCGTAAGGTGGAGAGTGTCAATCTGGGTGCAACCATTGGCATCGGGATGAGAGAAAGTGTAGTTGCCGGAACGGTTGTAGGTCTGACCGTTCCATGTATAGGATCCGCAGGCGCTGGCAGCGAAGGCGGTGTGCTGCGGACGGAAAATGGTGAGATGCAGTGTGTCGACCTGCCAGCAGCCGTGGTCGTCGCGGTGGGTGTAGGTGTACGTGCCGCTCTGTGTGCGGCGCATGCCATTCCAGTAGTAACTGTTACAGGCTGAGATGGTGGTTGACTGGTGCTGCGGGTGGTTGATGGTCACATGGAGGGTGTCGACCTGTGTGCATCCGTGTGCGTCGGGATGGCTGTAGGTGTAATCGCCGCTCTCGGTGTAGGTTTGCCCATTCCAGGCCCAGGTATAGCTGTCACAATTGATGGCGGTGAAGGAGGTGTGGCGCGGTTGGAAGATGGTAAGTTGTAGGGTTACGATGCTGTCGCAACCGTGAATGGTCTGGAAATGCTGCACATATTCGCCGCTGCGGGTGTAGGTGACGCCGTTCCACGTATAGCTTTCGCAGTTGGAGGCACTGAACTGACTTGTCGTTGAACGGAATATGGTGAGGTGCAAGGTGTCGACTTGGGTGCAACCGTTGATGTCAGCATGGGCAAACGTGTAAGTGCCGCTTTGGGTGTAGGTGGTGCCGTTCCATGTGTAGTTGTCGCACTGACTCACGGAGATGGCTTCGTGTTGGGGGGAGAAGATGGTGAGATGCAGGGTGTCGACTTGGGTGCATCCGTGCTCGTCGGGATGACTGAACGTGTAGACGCCGCTTTGGGTGTAGGTGGTGCCGTTCCAGACGTAGGAAAGACACTCGCTGTCTGTGAAGGCCTCATGCTGCGGATGGAAGACGGTCAGCTTGAGGGTGTCGACCTGGTTGCAGCCGTTGGCGTCGGGGTGTGCATAAGTGTACACGCCACTTTGGGTGTAGGTGGTGCCGTGCCAGGTGTAACTGTCACAAACGGCATCTTCCGTTATGGTGGGCATGGGGTGGTTTACGGTTAAATGCAGGGTGACAATACTGTCGCATCCGGTGGCAGCTGCGCCAATCATGACAAACGTGGGCGCATTAGTGCTCTGGGTGTAGGTGGTGCCGTGCCAGGTGAAGCTCTCGCATGCCACGGCGGTTTCAATGCCTTGTGCGGGGATGCAGTTGCCTACAACGACGGTGATGGAGGCTGTTTGACTGCTGCAGCCGTTGGCGCTTCCGGTTACATAGTAGGTCGTGGTACTTGCCGGTGACACGGTGATGGATGCTGTATGCGATCCCGTGGACCATACATAGTTGTCGGCACCGGAAGCTGTGAGGGTCGTGCTCTCGTAAAGCGGGATGGTTGTGTTGCCCGTGACGGACACTGTCGGAATAGGACGAATGGTCAAGTGGAGGGTGTCGACTTGGGTGCATCCGTTGGCGTCCACATGGGCGTACGTGTAGGTGCCGCTTTGGGTATAAGTGGTGCCGTTCCACGTGAACGAACCGCATTCGCTGGTTGTGATGGCGGCATGTTGCGGATGGAAGACGGTCAGGTGGAGGGTGTCGACCTGCGTGCAGCCGTAAGCGTCAGCATGGGCGTAGGTATAAATGCCGCTTTGGGTGTAGGTCTGGCCGTGCCAGGTGTATGCATTACATTCGCTGGCAGATACGGCAGTGTGATGCGGATGGCGGATGGTGAGATGCAGGATGACGGTGCTGTCACAACCGGCATTTGTCTGGAAATGCTGGGTGTAGTCGCCGCTTTGGGTGTAGGTCTGTCCGTTCCAGATGTGCCTGTCGCAGTCGGTCAGGGTGAGGTGCCGGGTGACGGGGTTGTCCACTGTCAAGTGCAAGGTGACGGTGCTGTCGCATCCGTTGGCAGCGGCACCAGGGTAGGTGTAGGTGGCGGTGTAGTTGCTGCTGGGGTAGTTGACACCGTGCCATAAGTATGGTCCGCAGGAATGAACGGTTTCAATGCCGAAGACGGGCGTGCAGGCGTGCGTGGAGACGTAGACTTGGACGGGTTGGCTGACACAATTGCCGTTGTAGCCCGTGACGGTGTAGGTGGTTGAAGCGGTGGGCGTGACGGTGATGCTGCTGGTGTGCGCACCGGTGGACCAGACGTAGCTCTGTGCGCCGGAGGCGGTGAGCGTGGTGCTTTGACCTTCCAATACGCTGGTGTTACCCGAGATGGTTACGTTCGGGATTGGCGTGATGGTCAGGTGCAGCGTGTCGACTTGCGTGCAGCCGTGTGCGTCAGTATGGGAGTGTTTGTAGGTCCCGCTTTGCGTGTAGGTGGTGCCGTTCCAAGTGTATTGGCCGCACTCGCTCACAGTATAGGCTTGATGTTGAGGATTGTAGATGGTCAGATGCAGCGTGTCGACCTGTGTGCAACCGTTGACATCGGTGTGTTGGTATAAGAAGTTGCCGCTTTGCAGGTAGATGGTGCCGTTCCAAATGTAGGATTCGCACGCATTGACAGTGTAAGCCTTATGCTGCGGCTTGTAAATGGTGAGGTGCAAGGTTACAATGCTGTCGCAACCGTTGGCAGCACCGTGGGGAATGGTGTAGGTTGCGGAATTGGTGCTTTGCGTGTATGAGATACCATGCCAGGTGTAATTGTTGCAGGCTGTGATGGTCTCAACGCTTTGCGATGGAATGCAACTGCCTACCGTGACGGTTACGCTGGCCTGCTGGCTGGCGCAACTACCGTTGTAGCCCGTGACGGTGTAGGTGTTTGTTGCGGTGGGTGTGACGGTGATGCTGCCAGAGTGTGCGCCGGTGGACCAGACATAGCTCTGCGCGCCGGAGGCGGTGAGCGTGGTGCTTTGGCCTTCAAGGATGCTGGTGTTGCCCGAGATGGTTACAACCGGAATTGGAATGATGGTCAGGTGCAGGGTGTCGACCTGTGTGCAGCCGTGCGCGTCAGGATGGGAATACTGGTAGGTTCCGCTTTGCGTGTAGGTGGTGCCGTTCCAGGTGTATTGGCCGCACTCGCTGACAGTATAGGCTTGGTGCTGTGGAGTGTAGATGGTCAGGTGCAGGGTGTCGACCTGTGTGCAACCGTGCGCGTCAGAATGGGAGTACCTGTATGTTCCGCTTTGGGTGTAGGTGGTGCCATTCCAAGTGTAGGATTTGCACGCGTTGGCAGTAAATGCTTGATGCTGTGGATGGAATATTGTCAGATGCAAGGTCACGATGCTGTCGCAGCCGTTGGCGGCACCATGGGAGATGGTGTAGGTCGCAGAGTTGGTGCTTTGCGTGTAGGTGACACCATGCCACGTGTAGCTGTCGCAGGCTGTGGCTGTCTCTATACTCTGTGCGGGAATGCAGTTGGTCACCGTGACGGTGATGGTGGCAGGCTCGGTGCTGCAACCGTTCGCCATTGTGCCTATGACAGTGTATGTGGTTGTGGTGGATGGACTGACCGTGATAGACGAGGTGTTCTCATTGTTTGGATACCAATGATACGAGTTGGCACCACTTGCACATAGCGTGGTGCTGGTTCCTGAATAGATGGTCGTGTTGCCGCTGACGGTAAGCTCGTGTACACCGCAGTTTGTCGTAAAGGTTTTTTCAGCACCATACTGGGTGCCGGCAGCGGTAGTGGCGTAGGCTCTTACATAATAGGTCATGTTCTCGGCAAGCCCCGTAAGGTTGCTGGTGAAGGTGCCCGTGCCGGTTCCATTGGTGGTGTGACTGCCGCTGATGGTGGGGTTGTGCGATGAGCTCCAGCAAATGCCTCTGGCCGTGACCGGCGAGCAGGCGTCGGACGTGACTGTGCCGCCGCAGGTGGCTGTCGAGGTGGTGACGTTTGTGACATTGGCCGTCGTGACGGTTGCAAGAGAAACTGGTGTGACGGTGACTGTGACCGTGGCGTTGCCCGTGCAACCATGACTGTTGGTGCCCGTGACTGTATAAGGGGTGTTGGCAGTCGGATTGACGGTGATGCTGCTGCCCGAAGCCCCGGTGCTCCAGGTGTAGCTGTTGGCGCCGGAAGCGGTGAGCGTGGTGCTGGCGCCGCTGCAGATGCTGGTGTTGCCGCTGATGGTGACTGTGACGGCGCTACAGCCCGTCTTGAAGCTCTTTTCGGCACCATATTGGGTGCCGGCTGCGGTGGTGGCGTAGGCTCTTACATAATAGGTGGTGTTTTCGGTAAGTCCTGAGAGATTACTGGTGAAGGTGCCCGTGCCGGTTCCATTGGTGGTGTGGCTGCTGGTGATGGTGGGGTTGTGGGATGTGCTCCAGCAGACACCTCTGGCCGTGACGGGCGAGCAGGCGTCGGACGTTACCGTGCCGCCGCAAGTGGCTGTTGAGGTGGTGACGTTTGTGACATTGGCCGTCGTGACGGTGGCAAGGGAGGCCGGCGTGACAGTGACCGTGACCGTGGCGTTGCCCGTGCAGCCATGACTGTTGGTACCCGTGACTGTGTAGGGGGTACTGCTGGTCGGATTGACGGTGATGCTGCTGCCCGAAGCCCCTGTGCTCCAAGTGTAGCTGTTGGCACCGGATGCGCTGAGCGTAGTGTTAGCACCGCTGCAGATACTGGTATTGCCACTGATGGTGACTGTGACGGCGCTACAGCCCGTCTTGAAGCTCTTCTCCGCGCCATATTGGGTGCCCGCGGCAGTGGTGGCGTAGGCTCTTACATAATAGGTGGTGTTTTCGGTAAGTCCTGAGAGATTACTGGTGAAGGTGCCCGTGCCGGTTCCATTGGTGGTGTGGCTGCCGGTGACAGTGGGATTGTGCGATGTGCTCCAGCATACACCTCTGGCCGTGACTGGCGAGCATGCATCGGACGTGACCGTGCCGCCGCAAGTGGCCGCTGAGGTGGTGACGTTTGTGACATTGGCCGTCGTGACGGTGGCAAGCGAGGCTGGCGTGACGGTGACCGTGACCGTGGCGTTGCCCGTGCATCCATGGCTGTCGGTGCCCGTGACTGTATAGGGAGTGCTGCTGGTCGGATTGACGGTGATGCTGTTGCCCGAGGCTCCGGTGCTCCAAGTGTAGCTGTTGGCGCCGGAAGCGGTGAGCGTAGTGTTAGCACCGCTGCAGATACTGTTGTTGCCACTGATGGTGACTGTGGGAGCAGAATGGATGGTGAGGCGCAAAGTGTCCACCTGGTGGCAATGGAGACTGTTCATGAAAGCATAGGTGTAAGTGCCGCTGGCATTGTAAGAGGTGCCGTGCCAAGTATAGGTGCCTCCGCATTGATTTCGTGTGGTGACCGTGCCGGGTGTCGTGCAGCCGCCTGTTACGGAAACACTTCCGTTGACACTGGATTGGCAACCGTCACTCCATACCGCCCATACGGTGTAGTTGTAGTCGCCGTTGATACCGACATTGTCTGTATAACTGGTCGAAGCGGTGTTGTTGACAAGTACGCTTCCGTTTCGGTCGATTTGGTAGTGGTCGAAAGTGGGGTTGATGTCTTCGACAGATGCTTTGATAGCAAAGCTTCTGCTGTTGTTGGATGTCCAATTGTCGGTGCCATTGCGATAGACGGCACTTTTGTTCGCAGTGGCAGTAGAACCGAATCTTGGAGAAGCACAATCCTGCGAGTATTCTAAATAAATGCCAAACCATAATTCCTGATTGGCGTCAATGACCACAGGTGTGTTTAATGTTACAGTGTTCCATACCCAGTCGTTGATGGAATAGATCGGAACCACTTGCTCTGCCACCAAAGTGCCGGCGTTCCTGTTGCTGGCTGTGGATGACCAAGTGCCGCCTTTGAAAACCACGACTTTGCAAGTCGTTAAATAATCCGTGTTGGGTATGAATGAGATGGCTGTGATTTTCTTGTTGTGGTAGGGTGCGAGGTCGGAGGATTCGAAACGTTGCAAAGCATATAATGTTAAGTTGCTGTATTGGATGTAGCTGTTCATATTCGTTACATGCCATGTGAGGTCGTATGTGTTGTCAGACATGGCATCGGGGGCGTCCCACGTGGCTGTCACGGTAGCCCCGGAGGTCGGGGCAGAGAGTGTTAGGTTTTGGGGCGGATTGCAGTCGCCTGTGCCTTGCCCCACAAGTTGCACCTGCGCCGTGGCACTGCCGCTGGTCAAAGTGATGGTGCCGAGATCGGGCGTCGTGGGATAAGTGGATGGATTGTAACGCACATACAGCGTCCCGCCACTTGCGGGCAGTGTCTTGGATGTGGAGAAGCTGACAGAGTCGGTGCTGATCTGGAATGGACTCGTGACGGTGGCTTGAATGCTGGATGTGAGTCCCATACCGCTGATGTTCGTCTTCTTCACTTCGACATTGAAACCGCTATTGTTGTGGAGTACCAACATGTCGGGATTAGGGTAGATGCTGGCGACGTTCGTGATGGTTAACGAAGCGGAAGAGGAACACCCGTTGTCCCATACGGCGGCCACGTTGTAGTGATAGGTGTTGGTTGAGCCTACAACATCATCGTAGTAGGTGTTGCTCGTGTTTCCTAAAACGGTTCCATTGCGCGATATCTCGTAATGAGAGAGTGTTTGTGTGTTTTGTATGGTGCCCAGAATACAGAGACTGTAATCGGTCCTTTCTCTCCATGATGAGTTGCCCAAGGCTCCTAGTCCTATGATAGCTCCTTTTTGAGGCTCGGCGGTAGGTCCTAAAGGAATGGGGTGTGATGCGGTAGATTCCAAATAGATGCCGAACCACAGTTCTTGAGATGCATCAATGGAGACAGGCGTGGTGAGGGTGAAGGTGTTCCACGTATTTGGGGTGACGGATGAGATGGGAATGGTTTGCTCATAGACCAAAGTCCCAGGTTCAATGGAAGTTCCCATGTAGCTGCCTCCCTTGAAAACGAGCAGTTTGACCATCGTTGCGCCATCCACAATATAAGAGGTGATCTTTGTCAATGACTGGCCATGGTAAGGAACCAAGTCCGCTTCGCAGAATCTTTGTAATAGTGTCAATTGACTTGTGCCATAGCCAGACCTAAGGCCCAGGGCTCTATCATTCCAACTCAATGTGTGTTCAGTTGGGTCGACTTGGGGCGCATTCCACGAAAGGTGGAGGTGTTGTAAGTCGGAGGAGGAAATGGTGAAGTTTTGAGGTGGCAGGCAGGTGATGGTACGGGAGAACCCCTGAAGATCTATGCTGGCTGATTTGGAACCGGAAACGAGGTTTACAGTTCCCGTGTTGCTTTGGTTGCCGGGAGCGGGTTGGTATCGCACGTAAAAGTTGCCGCCGTTAGAGCTTAATGTGATGGATGTGCTGTAGTTTACGGAATCCAGGCTGACGGCAAAGGGACTGCTGGTGGTGATGGTGATGTTGTTGGTCAGGTTGTGGGTCAGCACGTTTATCTTGCGACCTTCCGTGATAACGCTGTTCTCAGAGAAAAAATTCAAGGCGTTGATATTGGTCAGAAGAATGGGGTTGGCAGCACTCATGTTAAAGATAGCACCTTGTTCATCGTTGAATACATAGGGACTAGGGTTGATTTGGTTGATGGTATAATATCCGTTTTGATTGCATCCCCATCCGAAATTGAAATGGAAATAGTTGTCAACCGTATAGCCGTCGCAAATGAAGGCGTGCCCGCCAGTCCCTCGGCCATGATAAAGGAGAGGTCTGGCCTGGTTGAGTTCGGCTTTGAGGTCGGATATCCACAGGGCGTCGTTGCTGACGCTGCTGCGGTTTCGGTGTGTGCAGGAGTAGCCGAAATAGGTGTTGAATGCATCGGCAGCATCCGCACTACTGGCTCCACTGCCGCCATTAGCGCTCAAGCCGTAGTCCATGTCCACGCTGACACCGCAATGGTACATCAGCTGGGCCACCTCGAACACTTGTGCGGCACTGCTGCTGCTGTTGAGCGAGGTCGGCATGAGGTCATAATTGTAGGTGGTGGCGCCAAAGTTGGCAGATTGTACTCCATAAGTGGGATGGGTGTAGCTGTGGCTTCCGATACCATGGGACGGGTATTTCCAGTACCACAGAAGCTGGGCCATGGCTGTGGCAACACAACCTGTTACAGTCTGTGTGCTGCCGTCCATAGGACATAAACTGTTATAGTAGGGCGATTGGTTCCAGCAGGTCTGTATAAGCGGCGCGACCACAACAGACCCGTATCGCGTGGGTGTGAAGTTAGACGATGCCAACCGGCTCCAACTGGCCTCGGCATCGACGTTGGTGTATGTCGACGAATTCATTACCGACTGTATCTCGGCAGTGTATCCCATTAGCCATTCGTCTAATTGTACGGGTATGTTTTGCGGGTCAAACTGCCCCTCGGTGGAGTAGCCCAATACCGGCTTCACTCGGTTGTCGCCGCTGACAATCACATAGCCGTCGCCTACGTTGTAGATATACAGGCAGATGGCTGAATCCCCTCTCAAAGTCGCAGGAGCAGACTTGTAAGTTTTTACCAATATTGGTGTGGGTGTCAACCCTCTGTCGTTAGCGCCAGATCCGATGCGCTCGCGATAAAAGTTGGCCGCCACACGCTTGCTGAGCAAGGTGTCGATAGGGGCGGATGTCAGGATTAGCGAGCTTAACAGGAGACAAAATGTCAGGAGTAATGATTTCTTCATTGTGAACGGAATATTATGTTGTTTTTATTTTTCTGTTTTCATTTTCTTTGTGGAGCTTTGCGCTTTTTGCTTGCACCAGCAGCCGAAGGCATATAGGAATCCAAGCAGTGTGAGGGCTACGGCGATGCGGGCCATGTAGTCTCCGTGGCGCACGTAGAAGGTCTCGCCCTCTTGGGCGTAAACGGTCGCCTTGAGTGCCGTGCGCTCGTCGTAGTTTGTCTTTTGCAGCAC
Source organism: Bacteroidales bacterium (assembly GCA_017615795.1). Taxonomy (GTDB): domain Bacteria; phylum Bacteroidota; class Bacteroidia; order Bacteroidales; family WCHB1-69; genus F23-D06. The sequence continues at coordinate 65,092 of JAFZZK010000048.1, forward strand.
ATTCCCGCAGGGGTCGATGATGCCCGAGAATCCGCCGTTGGCGGCGCGCACCACGTATCGGCGCGTCTCCACCGCCCGCAGGCGCGACATCTCGAAATGCTGCTTGTGCCCTTGGCTGTCAGCCCACCACGAGTCATTCGTGATAACGGTCATCAAATTGGCACCGTTGCGCACAAATTGGCCGAAAAGTTCGCCGTATATGGATTCGTAGCAGATGGCCGTCCCCACACGCAGGTCGCGGCCGCTCGACTGGATAGCGAATGTGTGTTGTGCACTGTCGACACCCAACGAGGTGTTGGACCCGCCTAACTTGATGAAGGCGTCACCCAGAAAACCCAGCATCTTGGGGAAGGGCATCTTCTCCACACCGGGCACCAAGCGACACTTGTGGTAATGGCCATTGTAGTGGTTTTTCCCGTAGCATAAGGCACTGTTGAAAACGTCCACGAACATGCCTCCTCCAACGGATCTTGCTGTCACGCTGGCCGGATGGTCGTAAAGAGAGAACAACGACATGCCTAATATGAAGTTGAGGTTGGGGTGCATGCTGATGACGCTGTCTAACAGCGTGAATCCGCTGTAGGCTTGGTTCTCTGTCGGGAAATTGTGCGTTTGGAGCATGAGCAGAGAGAGATTGTGCGGTACGCTGGATTCGGGGCATACCACCAATGCCGTGCGTTCGTCCATATAGGGGGTCGCCACGTTGATGAGGCGTCGGATCTGCTGCTCGTTGGTTAGCTCGTACTCCTCTTCCCACGGGTCTGTGTTTTGCTGCACAGCCACCACCTCGACGGGTGCGCTCTGGTCGATGGCACGCTTTGCGCCCTGATACATCACGCCCGAGATGATGACGGGTATGACAAAAACCAGCGCGCCGGTCGCGACAAGCCCCCAAGAGACACGATGGTTGCGGCTGATATGCCGGATGAGACAGTACAAAAGGAAGTTGAGCAGCAACACCCAAAGCGTTCCGCCAGCGGCACCCGTGACGGCATACCACTGCACCCACTGCGGACAGACGGCGAACACGTTGCCGAGATTGAGCCACGGCCACGTCAGGTCCCAATTGAGATGGAGGTATTCGAAAGAGATCCAAAAGGCGACCAGCAAGATGGGATGCAGCCATTCTTGGCGGACTTGCTTCCGGCAGCAATGCCAGAACCCGAACACCCACGCTTGCAGCATCGAATTGGCCACGATGGCTCCGATAGCGCCGGGAACTGTGCAGTAACCAATCCAATATGTGGTTATGAAATTCCAAAGCATAAACCCTGGCCAACTGTAAAGCCATCCCTTTACAAACGGCGCTTTCCCGTTTTTCTCCAACAAGGCGTCGCTCATGAAAAACAGGGGAATCCATGCGAAAAAAATCAGGAACGGCAGCCCATGAGGATACCAGGCAAGGGCGAGAAGCAGTCCGCTGACGATGCTGAGAAGAAGGAGTTTATACCAGTTCATAAGGGTGTAGGGGTTAGGGTGTTTTTTTTAGGTTTCAGGTTTCAAGTTTCAGGTCGTAAATCGCAAACCGCACGTTTTCGGTTTTATTTATTGAACTTATCAATCCCTTCGCGCAGGAACTTGATGTACTTGTCCTTGTCGCGTTCGTAGTAGGTGGGGCCGGAGAGCACGTTGCCGTCGGGATCCACCACAAAATAGCAGGGCTGGGAGTTCTCGTGATATTTGGTTTGCTCGATGAAGCGGTTCTTTTCACCCAGCATGGTGATGGGGTCGCCGTCGGCATCCGTGAGCTTGCCCTTCTCGTCGTCAGGCAATGGGATGACTTTGTCGTCGGCGTACATGGTGCACACGATGACTTCCTCGGCGAAGATGCGCCGCACCTCGGGGTCGATCCAGACGGCGTTTTCCACGTTGCGGCAGTTGGTGCAGCCGTGGCCGGTGAAGTCGAGGAACACGGGCTTGCCTTCCTTCTTGGCGACACGCAGAGCTTGGTCGTAGTCAAAATAGCCCTTGATGCCAAACGGAATTTCGAGTTTGTCGGCATAGAGCGGGTCTTCCGTCCATTGGTAGGTGGTGGCACTGTTGCTGCCGCTGCCGCTTTCGGTGCGGACAATGTTGGAGATATCGAAGTCTTGGGTCGTCATGGGAGGCAGCCAGCCGGAAATGGCCTTCAGCGGAGCGCCGAACATGCCGGGAATCATATAGACCACAAATGCTAAATCGAACAGGGCGAGTGTGAAGCGGAACCAACTCTTCTGCACGGGATAGTCGTCATCGAGCGGGAAACGGATCTTGCCCAGCAGGTAAAGCCCTAACAAGGTGAAGATGACGATCCAGAAGGCGAGGTAGACTTCACGGTCGAGGATGCCCCAATGGTAGGTCTGGTCGGGCACGTTGATGAATTTCAGGGCGAAGGCGAGCTCCACGAAGGCGAGGATGACCTTCAGCGTGTTCATCCAGCCGCCCGACTTGGGCAGTTTCTTCAGCAGGTTTGGGAAGAGAGCGAAGAGGGTGAAGGGCACTGCAATGCCTAACGAGAACCCCAACATGCCGATGATGGGCTTGAGGAACGACCCGCCGGCGGCGTTAAGCGCCACTGCGCCCGCAATGGGCAACGTGCAGGAGAAGGAGACCAACACCAAGGTCAAGGCCATGAAGAAGATGCCCACGATGCCTCCCTGGCGTTGGCGCTTGGCAGATCCGTTAACCCACGAGCTTGGCAGTGTGATTTCAAAATAGCCCAGTAATGAGAAAGCAAAGATGAGGAATATGACGGCAAAGAGCAGGTTGGGAATCCAGTGCGTGCTCATGATGTTGCCGAGGTCGGCTCCGAAAATGGCCGACAATACCAATCCAAATGTGAGGAATATCAGGATGATGAACAGACCGTAGAGCAGGGCGTCTCGTTTGCCTTTGTGTCCCTCTTTGGAGAAGAATGAGACAGTCATGGGGATCATCGGGAAGACGCACGGCATCAACAGGCCGACCAGACCGCCGCCAATGGCAAGCAGGAAGTAGCGCCACATAGACTCCTCTTTCTCAGAGTCTGCCTTGGCAGCATCCTGCTTCTCGGATGCTGGCGCTATAGTGGCAGTGGCAGCGCTGTCAGGTGCAGGCTCCTCGGCGACCTCCGGCTCGGCAGGTGCCTTGACATTGTCGAATCCCTTGATGTCGAATGAGAACTTCTGCTCCACCGGGGTGCAGCGCCCCTCCCGGCAGGCTTGCCCCTCCAGCTTGCCTTTGATGGCGAAAGGCTCGCTGTCCTTCACCTTGACGCGCTGCTTGAAGGTAACCTGCTTGGTGTAGAAGTTGGAGTGCGCGTCCAGCAGGTCGTCGTAGTCGCTCTGCGGGGTCGGCTCGATGACCTTGCCGATGCGCTCGTATTGCGGCGATGCCGTGAAGTTGAAAACCAAGGGCATCTCGATCTGCCCTTCCCCTTTTTTCTGGGCGTACAGGTGCCACTCGGGCTGGATGGCGGCGGTGAACTGCAACTCCGCCACGGAGTCGTTGACTTTCACGGTCTTATAGTCCCATTTTACAGGAGATTCTTGGGCGTTTGAATGGATGTTGCATAGCAGAAAAACTAAGCAAAACGAAAGGAGAATGTTGAGTCTTTTCATATAGTGTTTTATTGTTTTTTTACAGGTTTTCAAGAAACGGCAAAAATACAAAAAATAATCGAGAGGAGGACTTTATCAAACGTGAAATGTTGATAAAATGCAAAAATGGAATCCAGATGCATTTCCGTGAAAAAAATGTATTTTTGCGCTCGATATAACTTAAAGTTCAAGGATAACCAATAACTGTAATAACAAACCCATGAAAAGAGTCTTATTTTCTATTTTCTTGATGACATCCATGGTGTTGTCTCTTCATGCTCAGGAGAATTCTGTGCGCATAGTGAAAAGTGTTGACGATGCCGTGCCGGGCACGGTCAATCCGTCGATGCTTCGTGTGCCGGAACAAAATACGGTGGACATGCCGGCTGTTCCCAACTTCCGCGAGATGCAGCTCCAACAAGGCAACCTGCCCAAGGACCGTGCGCTGCGCCGCCACGTGTTGCGCCCCGGTGAATCCATTATCTTTAGTGTGGACAACGGCGTCCTGGTCGAAGACAGCTCCCATTTCGAGACGCTTACGTCGACAGAGGAGGCCGCCGTTTCCCGGGTGCCCGCCTGGATGCGTTCCGACCTGCGCTTCAAGTTCCATGAAGTGTCTTCTACCGTCCGCAACAAGATGGTCAACCTGATAAACGCCACCCCGAAGCGCTATCTCGACGAGGTGGCTTTTATTCTGACATATTTGCCCAACGAGGTCCTTTCTTCGTCGCGTTTCTCCCCAGACTGGGATTACCTGCGCTTCAACGCCGAGCTTATCTACCGCCATGCCGACTCGCTGCACTATGTGCGTCTCGTGGAGGGCGGTGACACCAATTCCGGCGACTGGTACACGACGACCGAATACCGCATCAAGCAAGGCTCCAACTATATTTGGCGTCCGGTTGACCGTTACTACTACTACCAGTTTATTGTGATGCCCAAATTGGAACAAGAGGGTCTCTATGTCACGGACAATCTCACTTCCATCACGCAGCAGCGCACATGGGGCTATTTCTGGCGCGACTATCTGTGGAATGACTACGCGCATGCTGTCAACCCTTCTGATCAGGCAGACCGCAGCTACAAGAATGTCAACATGTGCGGCTATGTGGCCATCAACTCCAGTGGCGCGCGCGACACTGTCTGCATCGACACCATCCCCCGCTTGGGCGAGATTATGCAGATGCCGGAATACCTTTGGAACGAGAGCCCAACCATCTATTTCTTTAACCGTAATTTCAGCGCGACCCAAAGCGCCCTCGATGTGCTCGGCAACTGGTGCTCCCGTTGCGTGCCTCAGGACGTGACCTCCAATTCCGATTACCGCCCTTCGCAACCTAACCACATCGCCTGGAAACATGTCGGAAACTGCCATGAGGATGCCCTTCTCGTCACCGCTGCCGCCCGTACCGCCCTCATCCCCTGCATGCATGTCGGCGATTTCTGCGATGATCACGTCTGGACCGTCATCCACGACGGTTGCGACGATATGGAATGGCACCACTTCGAGTTCTTCCGCGGCGGCCTCTCCGCCAACCGCCCGTACTACTGGGGCATGACCAATATGCAGGCAACTGGCAACTATGGTTGGAACAGCTCCTTGGTACAAGGCTATGTGCCTGACGGTACGCTCCAAAACCTTTCCGAAAAGTATTCTGAAAACGAGGCCTGCACAATGAATCTCACGGTGAAGGACCAGGACGGCAACCCCGTGGACGGCGCCTGCGTCAACCTCTATTCCACAAACTATCAGTATGGCTCGTCCAATCCGTACGTCCTTTCTGCCGGCTATCTTTGGACGGATGCCCAGGGGCAAATCCATGTCAAATTAGGTACGGGCAACAAGTACTACATGAAAATATCCCATCCCGATTTTGGCTCTTTCCCCACCACTTCGGGGCAAGTGTACAACGTGATCACTACCAACACGGTTGCCAACCATACGTATAATATCAACTACGCGTTCCCTTCGGCCGCCACGTCCCCGCGCAACCATGTCACCTCCGCCCAGACGGAATTTCCCGCCAACAAGAGCGTCAAGCTGACCCTCTCGGCACATAACATCACGACGGGCAACAATCCCGTTGACGGACAAAATTCCTCTTTCTATGAGAACACGCAGACCCTCGCCGGATTGACGGCCTATGTCGTGGACGAGGCCAACATCGCCCAATTCCGCACAGACAATCCCATGGCCAATGCCGAATATGCTTTCGAGAATCTTGCCGAAGGTGAGTTCAGCATCCCTGTCCATCAAAGCGGCAAGACATACATAGTGCTCTCCAATACCCAGAACTACGTCAACTACGTGGCGGTGGACTACGATGCTGAGATGATGAACTCGTGGAGCGGCTGGGATGGAGTAGCAGAACGTGAACATCCGACCATCGTGGCGTATCCCAACCCGACTGACGGGAAATTCAGGGTGCACAGTTCAAAGTATGATGTGCAGAATGTGGAGGTGCATGATGTTTGCGGAAGATTGGTGTTGTCGCAAAAGGAGACAGACATGATCGATTTGTCATCTTGCGAAAACGGCGTTTACTTGGTCCGCGTCATTCTGTCCGACGGCAGCGCACACACGATTCGAGTGGTGAAGAAGTGAGTGTGGAGCCAAGGCTATAGTGCCAAAATGATTAGTGTTTTACCGGGTATGGGGCGTGTCGCCCCGTACCCGTTTTTTTATACCCATCCCCCTGAAATCTTCCATTCTGGACCTTTGAAAAAAATGTTATCTTTGCCGCCGCTTTTGAAAAACCTATTTTCTAATCTATCTTAAACAATAACTTATGGAAAACCAAGAACTTCTTCACCCGGAAGATGCTGAAATGCAAAACCAAGAGGTGAACTCTGGCGCTTCCATGGAAGCCCAAGAAACTATGTCCCAAGAAACTCCCGCATCCGAAGTGGAACCCGTTGTGGCGGAAGAACCCGCGGCAACAGAACCTGTGACAGAAGCCCCTGCGGCTGCGGAGGAAGCAGTGGTTGAGCCCGCCCCCGAAACGGCTGAAGCTGCCCCCGAGGTGGTCGAACCCGCACCCGAGGCGGTCGAAGCTGCCCCCGAGGTGGTCGAGTCCGCTCCCGAGCAACCAGCCCCCGAGTCGCCTGCGTCTCCGGAAGAGATGATGGCTGAGATGGACCAGCAGCAAGCCGCAACAGAGTCTGTGACAGAAACAGAAACGGAAGAACCCGCCCCCGAAGAGACCCTCGAACAAGTGGAAGCCGAATATGCAGGTTTCGACTTGGAACAGTGTGTCGCCGAGTTGGAACGTTTGGTCAAGGAACCGAATTTCAACCTCATCAAGATGCGTGTGGGTGTGCTCCGTGCCAGAATCATCGAATTTTTCAGGGAAAGAAAACGCGCTGCCCAACAGGCTTTTGAAGCTGCCAAGACTGCCGCTGCAGCTGCCGCCGCCGAGAATCCCGAGGCTCCCGCCGAGGAAGTGGAAATCCCGTCCAACGAGCCTGACGAGATCGAAACGCGCTTTAACAAGGCTTTCCAACAATATAAGGACTCCAAGGCCAAGTTCATCGAGGCCCTCGAAGCCCAAAAACAGGACAACCTCAATGCCAAGAACAAAATCATTGACGGCCTGAGCAACCTTATCGAGACCGAATCCAATCTCAAGGTCCTGAACGACAAGTTTAAAGAATTCCAGGAACAGTGGAAAGCCATTGGCCCCGTCCCGCAAACGGAATCCAATAACCTTTGGCAGAACTACCATTTCTATGTCGAGAAATTCTTCGACATCCTGCGTCTCAACAAAGAGGCCCGCGAGATGGATTATAAGAAGAATCTCGAAAGTAAGCTCGAACTCTGCGAAAAAGCCGAGTCTTTGCTGCTGGTGGACTCCATTAACCAATCATTCAAGGATTTGCAGACTCTGCACGAGCAGTGGAAAGAAATAGGACCTGTTCCTGAAGACAAGAAAGAGGAGGTCTGGGAACGCTTTAAGGCTGCTTCCGACCAAATCAACCAGAGACGCAAAGAGCATTATGACAAGTTGTTCGCCGAAGAACAAAATAACTATAATGCCAAGTTGGTGCTTTGTGAACAAGCCGAAGAGATTACCTCGCAGGCTTCTGACAATGTGAAAAGCTACAACGAAATCAGCGACAAACTTGCTGACCTGCTCAGCATGTGGAAGACCCTCGGACCGGCTCCCGCCAAGTTGAACGACGAGATTTGGGCCCGCTTCAAAGGCTCCCTTGACAAGTTCTTCACCCAGAAGAAAGAGTATTTCCAGCAAATCAAGGACACCCAGATGCAGAACTACAACCAGAAGCTCAATCTGGTGATCCAAGCCGAAGGCCTCGCCGACCGCACCGACTGGAAGCAAGCCACCGCTGACATCCTCAGCCTGCAGTCCGAGTGGAAGAAAATCGGCGCCACCCCGCGCAAGTACTCCGACCAGATCTGGAAACGCTTCCGTGCTGCCTGCGACAAGTTCTTTGCCGCCAAGTCGGAATATTTTAACAATATCCAAGACAAGGAGAATGAGAATCTCCAAAAGAAGGAAGACCTTATCCAGAAAATCCTTAACCACGAGTTCTCAGACGACCGTGCCGCCAATATCGACGTGCTGAAGGCCTACCAGAACGAATGGATAGAGATTGGCTTTGTGCCCAAAAAGGACAAGGACAGAATTTATTCCGAATACCGTGCCGCTCTCGACAAGCGCTTTGCCGAATTGAAAATCAGCGCCGAGGATATGAAACGCACCCGTTACCAGTCTCGTATCGAGAATATCCTCAATAATCCCAATGCTGACAAACTCATCGACAAGGAGAAGAATTTCTTGCGTAACAAACTTGCTCAACTGAAGGAAGACATCGTCCTTTGGGAAAACAACTTGGGTTTCTTTGCCAATTCCAAGAATGCCGAACTGATTACGGCTGAGTTCCGTAAGAAAATTGACTCGGCCAAGGAAGAAGTCAAGAACTTGGAGTACAAGATCCGGATGATGAATAATCCGAAAGCCAAGGCTGACGATGAAGCTCCCGCCGCAGATGCTCCTGCAGAGGAGGAGACCCCCAAGACCGAATAAGATGTTCAAACTCTTTTCCAAAATAGTATTGACAATTGTTTTGTCAACATCCCTTTTATCTGCGGTCGCACAGTCGGCCGCAGATAAAATTTTAGGGGTGTACTACATCTCCGACGACCAGTCGGACGAGGATTGCAAGATCCGGATTTTCAAGACTGCCGACGGCAAGTACGAAGGGAAGATTATCTGGGTGAAGAACCCGACTTTCAAGGACGGCACGCCCAAGCGTGACATCATGAATCCAGACCCGAAGAAACGCAATACGCCCGGCGACAAGATCCAGCTGCTGTTCCATTTCCGCTATGATACCAAAAGCGACAAGTGGGTGGACGGGGAAATCTACGACCCGGTGCATGGCAAGTTCTACAAGAGCCGGATGTGGTTCGAGAAGGAGAACGTGCTGCGGGTGCGCGGTTACATCGGGGTGCCCGCGTTGGGCCGCACGATGACTTGGAAGAAAATCAAAGATTAAGTCGTGACATTATGGTAAAATTGGATGTCAGAATCGACAAGTGGCTTTGGATGGTGCGTCTGTTCAAGACGCGCTCGTTGGCCACGGAGGCCTGCAATGCGGGCAAGGTGAAATTGGACGGCACCAATGTGAAACCCTCGCGTGACGTGCGCACCGAGGAGGTGTACGAGGTGCACATCGGCTCGCTCAACAAGACGGTGAAGGTGCTTGGCACACCCAAGAGCAGGGTGGGGGCGCCGCTCGTGCCGCAATATATGGAGGACCTGACCCCGCAGGAGGAGTACGACCGCCAAAAGACCTTGAAAACCTCCGAATACCGTCCCCATGGCTTGGGCCGTCCCACCAAACGCGACCGCCGCCAACTGGAGTACATCAAGAACCGGTACGCGGAAGAGGAGTTTTAGGGGTTAGTGATTAGTGAACGGAGACTGGAGACCATAGACCGGAGACCGTTTTTTCCTTTTTATTTTTGTAATTAGTGATTGGGAAACCGCCTGTTGCGGATGGGTATGTCGCACGCCGTAGGTGTGCGGGTTCGGTCTGAACCCCGTAGGGGTTCCCTATCGGTAGAAGATGTCCGCCGCCCGTCCCGCAACAATCCCGTCAGGGGTTGCACATTGTCGTTGTGATATTTGCATTATGTCGAATATGAATCCCCTCCGGGGATATTTGACACCGCGTGGGATGTCCGTTTGCTACAGATAGGCATCCCCTACGGGGATGTGGCGGGTGCGAACAGGGAATAGGGGACAGGTCCTAGGTTTTAATGTAAAAATTTAACCCCGCCCCCATCACGACGGCGCTACAATCTATACATCAATTCTACCAGGCTTTAGCCCCTGACGGGGCTGTTTAAGGAAAACTATTAACTATTATCTATAAACTCTCAACTCATCTCCAACATCCGCTGTATCGGCACCAATGCCTGCTGGCGTAGTTCTTCGTCCATCAGCAGCTCGGGTTGTTCGGTGAGCAAGGCGTTGTATATGTTCTCCAGGTTGTTCTTCTTCATATTCACGCAGTCGCGCTCGGGCTGGCCGGGGTAGAGGGTGTAGAGGATCTTATCGGGGTTGCGGCGCTGCATCTCGTACAGGATGCCGCTCTCCGTCACCACGATGAACTCCTTTGCGTCGCTCTCGCCAATGAAGTTGAGCATCGCGGCGGTGGAGCCGATGAAATCCACCTTCTCCAGCATCTCGCGGCGGCACTCGGGGTGCGCCACCACCAACGCTTCGGGATGCTCGGCCTTCATCTTCTCCAACTGCTCCACCTCGTAATGGTCGTGCACGCAACACGCACCGTCCCACAACAGCATCTCGCGACCCGTCATCTGGTTGATGTAGTCGCCCAAGTTGCCGTCAGGCACGAAGATGATCTTCTCGTCCTCGGGCAGCTGGTTCACCAGCTTCAGCGCGTTGCCGGAGGTGACGATGAGGTCGGAGAGCGCCTTCACCGCCGCACTGCAGTTGACGTACGACAACACCTTGTAGCCCGGGTGCTTGGCCTTGTACTCCGCCAGTTTCTCTGCCTTGCAGCTGTCGGCCAAGGAGCAGCCCGCACTCATGTCGGGCACCAGCACCTTCTTGGTGGGGTTGAGGATCTTGGCGGTCTCCGCCATAAAGTGCACGCCGGCGAAGAGGATGATGTCGGCGTCCGTGGCGGCGGCCTTGCGGGCCAGCCCCAGACTGTCGCCTACATAGTCGGCCACCTCCTGCACTTCAGGAAGTGTATAGTAATGTGCCAGGATGATGGCGTTCTTCTCCTGCTTGAGTTGGAGGATCTGTTGTTTGAGTTCGGTGTTGTCCATGTTTTGCTGTTTTGTCCCTACACTGCGCGACTGTGTCGCTTGTGCGGGGTTATTGAGAGTATTGCCTCTCCGAGGCTGCTTTATGTTGTGTTTGTGTTGATTATTAGTTTCTTGTATAGGGCCGACTTTCTGTACGGCAAGTGATAATTCAAGGTCGTGCAGGCCGGGGTAGGAGCTTGCCAAGTAGGAAACGGGTATTTTTTCTACCAATTCAGCACTTGGAATGTTGTAAAACCATTGATAGTAAGCGTAGAATTCACCTATCCAATCGGGTAGAAAACCTTTGAGGGATTCCCCGGGGTGGAACGTGTATTTTTCGTTATCTTTGAAATAAGTCCAAAGTTCTTGACTATTCATCGTGATGACGTATGCTTGCGCATCGTCAATGGCCTTCCGGATATGACTTTTCATGTAAAATATGATAAAGTCCTCCGTGCTCATGTCGGGGTGATCGTGGGCCACCATGTCGAAAAGACGGCCTTGCGACTCCACTACATCTTCTAAATAGGCCTCAGAATAGGCGCGTTTCGTATTCATTATATCAGAGTGCTGAAAACGTTGATGACCTTGTTTTTGTCCGAGTTGATGAGTTGTCTCATTTTTTCTCGGGCGTTAATGTCGCGAGTGTTGTATTTGGGGTTGAATTTGGTGAAGTCAACAGGCTCCATGGCGGAAGTGTCTTCAATAATGTTTTTAAAAGCCTTCTGACTTTTTAAACAGTATTGTATGCCTAATCCACCTAAAGATAACAGGTCTTCTAAAATATCCACGTCAATTTCATCGCGAACGAAGGCTTTTGCGATATAGAAATAGGATGCATTGGCACGCCAGCCTTTGATGACATCGTAAGAGGTTGTGTCAATAGCATATTTGTCGATGAATTTTGTGGACAGCATACGATATCGTTTGGAATCGGCAGCATCACGGTGCTTCATTAGTTCTGCCAACCAGGATAGGATGTGTAATTGTGTGAAATCCAAAATTGACAACTCATCTGTGCGTAAGGTGAACAGATGAAGCCATCCGTTGAGTTCGTCAGGCCTGCAAACAGCCCATTCCATGGCAAGTTCTCTGCTCTCTGTCAAGTAGAACCCTCGGCCGTAGTCGTGCCTGTCGTTTCCCAAACCATAGGTCGGAAGAATCTCTTGAGCATTGTTGCCGTGGTACAAGATGATTTGAGACATATTAACGAAATGCCAAGTGAAAATGTGTTACTTAAAGAAGAATCGATGGAAATCCAATCCTAACGCATAGACCATCAGCAGGATGAGCAGCACGAAGCCGATGGTGTTGGCGATGCCGAGGAACTTGTCGGATGGCTTCCGACCAGTGATCATCTCCACGAGGATGAAGAGGATGTAGCCGCCGTCGAGGGCTGGAATGGGGATGATGTTCATAAAGGCGAGGATGATGCCCAACAGGGCGGTCATGTTCCAGAAGCGCTCCCAGTCCCACGTCTTCGGGAAGATGCTGCCGATGGTCAGGAAGCTGCCCAACTGTGTGGAACCCTCCTTGGTGAAGACGATCTTGAACTGTTTCACGTAGTCGGCGAGGGTTTGGAAGCCCATCACGATGCCTTTGGGAATGGATTCGAAGAAGCCGTATTCCTCCTTCACGCTGCCGAAATACTCGTAGGGCAGCTTGTAGGAGACGCCCATGTTGCCGATAGAGTCGAGGGTGACAGTGCTGTGGCAGAGACTGTCGCCGCGGTAGTAGGTGAGCTCCACGGGCTTGTTCTTGTTCTCGTTGAAGACCTTCTTGTAGTCGAAGAAGCAGAAGGTGACGGAGTCGTTGACGGCCACAAGGCTGTCGCCGCGCATCAGTCCGGCGCGCGCCGCGGGCGTGGCGGGCAGCACACTGTCAATGACGAATGGGATGCGGTAGTTGCAGAATGCACTGTTGGTGCCGGCGCCCACAATCTTACGGGGCAGTGACTTGGGGATGCGGATGAGCTTCCGCTCACCGTCGCGTTCCACCGTCACGGTCTTGACGTCTTCCAAGAGAATGTCGTTGGCGAAGTCGCCCAGGGTTTGAGGTTTATAGTCGTTGATTAATAATATTTTATCGCCGTTGCGGAAGCCTGCATCCTGCATCTCTTGGGAGAACTCGAGGCCGTACTTGGCGTTCTCGAGGGGGATGTACTCGCGGCCGTAGGTGAAGCAGAGGGCGATGTAGATGATGATGGCGGAGAGGAAGTTGACCAGCACGCCGCCAATGATGATGAAGAAACGCTGCCAGGCGGGCTTGGCGCGGAACTCCCACTCGTGGACATCCTCGCCAAGGTCGGAAGCCTTCGTGGTCTCGTCCACCATGCCGTTGATGGAGCAGTAGCCGCCCAGAGGCAGCCATCCCAAACCCCATTCGGTGCTTTCCGGGTGGTCGGCCCACTCCTTGGGCGCGCGGCCGGAGAAGAAACTGAAATGGTTCTTCCCGTCGTATCGCTTGAAGCGCATGATGGAAAAACCGGGGTTGAAGAAGAGGTAGAACTGGTCCACACGTGTCTTGAAGATCTTGGCAAAGGTGAAATGTCCCAGTTCATGCGTTAGGATCAGGAAAGAGAGGCTGGCGACCAGCCCTAATATCTGTGTTGCTACGCCCATGGTCGTGTCAATTTTTATAAGGCCGCAAAGATACGATTTTTTTTGCAGGACCAATGCACATGTTGGTCAAGCTGTACTGTTCAACGTCTATGCCTGTGCTGAGAATTTTTTCAAATGTTCTCTTCCTTAACTATACATTGTATTACAGAGGAAAAGAATACTCGGAGGATTCCGTCAGCCGCTCAAATTGGTTGTTGGGACGGATAGGGTAGTAGTGCCCGTTGACCCAAAGGATGAGGGTGTTTTTGTAGTGGAACAATTTGGCGTTTGTGGGATTCAATCCTTTGATTTTAACGGTGTTGCCTGAATGCTGGTATGTCATCCTGTTTCGGATTGGCGTCGTCCATTGTTGCACTTGCAGGGTGGATGGCATCTGGTCAGGCACCGCAATCTCCTGCTTGTCGTTGTTGAGGTAATGGATGTGGACGTTGAAATTAGACAGCATCTTGTCGGCAGCGACCTCCTCGCGATAGTCGGGGTCGTCACTCATATACAGCCCTTCATAGTCCATGGTGAGATCTTCGCTTTCGTCCATCATGATGATCGAGTCTCCAGACAGGGAGTCGAGACTTTGGTTGGCGAGCTCATCAGCCGTCGTGGGTTCATACTTGTGGATGACATACTTGACCACGGTGTCGTTGCCACGCGTCGCTGTGGTGTCGGGGGGGATCATGTTCACAATGGTCGGATGATGAAAGCCTGTAACATCGAGAACCAGCAGGGTGATGATGGCACCAAACAACAATCCGATAAGGCTCGCGATTATGAAAACGGTGCCCTTGTTCGGAGTCTTGGAGGGTTTGTCGTGGCTGTCTTGTGATTCCATTCTTTTGCAAAAAGAGGTTGCAAAAGTACAAAAAATCTTTATTTATTCCACAATAATCTGGCTGTTTCTGCTCTTGAGTTGCTCCTCGGAGGGCTGCATCTGTGTGATGGTGTCCACACTGATGGTGACGGGACGGCCATAGAGGCGTTCGCGTGTCTTCGGAGTCGAGGGCTGCGTGACGGGTTGTAGCTTGGCGGGAAGTGCCGTTGGTTCCGCATTGGCGGGGACATCGTGTGTGGCTTTTTTACGGGTTGTTCCCGTCACCTGGCTGTTCCCCTCTCCGGACGGATTGCATGGTGTCTGGTTAATGGTGTCCGGTATGTCGTATTCGCTGCTGTCTGCGGTCGTTGCGGCAATTTCCGTGGGGACAGGTTCGAGCGGACTGGATGCGGGTGCGGCATGACGGATTATGCCCCAAGTGACCAAGGCGATTACAGCCACTCCGGCAAGAGAGAGAGCTGCGATTTGCACACCTGAAAGAGCCGTGTGCAATCCACTGCCGCGAAGGAATTGTCTCCACGCCGCGTGGCGGTAGGGGTAGTCGGTCTGCTCGACCTTTTGCTTGAGTAATTCGTCAAATTCAGTCATACGCTTCTGTCTTTATTCGTTGTTGAGTTGTTGAATCTTGTTCTTGATGCGGGTGCGGGCGGCGTTGACGTGCCATGCTGAGGTGCCCTCGCTGATGTTCAGCTGCTGGGCGATTTCAGCGTGCGAGAAGCCGTCGAACACGAAGAGGTTGAAGACCGTTCGTGTGGTGGTGGGCAGTTTCTGTATCAACGCCATCACTTCATCCGCGCTCATGCGCCCCAGGGCGGCGTTGACATCATAACCTGCGGCCGTGTTGTCGGCCACCTCCTCCAAGTCGGTGAATCCCACGTTGGCGTCGTACTTGCGCCGGTGGTCCAAGGCGGCGTTCACCATCACCCGCTTCATCCAAGATTCGAAAGAACCAGTCGTTTCATACTTCCCGATGTTCGTGAACACCTTCATGAAACCTTCACTGAGCATGTCCTCCGCCTCGTCGGTGCTGTCTGCATAGCGCATGCACAGACGGAGCATCGGGCTGTAGAAATGCTTGAACAGCTTGTGCTGCGCGCGGCGGCTGCCTTCCTTGCAACCTTCGACCCAGCGGGCTAACTCTTCATTTCTACGTTCGCTCATGTAGTATAACGGAATTTGTGAAACAAATCTTGGGTAGGAATTGTTTTTTTTTTGAAAAATAAAACGAATGTTCCCTTTATTTATTATGATTGTGCAAATTGAAGCCCGTTGTGCCCCTATGCATACAGATTGTCTTCATCGTGCCGGTGGTTGGCGTACCAAGCCTGTGCGAAGAAGGGGTTGTGTTTGGCCTGGTGGTCGTAGTTCCACGCGGGCGGCAGGCATTCGGGGCAGAAATGGCCGCCCCAGAGCATCAGCTTGGGCGACATGCGGTAGCGGTGCCCGTCGTGGCACTCCCATTCCAGCTGCTTCTCGGGGTTGCCGTCGTATTCTGGGGATATCAGCCTGGAACCTCGGAACGCGCCGGCTTGCCGCAGCTCTTCGGTTGTCAGCTGTTCCAAGGGCTTGCTTTCGTCATAGCCGTGGTCCATGCGTTTGGCCATGGCAGGGTCTTTCGACACGGAAAGGTCCATCTCTTTCCACTTGGGGATACGCTCCCATTGTTCCCGTCCGCCGAAGAAGGCCTTGACGCGCTGCTCGTCGTGTTTGAGCCACCATTGGGTGCCATATTTCTTCTTGTACGCCATCGGCAGCATGGCTGCCTTGATGATGGGCGCGGGCACGATGCCCGCCAACTTGAAGTACTTGGGCAGCCGGTCGCCCATCTGTCGGAAATACTCGTCCACGGGTATGTTGGCGCGGAAATGGAGATACGTTTCCAACTGGTCGGCGTCCAAGTAGAACTGTCCGTGGAAATTACGCAGCACGAACCACTTGGGGTTGAAAATTTTCTCGGGACTGGGACAGTGGATGGCCTTGAGCAGCCTGCTCTCGAACTCGTAGTTGCTGAGACGGTAGTCGGGGCCGCTGCTGATGTTGTAGAACCGGTTCCAGAATTCGTCGGGCAGATCCATGGTGCAGAGGTTGGACAGCAGCCGTCCCGAGTCTTCGATGGTGGCCCACTCCAGGGTGCCCATGATGGGCACGTGAAACATGATGGGGTCGTATTTCTTGAGGATGCCGGGGTAGAGGATGCCCGACTGCCGAAGGCTGACCCAGCGCTTGAGACCTGCATCTGCGAAAATGCGCTCGGCGACGATCTTGCTGACGCTGTAGTAGTCATAGACGCCTGCCAGGACGGGGTCTCCAGTGCGTCCCCACCGGGTGCCGGCCCCGCGGTCGGAGGTCTGTGCCACCGAGCCGATATAGACCGCCCGGATCTCGTCGGCGTTGGGCTGCGCCTGTATGGCCTTCACCACGTTTTGTGAGGACGTGACGTTCACTTTCAGCGTCTTCTCGGGGTAGTAGTCGGCCTCGGGGGAGACCATCCCTCCCACATGGAGCACATAGTCCGCCCCTGTCACGCCCTTCAACACATCCTCATAGTTCATCAGGTCGCCCCACACAATCTTGATGCGGTCCTGCAATGGGGCCAACTTCTTGATATTCTTTTCACTATGACGCGCCAACACGACAATGTCGAGCTGATCCTCGTGCTTCAGCATCTCCTGCAGTCCGGCCCAGCCCATGAGGCCCGTCGCGCCCGTCAGGAAAATGGTCCTTTTCATGTTGATTTGTTGAATTGTTGATTCCTAAAATGTCACTCTTATCTCAAGTTCTGTTTGCTAATATCCGAAAATATCCTCTAATGTCAGCTTGGTGACGGGACCGAACATCTTGGCAATGGCGTCGAGATCCACTTCGCCGTCGGTGGCAAGGATCATGTAGGTCTTGGGCTTGTCTTTGATGTATTGCTTGTTGAACTTGACGATGTCGCCGATGGTGAAGCCGTCAATCAGTTCGTAGAAATCCTTGCGATAGTCGTGGTTGATGCCCATGCGACGGTTGTTGAGGTAGGTGTTGAGGATGGACATTTTGGTGATGCGGTTGGTGGCGATGCTGTTGCGCGCGCCCTCCTTGGCCAGATCGAAGGCGCTTTGTGATACGGGCATGGCGTTGAACAGCGAGTCGAAGGCGGTCAGGGCGTCCAGAATCTTGTCATTCTGGGTGCCGATGAACGAGTAGTTGTACATGTAGGCCGCGGTGTCGGAAGGAATCGAGAAGGAGGATTGGGCTGTGTAGGCCAAAGAGCGCTTCTCGCGCATCTCTTGGAAGACGATGGCATTCATGCTGCCGCCGAAGTATTGGTTGTACATCCGGGAAATGGGGATGAGGTCGGTGTTGAGTTTTCCGGCGCGGTTGATGGTGATCAGGCGCGATTGCTTGGCGGGGTAGGGGGCGTAGTAGACCACATTGCGGTCTGTAGGCAGGCGGTCGAACTTCTTGGCGGGCGGTGGCGTGCCGAAACTCTTGGGAAGCTTGTAGTTGGCGGCGAGCGTCTTCTTGAGCTGCTTCACCGTGGCCGGTCCGTAATAGAGGATTTCCGGCTTGTAGCTGAAAAGTCGGCGCAACGACTGGAGCAGCTGTTCGCCTGTGAGCTGCTGCAGCTGCTCGTTGCTGAGCTGGTATTGTACTAACTCGGGCCCATATTCGCAGTAGGTGCGCAAGCATTCCAGGACGCTGTTTTGTGAGGACTTGGCGTTCTTGCGCTGCAACAAGACATCGTCGATGAGGTTCTGCATGGCCTTGGCGTCGGGCACGGCGTTGTTCACCACATCTGTCATCAGCTTGAGGGCTTTGTCCATGTTGTGGCCAAGGCCGCTAATCGTCACGTAGGTTTCATCGTCGGAGCAGGAGATGCTGTAGTTGCAGGCTAATGTGTAGAAATCGGTCTTGATTCGCTCCACCGTGCGGTCGGGCGTGGCCAAGTTGTTGATGTAGCGGGCGGCATACGGCAACAGGATGTCGTTCATCTCGCCGGCGGGGAAGACCATGCGCAAGGTGAAGGTCTGGTCCTCGTTGTTGTGCAGGTAGTCGATGGGCACATTCTTGTATTGGTCAAAAGTAATGGCCTTTTGGAAATCGACGAACACAGGTTTGATGGGCTTGACAGGACGTGCCTTGAGCTTGGTGAAGAAGTCGGACTCGGCATCCCTGTTCACCTGGATGGCCGTGATGGCGGGCTTGGTTACCTTGGCGGTTTCCTTGGGCTCGCCTTGGCGTTTGTAGACCACTACATAGTTGTTGTCTTTGAAATAGCGGTTGGCGAATTTGACAATGTCCTCCTTGGTGACTTTTTTGTAGTATTCGAGTTCCTGCGAGGCATGGTACCAGTCGATGTCGTTCTCGAAAGCATGAGCCATGGCGTTGGCACGGGAGCGGTTGCTCTGGAGCTGGCGCATTTTGGAGGCCTCGATGTTGTTGATGGCGGCCTGCAGCAGCGACTCGTCGAACTGGCCTTTCTTGATGAGCTCGAGTTGGGCGAGCATCAGGTCGCGCACCTCTTCGAGTGTCTGGCCGTCGTTGGGCCGGCCGGAGAGCACGTAGGCCGAGTTGTCGCATAGGCTGTAGAGATAGGCGGAGGCGCGGGAGGCGAGGTGCTTTTGGGTGATGTTGAGGTCCATGAGGCCGCAGCGGCCGTTGGACAGAACGTTGTCGAGCATCTCGACGATGTAGAGGTCGCGGTGGTTGGCGGGCAGGTCGAGGCGGAAGGAGACCGTCACAAACTCGGCCTCATGCCCCGTCACCTCCCGTACAACAGGCGTGGTGATGGTTCTCTCCTTGGCCACGGCGTAATGCGGCACCTCCTTGCTCTTGAGCTGTCCGAAATATTTGTCAATGATGGCGATTGCCTCGTCATAGTCGAAATCGCCGGCCAAACACACGGCCATGTTGTTGGGCACGTAGTAGGTGTCGAAAAAACGGCGGATGTTGGTCAGAGAGGGGTTCTTGAGGTGCTCGGTGCTGCCGAGGGTGGTCTGCTGCCCGTAGGGGTTGTTGGGGAAGAGAGCGTTGAGCATCGCCTCGGAAGCCTTGCGGCTGTCGCTGGACAGCGACCGGTTTTTCTCCTCATAGACGGTCTCCAATTCGGTGTGGAAGATGCGGAACACGGGATTCGCGAAGCGGTCGGCTTGGATGTAGGCCCAGTTCTCCAATTGGTTGGAGGGGATGTCCTCAATGTAGACGGTGTAGTCGTTGGAAGTGGCGGCGTTGGTGCCCTGCGAGCCGATGAACTTCATCATCTTGTCGTACTCGTTGGGGATGGCGTAGCCCGAGGCGACGTAGGAGAGACTGTCGATGATGCGGTAGATGCTGTCGCGGTCCTTCTTCTCGTGGGTGCGGCGATACACCTCGAATTGTCGTTCGATTTCGTCAAGCAGGGGTTTCTCGGCATCGTAGTCGAGGGTGCCGAAATGTTGGGACCCCTTGAACATGAGGTGTTCGAGGTAGTGCGCCAGACCTGTGGTCTCGGCAGGGTCGTTCTTGCTGCCCACCCGAACGGGAATGAGCGTCTGGATTCGCGGGGCGTCCTTGTAAACCGACAGATAGACCTTGAGGCCGTTGTCAAGCGTGTAGATGCGGACGTTCATCGCATCGTGCGAGTAGCTGATGTAATCGTAGTGCTTCTGGGCCTGCAAGAACATCGGCAAGGCCAATATCATTGCTGTGAAAAGGAGGAGGAATCGTTTCATTCGAGAGGATTTTAGGGGTTAATGGTTGTTTTTAAACATTGCCGCAAAAATACATTTTTTGTTGGATAATTGTTTTCGTTGGGTTTCGTTGGGGGTGCCGTTTGATTTCGTTGGGGGTGCCGTTTGATTTCGTTGGGTGCCGTTTGATTTTCGATTGATTTTGATTGGTGCCGATTTGTAGAGACGTTTCACGAAACGTCTCTACAAACCAACCAACCGGAACACCCCCCCCCGTGAAATATGAAACGTCCCTACCTGCATTTGTCAAATATCCATTTCGCCACATTGTTTTCAATGTATTGTGCAATCCCGTTCAATTCTTCGTTGTTTCGGATGATATGGTCGTGAAAACGGGCTTGCCAGCCGAATTGGATGGAATTTGCCTTGGCAAAACGTGTGACGGATGCCTTAAACATCCTGATGACAACCGACAGCCACGTTTGCATTTGGGTCGCGAATTGTGTGGACGTTCCTTTTTTTTGCGGTTCAATATCCTCCACGTCATCCTCGTCGCCCGTCATCACACCGTTGTTGATTCCATATAATGATTCAATGGAACGTTTGTTGTGGGGGGTCTTGCCGCTGTCTATCGATACGATTGCGTGTATGTGGTTCGGCATCACCACGAACAAGGGAACGTCTGCGTAGGGATGATGATCGGGTGTTTGCTGGATACAATCCTGTGCATAAATGCCGATTGCGGATAATCTCATTCCTTTTTTATCGATTTCTCCGAAATAATGTTCTCTGTTTTTCGTGCATATAGTCACAAAATATAGTCCGCCGTCATAATCGTGCCAGTCTGCCCGCGCAGACGGGATTCGGTATTTGTTGAAAAAATAAATGTTATCCATAATGATTGAAAATTTATGCCCGCAAAAATATAATAATTATTTAAATTATTTCATTTTTTTGAAATATTGTCCGCGATTGTTTGGATTGGTGCCGTTTGATTTCCGTTTGATTTCGATTGGTGCCGATTTGTAGAGACGTTTAATGAAACGTCTCTACAATCCCGGGACCGATCGTGCGCCAATCCCGGGACCGATCGTGCGCCAATCCCGGGACCGATCGTGCGCCAATCCCGGGACCGATCGTGTGCCAATCCCGGGACCGATCGTGCGCCAATCCCGGGACCGATCGTGTGCCAATCCCGGGACCGATCGTGCGCCAATCATGGTAACGAATACCAATATTGTCCCATTTCGGCATCATTCCCCTGGCGTATCCATTATTTGATTATTTTTGCAACCTCCAAACCGCACCGTTATGTTGTCGCCGAATGCCTTGCAATACACATTGGATCATTTGCTCTCTGTGGCCTTGCCCGCAGAGCCCGCCCTCGAATACCGTGTGGAATGCGCGGATGATGCGGTGGTCGTGGCTTTCCCCAGCGACTGCTCCCTCCGCATCGCTCTGCTGAACGCCGATGAAGTGCAGACTCTTGTGTCCGGTGAGGCTGTGCCGGTGCTGCTCCATACCGCCGACGGCCGGGAACAGATCCCTCTCTTCCGCCCTGTGTCCGCATGCGCGTTGACGGCCCCTGATATTCGTGTTGGCTCTGACAGCCGCGAGCTCTACATCCCCTACGACCTCTTAACCCCCAGTTTCCTGATGCTTTCCCGTTGGGAAGAGTACCAGGAGTCGCCCCGCGACCGGCATAATCGCTTTCCATACGTCTCCAGCTTGGCTGCCCGCTATAATTTTATCCATCTCCCGATAGTGGATGAGTATGCGATGCTGCTGCGCCAGTGGGTCATTGAACAGTTGCGTCCCGACATCACGTTGCGTCCCCGCACGTTCCGCGTGGTACCCACGCACGATATCGACCACCTCTGCCGCTACACTGGTACCCTCCAGGCCATGCGCTCCATCCTTGGCCGCGACCTGCTCATCAACCACAGCCTGCCCTTGGTGCGCCAGTCGTGGCAGGAGTATCGCGAGTGGAAAATAGACAAGCAACAGGATCCCTATATCCTTGCCGTTGCGAAGCTGATAGAACATGCCCGCAGACACGATGAACACGCCATATTCTTTGTCAAGGCCCAGAACAAAGGCGAATACGACTGCACATACGACATCCATGACCCGCTTTTGCACCACGTTATTGACATGGTCCGCGCTAACGGCATGGAAGTGGGACTGCACGGCAGCTTCAGGAGCTATGACAATCCGGAGCTTTATGAGCAGGAAAAGAAACGGTTGGAGGAGATAGTAGGGGAGGATGTGAATGTTGGAAGGCAGCATTTTCTGCGCTTCAATCTCCTGAAAAACTATGTCAACGCCGGATACTCGGTTTATGGAGGGCAGGATGCGCGCCGGATGATGGAGGTTTCCCATCCCAGCACCCTTGAGGTGTGGCAGGTGGCGGGACTTCACGACGACTACACGTTAGGCTATGCGGAACAGCCCGGTTTCCGCTGCGGCACTTGCCATCCCTTCAGGCTCTACAATCTCTACGCCGACCAGCCCACTGATATCAAGGAACACCCGCTCGTCTTGATGGATGGTTCCCTCTTCGACTACCTTGCACTTGGCATTGAGGAGGGGAAAGCCCTCTTTGACCGCCTGCGCGCGCGCTGTCGCGCCGTGGAGGGTGATTTTGTCTACCTCTGGCACAATCACACCGTGGGACGCAACTACCGCGACATGTATGAGCGGATCGTGGAGAATCAATACCCCCCACCATTCCGCCAGCGGAGCTGGCGGAACCCCACCCTTTGACGCACTCACCAACCGCTGGCGGAACCCCAACACATCCCCACTTTGTTAATAAAACCAACCTCAATACCACAATAATTACACACAAAAACGCCCTGTGTTTTCGGGGATATTGATAGCATTGTTGATATTTATTTTTTTTAACATATATAATAATCTTACCTTCAGCATATTATATATGTTTATATGGTTTGTTGGATTGGTCAATTTATTGATTATTAGAATAAAAAGTGTATATTTGCATCAACACTTCCGAATGGAGTAATGGTGCCGTTTATACGGTTGAAATTATGGAGTAAGTGGGCTATGTTGCTTTTGTCTAAGTTGTTACAAGAGCAAGAATTCTGTGCGCTCTTTTGAATTTCGCTGTATGCGGCAATATGTTTCGTGCGCGCGTCCGTGCGATATATATGCTTGTATGTGAAACGGGGGAGTGTAAAATTTTTGTGGTGTAAAAAAATTAAAATTCTTATAAATATGAAAAAAAAATACAAATTTCAAATCCTCGTTTTTGAAGTCGTAATGCTATTGATGTTGTTGATGCCTAATTTACTCAAGGCACAGTCTTTGGGTACGGCGGAAAATCCTTTCCCGATTGGCGACAAAAACCAATTGTACTTGCTGACAAGGGAGGTGAATGAAGGTGGCGTGTTCTACTATAACCCCGACGACGGTACTTTTTGCGACACGAACGCCACGGGTTATATTGCCATTGCCAACATGGCAGAGGGCTCCTACTTCAAGTTGACGGCCGACATCAAGTACATCGATGCAGATGTGGCATCTTGTGCAGGAGTTAAGCCTTCGGGCCCGGGGAACTATGCTTGGGGTATGCTCGGCACAGAGAACCATCCTTTTGATGGCAATTTTGACGGGGACTTCCACACGATAAGCGGTCTTTTTGTGAATAACACGACCGATTGCAACGGTTTTTGCGGTGCTATCGCCAACCATGCGGTGATCAAGAACCTAGGTGTGGTGAACAGCTATATTGCCGGTGCCAATGCCACGGGCGGTATCGTGGGTAACGCCCTCGGCGGCACGATCGAGAAATGCTTTTTCACGGGCACGATCAACTCCTCGGGTAACTATACCGGCGGTTTGGTGGGCCAGATGCAGGCAGGCACGGTGGTGTCCACCTCGTATGCCAGCGCCACGATTACCTCCTCTGGGTCTCAGTTGGGCGGCATCATCGGCAAGATAAACAACTCCAATCCTGCCTGTACGGTGGATAAAGTTTACTCTTCCTGCATTTTGCACGGAAACTATCAATACACGGGTGGCATTGTGGGTGAGAACATCAACGCCAGCACGAATTTCGGGTCTTGCTTTTATGATTCGCAGATGATTGACTGCAAGGTGACCCCGAATACCAATCCTAATTCCACGGGAGCGGGCACAGCGATGGTCACCACGGCGATGGCCAACGGCACCTGGGCACCTACGGACTTTACGGCTACGGGCTCAGGCAATAACCAGTATCCTTATATCACCGGCTTTTTGCTCAGTGATGACGCGGTTTTGTTCTCTACTGTTCCGCTTTTCCTACCTGCCGGAGCTTCGCTTTCCGATCTTTCCACCGTGAACACGGTTACGGTGGGTGAGGTTACAGGTGTAATCTGGACGGAAATTGAGCGTGTGGGTATTGGCTCTTTCACGTCCCCCACATTGAGTGTTACCGGGCAGTGTTATGTGGTATTAAAGGCCACCAAGGGAAGTAACAGCCGTTCCTACGTGCTGCAATTTGATAAGACTCCCTATATCGGTGCTGCAGAAAACCCATTCCCAATTAATAGCCAAAAAGACCTTACGGCATTCCGCAATGGTATCAACAGCGGTACGAGTTTCGCCTACAAACATTTTACCGTGCCAGCATTAGGTGAGAATACTAACTTTCTCCAAACGGCAGATATTACGATGCCTGATGAAAAATGGGAGAGTATAGCCAGTACCGAGTCCACTCCATTCAAAGGTGTCTATGACGGTCAAAATTATAAAGTGACAGGTTGGACACCAAAGGACGTGAAAAGTGCCTTCTTTAGTTACATAGAGAGAGCCACTATTAAGAATTTGACAGTGGACAAGGTGAAAACCAATACATGGGGTGCCCTTGTTCTCTCCATGCGTGGAGGCACAGTTGACAATTGCCATGCTACAGGAAGTACGGTGGTAAGAGGCGGACTTGTCCATGAGACGGCAATGGGCGATTACACTTGTTACATTAAGAATTGTACTAACAGAAATAATATAACATGGAGTAGTGCAAATGCATCTTCTGCATATAATAGTGGGCGAACGGGACAATTTGATGCTGTGGGTGGTATATTGAGTTATGCGGGAAGTAGGAATAATTATGTGGATAATTGCCATAACTATGGAAATATTACTTCCGACAGATATCCTGGTGGTGTTGTGGGAAGACATATCAACAACTCAAGTGCCCAAATTACCATTAGTTATTGTTCTAACTCGGGAAATATTAAAGGAACGGCTAGTGATTACTGCTATGCTGCAGGTATTGCTGCTACATTACCCGCCGCCAGTTCAGTGACCTATTGTCATAATAAAGGAAATGTCGAAACTATTGACGCTTATGCGGCAGGTATTGTTGCTACAGGTGGTGTCGTGTCCTACTGTTACAATTTGGGTGATATTACTTTAACTGGTGTTGGACGTAGTGGTAGAGCTTTAGGTATATCATATACACAGGCCAGATATTGTTTTAATGCGGGAAAGATATTGAATTTGTCGGCATACAGTACTAGCGAAAGTGCGAGTACCGCGAATGGTATATCATTAACTAATAGTGCATCCACAGGTGGGGCTGGTGCTGATGTTTGTTTCAATGCGGGTGATGTATATGGCAGCACGGGCGGTGCGTATGCTTTTACTACAGCCACAACAAATAGGGACCATCGTTACAATTTGGGTCGTGTAAATGGTGTGAGAATAGCAACCTCGGGTGCATCGTATTTTGATGAGACGCGTGTTCCGTCCTATTCTTCTTTAAGCAATGGAATTTCCAAAACTACAGCTGATTTGACAGGAGCTTCTGTTTCTCCTTTTAGTGGTTCAAGTGATTGGGTGTGTGAGGAAGGCTTATATCCTCGTATCAAGGGCTTGGATACGCTTACCATCAGTAAGGTGTTGGCCCTGCCCATTGTGTTTGAAGGAACGGATAATGTGGACCACGTTTCCCAAGGGTTCAAAGTTCGTTCACAATATGGCATTGTTTGGAGAATAGAAGGCAATACAGGGGCCGCTACTATCGGTACACCTTCTTCTAATTACCAGCAGGTTACCTTGACGGGCAGCCATAAGACAGACGGCAATATAGTATTAGCGGCCTACAAGGGAGACTCATGTTATTACCGCATCTCGTTGGTGTTGGCGGTAGATGCACCATCAGGAGAACTTACAGTGACTAATATCTCTGATTTGCAGGCTTTGCGTACCGGAATCAACAGCGGTTCTGCTTTTACGTATAAAAACACAGCGGTGCCCGCAGGCGGTGAAGGAACAACTTTCAAAGTGACAGCCGATATTTCTTTGTCTTCCGAAAGTAATTGGGCTCAGATTGGTACGCTGGAATATCCGTTCCTTGGAACATTTGATGGAGGAGGAAAGACGTTGAGCGGTCTGAAACAAACCAGTGGTGTCGCGAATTCTGGTCTCTTTGGTTATGTTAAGGGAAAAGTCCAAAATCTGAATTTAACAGAGGTGTCAATAGCTTCAGCCCGAAATGGCGGTGCAGTATGTACTTATTTGATTGGCGGTGAAATTGTCAATTGTCATGTCAAGGGAAACTTTTCTGATGGTGCGCCGCACTACGATATGCGATCTAATAGAGGTGGTATTGCTGCTGCCATGAGTTCTGGAGCCCAAATAACAAACTGTTTGAATGAAATCAATATCACATCAGAAAGATATGTCTATAGTGGAGGTATTGTAGGTGAGGTGATGGGCACGTGCTATATCACGAATTGTAAAAACGCAGGCAAGATAGTGGGTGGCTACAATAATGGTGGTATAAGCGGTTATGGAGGTGAAATAAAATATTGTGTGAATTATGGAGATGTTGAAGGCCGTACTTATACCTCAAATGTGGCAGGTGTGTGCGCGCAGGGTGGAACTATTGAAAGCTGTGTGAACAGTGGACATGTCAGTGTTCCTGTTGTTGCAGGGACAACGTATGTGGCAGGTGTGTCATTCAATGGTACTGTCAAATATTGTTACAATGTGGGTGAAATCGAGGGAAAAAATGCAACCGTGACAGCTGGCGTTTATGCACGCAAGGATGCTCGTTCTTGTACACAGAGCTATAACGCCGGGAAAGTGACGGGTGACAATGCCTATCCTGTGGGTAACAGTTCGGTGACAAAGAGCTTCTATGACAATCAGATGACCGTAGCTTCAACCACGGTGAGTGGAGTTACGGCAAAATCCACCACAGATATGTGCGGTACATCATTGAGCGGTACCAATAACCTGGGTATGCAAAATGATCATTTTGTGTTTTTGGCGAATATGTATCCGCGTATCAAAGGAATTGAGAATACTTCTGCCTCTTGGGCAACAGCGGCACCTGTTTTCTTGCAAAACGACGAGACCGTGTTGATGGTGAGTGAAGACTTTACCTTGGGTGGCTGCGATACGGGCGTCACTTGGTCTCGTGGCGTCAGCACTGCTTTGACTGTTACGGGTTGCTCTGCTGAGGTCAATGTGGCGGGTTTGCCTACTTTGGAAGCAAAAGCCAATGATACTGTTTACAAATGGGTTACTCTGCAAGTTAAGATGGATGCCTTTATCATTAAAGATGAGACGGAATTGGCCAACTTTAGAAATGGTATCAATTCGGGCAGTAGTTTTTACTATAGTCCTACAACATATAAATATTATACAAATTTAATGCAAGATAGCACGTCATGGATTACTGTCCCAGCATTAGGTGAAGGTGCTACTTTCCGTTTGGTGAAAAATTTGGATTTAGGTGGTATAACTTGGACCCCTATAGGTAACACATCAACTATAAGATTTAGGGGAACATTTGATGGTGATGGCCATTCCATCAGTAATTTTAAATTAAGTGGAACTTATACTGGTTTGTTTGGTTATATTTTGAATGGTTCAGTGCATAATCTGACCATTTCCAATGTGCAAAGTACTCCTACTGGAAGTCGTGCTGGTATTTTGGCAGGTTATGTGGAAACCAGCTCACTCGACTATATCAATATTCACGATTGCAGTATTATTGGCAGTTCCAGTTCTACACACATAGGTGCTTTGGCAGGACAGTTGTTGAGTACCACGGCTCATTATGACACTGTTGCCAATGTCTATTTAAAAGGAGGTAAAGACGGCAGCAGTAATTCCTATGTGGGCGGTTTTGTGGGATATTCAGATAATGGTTTTAAATTGTATAACAGTGAGGTGCGTCGTAGCCATATAGAGGGTTCTGGTAGATATGTTGGAGGTGTGGTTGGCCTTACACAACACAATCCTGCTCCAGTATATCGTTCTATAACAGTTTTGGAGGATACCATTAAGGGAACTAATTTCGTTGGAGGATGGACAGGTTATTCGTGTTGGAACTCACAGAATCCCGATAATAGTGACCGAGTCGTTGATGTGATAGGTGGTACTATAACGGGTAATAACTATGTGGGTGGTATTCTCGGTTATTATGTCAGCGTTTCATTAACCAACTGCTCCAATAGCGCTGCAATTTCGGGAGCTAGCTATGTGGGAGGTATAGTAGGAGGACCGAGTAGTACTAACTCAAGTCAAACAATGACAAGCTGTGTCAATACTGGTAATGTGACAGGTACAGGGAATTATGTGGGAGGTTTGTTTGGTGGTGACATTTATAATGTGAATTATTATAGAGTCGTTAATTGTGTTAATGCGGGTAAAGTAAAGGGAAATAACTATGTGGGTGGTATTAGTGGCCGAACATTTTATTCGAACAATTCAAACAGCGAGGGTGCTATCAAGTACTGTGTTAACATAGGTGATGTGGAAGGCAACCAGTGGGTTGGTGGTGTTGTTGGTGAAAGCCAGGCAGCAGCCTTGTATAGTGTGAATGCTGGTCGCGTGACAGGCGCTCATTATGTGGGTGGTATTGTTGGCGAGCAGACAAATGCTGTGGGTTATGCCAAGCAGATTCAACAGTGCTTGTCGGTAGGCCAGGTGTATGGAAATACCAATGTGGGTAATGTGGTCGGTAGCTATGAGGATGGTACCGTCACAAGTTGTTACTATGACAATCAGATGTCTCCTGAATACAAGGGCGTCGGCGCTATTGGAGATGATGTGACAGGTGTGGCCGAAGGCAAACAAACTGCCAACATGCTCAATACAACGCTTGGTTTGTCGAGTTTCACAGCTGCTTCAGGACTATACCCGAGACCCACAAATACTGCAAATAATATTAATATTGCAAATAGAGATATTACATTGGTTGCCGCGTCGCCGGTGAATCTGATCAACGACAAGACGGCATATACCATTCCGGGAGAGGCCACCTATTCCTTCACTCCCTCCACCACCAATGGTGTTGTATGGACTAGCAAGGAGACAGCTCTCCGCAATACCAGCGGAACCTTCAGCCCCAAAGCGGCAGGTGGTGATGTGCTGACCGCCTCTCTTAATGGTGTTGCCAAACATGTGAATGTCACTGTGGGCCTCAGCAAGGAATTCCCCTGTATCATCAAGAACCAGAATGAGCTGGCCAAGTTCACCCAATACATCAATTCGGGTAATACGTTCTATTACAACACGTCTGCTTCCACTATAGACCCGGAGACATTTACCGATCAGGAGCCTCAGAACTTCCTCACGGGTATTGCCATCAATCCGGGCGGTGCGGATGCTTTCTTCAAGTTGGCGGATGATTTCAATCCGGATTTCCAGACGGTGTCCAGCATGACTCCGATCGGCACTACCGATCACCCATTCCTCGGGGAATTCAACGGTAATGGCGATACGGTGAGAAACCTGCCTTCCGCCACCGCCAACAACTTCGGGTTCTTTGGCGTGAACAAGGGCGTCGTTTATAATCTTGTTATCGAGAATCCCAACATGACGGGCAACACCTACAACAATGTTGGCGCACTGTGCGGCTACAACGACAATGGTACCATCACCAACTGCCACGTGATTAATGGAACGGTGAGCGGTGCACAGAACGTGGGCGGTCTCGTGGGTTATAACAAGGGTTATATGGAAGACTGCCACAACAGCGCCACGGTGAGTGGCACAAACAATGTGGGTGGTATTACGGGTAACAACACTAAGACGGTGAGTCGCTGTTTCAATCTTGGTGACGTGACGGCTTCCGGTACCAACAACACCAATCTCGGCGGTGTGATTGGTGAAGCCGGAAACGGAACCGTGAGTTACTGCTATAATGCCGGAAACATCACTGCAATCGGGAGCACATCGCAAAATGTAGGTGGTGTGCTTGGAAATATTAATTCAGGCGGTGATATCAGTAGCTGCTACAATATCGGTGAAGTCACGGCTCCCACGGCTAACAGTATGGGTGCGGTGGCCGGTAAATCAGGCAAGACACTTGTAAGTACGGTGGCCTACGACAACCAGATGTGCTCGGTGTCGGGTGCTTACGGTAGCGGCAACGGCAATGCTACAGCGGCGAACACCTCCGCTATGACGGGCACCGCCCTGCAAAGCGTGCTCGGCAACGACGGCACGTGGGTTTACACTGACGGCCTGTATCCTCGTCTTGCCTCAATGGAGAATATGGAGGCTTCCATCGTCTCGGCAACGCCCATGACGCTCACTTCCGGTGAGACGGTCGCCAATGTGGAGCACGAGTTCACCGTGGGCACGCTCAATTCAGTTGAGTGGAGCGTGGAACCTGCAACGGGTGTTTTGGATATGACGAGCAATTATCCCACCATCAACTTCATCAGGTGCGGTACTCCGGAATTGTCCGTGAAGCAAGGTGCTGACGGCAAGGAGATCAAGAAGGTGAATCTCACCATCAATTACACGGCATCGGTGGTAGAATACGATACGGCCTGCGGTGGCGGCTCCTTCACCTGGCCGGTGAACAACATCGACTACTATGCCACCAACGATGTGGTGTTCAGCACGATGGAGAATGGATGTCCGGTTACGCATATCCTGCATGTGAAGGTTCCCGATCCGCTTGTTGCGAGTGCGCAGCCTGTTGCCCAGCAATGCTATAACACAAATACAGGCAAGATCACGGCAACCGTGACAGGTGGTTTCAACAATTATTCGTATGTGTGGAAGAACGCGGCAGGCGATACGGTGAGCACCAGCAACCCGGCCACGGGCCTGGCTCCCGGCACCTACAGTCTGATTGTGACGGACGGCAATCCGGTTCCTAAGAATGCGGGCGATGAATACTGCATGGTCAAGG
The DNA here is from genome assembly GCA_017615795.1 of Bacteroidales bacterium. Lineage (GTDB taxonomy): Bacteria > Bacteroidota > Bacteroidia > Bacteroidales > WCHB1-69 > F23-D06. The sequence continues at coordinate 96,226 of JAFZZK010000048.1, forward strand.
TGGAGGACATTGTCGTTAACCCGGTGACCGACATTGTGGCCACCATCGACACCTTCTCGGCAGGATGTTATAACGCAGTGGACGGCATGTTCCAGATTTCTGTAGAGGGCGGTGTGGCTCCTTACACTGTCTCCTGGAATAACGGCGCAGGAAGTCGTTTCCTGAACACCCCGTGGCAGAACTACGAGGTGAATAACCTTGACGAGGGCATTTATAATGTGAAGGTGACGGATGCCAACGGCTGTGTCAAGACAGACGGCCTGACGGTCAACCTGAACGAGGATGGTGAGAAATATGTGATCACGGCCTTCAGTGGCAGCAAGACATACGACGGCATCGAATTGGCTGCCGGCAAGTTCGACCTGAAGATCGGTTCTGCCAGCGCGGTTTCCTACCTTTCGGGCAACAGTATCACCCTGACTAATGGGGATGTGCTGACGGCTACGGTGGAACGCGGCGACCTGACGTATGCCGGCGAGTATTCCAACAACGTGACCTCTTACTCGGTGATGCGTGGTAGCCAGGATGTGACCTGCCTGTACAACATAGAAGTGAATCACGGCCTTGTCTCCATTGCCAAGCGCCCGGTCACCCTTACTTCTGCTGACAGCATGGCATTCTTGCCACTCACCTCCAGCGACGGCTGCTTGAGACAGCATAAGGTGACAGTTTCGGGTGACGGGTTCGCCTCTGTTGACGAGAGTGAGATTTCATACAACTATTCCGGTGCCATTTGTTCGGGACATGCGGAAATCAAGCCCAATACGTTCAAGGTGCTCTGGGGTCATGCTGATTCGAACAGCTATTCCGTGACGTATAACTACGGAACACTTACCCTCATTGAGAATGGCAAGTTGGTGGTCAAGGCTCTGAACGAGGAGAGAACCTACGACGGTACGACAACCACTTACGGACAGGACGCCTACAGTATAGCCGCTTATACGGTTATCGAAGATGCAGGTGGCCCTGGCGTAAATGATACCATTTTCTATAACACGCCTAACAATACGACAATCGAGGTGAACGGACGTACCTATTCTGTGGCTGTGGTGCTGAATGGGGGCAGCGTCATTGAGATGACCGATGCAGACACGGTGGACAATGTGGTTACTTCTGTCCATGTGTATGAAGGAACGGGCACGTCGCACGACATCACCAATTCGTTTACCGGTGGTGTGGAAATGGAAGACGGGGTTCTGCAGGTTAACCCGATTGAGATCACGCTAACCTCATACGGAGACACTTGGACCTATGATGCACAGCCGCACAGCCGTCCGGGCGTTTCGGTAACGGGTGCCTTCCTTCCGGCGGACATCGTGGAGGCTCCGGCCGCCAACCGTACGGAAACCAATGCAGGCAAATATCCCAATACCATTACCTATACGACATCTGCCAGCTTCAAGACGCGGAACTACAATATACAGAAGAATGAGGATACCCTTGTCATTGACCAGCGTCCGGTGTATCTGACTGGTGTGGAGAAATTGGTGGATTGGAATAACGACTGGCAGGAGACCACCGATTTTACTTATGGCAACTTGCTGCCCGGCGATACGGCCTCGGGTATCAGCTATATTGCCCGTGGCAAGGATATCGGAAATTATAACGGCGTGTTCTCGGGCACTTTGTATGTCAAGAACGCCGCCAACGAAAATGTCACCGCCAACTATACACCGGTGGAGCAGCCGAGCTTCCTGGGCATCCAGAGTCAGGCAGGCGAGATCAAGATGAAGTCGGCGACCAAGTCGGAGAAGTACAGCGGAAGCGCTATCGTGGCACAGACCTACGAGGTCTCGTTCAAGGGCGTCCGCATCAACCCGATGGCCAGCAACAACAAATATTTCAAGCTGTCCACAGGTGACACGCTGGTGATTAATCCTATCAATGACGGTTTGACGGGTAAGGTGGATGCTGGCTATTTTACGAATGATTTCGACTGGGACATCATACCTGCAAGCCATAAGAGTAACTATAGTGAATATTCCTTGGACAAGGGAACGGTGACCATCACCCCGCGTTCTGTGACACTCACCTCCAATTCGCTTACCCGTGCATACGACGGCACGGATATCGTAAGCGAGGGTGTTGCGGTGTCCGGCAACCTGTTTGTGGAAGGAGAGGGTGCAACATACACCTACGAGAGCTTCGCTGCCGGTTCCAGAACCAATGCGGGCACGTATCCCAACAAGTTCTTCTATACCTTGAATGCCAACACAAAGGCGGCCAACTACGATATAGACACGGTTTATGGCAAACTGATTGTGAGCCCTGCTGAGTTAACCGTGACCGCCGATGACAAGAGCCGTCCATACGGTGATGCCAATGCGTTCACCTACACGATCAGCGGTTATCAGAACGGAGAGGATGAAAGCGTGATCACGGCCGGGTTGAACGACGTCACGTACCTGTGCGACGGAGACCAATATGCCAATATCGGCACCTACACCATCACGCCTGTTGTGAGCGCTCTGGTTTCCCCGAACTACAGTTTCACTCCCGCCACGGGCACGTTGACCGTGCAACAACGTAAACTGACGGTGGCGGTCAGACCTGTCACGGTTCCGTATGATGGTACGGAACACAACCAGACGACGGATCCCACCACCATTGCGGAATACACCAATATTGCGGATGGCGATGTGGCCGATGCCACCCTGCGTTACACGCGTACTGCCGGCGGCTCATACAATATGCAGATCAACAGTATCACGATCACCCGCAACAGCGGAGCCCGCGATGTCACCAGCAACTATGAGGTGAAGACCAGCGACACATCCAAGCTCAACATCACCAAGCGTGATCTGAAGCTCGTCTTGGTTGACACTGCGAAGATTTATGATGGTATTGCCCTGAAAGCCAGCCGCTACACGGTTGACGCTTCTACACCGCTGCCTTCCAACGATGTTATCAGCAACGTGCAATACATCGGTGAGCAGATTGTTGTAGGTGTAGGGTCTTCCAGTATTCCCACGGCTGATATCGTGATTACAAACTCCGTGATCGGTCAGGAAGTGCAACGCAACAGCTACGAGATTTCGGTTGTCAATGGCAAGCTGACCGTTAAGAATCATGCTATGACACTGACGGTGCCCACTGCAGAGCAATCCACTAAGACATACGACGCCACCGCTCTCCAGCCCGCGGCCACAGTGAGTGGCCAGTTGGCAGGCACAACTCCTACCATTGAGTATTCTACCGACGGTGGTTCCAACTGGTCGACGACGGTGCCCAGCCGCACGGATGTGGGCAGCACTCCCGTGGATGTAAGAGCCGTCGCGCTGTATCACGATACGGTGACGGGAGCGTACACCCTGACGGTGAATACTGCCACTTTAACCATTACGGCGAAACCACAGACTTACACTTACAACGGTGCTGTTCAGGGTGAGAACAATGCAACTTACACTGATGCAGCGGTCATCGCGAACAAAGTGACGGTTGAAGGTTTGAAGGGTAGCGATGCGTTGACGAGCATCAAGTTGAATGGTCAGGAGACCAATGCGGGTGTGTATGACGGCAAGATTGTCCCAAGTGCTGCGGAGGTCGGCACAAAGACGGGCAACTACACGATTGGATACAATGCTGGCAAGCTGACTATTGACACAGCCATGCTGACCATTACGGTTATAGATCAGACTTATACATATAATGGACATGCCCAGGGTGAGAATAATGCAACTTACACAACGGCAGGTGACATTAATGCTAAGATAACATATACTGCATTGCAGACGGGTGATGCTATCACAAGCATTACACTGAACGGTCAGGAGACCAATAAGGGTGAATACCTGTTGAAGATTGTGCCGAGTGTGGCAGTAATCACGAAAGGCAGCGAGAACGTGACGGGTAACTATAAAATCACCTACGTGAAGGGCAAGCTGACCATCGACAAGGCGGCCCTCGCCATCACGGCCACAGACCAGACCTATACCTACAATGGCAGTGCCCAAGGTGAGGACAATGCAATCTACACTGATGCAACTGTTATCGCCACGAAGGTGAGTGTCGTGGGTTTGCAAGGAGACGATGTGTTGGATAGCATCAAGTTGAACGGAAACGAGACCAACCAGGGTGTGTACGACAACGAGATTGTCCCGAGTGCCGCGGTTATCAAGAACGGCAGCACGAAAGTGACGGAGAATTATGCTATTACATATAATTTTGGTAAGCTGACAATCAACCAGGCTGCTTTGACCATCAAGTTGGACACTTCCAAATTGTACGACGGCTCGGTGTTCGTGAGCGACTACACCGCCACCACGGAGGGCTATACGATTACGGGCCTCGTGAACGGCGACTACATCACGTCTGGTGTGGTGACGAGCTCCTCCGCCGATGTGGGCACTTATATAGACTCCGCATCGACGAACTCTGCCGATGTGACGACGGATTTCGCCACGTACAAAAATATCGCCAACTACAAGGTGACTTACGATCTTAAGCAGGAGATCAGCGGCTATCCCGCCCCGATAAGCGTGGCCTCCCTTGACTCCATTTCCGCTTTCGACGGCAATGTTCACCGCAAGGACGTCTATACCGTAACCTATGACGGCACGGCGGTTGCTCCTGACGCCACGGGCTTGGTCTTCACGTTGCCTACCGGCGACAAGCTGACCTTTACCTCGACTTTTGCCGGTATTACCAATGTGGACGATGCTCTCAACTCCGTGGCCAACAACAATACGTTCACGTATGTTCTTGAGAACAACGACTCGTATGTCGGCCCGCGCGACACGACC
>JAFZZK010000049.1 GCA_017615795.1 Bacteroidales bacterium
GTCACCCTTCTTGGTGAAATAGTCGAGGGCCTCGGCTTTGGGCACCTCGCGGCGCACGAACTGGATCTTCTGGGAGGCCAACTCCTTCATCTTCTCCTCGATTTTCGGGAAATCGTCAGAGGAGATGCTGTAATCCATGAAGTCGATGTCGTAGTAGAAACCGGTCTCGATGTGCGGTCCGATGCCGAACTTCACACCCGGATAGAGGGACTCGATGGCCGCCGCCATGAGGTGGGCGGAGCTGTGCCAGAAGGTGTCCTTACCTTCGCGGTCGTTCCAGGTATAGAGCGTGAGGGTGGCGTCCTCGTTGATGGGTTTGTCAAGTTCCACCAGTTGGTCGTTCACTTTGGCAACGAGCACGTTGCGGGCCAAGCCTTCGCTGATGGCGAGCGCCACCTGATAGGGGGTGGAGCCTTTCTCCATCTGCTTAATAGAGCCGTCGGGCAATGTTATATTAATCATAATTTCAATATGTTATAGTAAAAATAGGGTTGCCTTTTAAAGGCGTGCAAATATATAAAAAAAGTAAACGTTTAGGGCAGTTTCGATGTGAGTCTGTAGTTTCCACTGCCGAAGGTCTTTACTTCATAGCCGTTTTGCGTGGGAATCCACACTTCGGCTTCCGTGTTGGCCGGGATTTGTATATCCCATTCCAGCTTGCCTCCGTTGCGCCGCCAACTGCTGGTGATGTCGCCGGAAACCGATTGGTAGGTGCAGGTCACCCGGTTCAATCCCTTGACAGGGTAGGGCTTGAGTTGGATTTTGCGGTATCCCGGTTCCAGGGCGCGGATACCGGCCAGGTATTCGTATTCCCAGAGGATAAGGTCGCCGAGCAGCATCACGTGGTTGCCCGAATTCATATAGGGGGCGGCGGTGTTGCCGTTCCAGAGCTCCCAGATGGTGGTGGCGCCGTTGCGTGCCATATAGCCCCAGCTTGGGTAAGTGTCGCTGCTGGCAATCTTAAATGCCAGGTCGCCGCGCCCGTGGTCCGTGAGGGTGCGCATCAGCTGCTGAATGCCAACCACTCCAGTGGAGACGTGCCCTCCGAACTCGTTCGTCGTCTTGTCGATGATGTTGGCAAAAACTTTGTCCTCCATATCTTTCGGCACCATACCGAAGGCCAGCGGCAGAATGTTGGCGGTGACGGTGTTGTTGTCATAACGTCCCGTCTTCCGGTCCAGATATTTGTCGTTGTAGGATTTTGTAATATAGGCAATGTCTGTTTGGAACAGAGCGACATCTGTGGTTTTTCCCAATAGCTCCGCAAAATGGGCCATTTTTCCCGCCAGATAGCAATAGAATGGAGTGGAGATGACGGCAGCGTTGGTCATTCGGGCTGGGTCCTTGGCGTGTACCAGGTCGAGCGACTCGGGCGGCATACACCAGTCACCGTAGCAGTCGCGGGTGAGGATGCCATCTACTAAGTAGCTGCGTTTCATATAAAGCATCCAGCGTTTCATAGCATCGTAGTGCAGGCGGATGGGTTCGATGTCGCCGTAGCGGGTGTAGAGCATATCGGCCACGGTAATGAGCGCCCCGGGCCAAGTCATATTGTCGGTGTAGCGTCGCCAGTAGTTCGGCCACACGTCCGACAGGGAGCCGCTATACCATTGGCTGTCCTCGCCGTCGATGAGCCATTTGGCATAGAGGCGATGGTTGTCGAAGATGTACGACTCGCCGTAATTGCCCGTGGTGCGGTCGCCGGTCCAGCCCATCCGCTCGTCGCGCTGCGGACAGTCGGTGGGCATACTGCGGTAGTTGCCCCGGATACCCCAGTAAGCGTTATGATACACCGCGTTGATTACTTCGTTGGAGGTCTCGAAAAGCCCTGTCACAGCCATCTCGTCATAAAGCACCAGGCCCTCAAAATCGCTGAGGGCGGGCTTGTCACGCAATCCAGTGATCTCCACATAGCGGAAGCCGTGGTAAATAAAAGTGGGGTGCCAGTATGGGTCAGCGCCGCGGCGAGTATCAGCAATATACCGGTCGGTGAAGCCTGCCCCGCGCAGGTTTTCGGTGTAGAGGGTGCTGTCGGGGTTGAGACTCTCGCCAAAACGAAGGGTGATAGTGTCGCCGTCAGACTGCCCGTGAATGTGCATACCCAGATACCCCACCATATTCTGTCCCATATCAAGGATCCATTGGTTACCCTTGCGGAACAATGCAATGGGCCTCACGGTGTCTTGCACCTTGAGGTTGGGGTTGGATTGCGGCATCAGACTCCCTTCGGGCGGGTGTACACCGAAGACTGGAATCCATTGCGAGTCATCATAACCCGCAGAGGACCAGTCGCCGAGTTCAAGGCGTGCATCGTAAGTCTCGCCGTCAAACTCATTCAGGGTGCAGATGGGCCCTTGGTTGGTAATCTTCCAGCTGTCGTTGCTGACGATACGCTCGGTGGTGCCGTCTTGGTAGGTGACCTCCAGCTGGAGGATCATGCGAGGGCGTCCATAGTGCATCACGTGAGTCTCGCCGCCCCACTCGTTTTCGCCACGGTTGTAGCGCATTGCAAAATATCGCCCGCCCGCCAAGATGACCCCGATGGCATTGTCGCCCTTGTGCAGCTGATGGGTCACATCAAAAGCGTTGAAATACACTCTCTTGCGATAGTCGGAGAGGGCGGGCTTAAAGATCTCTTCCGCTGCAACTTCTGTGCCGTTGAGGAAAGCGCTGTACTGGCCGAGGCCGCACACATAAAGCCGTGCCTCGCGGATGTCGTCCCGCAGGTGGAACTCCTTGCGCAAGTAACGCGCCGCGATGCGGGTCCTGCGCAACAAACTGTCGTCGTTGAATTCGTGACCGATCCATAAGGCACTCCAGTCTTCTGGTTTCAACAAACTGATTTCAAAAAATTTGACATCACTTTCAAGGAAATTTACACGTGTCACGAGCTCTGTTTCCTCTCCTTCATATTCCCCGTCTCGATAGTGTGTTACCAAGCCGCTATCTTTGTATGTTATTGAGGTAATCACCTTCCAATAAGCCTTGTCGCGGCTTTTCAGCGGCTTGCCTTCGTAAGGGATATAGAGCATCTGGTCGGATGAGACGGCCTTGGTGTCCCAAAGGTCGCCGATATTGTGGCGCGCATTCTCCTCCGTGGAGGCCACGATGAGGCGATAGGAGGTCTGCCGGACATTGTTGACGGAACCATTGTCGGCATATTTCCAGCTGAAGCGGGGCTGGTTCGTGGCGAGCGGTTGAGAACCATCCTGCATCTCCACGGTGGGACTGACGATGTGAACAGGTTGGGCCTGCCCGAATGTCACAGCACACAACAAAGCGGAGAGGAACAGTAGTAGAGTTTTTTTCATAAAGGTATAACTGTTAGAACTTTAGCTTAAAATGCAATCTTGACTTTTTAATCCAATAGTCAAGATTCAGACTATAGGTACAGATTCGAATCCCCGTAGCTGAGGAATCGGTAGCCATTGTCAAGGGCGTGGCGGTAAATGGTACGCCATTGGTCACCGACAAAGGCAGAGATGAGCAGCAGCAGTGTGCTCTTGGGTTGGTGGAAGTTCGTGATAATGCCCTGCACGACACAGGGTTTGTAGGTGGGGAGGATGATGAGGCGTGTGGCGGCGCGGAGCAGGTCAGTGTCCTTTTGTTCCAAATAGTCGCGGATAGCTGTGAGCGACTCCTCAAGGGTGACCGCGCGCAGGGCGGGGTCGTCGTAGATTTCCCATTGCTCCACCAGAAGGGGGTGGGGGCGTCCTGTCTTCAACTTGGCCCCGATGATGAAGAGCGACTCCAAGGTGCGTGCCACGGTGGTGCCCACGGCGATGCGCCGGCGCCCCATGTTGTTCAGCAGCAGGTTGATGAGAGCTTCTGTGATGACGATTTTCTCCTCGTGCATATAGTGGTCGCCAATGGTTTCCGTAGAGACGGGTTTGAAGGTGCCGGCTCCGACGTGCAAGGTCACGTACTCGGTGCGAATGCCTTTTTGATGGAGGGATTCGAACACGCCGGGCGTGAAGTGCAACCCGGCGGTGGGGGCGGCCACGGAACCGTCGTATCTGGCATAAACCGTCTGGTAGCGAGTCTCATCGTCGGCGGTGGCGGCGCGTTTGATGTAGGGCGGGAGCGGGATCTTGCCGTAATGTTCCAGCCATTCCGCAAACGACACGCTGGTGTCGTCCCAGGAGAAGGTCACCTCGAAGGAGGCGCCTTCCATGTTCTCGCCGCGCGTGGCGGTGACGCGCACCTGCCTGTCCCCGATGGGCACGTCGATGTAGAGCGGGTGTTTCCAGCGCTTGGCGTTGCCCACCATGCATTTCCACGTCACCGTGCCCGTCTGTGCGAAGGCCGTGGCCGGGTCGGAGGTGGGTGCGAGGGGCTCCAGACAGAATATCTCGATGGCGGCGCCCGTGGTGTTGTGCACCAGCAGCCGCGCGTGGATGACCTTGGAGTCGTTGAGGATGAGCAAGTCGTTGGGAGATAGCTGTTCCGCCAACTGGCAGAAATGGCTGTCCGTTATTATTCCATCCTTATAAACGAGCAATTTGGACTGGTCGCGTTGGGCAGCCGGGAAGAAGGCGATGCGCTCCTCTGGCAGCTCATAATCGTATGCTTCAATTCGTATTTTTCTATCGTCTGTCATAATGGCGGCAAAAATACGAAATTTAGTGGCGAATGGACGGAAACATTGTCCACTACAACCGGTTTTGAAATGCCAATCCTTGTATATCACTGAATTTTAAACAATTAAAAAACAGATGCCTCATTTTGACAAAATGAAAAAAAGTGTATTTTTGCAGCCTCGAAACGGGATATAGCGTAGTCCGGTTATCGCGCCTGCTTTGGGAGCAGGAGGTCGCCTGTTCGAATCAGGCTATCCCGACGCGGATGGTTCCGTAGCTCAACTGGATAGAGCAGCTGCCTTCTAAGCAGCAGGTTCTGCGTTCGAGTCGCAGCGGAATCACGAAAAAAGGCAAGCACTTATGGCAATCGCTGTAAGTGCTTGCTTTTTTGGGTGAACTAATTGTGAACTAATGATTCGGAAGGTCAGTTGTTTCGGGTCATTTTTATGGGTGTATCTTGGTGTTTAACGGATTTCGCTCCAAGGTCGGCGGCAACGCGAAGAAGTAAAAAATAGAAATTCCATAACGTGAAGGAGGAAACCGAAAATCCTGAAAAAAAGAGTAGGTGAAAAAGTAGCATTTTACCATAATGATTAAACAATTCACAGACAATGTTATTAAAGAGATAGACAATTATGTTTATCGTCTTATTGATCCACGCGACCTACAAACATTTTATGTAGGGAGAGGAAAAGGGAATCGGGTTTTTCAGCACGCCAAGGATGCCTTAAAAAGTTTTGATAAAGGCGAAGATGAATTATCTCTGAAGATCAAACAGATTCAGGATATTATTTGTGCTGGTAAAGAGGTTATCTGTATGATACACCGCTATGGCCTATCTCTTGAACAGGCTCGAGAAGTTGAATCGGCTTTGATTGATTGTTATCCAGGACTAACTAACAAAGTGAGCGGATTTGGCAGTGACCGAGGTGTGATATTAGCAGATGATTTGCAAGCAGCATTATCTGTTCCAGTGTATGAAGAGCCAACAGATATTGACTATGTTATTATAAAGACATCGGAAACAGCCATAAAAAATAATGGGGGTTTATATGAGGCTACTCGTCGTGCATGGGTAGCAAACATAAAGAAAGCGACAAAAATAAAGTTTGTATTGTCTGTTATCAATCAAGTAGTACGTGAAGTGTATGAAGTTGATAAGTGGTACAGTAGCCCTATGAGTAATAAGCGCATTGAGTTTGATGGACATATTGCTGACAAACAGGTTGCAGATCTTTTCAAGAACAAAAAAATACCTGATTGTTATCGAAAGAAAGGTGTTGCTGCACCTTTTCTTTATAAAAAAAAATGAAAAACATTACAAAGTAACTATGAGATCCATTTTATCATCTCGCGGCACCAGCATCGCTATCATCGCGGTTATCTACATTGCGGCTGCCATTCTTGGCTGGTTTGTATATGTCTCTTTGGGGAATACCATCCAATCCCCTTTGTGGCGTCTGTTCTTGGCCGATGCAGTTGCCACAATCATCGTGTGGATGTGGGGGCTTGTCTACAGGAACGTCTCTGTATATGATCCCTATTGGAGCGTGTTCCCGCCAGTGGCCATGACCCTATGGGCCGTACATTCCGGCACCATGACACTCTCCACATGGCTGGTGCTCGTCGCCATTTGGTTGTGGGCCATCCGCCTCACGGGCAATTGGGCCTTCACATTCAAGGGGTTGCAACACGAAGATTGGCGCTATGCCAAATACCGTAATGAACAAAAACCATTCATGTTCCACATCATCAACTTCTTTGGCCTCAACATGATGCCCACCGTCCTGGTCTTTTTGGCCATGTTGCCTGGACTTGAAATCATTGGCGGATACTATGGCACGACATGGCTGACGTGGGTGGGATTCTTTGTTTGTATTGGATCAACGCTCATTGAGTTGATAGCTGACACTCAACGTCATCGCTTTGCCCGCGAGCACAAAGGCGAGATTTGCAACGTAGGACTTTGGAAGCATGGCCGTCATCCCAACTATTTCGGTGAAATCATGATGTGGTGGGGTATGTTTATTATGTATCTCTCCGTGCCAAGTTTATATGAGACAGTCTGTCTTGGGTTTCATGCATGGTACATCACCGGTCCCATCTTGATGACTTGCCTCTTCCTTTTTATCAGTATTCCATTGATGGAAAAACGGCAGCTAAAAAACAAGCCTGGCTATGCGGAATACAAAGCCAAGACACGCCGGCTCATATAAAGGGTTAATTAATCAGATCATGAAAGTATTGAATAGGTCGATAAAATCGCTGTTTTGTGTTGTACTATGTCTTGTCTGCACATCGCTTTTCGCGCAAGACATGCCCAAATTGCAGGTGGGTGACACCATCGCCATCGTTGCACCCGCCGCACCTGTCACGCCCAAGCAAGTGGAGACATCTGTGCAATTCCTGCAATCGAATGGCTTCAACGTGATTGTTTCCCCCCAGATTTTCCTGACTCACAATGGCTTCGCCGGAACAGTCCGTCAACGTGCGGAAGCGTTCCAACAGATGCTCGACCGCCCCGGCGTGAAAGCTATCCTCTGCGCCCGTGGCGGCTATGGCACGGCCAACATTATTGACAGTTTGGATTTTACAGAATTCCGGAAACATCCCAAGTGGATTTGCGGTTTTAGCGACATCACCGTTTTGCTGACACATCTCTTGTCGTTGGGATACCCATCGCTACACAGCCCCATGTCCATCACAATGCTCGACACGTCCATCAACAGGCTTTATAACAACACATTAATACAAGCCTTGCGGGGTAACAGGTTATCTTATACATTTCCCGCTGACAGCTTGAATCGCCCTGGTACGGTCACAGCACCAGTGGTTGGAGGAAATCTCTCCCTGCTCTATTCGTTGCAGGGCTCGGTTTCTGACCTCAATACGGATGGCAAGATTCTATACATAGAAGATGTTGACGAAAACATCTACCACATCGACAGAATGTTGCACTCACTGGAGCGCGCCGGTAAGTTCAAGAACCTGAAAGGGCTGATTGTCGGCTGCATGTCACGCATCCGCGTTGACGACTATTTCCAAAATTATGACGTCAACACACTCATTGCAGAGATTTGCGCGAAATACGATTTCCCCATTTGCTACAATTTTCCCGCTGGCCATTGCCGTCCCAACTACACGCTCATTATCGGGCGCACCGCAACATTAAAAGTCAACAATCCTGCCGGAAGTGTGGTTGATTGCACGCTGTCATTCGAATAAAACAGGAAGTCATTTTTTAACATTTAATAGTTAAAATTAAATTTTACGTAAATTTTATATTAATCATATCATAATTTTCGTATTTTTGCCGTCGGATTTAAAATATGAACAATTATGTTAGTACGTACATTCTGTTGTGCCCTAATGGGCGTTGCTGCCATCCACATCACCGTTGAAGTGAGTGTGGACATTGGCATCGGCTTTCATCTGGTCGGGCTTCCCGACAGTGCCGTCAAGGAGAGTCAGCAGCGCATTGAGACGGCGTTAAAGAACTACAACTACCGCATGCCGGGGCGTAAAATCGTGGTCAACATGGCGCCGGCGGACATTCGCAAGGAGGGATCGGCATACGACTTGACATTAGCCATCGCCATTCTGGCAGCCTCCCAGCAAATCAAAGGCGGCGAGCGGCTCAAGGACTATTATATTATGGGAGAGCTGTCGCTGGACGGCACTTTGCAGCCCATCCGGGGCGCACTGCCCATTGCGTTGGAAGCCCGCAAGCGGGGCAAGAAGGCCCTGATTTTGCCAGAGCAGAACGCCCGCGAAGCCGCCATCGTGCAGGGCCTCGACATCCTTGGTGTCAATAACATCAAGCAAGTCATAGACTATTTCAACGAAGATGTTCCCATTGAGCCTACGACTGTTAACATTGAGAATGAGTTCCGCCGGAGTTTGAACAATTACGAGCACGATTTCAGCGATGTCAAGGGACAGGAGAACATCAAGAGAGCGTTGGAA
>JAFZZK010000005.1 GCA_017615795.1 Bacteroidales bacterium
CGGGCTGCTTAAGGAAAACCAATTATTATCTATTGTCCCTATCTGAATTTTCCCCGAAGGGGTACCATATCGGTAACCCCACACCGAGCGACTGAAAGGAACGGTGGTATGGGGGATGACGGCACGCTGATGCCCCATGTCGCGGCGCGGGAGAGACGCTCCACAGGGCACTTGACGCGCTCGCCGCGAAACGGTGTCGTTGGGAAAAAGCGTTATGACACGACCTTATTATGCCGACATTGTGCCACCATGTATATAACTACCAAAAAAAAGGGCAAAACAAGGAAAACCTTGTTTTGCCTTTTTTTCATTCCTGTATTGAGGCGTGTTATTTCTTTTTCAACAGAGAAATGACCCACAGGAGCAAGCATGCGCCGATGACGCCGACGATGATCTGCCAAACAATGCCGCCACCGGTGTTGACATGCAACAGGTTCATGACAAAGCTGCCGATGAAGCTGCCGATAACGCCAATGATGATGTTCCACAGCAGTCCGAAGCCGCCGCCGCGCATGATGTTGCCGGCCAACCAGCCTATCACAGCGCCTAATACCAAGGAAACAATAATACCAATCATAATTTGTAAATTTTTAGGTTAATAAATGTTTTAAAAAGGGTTTTCGATTAATTATACTGTCTTTACAGCCTTTTATTCCTTCTCGGGTTCACTCTTAGAAGTCCTTTTGACGGCGTTTTCGAGCGTGGACTGCTCTACAATTTTCGACATGTCCACCCCAGTGGCATCCGACACGGTGTCCATGGTCTGCTTGATAACGGCGGGCACCTGTCCCGACAGCTGGGCGATACCGTCGCCGGTGTTGCCATAGATGCGGACATCCTTGATGGTGCCGATAGGCTCGGCCACTGCGCGGGCAATTTCGGGCAAACGGTCGATGACCATCTGTGCCTTGGCCGCGTCACCATAGAGTTTGAAGGCTTCGGCCTTCTTGCGCATCGCCTCGGCCTCGGCCAATCCCCGCTTCTCAATGGCGGCAGCCTCGGCAAGACCTTTCTGCTCGATGGCGTACGCGTCAGCATCGGCCAGCTTCTTGCGCCCGATAGCCTCCTGCTCCATGCGGAACTGTTCGGCCTCCGCCTGTGCCTTGACCGCACGGGCGCGCTGTTCGGCCTCATAGGCTTCTGCCTCGGCTTGACGCTTGCGTTGCTCCAACTCGGCGGCTGCGGCAATCTCCATGTTGTACTTGTCCGCGTCGGCCTTCTTTTGGATCTCGGCTTCCAAGCGGTTTTGCTGAATCTTCACCTGCTCGGAAGTGAGCTCCTGTTCCTTACGGGCCTTTTCGGTCTCGGCCTCCACCGCGGCAGCGTTGATTTCCTTCTGCTTCTCTTGGGTGAGAATAGACTTGGTGGCCTCGGCCTCCACGGTCTTCACGTTGACCGTCTTTTGCTGCTCTTGTTTCTGAATCTCATAGGCGGCGTCGGCCTTGGCCCTTTGCGTGTCCTCTATCACCTTGAGGTTGGCCACCTTGACCGCCAGTTCGTTGTTCTTTTCCGCGATAATGGTCTCGTTGAGCACACGGGCATCGTTGGCCTCCTTGGCAGCCTCGGACTCCGCGATGGCGATGTCACGCTCGGCCTGCGCCTTGGTGATAGCGGCCTCCTTGCGGATCTTGAACGTGTTGTCGGCACCCAAATTCTTGATAAGGCCTTCGTTATCCGTGATATTCTGGATATTGCAGGATATGATCTCGATACCGAGTTTCCCCATATCGGGCGAAGCCTTCTTGGCGATTTGGTCCGAGAAGCCGTCGCGGTCGATGTTGAGCGACTTCAGGTCGAGCGTGCCGATAATCTCACGCATGTTGCCTTCCAGGGAGTCCTTGACCTGCATGGCAATATCCTTCTCCGACATATTGAGGAAGTTCTTGGCAGCCAGCCGTATGCCCTCCGGTGTGTTGATGACGCGGATCTTGGCCACGGCATCCACCACCACGGAAATAAAGTCATTGGTGGGCACGGGCGTGGTGGTCTTGATGTCCACGGAGGTCTGGCCAAGGAAGACCTTGTCCACACGCTCCAAGCCCGGTATGCGGAAGCCGCCCTTGCCGATGAGGATTCGCGGTTGGCGCGACAATCCCGAGATGATGAAAGCGTCTTTCGGGGGGGCTTTGACGTAGCAAACGGCGAGAAACAGGACAAAGACAAGAACCGCCGCGATGATGAGAATAATCTGAACTTGTGTCATAGTGCCATTGTTTAATAAATAATACTGCGCAAAAATAGTAAAAAAAATAATTGGAAGTTGGTGTCTGTCGCCAGAGAAAAAGAAAATTTCTATTTTTGCCGCCCAAAACCAAGTGTACTTGACAACCACTTAAAAAACAAGAATCTAAATGTTGGATAAAGACAAAGCCTTAGTGGTCCTTTCCGGCGGACAGGACAGCACCACCTGCCTCTTTTGGGCCAAACGACAATTCAAAGAAGTTTATGCCATCAGCTTTCTCTATGGCCAGAAGCATCAATTAGAGGTGGAGCTTGCGCGCAAGATTGCGGCCAAGGCCAACGTGCCCATCACCGTGCGGGAGGTGAATTTCATCGGTGAGATCAGCACGGGGTGCTCGCTCACAGACAGCTCCATCGAGATGGACCAGGAGAAGCCCGCCGACAGCCTGCCAAACACTTTCGTGCCGGGCCGCAACCTCTTCTTCCTCTCCATCGCAGCAGTCCACGCCCGCGAGCTGGGTATCAAGAACCTCGTCACAGGCGTCTCCCAAACCGACTATTCCGGCTATCCCGACTGTCGCGACGCCTTCATCCGCTCGCTCAACGTCACCCTCAACCTTGCAATGGACGAGCAGTTCATCATCCACACCCCCTTGATGTGGCTCAACAAAGCCGAAACATGGCGCCTGTCCGACGAACTTGGCGTTTTCGACCTCGTGCGCCACGAAACGCTGACCTGCTACAACAGCATTCCCGGCGACGGCTGCGGCCACTGCCCCGCCTGCACCCTGCGTCGCCAGGGATTGGAAGAATATCTCAAATCTAAACAACAATAAACATGAAAGATCAAAAAGACGAAGGTCTGGTTTCCCTCGGCAAAAAGACCGAATATCGCCAGGATTATGCTCCGGAAGTGCTGGAAACTTTCGAAAACCGCCACCCCGACAACGACTACTGGGTGCGCTTCAACTGCCCGGAATTCACTACTCTATGCCCCATCACCGGGCAACCCGACTTCGCCGAAATTCGCATCAGCTACATCCCCGACAAGCGCATGGTGGAGAGCAAGAGCCTCAAGCTCTATCTCTTCAGTTTTCGCAACCACGGCGATTTTCACGAGGACTGCGTCAATGTCATCATGAAAGATCTCATCAAGCTGATGGATCCCAAGTATATTGAAGTGTTGGGGCTGTTCACCCCGCGCGGCGGCATATCCATTTACCCATACGCCAACTACGGGCGCAAAGGCACGGAATGGGAGGCGTTGGCCAAATACCGCATGCAACAACACGACTTATTGTAGAGACGCAATGCATTGCGTCTCTACGTGTTGCGTTTTTGACCTTATTTGATCAGGTTACCGAGAATATCGCGGGTAATCTCGCGGGTGACGGTGCGTGTGGCAGCGCTGGTGGCACTCTTCACCACCTTGCCCGTCGCGGAGGTCGTGCTCTTGGTTTTCTTTCCCGTCACCTTGTTGCTGACGGCATTGCCTAAGATAGTTCCTATCGTGGCCGTGACAGCCGTGATGATGGCCTTGACCACTTTCGACAACAAGCCGGGCTTCTGCTTGGCCTCTTTCGTTCCCTTTTCTGCCTTTTCCTCCTCGGCTTTGGCAATTTCCCCTTCTTGCTGGCGTGCCAGCTCCTCCGATTGCTGCAACAGCACCTCAAAGGCGCTTTCGCGGTCAATTGGCGTGTCGTACTTGCCGCCGATGCGACTCTGGCGGATTATGTCAGTACGCTGGCTTTCGGTGATGGCACCGATTTGGGAAAGCGGGAAGAGTATCTTGGCGCGTTGCACGATGTTGGGGGCGCCCTTCTCGTCGAGGAAGCTCACCAACGCCTCGCCGGTCTCGAGGTTCATGATGGCCTCGTCGGTCTTAAAGTCGGGGTTGGTGCGGAACGTGTCGGCGGCGGTCTTCACGGCGCGCTGGTCCTTGGGCGTGTAGGCGCGCAAGGCATGCTGTACACGGTTGCCAAGCTGTCCCAGTATAATCTCAGGGATGTCCGTCGGACTTTGCGTCACAAAGAAGATGCCGATGCCTTTGCTTCGGATGAGGCGGATCACCTGTTCAATCTTGTCGACGAGTGCTTTGGACGTGTCTTCAAACAGCGTGTGGGCTTCGTCGAAGAAGAACACCAGTTTGGGCAGGTCCTGATCGCCCACCTCAGGCAGGATGCTGTAGAGTTCAGAGAGAAGCCACAGCAGGAAGGTGCTGTACAACTTAGGCTGCATCATGAGCTTGTCGGCGGCCAGCACGTTCATCACCCCCTTGCCCCCTTCCGTTTGGAGCAGGTCGTGGATATCGAAGGCCGGTTCGCCGAAGAACTGTTCCGCGCCCTGGTTTTCCAGTTGCAGGATGGCACGCTGGATGGCACCGACCGTGGCGGTGGAGATGTTGCCATATTTGGTCGTGTACTCCTTGGCATGTTTGGAGACATAGTCGAGCATGGCGCGCAAGTCCTTGATGTCGATGAGCAGCAGGCCGCGTTCGTCGGCGATGCGGAAGACGATGTTGAGCACGCCGTCCTGGGTCTCGTTGAGGCCGAGCAGGCGCGACAGCAAAAGCGGTCCCATCTGGGAAATGGTGGCGCGCATAGGGTGGCCTTGCTGGCCATATACGTCATAGAAACGCACGGGGCAGGACTGGAACTGCGGGTTCTCGATGCCAAACTCGGGAAGTCTCTTCTCGATGAAGCTGCTCATGGCTCCGACTTGACTGATGCCGGAGAGGTCGCCTTTCATGTCGGCCATAAAACATGGCACGCCCGCCTGGCAGAAAGACTCTGCCATAACTTGGAGGGTCACGGTCTTACCCGTGCCGGTGGCGCCGGCGACAAGTCCATGTCTGTTTGCCATTTTTCCTTGGATACTCAACGCGCCTTCGGCGCAATGGGCGATGTACAGCCCGTGTGTCTGATCGTACATGATAATATGTTTTTAGGGTGCAAAAATAATAAAAATTGTCTAATGACGGCATTGGTTCTATTAACAATCCACTAATAACAATTAATGTGTAATCACGAATTGTTCATCACTAAAATTGCTATTTTTGCGTCATAAAAACCTCATCCTATGAAAAAGATTTTTCTCCTCGCCTTCGTCGTGTTGCTCTCCACGACCCTGTTCGGACAAACCGACGGCAAGAATGAAGAGACCATCTTCACCTCAGCAGAAATCATGCCTGAATATCCAGGCGGCATGGACGCACTCATCAGTTTCATTTCCAACGAAATCGTGTATCCTCAAGATGCCCGTGAACATGGCATTACCGGCACTGTGCTTATAAAATTTGTGGTCGAAAAAGACGGCAGCGTCTCCAATGCCGAGGCGATGAAGCCTCTTTATCCTTCCATCGACAAAGAGTCTGTCCGCGCGGTCATGGCCATGCCCAAATGGAAACCCGGAATGCAGGAAGGCAGACCCATCCGCTGCTATTACAGCGTTCCCCTGACATTTCAGATGAGCAAAAAGGAAATCAAAGAGGCAAAGAAACGGATGAAACAAGAGGCTAAAAAACATTAGCACAAGATGATCGGCTCGGATTCCAAATGAGCCGTGAATGTTCTTCCTCCATTTTGGACAAGTCGCAAA
This sequence comes from Bacteroidales bacterium, assembly GCA_017615795.1. GTDB lineage: Bacteria > Bacteroidota > Bacteroidia > Bacteroidales > WCHB1-69 > F23-D06. The sequence goes on from JAFZZK010000005.1 coordinate 5,779, forward strand.
AAGCCAACGGTCAATAGCTGTTTAGTAATTTTTGATACGGCGTTCGATTTCGAGCAATTCGTCACGCAAGGTGGCGGCGGCATCGAAGTCGAGGACCTTGACCGCTTTGTCCATCTCCTTGCGAAGCATCTTGAGCCGCGTTTTCAGCTGTTCGAGGTTAAGGAGGCGGACATCACTTTCTTGGGGCTTCACACGTTCCTGCCTCTCGGCGGCAATGGGGGTCGGGGATTCCGATATGGTATAAGACTTTGCAGCCGAAGAGGTTGTGTTTCCAGGCAATGAGTTTGGCTTGTCCCAGCGCTCGCCAGCACGCGTCACAGCGTCATCGATACTGGCGGGGAAAGCCATCTCGTCGGACTTTACCACGCCCCGCGGGGTGATATGGTGTTTCTCGTTGTAGGCCATCTGCTTGGCACGGCGGCGCGCCGTCTCGTCCATGGTGGCCTGCATCGACTTGGTGACCTTGTTGGCATAAAAGATGACACGCCCGTTGACATGGCGCGCCGCACGCCCCGCCGTCTGGGTCAACGAACGCTCGTTGCGCAAGAAGCCCTCCTTGTCGGCATCCATCACAGCCACGAGCGACACCTCCGGCAAGTCGAGGCCCTCGCGCAGCAGGTTCACGCCCACCAAGACGTCAATGGCTCCGAGACGCAAGTCTTTCAATATCTCCACACGGTCCAACGTCTCCACATCGGAATGGATGTAACACGACTTGATGCCGATGTTGATGAGATAGGTGTTCAGTTCTTCCGCCATCCGCTTGGTCAAAGTGGTCACCAGCACGCGCTCGTGTTTGTCCACGGTATCCTCAATCTCGTTGAGCAGGTCGTCCACCTGGTTGGTGGCGGGACGCACCTCGATAGGCGGATCCAAGAGGCCCGTGGGGCGCACCACCTGTTCCACCACCACCCCGCCCGATTTCTTCAGCTCGAACTCAGCAGGCGTGGCACTCATGTATATGGTCTGCCCGATGAGACTCTCAAACTCATCGAACTTCAGCGGACGATTGTCCAATGCGGCGGGCAGACGGAAACCATAATCCACCAGATTGATCTTGCGGGAACGGTCGCCCCCGTACATGGCACCGATCTGGGGCACAGTGACATGGCTTTCATCGACCACCAGCACAAAGTCGTCGGGGAAGAAGTCGAGGATACAGAATGGCCGCTCGCCAGGCTGGCACTTGTCAAAATAGCGCGAGTAGTTTTCAATTCCGGAACAATAACCCAACTCGCGCATCATCTCGACATCGTAGTTGACACGATCCTCAAGACGCTTCGCCTCCAGATGCTTGCCGATAGACTTCAGGTACTCAATCTGCTCTCCCAAGTCCATCTTGATATTGATGATGGCATCGTTCATCGACTGCTGGGTGGTGACGAAGATGCTGGCGGGATATATGGTAAGTTTGTCGACACGGCTGATCACACCACCACTCACGGCCTCAATCTCGGCGATGGACTCAATCTCGTCATCGAAGAAGAGGATGCGGTAGGCAATGTCTGCGTAAGGCGGGTAAATGTCAACGGTGTCGCCCTTGACGCGGAATTGGGAGGGTTGCAGGTCCAGTTCTGTGCGCGAGTAGAGTGCGCTGACGAAGGCCAGCAGCAGCTGGTTGCGGTCGATGCGCATGCCCGGGTGCAGGTTGATGACATTCTTGGCAAAGTCGTTGGGATTGCCCACCCCATATATGCAGGAAACGGAAGCCACCACAATCACATCGCGCCGCCCCGACAAAAGAGAGGCAGTGGTGTGCAAACGCAACTTCTCAATCTCATCGTTGATGGCAAGATCTTTCTCGATATAAGTGTTGGTGGTGGGTATATAGGCTTCCGGTTGGTAGTAGTCATAGTAGGAGACGTAATACTCAACAGCATTGTCGGGGAAGAACTGTTTGAACTCGCCATAGAGTTGCGCGGCGAGGGTCTTATTGTGGCTCAACACAAGAGCCGGGCGATTGACCCGCTGCAGGACGTTGGCGATGGTAAAGGTCTTGCCAGACCCGGTGACGCCTAACAGAGTTTGCGCCTCGTCACCGCGGTTGAGCCCGTCCACGAGTTGCTGGATGGCGGTCGGCTGGTCGCCGGAAGGCTGGTAAGAAGAGATGAGTTTAAAGTCCATGCGTCTCCTGATTATTGGGGGCGCAAAAATAGAAAATTTTGCGGTAGGGCCGCCGCCTACACCGGTATTCCGTCAACGAATCACTTTCGCGCACAAATCCAACGCCACGCGGCAGTCGGGCGACACATCGCCGATGCCTCGCAGTTGAACAAAAACGACATGACCCTGCTGGTTTTTCTTATCCTGCTGCATAAAGTCGACCAGCCGCCGCACCTCATCCTCAGTAAACGCGGGGACACGGTAATGGCGACGCACCAAGCGCTCAACACGATCGGCATCTTCTTGGCGGCATTGCCCGATCTGTGCCATCAGCCGACTCTCGTAGAACAATCCCAACGCAACGGCCTCGCCATGCGCAACAGGCCTGCCCTCTTCGGCAAACAGGCTCTCTATGGCGTGCCCGTAAGTGTGCCCCAAGTTCAGCACATGCCGCTCATGCAGGTCATAGGGATCTCTTTTCACAAATTCATGCTTGACAGAAATGCATTTGTCAATCCATCCGGGTTGGATATTCCCGGGAGTTAGATGCTCCAGTGCCTCCAACTCGCAAAACAGGGCCGGGGCCCCAATGATGGCGCACTTGATCAGCTCGCCGAAACCACTGAGCAGCTCTTTTTCCGACAAAGTCTGCAAGAACGACAAATCACAGGGCAGTTCGAACTCCGGCTGGCAGAATGTGCCGACACAATTCTTGACGTGCCGCACATTGACGCCGTTCTTGCCCCCGATGGCCGCGTCAATCATGGCCAACAAGGTGGTGGGGCAGTTGGCGAAGCGTACACCGCGCTTGTAGGTGGCCGCCACAAAGCCTCCGAGGTCGCAGACCATGCCGCCGCCGAAGTTGAGAATGAACACGTCGCGGTCACAGCAAGCCTCCAACAACTGCAGCCACAACTGCTCGGCCTGCGCAATCGATTTGGATGCATCGCCCGCAGGAACATCCATGAAGATTGTCGGGAATTCATGAGACAACTCGTCCCAATAGTGCGGATAAAGCGCTGACACCGTCGCATCGGCAATGACGACCAGCTTGCGCACCGAGCGCGCCCGCAGCTGCTGTTGCAATTCGGAAACAAGCGCGTTCATGGCCTACCCCTCCATCTCCACCGAAACATGGCTCATCTGGCCGCCCAACGGGGGATTGAGCTTGCAAATCTTGGCCTTGACCGTGATGACTGCGGAGAAGTCGCCCTTCACGGCCTCTATCATGCGGCGCGCCACGTGCTCCAGTAGGTGCGAAGGCTCACCCATCACACGTTGCACCGTCTGATAGACCAACGCATAGTTCACCGAGTCGTTCACATCATCGGTGGCTGCGGCTCGCGATGCATCGTAAGTAAGCCAAAGGTCAACGGAAAAGCGCGTCCCAATGATGCGTTCCTCATCGAAACATCCGTGGTGACTATAAAACTGCATGTCGGCAAGATGGATGGTCGTGTTCATTGGATTATTGTTTGGTGAAAACCATGTTCAGCCCGAAAAAGGCATAGTGGCACAGTTTCTTGTTTTTACTCTTGTATTGTTCTAAATCTATAATTTGCAACATGTTATGCGCATTGAAACGCCACGGGTAGCACCTGCGGATGTATTGGACGGAATCCTCTTCCAACACAAAGCCGGCGCAGGCGAACGCCTCCCGCCATTGTGCCTCAGTACGGACATTTTCGTTGCCCATCAACACGTTTTTCTTCAACACGTCGTCATAGACGGAAATCACACGCTTGTTTCCGCGGCGCAGGAAAAGCATCGCACGCTTGACCAAACAGCCACCATTTTCTTCAATCAACACCAATTTGCCTCCTTTTTTCAGGGCTTTGTAAAAAATGCGCAACCCTTCGTCCAAAGGCTCGATATGGTGCAAGGTGTCCTGCAAAATGATGTAGTCATACTTTTCTTCTGGAATATTTTGGTCGAAGACATTGGCATATTCGTAGGCAAACAGGCTCGAATCACCATATTGTTTCCAGAAAAGCTTGCGTTTCTCGATTTCGTCGGCATAGAACTCGATAGTAGTGCCATACGAGGGCGCGCCGTTCATGGCGAAATAGAGATCGGTGGAGCCGTAGCCGCACCCACAATCCCAAATGACGGGGTGCTGGGAAAGATCCACATGCTTGTCAATATATTCCAATCTTTGCAAAAAGTAGGCCTTGCGGTATTGCTGCTGGGACACACTGCCATCCACCAGCTTATAGTAGGGGTATAGCGACCTGTTTTGTCGCAATTCCTCACACAAATGCTGATAGAATTCCTCTTTTTGCATAAAAGATGGTATTATTGGGCACTTTCGGCACGTTGTGCGGCACGTTTGCGTTCAAGTTCGTCCAACAAGATCTTGCGCACGCGCAGCGACTGCGGGGTCACCTCCAAGTATTCGTCCTTGGCGATAAACTCCATGTACTGCTCCAACGAATACTTGATGGCGGGAGCCAGCACCAACTTCTCGTCAGAACCGGCAGCACGCATGTTGGAGAGCTTTTTCGACTTGCAGACGTTGATGACCAAATCGCCTTGACGAATGTGCTCACCGATGACCTGGCCTGCATAGACGGGATCGCCCGGTTCGATGAAGAAGCGCCCGCGATCCTGCAGTTTGTTGAGAGAGTATGCATAAGCTTGGCCCGTCTCCATAGCGATGAGGGAACCGGCATGACGGCCGGGGATCTCGCCCTTCCAGGGCTCAAAGCCCGTGAAACGATGGGATATGATAGCTTCGCCCTCGGTAGCCGTCAACAGCTGGTTAGTCAGGCCGATGAGGCCACGCGACGGGATATTGAAGTTCAAGTGCACACGGTCGTTCAGCGTGTCCATCGACATGAGTTCACCCTTGCGGCGCGACACGTAGTCGATGACGCGGGAGGACATCTCCTCGGGCACCAACACCAGCAGTTGCTCGATAGGCTCGCATTTCTGGCCGTCGATTTCCTTAATAATAACTTGTGGTTGGCCCACTTGCAGCTCATAGCCCTCGCGGCGCATTGTCTCAATGAGAATGGAGAGGTGCAGGATGCCGCGTCCGTAGACGTTGAGACGGTCGGGGGAGTCGGTCTCCTCAATGCGCATGGCGAGATTCTTTTCCAGTTCTGCGAAAAGACGATCACGCAAGTGTCTTGATGTTACATACTTACCTTCTTTGCCAAAGAACGGCGAATTGTTGATGGTGAACAACATGCTCATGGTGGGCTCGTCCACTTTGATGGGCGTCAATTGCTCGGGGTTCTCGTAATCCGCCACCGTGTCGCCAATCTCGAAGTCGTCGAGACCAAGCACTGCACAAAGTTCGCCGGCTTCCACGGGAGTCTTGATCTTTTCCTTGCCAAGCCCTTCAAACACATAGAGTTCCTTCACTTTAGAATGCTGCACCGTACCGTCGCGCTTGACGAGGGAAACGTTTTGTCCCCACGTAATGGAGCCACGCTTGACGCGTCCCACTGCGATGCGCCCCACGTAGGAGGAGAAGTCGAGGGAGGAGATCATCATCTGGAGGTTCCCCTCTTCCGGATGCGGCGCGGGAATGTGCTTCACGATGGTGTCGAGCAGGTAGGAGATGTCGTTGGTGGGCGTTTTCCAGTCGGGTCCCATCCAGCCCTGCTTGGCTGAGCCATAGACTGTCGGGAAGTCGAGCTGCTCGTCGGAGGCACCGAGGTTGAACATCAGTTCAAAGACCGCTTCCTGTGCCAAATCGGGCTGACAATTGGGCTTGTCCACCTTGTTGATGACAACGATGGGCTTAAGGCCGAGTTCGATAGCCTTTTGGGTGACGAAGCGCGTCTGTGGCATGGGGCCTTCAAAGGCGTCCACCACGAGGAGCACACCGTCAGCCATGTTGAGCACACGTTCCACCTCGCCGCCGAAGTCGCTGTGGCCCGGCGTGTCGATAACATTGATTTTCACACCCTTATAGCGAACAGAAACATTCTTGGAGAGGATAGTGATACCTCTCTCGCGTTCAAGGTCGTTGTTGTCGAGCACCAAGTCCTGCACTTGTTGGTTGTCGCGGAAGAGGTGCGCCTGATACAATATTCTGTCCACGAGGGTTGTTTTGCCGTGGTCAACGTGCGCAATAATCGCTATGTTTCTAATTTCCTGCATCTTGCATTTTTATTTTTTAAAGATGCAAAAATAATAAAAAAATTGGAGAGATACATATCCATGCATCTCTCCAACATATTAAGCAGTGGCCAACACTTGCATTGGCCTTTAATCGTATCATCTAAAAAGACTATTTCATCAAGAACGGGAACTTGTCGAAGTTCTTGAGGGCGATGGCGGTACCGCGGGCAACAGCCTTGAGGGGGTCTTCGGCGATGTGTACCTTGAGGGTGGTTTTGCGGGCGATACGCTTATCGAGGCCGCGCAGCAGGGAGCCGCCGCCGGCAAGGTAGATGCCCGTCTTGTAGATATCGGCGGACAACTCAGGGGGCGTCTTCTCCAAGGCGTTGTTCACGGCAGTCTCGATGAGGGCGATGGAGCGGTCGAGAGCCTGGGCGATCTCGCGGTGGCTGACCTTGACGGCCACGGGGATGCCGCGCACCAAGTCACGGCCATAGACCTCATACTCGGCAGGCGGGTTCTCGATGTCTTCGAGAGCAGAGCCGACGTTGATCTTGATCTGTTCGGCCGTAGCCACGCCGATGGCGATATTGTGCGTCTTGCGCATATAGTCGATGATGTCGCTGTTGAAGCGGTCGCCGGCGACCTTGACGGAGGTGCTGGTCGTGATACCGCCGAGGGCGATGACGGCGATTTCGCTGGTGCCGCCACCGATGTCGATGACCATGTTGCCGTTGGCATCGAGCACATCAATGCCGATACCGATGGCGGCGGCCATCGGCTCGTGGATCATGCGCACGTCCTTGGCACCGGCCTGCTCGGCAGAGTCACGCACGGCGCGTTCCTCCACCTCGGTAATGCCGGAAGGAATGCATATCACCATCTTGAGGGAGGGGTTGAAGAAGTAGCCCTTGTTGCCCGTCATCTTGATGAATTCGCGCAACATCATCTCGGTGCTCTGGAAGTCGGCAATGACCCCGTCGCGCAACGGGCGCTTGGTAATGATGCCCGCCGGCGTACGGCCTTCCATCATCAACGCCTTCTTGCCCACAGCCTTCACTGTCTTGGTCTGCGTGTCAATAGCGATGATGGACGGCTCGTCCACCACCACCTGGTTGTTATGGAGTATCACGGTGTTTGCCGTGCCTAAGTCTATTGCAATCTCTTTTGTGAAAAACGAAAACAGTCCCATGTCTAAAATTTAAGTTTGCAAAAGTACGAAATAATCACCTATAATACGTTTACTTTTTGCAGATGTTACATTATTTTTTTTATTTTTGCCGAAAATATTTTTATGAGACGATTCTTCATAACATTGGCGTTGATAGTTTGTTGCGTCGCCGGTTTCACGCAGAACTCGGTGCAGTACAACATCGAGCCGGCCATCGTGACCATCCAGGACGACTATGTGAGGACCTGGAAACGGTTGGGCGAGGTGGACGGCTATCGCATCCAGATTGCGGCCGTGACCGGCACCAACTCCAAGAGCACGGCAGAGAACGAGCGGTTCCTTTTCCGCAGTCGCTTTCCCGAGACGCCCGCCTATATTTCATACATGGAACCCTATTTCAGAATCCGCGTGGGCAACTACAAGACCCGCTTGGAGGCCTATTTTGCATTGGTGGAGATCCGGACGGCCTATCCCAACGCATACATCATCCCAGACAAGATAACATATTCAGAGTAAAAGCATTATGAAAATCATCGATGGCAAGGCGTGTGCCCTGCAGATCAAAGGCGAGATTGCACAGGAAGTGGAATCCATCAAGATGAGAGGGTTGCGCCCTCCCCAATTGGCCATCATACTCGTGGGCAATCGCGAGGACAGCCTCTCCTACGTGCGCAGCAAGGCCAACACCTGCCGGTCGCTCGGCATGGAGTGCCAAACCCACCTGCTGCCCGACGACACGCCGGAAGCCGACCTCTACGCCCTCGTCGACAGCCTCAACCATGACGCTTACGTCGACGCCATCCTCATCCAGTTGCCCCTGCCCGACCATTACGACAGCGCGCGCATCCTCGACTCCATCGACTACCGAAAGGATGCCGACGGCCTGCATCTCATGAACGTGGGACTGCTCCATCTCGGCGAGCCCTACGTGATGCCTTGCACCCCCAAGGGCATCCTGACCCTGCTCTCCACCAACGGCATCGAAGTGGCAGGCCGACACGCCGTGGTCATCGGGCGCAGCCAGCTCGTGGGCGAACCCACCGCACAGCTGCTCATCCGCAAAAACGCCACCGTCACCCTCTGCCACTCCCACACCCGAAACCTGCCGGAGCTGACACGTCTGGCCGACATCGTCATCACCGCCGCCGGACATCCCGGACTGCTGAAACCCGAAGACCTCAAAGAGGGTGCCGTGCTCATCGACGTGGCCATCAACCGCACCGAAGAGGGGCTCGTGGGCGATGTTTACAGCCCCGCCACCTGCGAAGCATTGGACAAGCGACTCAGTGCCGCCACGCCCGTGCCCGGCGGCGTCGGCCCCATGACCATCGCCATGCTCATGAACAACGTGCTCGACATGTACAAGATGGGGAGCCGAGAATAAAGTATCAATTTCAGGAATCAGAAGTCAGGCATCAACCACCTGTCACAAACGGGTGACGACTACTATTTTGAGTAGTAATCAATCACCTCCTCCAGCACCTTGTGGCAAACAGGGCAAAAATCATTGTAACGGATCTGGTGCATGGTGCAGTGCAGCGCGGGACGATAGACTCCCTTGGCCACGTATCCGCCACCCTCATAGACACCCAACCGGTTGAAATTGGGGTCATCCTTCTTGACTTCCGGGGTGGGTACGGGCGTGGATTTGTCCAGCATGGATTTCCACTTGGAATCAAAATCAACCAGCGTGGTCACATTCGGCTCCACAGGCTCGATGCCTGCGGGATAGAAATCCTGCACCGACACATCGGATGTATAGTATTCGTCGGCCAGCCCGCCAATAAGGTGACCCATTTCGTGCACGATGACATAGTCGGGGTAATCGCCATGGTTATAGACAGTGCAATAGAAATTGTAGATGCCGCCGCCGCCATATTTCTCGCTGTTGCAGATGATGACGATAGCATCGTAAGGCGCGTCGTCTGCCACATCCTGCATGTGCCATACCCCAAGACACATCAGGTAGCGGTCAAGGTCAAGCGCATTGTAAGCACAGTTCAACAGAGTCTTCACGTAAATGTTGTTCTGCGGCTGTGTGATGCCCGATTGCTCGGAATAGCCCTCTATAGCACGAATATTGACCTTGCTGGCCATATCCTTGTACGGCGAGCAGTTCATCACGTAGGAGGCAAAGCGCTTCATGTCGTGTTTCAGCACCTTCTTGTCCTTTTTGGCGTACCCGTCGGGGATAAAGAGGATGTCGATGGCCTTGTCGGGCGTGTTGCCCTTGTGCAGGTTCATCACCTTGTATTCCTTTTTCATCGCTTCCGTCGGAGTGGTGCGGGGATTGTAGTAGCCTTCGTAGAGCACTTCCGAGTTACGCTTGCGGTCGTAGGAGGTGAATTTCAGACGCACGGTGTTCTTGGGATAGGGAATGTTGACACTCTCCTCCATTCTCGCCACCTCGGTCTTGGCGCGCTCGGTGGTCTTGTACTCCGTGAAGAGACAGGAGTAGCTGCGGCTGTAAATCAGCTTGTTCGTCAAAGAGTCGAACACCTCTATGGCGATATCTCCATAGAATTTAGGTTCGATAAGATAGGCACGCGTGCCGCTCCAGACGCCTCCGGCAGTGTAATGGTGAATCTCCAAAGATTCTGACTGGTGGTCTCCGATATGCAAATAGTTGACACGAAGTGTCTTATTGACAAAATATGTGTCAAAGTGCTGGGCAAACGCCGACATGGACACAACCATGGCTAAAAGGAGCAATAACGCGGTCTTCTTTCTCATTGTCTCTTTTTTTTTGCAAGATGAGTTTTCTATTGATTTTTTTTCTATCTTTGCGTCCTCAAAAAAAGCCACTTTAGCTCAGTTGGTAGAGCGACGCATTCGTAATGCGTAGGTCGCGAGTTCAAGTCTCACAAGTGGCTCACAGACAGGCCGATTATTCGTAATCGGCCTTTATTTTTTTCACTTCTTTCCAAACTTCGTCGGGCAATTTTGCGCCGATGTGTTCCACCATACGTGCGGAAAGATAGGAGGCTAACTCCCCACATTGGGCGGGCGTGTAGCCGTTGAGCAGGCCATACAGCACACCTGAAGCATAAATGTCGCCGGCCCCGGTGGTGTCGCGTGCTTCCGTCAGTTGGGCTTCCACGCGTGTGATTTGACCCTCTTTCTTGATCCAGGACCCATCCTTGCCCACCTTGACAATGGCCACGCCGCAGTATTTGGAAAGCTCTTCCAGTGCCTCCAAGCCCTCTTTTCCCGTGAATGCCTTGGCCTCTTCTTCGTTGGCAAAGATGATATCGACATAGTCGGTCAACAGCATCTTCACGAAGTCGTAGTTGGCCTCGATAATGTTGTAGCTGGCCATGTCCATGGAAATCTGAAGTCCCTTTTCCTTGGCGATTTGGCAGATGCGGAGGATAAGGTCGTGGTTGAAGATGAGGTAGCCCTCCACGTGGACGCAATCGTATTCGTCAAAAACGGCAGGGTCGATCTCGCCGGGTGTCATGGTGGCGGCGGCGCCGAGGTAGGTGGCGAAGGTGCGCTCGGCATCGGCGGTGATGAAGGTGGTGGCGATGCCCGTGTCGATGTCGGAGTCGATGAGGTGCGGCGTGACCCCGAAGCGGCGCATGTCCTCGCGGAAGAAATCGCCCATCTTGTCGCGGCCTACCTTGCCGATGTAGCCAGCGGGTGCTCCAAGACGCGCAATGCCGTGGATGGTGTTGGAGGTGGAGCCTCCCGTGGCGCAGACCTGCTTCAACTGCTCAATATCCTTGTGCAGCTCGCGCTTGCGGTCGGCGTCAATCATCACCATGCCCCCCTTGTCCAAGCCCAAATCAGCCAGAATTTTGTCATCATCGATGTTTACCAACACATCGACCAGTGCGTTTCCAATGCCTAATATCTTTTTCATATTCTATTTGTTATCTTGAGAATCTTGTTGTTTACGCTTTTTTTCCAAAATGGCATAACTTATCCAATATCCGAGTGTCACGGCCAGCGTGATACCCACCATAATAGGAAATCGTTCCTTGAGATCGGTGGCCAAGAAGGTGAACGGCACCAGGAAGGCGGCCAGGATGATGAAAAAACGCAGGACGGCTTTCATGTTTTATTGCAGTTTTGAAAGTTGTTCTTTGAGGATGCGGATTTTCTCTTCCGCGTCGGACTGTTTCTTGCGCTCGATGTCCACCACCTTCTGCGGGGCGTTCTGCACAAAGCTGGCGTTGGAGAGCTTTTTGAGCACGCTTTGGAGGAACTTTTCGGCATATTCAAGGTCGGCCTTCAGTTTTTTGATCTCCTCTTCGGCATCCACAAGGCCTTCAAGGGGCACTGCGTACTTGACGTTCTTCTCGATGAAGGAGGTGCCCTCCGTCGGGGTGTCGGCGGCCATGTAGGTGACACTCTCCACGTTGGCGAGTTTCATGATAACAGCGTCGAGACCTTCGGTGGAGACACCTTTGTCGGCATGCACATGCAGCTTGAGCGCGTTCTTGGGGGCGATGTTTTTCTCGGAACGAATGTGGCGGATTTGTTCAACGACACTGCGCGTGCGGGCGAAGTCGTCGAGCAGACCCTGGTTCACCTTACCCTCGTAACGCGGCATGGGTGTGAGCATCAGCGACTCTTCCTCGCCGCGCTCGCGGATGGCGTGCCACAACTCTTCCGTGATGAACGGCACGAAGGGGTGCAAGATGCCCATCAGGATTTCGTACAAGTCGATGATTTGGTTGTAGGTCTTACCGTCGATGGGCTGGTGGAGCGGAGGTTTGACAATTTCGAGGAAGCAGGAGCAGAAATCATCCCACACCAACTTGTAAACCGACATCAGGGCTTCGGAGAGGCGGTAGCGCTTGAAGTCCTCCTCCATGCCGGCAAGCACCTCCTGGATGCGCTCGTGCATCCATTCGATGGCAACGGCGGTGTGGGCGGGTTGCTGGCCGTTCTCGTCCACCTGCCACCCCTTGACGAGGCGGAAGGCGTTCCACATCTTGTTGCTGAAGTTACGTCCCTGCTCGCAAAGGGCCTCGTCGAAGAGGAGGTCGTTGCCGGCGGGAGAGCTGAGCAGCATGCCGAAACGCACGCCGTCGGCACCATATTGTTCCATGAGCATGATGGGGTCTGGCGAGTTGCCGAGCGACTTGGACATCTTGCGGTGGAGTTTGTCGCGCACCGTGCCCGTGAAATAGACGTCCTTGAACGGAATGGCACCGCGCCATTCCAGACCGGCCATGATCATGCGGGCGACCCAGAAGAAGATGATGTCGGGCGCCGTGATCAGGGCGGAGGTGGGATAATAGTAGTTGATATCGGGATTGTCGGGCTTGCGGATGCCGTCGAACACAGAGAGCGGCCAGAGCCATGAGGAGAACCAGGTGTCCATCACGTCCTCGTCCTGCTTGAGGTCCTCTTTCGTGAGGTTGAGGTCGGGGAACTTGGCTTGGGCGAGTTGCAGGGCCTCGTCAAGATCGTGCGCCACGACAAACTCGTGGTTGGGCAGGTAGTAAGCCGGAATACGGTGGCCCCACCAGAGCTGGCGGCTGATGCACCAGTCCTTGACATTCTCCATCCAGTGGGAGTAGGTGTTCTTGAACTTGTCGGGGTAGAACTTGATGTCACCGTTCATGACCGCGTCGAGTGCGGGCTTGGCCAGTTCACCCATCTTGCAGAACCACTGCATGGAGAGCTTTGGTTCGATGACCTCATTGGTACGTTCGGAATAGCCGACTTTGTTGACGTAGTCTTCGATTTTGACAAGGTTGCCGGACTCTTCGAGCATGGGGATGATGGCCTTGCGCGCGGCGAAGCGGTCCATGCCGACGAGGAATTGGGCGCTCTCGTTGAGGGTGCCGTTGTCGTTGAAGATGTTGATGGTCTCAAGATGGTGCTTGATGCCGAGGTTGTAGTCGTTGATGTCGTGCGCCGGAGTGATCTTGAGGGCGCCGGTGCCGAACTCGCGCTCCACGTACTCGTCGTAGATGAGGGGGATGGAACGGTTGACGAGAGGCACGATGGCGCGTTTGCCCTTGTACTTGGCGTAGCGCTCGTCGTCGGGGTGCATACAGATGGCCGTGTCGCCGAGGATGGTTTCGGGGCGCGTGGTGGCGATGGTGATGAACTCGCCCGGCTCGCCCTCGATGGCGTAGCGCACATAATAGAGCTTGGAATGCAGTTCCTTATAGATCACCTCTTCGTCGGAGACGGCGGTGAGGGCCTTGGGGTCCCAGTTGACCATGCGCACGCCGCGATATATCTTGCCCTTGCGGTAGAGGTCGATGAAGATGTCGATGACCGCTTCGGAGAGGTCGGGGTCCATGGTGAACTTGGTGCGGTCCCAGTCGCAGGAGGCGCCGAGCTTGCGGAGCTGCTGGAGGATGATGCCGCCGTGCTTCTCCTTCCACTGCCAGGCGTATTCAAGGAACTGCTCGCGGGTCAGGGATTTCTTGTCTATGCCTTGTTCTTTCAGGTAGTTGACCACCTTGGCCTCGGTGGCGATGGAGGCGTGGTCGGTGCCGGGCACCCATACGGCGTTGAAGCCTAACTTGCGCGCACGGCGCACCAGCACATCCTGGATTGTATTGTTCAGCATGTGTCCCATGTGAAGCACACCCGTCACATTGGGGGGCGGAATCACGATGGAGTAGGCCGGACGTCCGTCAGGCTCGGAGTGAAACATGCGATGGTCGGTCCAATATTTGTACCATTTGTCTTCTACAACAGTGGGATCGTACTTGGTTGCTAATTCCATGAATTCGAGTGTTATGATTGAACTATTATTAAATGACAAAACTATACGTGAAGAATCTTGTAAATCATCTCAATGAGAAGGTCACCCTCCTCGGTGTTGGTGTCCACCCCCTTGGATTTGACGTCGTATTCGCGCAGGATGGAGATAATCTGCATCAGTTGCGGAACAGAGTAGCTCATGGCGGCGCGCACATTTTTTTCCATGATGTTGGGAGCCAAGTTCCCAAACGCACGTGCCTGAGCCTCCCGGTCTTTCACAGGCGACATCTGGTAGAGCAGCATCTTATGGTAAAACCGGTACAACATCGTGACGGTCATGACATTGGGATTATCCTTGAGATGTTGCGTGAAATTGATGGCGATCTTGAACACCCGCTGCGCGTTGCGGCTGACGAGTGCGTCCTGCAGTTCAAAGATGTTGAATTCCTTGCTTTGAACCACATACTTTTGCACGACATCCTGGGTGATGGTGCTGCCTGCCGGAAGAATGGCCTTGAGTTTACCCAGCTCCGTATGGATGCGCGACAAGTCGTTGCCGAGAAAGTCGGCGAGCATATTGGCGGAAGTGTTGTCTATCTTGAACTTCTCGTGCACCGCCCTTTTCATAATCCAGTCCGACAGCTTGTAGTCCTTCACGCCGACGGACTCGAAGACGACGCCGTTTTTTTCGTAGGGCTTATATTGATTGGCTCTTAGCTTGCCATACTTATGGCAGATGACGAGAATGGTGGACGGCACAGGATTTTGGGCGTATGTGGCAAGCATCTCCAGGTTTGCGAGCCCCTTGGCCTCCTTGACGATAACCAGACGGTAAGGGCTGCCGAAGGGAAATTGCTTGGCACTGGCGATGACGTCGGCGGCATTGGTGTCCTTGCCATAGAGCACAGCCTGGTTGAAGTCGCGGTCGGCCTCGTCGATGACAAAATGTTCGAAGTAGTCGCAGACGCGATCAATATAGAAAGGTTCCTCGCCCATGAGAAGATAGACTGGAGCGAACTTTCTATCCGTCAAATCTTTGACTAATGCTTCATACGTAATCATATCGTCATCCTATTTAGGGTGCAAATGTACATAAATTATAGATTCACACGGACAGGTGAAATCACCGATGTGGGGTTGTTGCGCGCGACGGTTCCGCACAACACAAAAAGAAAACCGCCCCTGGGCAGGAGCGGTAATCTTAAATCAAACATTATGAACAAAAATATCACTCGTGTCCAGTCTTATTCCTGGGCAGGAACAACAGACACAAATGATTTGTCTTTATAGGTTTTTCTGAAGGTAACGATGCCATCACAGAGTGCATAGAGGGTATGGTCCTTGCCCATACCGACGTTCATTCCGGGATTGTGCACGGTACCTCTTTGGCGAACGATGATGTTGCCAGCCTTGGCGAACTGTCCACCGAAGATTTTCAGACCTAATCTTTTACTTGCAGATTCACGGCCGTTCTGAGAACTACCGACACCTTTTTTATGTGCCATATCTTTTAGTTTTTTTCTTTAATTAATAACTACAACTTACAAGGAAATTTCATCAATCTTGATGGCGGTCAGACATTGACGGTGGCCATTGAGTTTCTGATATCCTTTTCTTCTCTTTTTCTTGAAAACAAGAACCTTGTCACCTTTGAGGTGTTTGAGGACGGTAGCGGTCACGGCAGCGCCGTTCACGGTCGGGGTGCCCACTTTTACATCACCGTCATTGTCAACTAACATAACGCGATCAAACTTGACCTGCGCTCCTTCTTCAGCCTGAAGGCGTTGAACATAGACTCTGCGGTCTTTTTCAATCTTGAATTGTTGCCCGGCTATCTCTACGATTGCGTACATTGTGATACTTTGATTTGGGTTTTTAATTACTTTTTTTTGAGGCGGCAAAAATACAAAAAAAATTATTCGCCACTATTTTTCCCCACAATTTTTTTTCAACATTTGCGTTTACATATCGCTTTCATAAAAAAACACAGTGGAAATGAAAATCAAAGAAACATTTAGAACATTATTAATCAGCATGTTAGTTGTTATTGCAGCTTTCACGCAAGGTTGCGCGCAAAATAGCCAAAACAGTGGTCCCGGCTATGTGGATTTGACCACGGCGGCGGAAAAATCGGTGAACTCCGTCGTCTATATCAAGACGGAATTCACGCAAAAGACACCAGAATGGGATGATTTCTTCGGCGGCACGATCTGGGAGCATTTCTTCGGCATGGCACCCAGCACCTATCCCGTGCAGGCGGCTGGCTCGGGTGTCATCGTCTCGTCCGACGGCTACATCATCACCAACAACCATGTGGTGGCCGATGCGGTGAAGACGACCATCACGCTCAACGACAAGCGCGAATACAACGGCACCATTATCGGCACGGACCCGAGTGCCGACCTGGCTCTGATCAAGATTGACGCCAAGGACCTGCCATACTTGGAATTCGACAACTCCGACAACCTCCGCATCGGCGAGTGGGTGCTGGCCGTGGGCAACCCCATGAACCTCACCTCAACGGTCACCGCCGGTATCATCAGTGCCAAGGCCCGCCAATTAGACTTGGGCAGCAAGGGCGGCAGCGAGGAGTGCTATCTGCAGACCGACGCGGCCGTTAACTCCGGCAACTCCGGCGGCGCGCTGGTCAACGCCAAGGGGCGTCTTGTCGGCATCAACACCGCCATCGCCTCCGGCAACGGCTACTACACCGGATACTCCTTTGCCATACCCTCCAACATCGTGAAGAAAACATACCACGACCTCAAAGAGTACGGACAGGTGCAGAAGGCCTACCTCGGCGTCTCCATCATGGAACTGACCGCCGCGTTAGCCAAAGAGTACAACCTCGACGATGTGAAAGGCGTCTACGTGGCCGAAGTGGCTGAAGAGGGCGCCGCGGCCAAGAACGGCTTCCAGGAAGGCGACGTCATCGTCAGCATCGACAACCAACCCGTCAACAGCCTCGCGGAAGTGCGCGTCGTGCTCAAAACCAAGTCTCCGGGCGACAATGTCAAGGTGAATATCATAAGAAACAAAGAAAAATCAACCAGAAATGTAACTTTATTAAACAATAAAGGTACAACCGAATTGTTGCGAAACGAATAGACCTTATTCAACAGACTAAAATCCATTTTTATAGATAATATATATACGATATTATAATGAGACAACTTAAGATTTCCAAGTCCATCACCAACCGTGACTCCGCATCCTTGGACCGCTACTTGGCCGATATCGGAAAAGAGCAGATGATCAGCGCCGAGGAGGAGGTGGAATTGGCGCGCAGAATCAAGGCCGGCGACGAGGCTGCCCTCAACAAACTCACCACTACGAACTTGCGCTTCGTAGTCTCTGTCGCCAAGCAATACCAAAACCAAGGCATCAGCCTGCAAGATCTTATCAACGAAGGCAATGTCGGCCTCATCAAGGCCGCCAAGCGCTTCGACGAGACCCGTGGCTTCAAGTTCATCTCATACGCCGTGTGGTGGATCCGCCAGTCCATTCTGCAAGCCATCGCCGACCAGTCGCGCATCGTGCGCCTGCCCCTCAACCAAGTAGGTGTCATCAACAAGATAAAGAAGGAGACCGCCCGTTTAGAGCAACAGCTCAAGCGCGTGCCCACCACCGAAGAGATTGCGGAAGCCATTGACCTCCCCACCTACAAGGTCTCGGAGATCATGAAGATGAACAATCACCCCCAGTCCATCGACTCCCCCATCTCCCCCAACGAGGAGACCCGCTTCGTGGACATCTTCGTACACGACAACGACGAGGACACCGACACCCTGCTGATGCAAGAGTCCCTCGCCTCCGAAATCCGCGACGTGCTGAGCACCCTGCCTGACAAGGAGCGCGAAGTGCTGATGCTCTTCTACGGCATCAACACGTCGCACGAGCACACCCTCGACGAGATCGGCGACATCCTCGAACTCTCCCGCGAACGCGTGCGCCAGATCAAGGAACGCGCCCTCAAACGCCTGCGCCAAAATGCCAAGAACAAGAACCTCAAAGGCTACCTGTAAACCACATCAAAGTTCTATGTCGCATTCCTTCAGAAACATAACATGCATTCTCTGTTGCGCAATGCTTCTCTTGGCCTCATGCCATAAGAATGACAATATCGAAACCCCGCGACCGCGGGGTTATTTTCGTATTGACCTGCCCACCCACGACTACACCCTGCTTGACACCACCCTGCCCTTCGCCTTCGAACAATCCACGCACGCCCAGCCCTCCTTCCAATGGAAAGACGACGGCACCTGCTGGATGGACTTGACATACCCGGACCTCAACGCCGCATTCAAGTTCACCTATTTCCCCCTCAAGAGCACCGACAGCTTACGCAAGCTCATTTTGCAGGAGGAGCGGATGATGAAATTCCACTACCAAAAAGCCGACAACGTGGAATACTCGCTCATTCATGACCCTGAGACCCCGCTGTTGGGCCAAATCTACGACATCGAGGGCAAGGAAGTCGCCACGCCACTGCAATTTTGGATGACCGACAGCGCGCACCATTTCCTCCGCGCCACACTCTATTTCAACTTCACCCCCAACAACGACTCCCTGCAACCCGTCATCGACTATCTCCGGGAAGACGCGCTGCAAATCGTAAACACTATCACCTGGAAACGATGAAGAAAACAGCCCTCCTTCTCCTGGTCATCACCTGCTCGTTCATTGCATCCGCCCAAGACACCCTGCGCATGATGCAGTACAACCTCATGTACTACACTGAGAACTCCGGCGTGAGCGACTGTAACGCCACCACCAACAATCTCAGCCAGAAAGACGCCAACCTGAGGACCATTTTCCATTATGTCCTTCCCGACGTGTTCTGTGTCAACGAGATCGGCAGCTCCAACACATACGCCGACCGCATTCTAAACAATGACATCAATGTAAATGGCATCGACTACTACCGTCACGGGCCGCTGACCAACTACTCCGGCGGCTATATCGCCAACATGATCTTCTACGACTCGCGCAAGCTCACACTCTCCAAGAGCACCTACATCACAACATCCTACCGAGACATCAACGGGTACACGATGTACTACAACTCGCCTGACCTGGCCGGGGGCGACACCGTGTTCGTCACCTTTTGGATTGCCCATCTCAAGGCCGGCAGTTCCGATGACAACGTGGCCGCGCGCCACGTGCAGACACAACGCCTCATGAACCGCATCACCGCAATGGGCATCCCGGGAAACCACGTGCTCTCCGGCGACTTCAACGTCTACGGCTCCGAAGAACCCTGCTACCAGGAGCTTGTCAACCATTCCAACAGCCTCTACCGCTTTTACGACCCCATCGACCGCGCCGGACATTGGAACAACAACGGCCAATTTGCCGACATCCACACCCAGTCCACACACACCCAGTCCAACGGATGCTTCTCCACCGGCGGCATGGACGACCGCTTCGACATTATCTTAGTCTCCCCGTATGTTTATTACGGCAGCACCCACATGAGAGTGTTGCCCGAAAGCTACCATGCTTTGGGTCAAGACGGCAACCGTTTCAACGGCAGCATCGTGTCGCCGCAGAACAACGCCATCCCCTCCGACGTGGCGCAGGCCCTCTACAACATGTCAGACCATATACCCGTCATCGCGGACTTTGCCATTGACGCAACTGTGGGTGTGGCCGACCACCGCGAAGATTTCCTGTTCAAGGTGGCCAATCCCGTCCGCGACCATGTCGACATCATGCTGCACGCTCCACAAACCGACACCTACACCTTTACAATTTTCTCCATCGACGGCAAGATATTGTCCACACATACGGAACAAATCGCCGAAGGAGGCGAGAAAATAACGCTGCCATTCCCCTACGGCAAAGGTTTCTTCTTGCTGCAAATCACTGATTCAAAACAACAGCGGCATATTTGCAAGTTGGTGAAATAATCACAGGGAATTAGGGAAAATTGTGTATCTTTGCCGCAATTTATAAAACCTAATACCTACTAAAAATGACTACACATATCATCAACCGCTATTCCGATGAGGAGTTGGAGGAATTCAGAGTTCTTATCGAGAACAAGATAGCAGAAGCCAAGCGCTCTCTGGAAGTCTACCAAGAAGCCTATAGCGGCACTGGTAATGACACGACCGACACCGCCCCGACCTTCAAGAACATGGAGGAGGGCAACCAAGTGTTGTCGAAGGAAGAGAATAGTCGCTTAGCAGCCCGTCTGGTCAAATATATCTCCAACCTCGAAGCCGCCTTGATCCGCATCGAGAACAAGACATACGGCGTGGACCGCATGACAGGCAAGCTCATTCCCAAGGAACGTCTCAGAATCGTCCCCCACGCCACTCTCGACATCGATTCCAAAATCAAGGAAAAACAGAAAAAAAATTGAGCAAACAACGGAAATATAGTGTGATTGCAATCTGCATGATTGCAGTCATCATCATTGCGGACCAGCTCCTCAAGGTGTGGGTCAAGACTCATATGTCATTGGGCGAATGCATCCCCGTGCTTGGGCAGTGGTTCAACCTCCTTTTTGTCGAGAACGAAGGCATGGCTTTCGGCATCAGCTTGGGCCAGAACATCGGCAAGTTATGTTTGTCGCTGTTGCGCATCGCCTTGGTGATTATGATGTGCTGGTACACGCATCGCCTCATCAAGCGTGAGCGCATGGACGGTCTCACGCTGACAATCTTCTGCCTTGTCATCGCCGGCGCACTCGGCAACATCATCGACTCCCTCTTCTACGGGCTCTCTTTCAGCGAAAGCACAATGCTGACCGTGGCGACGCTCTTCCCCGACGGCGGCGGCTACGCCCCCTTCTTCTACGGCAAGGTCGTCGACATGTTCTACGTCAAGCTCTTCCCCCTGCCCGACTGGTTTCCTCTTTGGGGCGGCTCCTATTTCTTTCCCGCCATCTTCAACATCGCCGATGCCTGCATCACCGTCGGCATCTTCCTGGTAATCATCTTCAACAAACGGATTTTCAAATCTCTGGAGCCAGAAAAAAAGTCCAATGAAGAGACACCTGCCAAAGGCGATTCCATTAAAGAGCAACAATAGACATTTTGCAAATTTAATATTAACTATCAAATACTATTCAACATGAAATTCTTATTCAACATGAAAAAGGTCCTGATGCTGTTCGTCGCAACGGCATTTTGCGCCACCACCTTTGCCATCAACCCGCCCGACGAGGGCATGTGGCTCCCCATGTTCATCAAGAACTACAACTATGCCCAGATGCAGAAATTGGGTCTGCGCCTCACCGCGGAAGAGTTGTATGACATCAACCACTCCTCCCTCAAGGATGCTATCGTCCAATTGGGCGACGGTTTCTGCACCGGCGAGATGGTCAGCCGCGACGGCCTGATGTTTACTAACCATCACTGCGGCTATTCCTCCGTGGTGGAACTCTCCACCGTGGAGCACGACTACCTCCAGAACGGATTCTTCGCCATGAGCCGCGAGGAAGAGCTGCCCGCCAGCTTCCACGTCAATTTCCTCGAAAGAATGGAAGATGTGACCGCCATCGTGCTGGCTGATGTCAAGGATGATGCCACCGAGAGTGCCCGCGAAAAAGCCATCGAGACCGCCATCAAGAAACTCCAGAAGGAAAATTCCAACGACGGACGCTACAAGGTGGTCGTGAAACCCTTCTACGAAGGCAATGAATACTACATGTTCATCTACACCACGTATGAGGACGTGCGCCTCGTTTGCGCCCCGCCCAGTGCCATCGGCAAATTCGGCGGCGACACCGACAACTGGATGTGGCCGCGCCACACCGGCGACTTCACCGTGTTCCGCATCTACACCGCCCCCGACGGCTCCCCCGCAAAATATTCCAAGGATAACGTCCCATTCCATCCCAAACATTTCTTGCCCATCAGCCTCAAAGGCTACCAACCCGGCGACTACACCATGATTTGGGGCTACCCCGGCACTACCGAGCGTTTCATGACCTCCTACGAGGTGCAAAACGCCATTGACGTGAAAGACCCCGCCATCTATGAGCCCCTCGACATCATCTTGCCTGTCATCAACGACCACATGAATGCCGACGAGGCCGTCCGCCTCAAATATGCCGACGACCACGCCAGCCTCGCCAACTACTGGAAAAACCAGCACGGCGAAGTCAACAGTCTGAAGAACCTCCGCGTGGTGGAGAAAAAACAGCAACAAGAGAAGGAGCTTACCCAATGGATCAATGCCAGCAGCGACCGCCAAAAGAAATACGGTTCCTGCCTGAACGACATCAAAAAGGCCGTGGAGGGTGTCAATGGAGATTCTTATAAGGCCATGACAAACGCCAACCTCTGCCTCAGCGCTTCCGCCACACTGCTCACCGGCTGGCGTACCCGCAACTCCCTCATTCTCAAAAAAGGCGACAAGGGATTCTCCCCCGAAAAAATCGATGCTTTGATGAAAGTGTATGAAAAGAACATGGGCAACAAGGACGTTGCTACCGAAATCGACGTCATCATGGCCACGCTTCAGACCTGGGATCGTCTGCCCGCCGACAAGCGCCCGGACATCAACGGTCTCCTCAAAGGTTACAAGGGAAGCAAGGAGAACTTCAAGAGCGCCCTCGCAAACTCCATCTTCATTTGCAAGGAGAATTTCGAAAAATTCCTCAACAAGCCCAACAACAAAACACTGGACAAAGACCCTGTCTATCAATATCTGCAGGCTATGACAGGCATGATTATGGTGAATCAGCACGTGTACGAAGACCTGGAAAAAGTCGACGTGCCGCGCCGCACCTACTTGGCCGCCCTGAAGGAGATGAACGCCAACACTCCCATGTATCCCGATGCCAACAGCACCATGCGTACCACCTACGGCACTGTGTGTGACTATTACCCGGCTGACGGCGTCCACTACAACTACTTCACCACCACCAAGGGCATCCTTGAAAAGGAGATCCCCGGCGACCCCGAATTTGATGTGCCCAGCAAGCTCAAAGACCTCATCCTCAAGAAAGACTTTGGCCAATATATCGACAAGGACGGCACACTGCACGTCTGCTTCCTCTCCAACAACGACATCACCGGTGGCAACTCCGGCAGCCCGATCATGAACGGCAACGGCGAACTCATCGGCTTGGCCTTCGACGGCAACTGGGAAGCCCTCAGCAGCGACATCGTCTTCAACACTGAACTGCAACGCTGCATCAATGTCGACGTCCGCTATGTGCTCTTCGTCATGGACAAGTACGGCGGTCAAGGCTACCTGCTGAAAGAAATGGACATCAAAAAATAAATCCAACGTTCCATAAAAAAACCCCTTCATGTTCGGCATGAGGGGGCTTTTTTTTATGGAACCCAACGGGATAAAAGACCCGAAAAAATGTGTAAATTTGCAGCCATAAAGTTTGACCCCATGGCTAAGAACAAAACACAATATTTCTGCAAGAATTGCGGGGCGCAGTCGGCACAATGGATAGGACGATGTCCCTCTTGTGGGGGATGGAACACCTTCGAGGAAGAGGTCATCGTGCGGGACGAGACGCCCGCGAAGGGGCGTTCCAACGCGACAGTCACAAAAAGCGCGCCCAAGCCCATCGACGAAGTGTCATTGCAGCAGCTGCCGCGCATCTCCACCACGTTCGATGAGTTCGACCGCGTGCTCGGTGGCGGCATCGTGGCCGGCTCCATCGTGCTGCTTGGCGGCGAACCCGGCATCGGCAAGTCCACCCTGCTCCTGCAAATGGCCCTCAACATCAAAGACGCCAAAGTGCTATACGTCTCCGGTGAGGAGAGCGAGGCGCAACTCAAGATGCGCGCCGCACGCCTCTTTGCACAGAAAGCGCCCAACTGCTACGTGCTCACCGAAACAGGGTCGCAAGAGATCTTCAAGCACGTGGAGACTCTCAGCCCCGACATCATCATCGTCGACTCCATACAGACCATGCAGAGTTCGCTGCTAGATTCCGCCGCCGGCTCCATATCCCAACTCAAGGAGTGCGCCGCTGAATTCCAGCACCTCGCCAAAACCACGGGCATCCCCGTGTTCCTCATCGGGCACATCACCAAGGACGGCACACTCGCCGGACCCAAAATCCTGGAACATATCGTGGACACCGTTCTCCAGTTTGAGGGAGACCAGCATTACGGCTATCGCATCGTGCGCTGCATCAAGAACCGCTTCGGCTCCACCTCCGAGTTAGGCATCTTCGAGATGACACAAGACGGACTCCATGAAATCCTGAACCCATCCGAGATCCTTTTGTCGCAGCACGAGGAGGACTACAGCGGCAACGCCGTGGCATCCATCTTGGAGGGGAACCGCCCCATGATGATCGAGACCCAAGCTCTTGTCAGCTCCGCCGTCTACGGCGTACCGCAACGTTCAGCCACCGGCTATGACATCCGCCGGATGAACATGCTGTTAGCCGTGCTCGAGAAACGTTGCCACTTCAAGCTCGGTGCCAAGGACGTCTTCCTCAACATCGCCGGAGGCGTGCGCGTGGAGGACCCCGCCATCAACCTGGCCATCGTGGCCGCTATCCTCTCCTCCGCCATCGACATGCCCATCGACACCAAGACCTGCTTCGCCGGCGAGATGGGACTCAGCGGCGAGGTGCGCCCCGTATCCCGTATCGTACAACGCATCGCCGAAGCCGACAAACTTGGATTCACCCGCATGTTCGTCTCCAAATACAACCTCAAAGGCATAAAAACCTCGGATTATAAAATAAAAATCATCCCCATCACAAAAGTGGAGGAGATGATGAAGCAATTGTTTGGAAACAATTAGATTTCGGTAACAAGAGTGTCCAATTCGGATGAATCTTCCGATTCTTTGAAAAAGTACGTGTCAGATTCCCTGGGCTCTTGAGCGGGTTTCGCCCAATATCGCTCAATACGCTCTTCCTCCCAGAATCCGTGCATTTTGTCTCCATATTTCCCAGCCACGTTCACACCAGAAACAATCATCGTGACGAAGCTCGCCAAAAAGAGCACCAACATGGTCCAAAATGCCCCTTTGTGAATCTTAGAGTCTTGACTGAAAAGTCGTACACAAAGCAAAACTAATGTAATGGCCGGAATCAAGAGGAAGAGGATGACACTAACCAACAGCAACACTTCCCACGTGCCGAATGCCAGGCCCGGCAACATATCGAACAGCAACAGGCAAAGGGCGACAAACAGGCCGAGCACACCCGACAACAACATCAATCCCACAAATGCCAGGAACGCGACCATCACAACCTTGGCAACAGTTCCCAATGCGTTGGAACTGCGTTGCTCTTGCGGCTCGTCTTTGGGCTTGAAATTACGAATATTGTCAATGGTAGGCTCAACACCCTGCATCTCAAGCTGTTGGGAAACACTCGTAGCTTCCGGGGCGACAATCCATACTATGACGTACCCCACAAATGTCCATCCTACGCTTATAACGAGAAGCAACAGGAGCAGCACACGCACCAAAGTCACATCCCAATCGAGGTAGGCGGCAATGCCGGCAGCCACACCACCAATCCGTTTGTTGGTACCATCGCGGTAAAACTTGCGACGGGGACCACGACTCGGCTGTCCCATGGCCGCACCTACGCCAGCACGCTCTTCCCCACCCGACTGCGTACCCGCTTCGTCGAATTGGTTAGGTGTGCCAAGCGTCTTGACCACCTCCTCCACATCTTTGATTTCCACCACATTGCGATGCTGCAATTTTTGGTTGAACAACTCCGCGATGCGTGCCTCAATGTCGTTCATAATCTCCTCACGCTCCGCTTCCGGAAAATGATGGCCCAATTCTGCCAAATAATTGTTCAGTTTATGGTAGGCATCCTCGTCTATGTTGAACACCATGCCATTCAAGTTGATTGTCAATGTCTTTTTCATTGTAATATGTTTTATGTTAATATTTTCAATTTACTTGCACATCGCCAGACGTAGCGGTGTTGATTTTTTCAATGGTACACTTGATGTCGTTCCAAGCGCCCTCCAACTCCTGGAGGAAGCCCCGCCCCTCGTCCGTAAGCTCATAATACTTACGGGGCGGCCCCTGCACGGACTCTTGCCACTGATAGGATAGCAATCCGCCGTTCTTGAGCCGCGAAAGCAGTGGATAGAGTGTACCCTCCACCACAATGAGATGCGCCTCCTTCAACTCCGAGATTATGTCCGACACATAGACTGGCTTTTTGTTGATAATAAGCAAGATACAGTACTCGAGAATGCCCTTGCGCATCTGAGACGTAACGTTTTCAGTTGATATTGCCATAGCATTAGTTTTTTTACGCCGCAAATATACACTTTTTATAATACCTTGCATTGCAAAGTACTAAAAAAATGAAAATATTTTCTTCATAAACATAAGTAGTTAATATTTAAAATTTTACAATAAAGTTTAAAGATTTGAAATGACACACTTGATGATGGATATTGCTGGTTTGGGCACAACTTTGCAACTGAGTTGCAAAAAATATTGCGCAATTTTGCCGCCGAAATCGCCGGTATTCCCGACACAGGATTGCAAATAATAAGAAATATGAATATATCGACCCGAAAAAATTCCGAAGAGTGGCAACATAACCATTCGCATCTGACAAACGAGGCAACATGCGAGCATGCCTGCGAAATGCAGGAACAACATCACAACCATAAATGTTGCGAACACCATCACGACCATGACCACGAACAAGGCCACCATCACGAGCATCATCATCATGAAGATCTGAGATCCCAAATTTGGAAGATTGCAGCAACCGTGGTGCTATTGATAGTCGCTGTGCTCATAGAAAAGTTTTACACCCTCAACACATGGCAACTGCTACTGGTCTATCTTGTGCCCTATCTGCTCATCGGCTACGACAATCTCAAGGAGGCTGCAGAGGGCTTGGCACACGGGGAGGCCTTCAACGAACACTTCCTGATGTCAATAGCTACCATCGGCGCACTCTGCATCGGGTTTCTGCCAGGCGCGGAAACACAATATCCGGAGGCGGTCTTTGTGATGCTATTCTTCCAGATCGGTGAGTTGTTCGAGGGCTATGCCGAGGGCCGAAGCCGCGAAAGCATCGCCCATTTGATGGACATCCGCCCCGACACGGCGACCGTCCTGCGCGACGGGCAGGAAGTCACCATCTCCCCCGAGCAAGTATCAGTTGATGAAATCGTCATCGTCCGTCCAGGCGAGAAAATCCCATTGGACGGCGTGGTCATAGAAGGCAGCACTTCCCTCAACACGGTGGCCCTGACAGGCGAGAGCTTGCCCCGGGACGTAACCATGGAAGACGAGGTCACCTCGGGTTGTGTCAATATCTCCGGCGTCATCAAGATGCGGGTCACCAAGGAGTTTGGCGAGAGCACCGTGTCGAAGATCATCCATCTGGTTGAGGACGCCAACGAGCACAAATCCAAAAGCGAAGCCTTCATCACCCGGTTTGCTCGCATTTATACGCCTGTGGTGGTGGTGGCCGCCCTTGTCCTGGCCCTGTTGCCGCCGCTCTTCTCCGGCCATTTTGCAACAACCTTCCCCGTATGGCTCTACCGCGCCCTGATGTTTCTGATAGTATCCTGCCCGTGCGCTCTG
This sequence comes from Bacteroidales bacterium, assembly GCA_017615795.1. Taxonomy (GTDB): domain Bacteria; phylum Bacteroidota; class Bacteroidia; order Bacteroidales; family WCHB1-69; genus F23-D06. Next base: position 33,326 of record JAFZZK010000005.1, read on the forward strand.
GTCATCAGCGTGCCGCTCACCTTCTTCGGCGGCATCGGGGGTGCTTCGCGCAAAGGTATCCTCATCAAAGGCTCCAACTACATGGACGTATTAGCCCAGATAGGCACGGTAGTCTTCGACAAGACCGGAACCCTCACGCACGGTCATTTCGCAGTGGAGGCCGTCCACCCGGGAAAGTGTGACGAGCACCATTTGCTGCATTTGGCCGCCCACGTGGAACACTTCTCCACCCATCCCATCGGCATCGCCTTGCGCGATGCCTTCCCCGACGAAGCCACCGACGGCTGCAGGGTCGAGCAGGTGGAAGAGATTGCCGGACATGGTGTCCGCGCCTACGTGGGCCATGATTTGGTATGCGTAGGTAATACCAAGATGATGGAGGCTATGGGCATTCCGTGGCACGAGTGCAACCTTACGGGCACCATCATCCATGTGGCCGTCAACGGGGAGTATGCCGGCCATATCATCATCAACGACAAGCTGAAGGAGGAGAGTCCCGAAGCCATCGAGCAACTACACCAGGCCGGTGTTTCCCGTGTGGTGATGCTGACGGGCGACCGTCAGGAGGTGGCGGCAGAGGTCGCCGGCAAGTTGCAGCTCACGGAATTTCATGCTGGATTGCTGCCTACCGACAAGGTGCGGTACATGGAGCACCTGATGCACGAACGTAGTGGTGAGGGCTTTGTGGCTTTCGTGGGCGACGGCATCAACGACGCACCCGTGTTGGCACGTGCCGACGTGGGCATCGCCATGGGGGGGCTGGGCAGTGAAGCCGCCATCGAGGCCGCCGACGTGGTCCTGATGGACGACAATCCCTCCAAGGTCGCCGTGGCCATGCGCATCGCCCGCCGCACCCTGTCTATTGCCCGACAAAACGTCTGGTTCGCCATCGGCGTAAAAGTCGCCGTGCTGCTGCTCGCCGCATTCGGCGTTGCCACCCTGTGGATGGCCGTCTTCGCCGATGTGGGCGTCACCGTCCTCGCCGTGCTCAATGCAATGAGAGCCATGCGGTGATGATACAATCATGAAAAAACATGAAGCCCACTGCCAGCTGAACCTTATTCCATTTTTTCCTCTGTTATTCGCAGAGACAGAGCGTACCCTGCCTTCAACAAGGCAATAACATCATGTCTGTGTATATTCAAAATTTATGTACATTTGCCCCGTTTTTAGCCTTAAAATCATGTTGAAGACCAAAGAAGAAATTGTACAGAACTGGCTGCCTCGTTACACAGGCATGCAATTGGAAGAATTTGGGCGCTATATCCTGCTGACCAATTTTCAGGATTATGTGCAGAACTTTGCCGATATGATGGGGGTGCCCATCTATGGCGAGGGGCGTCCGATGCGCTCGGCCACGAAGGATGACATCACCATCATCAACTTCACGATGGGCAGCTCGAACGCTGCGACCATTATGGACCTGCTGACAGCGGTGATGCCCAAGGCCGTACTCTTTTTGGGCAAGTGCGGCAGTTTAAAGTCCTATATCGGCTTGGGCGAGCTGCTGCTGCCCATTGCCGGCATCCGGGGCGAGGGTACATCCCGCGACTATTTCCCCGAGGAGGTGCCCGCGTTGCCCGCCTTCAACCTTGAGAAGGCCATCTCCACCACCATCCGCGACTACAGTCTGGACTACTGGACCGGCACGGTCTACACCACCAACCGCCGTGTGTGGGAGCACGACGAGGAGTTCAAGGACTACCTGCGCCGCATCCGCGCCACCGCCGTCGATATGGAAACGGCCACCCTCTTCTCGGTGGGGTTCTATAACCGTATCCCGACCGGCGCCCTGCTACTGGTCTCCGACCAACCCATGCTGCCCGACGGCGTCAAAACTGAAAAATCCGACAAGATGGTGAGTGCCAATTACAGTCTCCGCCACCTGCAAATCGGCATTGACTCCCTAAAGCAGCTCATCAACAAAGGGATTACCGTGAAGCACTTGAAATTCGACTACTACGAATAAAAAAAAATCGGGTCAATGACCCGATTTTTTTTAGAAGGTATAACCGACTTTTACATCTATGCCGCCACTAAAGGCGTTATTGTAAATGGGACTGGTACGAAGGAAGAAACCGGCAGTGAAGGAGAAAGCCTTGACCTTGAAACCTGACGCAATCGTGGCGTAGAGACCAAATCCGCGACCTTTAACAGATTCATAGTAGCCTGGGTCCACAATATCATCCCTATCTAAATCATCGTAATAGATGTCATCCATCGTCCAATAATCACGGGTCCAGAAGTTGAACGTGGTACCGGCGGCAATATTGATCAGCGGCTTCAAAGCACGGGGTCTTTCAAAATAGTGACGATAGTTGAGGAACATCGGGATTCCCTGACCGTTGTCAGAGTCAAAAGAATAACCCACACCAATACCTATCAAGTCATTGGTGCGATTGAATTTGATGCTATTGACAAAAGTGCCGGTGACGCCACAAACACCACCCAGGAAGAATCCATATTCATTAATCATATTGTAGGAGACTTTCTTCTCCGGGGCCGGATTCGAGCTTGTAGACTGTGCGTTAACAGATTGGCTGGCAAGCAAAAGGACAGCCATCATCAGTGAAAAGAATACGTTTTTTTTCATAGATATGTGTATTTTTTAGATTTTTTGATAACGTAGTTTATGTGTTTTTATTGTAGACTTCCTGTCGAAAAATGAGCGCGCAAAAATAGTAAATTTAGACGATTGTTCGATTTGCGATATACGGTCGCAACTCGTAAACCGTAAACCGCAACTCCCACCTACACACTCCCCAAATCCACCGGAGTGATCTCCCCGGTCTCGAAGTTGATGGAGAAGAAATACTGCGTGTGTCCGTTGGTGACGCCCAAGTAGGGGGCGTGCAGCGTGCTGTTGTAGCGTCCGGCCTGCTCCAATACCGCTTGGGTAATCTCCACTTCCGGAGCTTTGCACTCCACCACTAAATAGGGTTTTTGATCCGGACCGAAAACAACGATGTCATAACGCTTGGTGAGACCGTTCACGGTGATAGCCTTCTCCACAGAGAGATGCGACAAAGGGAACTGTTTGACATTCAGCAGGTATAGGATGAAAATCTGGCGCACGCGCTCTTCCGGCGTCATCAGCAGCCATCTTTTCCTAACGGGGTCGTAAACCTCTGTCCTCCCGTTGTGCTCCCGTTGCTTGAAACTGTACTCCATTATCCCAATTTGGCTTTGTAGGAGAGATAGTCGCCCGGCTCCGACAGCAGCTCGAACTCGCCGTCCCGGTGGATCATCCCGATGGAGGGGTGCGCCACCCCGTTGAAGAAGGTGGTCTTCACCATCGTGTAGTGTATCATGTCATCGAACACAATGCGGTCGCCGACCTCCAGGGGCTCATCAAAGGCGAAGTCGCCCATCCCGATGTAGTCGCCGGCCAGACAGGAGCAGCCGCCCAGACGATAGACGAACTTGTCGCCCTCGGTGGGCTCGTGCGCCCCGAGCACGGTCGGTTTGTAGGGCATTTCCAGGCAGTCGGGCATGTGGCAGGCGAAGGAGACGTTGAGCATCGCGATTTTGATGCCCTTGTTCACCACGATGTCCTCCACGGTGGATGTGAGCACGCCGGTCTGCCAGCCCACGGCCTCGCCCGGCTCCAGAATAACCTCTTCGAGGTTCGGGTAGCGGCTGCGGAAGTCCTTCAGCAGCTGGATGAGGTGCGGGATGTTGTAGTCGGCGCGGGTGATGTGGTGCCCGCCCCCGAAATTGACCCACTTGCACTGGCGGATATGGTTGGCGAAGCGCTGTTCGAAGGCTTCTAAGCAGTGCTCCAGGGCGTAGCTGTCGTTCTCGCACAACACGTGGAAGTGCAGGCCCTCGATGCCCTCGGGAAGGGTGTCGGGCAAATCCTCTGCCAAGATGCCTAAGCGCGAGCCGGGCAGGGCAGGGTTGTAGAGGTCGGTCTCAATCTCAGAATATTCGGGGTTCACGCGCAACCCGAAACTGACCTTCTTGGGACTCTTGAACGCCATCTCCTTGTATTTGTCCCACTGACTTAACGAATTGAATGTCAAGTGGCTGCTGTAGATGAGTAGTTGCGGGAACTCCTGTTCCAGATAGACGGGTGCGTAGGTGTGGGCATCGCAGCACATCTCCTCCGAGATGAGCCGTGCCTCGTTGAGCGAGGAGGCGGTGGCACCTGCCAAGTAGCTCTTGATGAGCGGGAAGGAGCGCCAGAACGACATCCCCTTCAGCGCGCAGATGATGGAGACATCGGCTTCCTTTTGGACGAGGTCCAGCAGTTGCAGGTTGGCTTCCAAGGCAGCCTCGGAGAGAATGTAACAGGGAGAGGGGAGGGAGTCGTAATTCATAATTGAGAATTGATAATATACATTTTATACACCTAACATTTCCGCAGGAGTGATTTTCAAAACGCGACAGAGTAGTCGGGCAATTCTAAGAGTAGGTTCTGCGCGTCCGGTCACGTAATCATTGATTCGCGAAGGACTGACACCAATCTCCTGAGCCAATTGCTTCTGAGTCATTCCTTCTTCTTCAAGTGACATCCCGATCAAATCGGCGACAGAAGGCTTGCTGATAGGGAAATGCTCCTTTTCATAATTGATTACAACATCCGATACCATCGTTAATTCAATGGCATTGCGATCATTGGTAGGTGTGTCGTCTTTCACTATCGGAAGGAGTTCTTCTATTCTTGCCAGGGCAAACTCATACTGTTCTTTTGTTATCTTGCTCATATTTAAATTGTTGATGCGTCAATTTTATCATATTCACCGTGTGTTCCCACAAATCGTATAAACAAATGGCCAATGGTGAATTTCACCACCACCACTAAACGGTACCTGTTTCCTCTGATATTAAATACATAGTGCTGATTACCAATATAATCCGTTGTTGGAAAATCCGCCTTGATATCAGAAAAATTGTGCCATTCGGCATTTTCTGCTATGTCATACCAGCGTTCCAAAGCCGTTTTCGAGTCCCTATGCCCTTCAGATTCATAGAACTCAACGAGTTTTCTATGTGATACTACTCTCATATCGGATGCAAAAATACACTTTTTTCTGAAATACAAAATTATTTTGATAAAAAATTTTGAAAATAAAAATCTATCACATCTGATTTTGGCACTAAAAGAGGGAATCCATTCCGAATCCCCCATAATTATGCATTATGAATTAATATGATAACCGCCGTGGCGTTTGCTGCCGACGTATTTGATGAGCTTGCGCTTGCGGAGCTCGGAAAGGCAGCGCTCGACCGTGCTCAGCGAAATCTCGGTCTGGGCGACAATATCCGTGGTGTTGCAGCCCGGATTCGCCTGAATGCAGGAATGAACCATATCGAGCTTCTGTTGCGGAGGGACAACGGGCTTCCGTTTGTAATTCGACTGAGGCCTACGCTTCGGAACTTGTTCCCCTCCTGTTGGGGACTTGTATCGTTGAAGACCCTCGACAACCTGGTCGGCGATCGAATCGCTGTTCTTGGGATCCACTGTGAACGAGAGCGGCTGCTTCGTCCACGGCATCTTTTTCAGGGTCACCTCGCTGCCGGTGCACGACCAAATGTACTGATACGGAATCAAAACGGCGGGCGAAATGCGGACAAATTCTTCTTCTCCAAATAGTTGCACAAGATGTTTCATAGAGCCGAGCCGTGTGAACCAACTGTCATGCACCGTATAGATGCGGGTAAAGTTCCCGTCCTGAACACAATAGTATATGTCGTCTTTAGGAATCATAAGCAGGTTGCTCTCGTGGTCTATGACATCCACCATTTGGGTGTCACGATAGACCACCTGCACCTCCGCATCCAAGGCTTTTCGCAGTTCCTGCCGCTCCCGGAACATATACGGGAAGAAGTTGAAGGCCAAGTCACGTGCAGTAACAATCATCAAATGATGCAAAAAAAATCTGGAAAGACCCCATTGCTCCACAGCGGCTGCACAACAATATTTCATAAATGGCCAGGCGATAGCCATCTCAATCAATCCAGCCGCAATGGAGACGAAGACCGCCACCACCCAATAGACAACAGGACGCTTCTTATGAAGTAGCGGATAAAGCAGAAAATAGTTGGCATATAAGGTGGCCAACAGTAGCAGCCCTGCAAGCACCTCTTTGACAGGACTTCCCGCATAAGGACGAAGTTGGGAGTAATTGGCAAAGAAGTAGAGCAGTACGGCACAGAATAGGATGTTCAGTAAAACAACAATGATGGTTCTTCGGTGTTCCATAAATGGACTTCAATACTTGTTTATGATTATGCTTCTTGTTCTCAGCTCTGAATGACACTGCAAAAATAGTGAATTAATCCAAACAAAAACCTAAAAGCAGCCCCCATTCCCTCACGGAAAAGCCCTCCAAACCCCTCACAACATCACAAAAATCGTATATTATACAATTTATTGAAAATCAGTTTTTTACCCCCCCCCCGAAACACCACCTCAAGAACAACAATCCGGTCACATTTTTGACGTGAGGGAACATATTTTTGCTGTGAGGGATATAAAAGTGTTGCAGAAGATTGTATTTTTGCAGTCAGAAAACTTATATAATTGAATGATTTTCGTCATGAAAAAATTGTTTATCATCCAATGGTTGATGTTGATTTCAATTCTGACTGTTGTGGCACAGGGAAGCGACAGCATACCTGCTCTTCCTTTCTCAACAGATTTTTCCACTTCTGAAGGATGGCAACTGAACAACGGATCCTGTCAGAACTATTGGACAATAGGTACGGTTGACAGCCATAACGCACTATTTGTGACAAACAACGGTACTACCCCCACATACTCATACACACGGTGTGCGGTTCCTGCCGAGAAATCCTTTGTGGTCGGAGATGCTGACAAAATCATCGTCTCTTTCGACCTGAATTGTGGTGGCGATTACAACAAAGATTTTCTAAAGATGTTCTTGGCGCCTCCCACACAGACCTACCTTGGAGGAATCTCCCAACCGTGGCTCTATAATTCAGATACCCTTTATGCAGCCAACTTCAGTGACCATTACGATATGACAAACACTCCCCACTCCTATCCGTATATCATCAATTTGACACGGGGCAAAACTATCCATTTGGATATTCGGATGGACAATCCGATTGACAATCCCGATTCCAACTCAATTGCCAAACTGGTTTTCGGATGGGTTAATGACTACGGCAGCACCTACGATCACGGAATGCAGCCCGCACCTACAATCACCAATCTGCGTTTGAGAAAAGAGACGTGTCTCCCCCTCTCGGGTTTGTCCGTTTCCAATATCCAGAGTCATTCAGTGGATTTGACGTGGAATATGCCTGAAGGTGGCGCCTCTGACTATATTGTCCAATATGCTGAAGATGGACAGAATTGGGACAATGCCTATATCACAACCGTGAACGTGCAGGACACGTCTGTGACGCTAACAGGTTTGCAGTCTATAACGAAATATTGGGTAAGGGTGGCACGCAATTGTGGTAGTGACACCAGTGTCTGGATCAAACAATCGTTTACTACGCTTTGTGAATATATTGACACCTTGCCTTTCTTCTGTGACTTTTCCGTCATACCCCAATCGGGCAATTTTCCGATTCCTGTTTGCTGGGAGAGGTCTGGAAGTTGTTGCAGCCCTTATGTCACCTACGGTGCTTTGCGCTTTTGGGATTTTAGCACTGTCTCCATGCCGCAGCAGAACAGACAGACCGTTGATTTGGCCTTGACAGAGGTCTCTTTCTATGCAAAAAGCGAGGTAAACAATGGCGTATTGATAGTTGGTGTGATGACCGATGCCAGCGAAGACTCCACGTTCGTGCCCGTGGACACATTGAGTTTGACCAACACTTTCAACCACTATGCAGTTCCATTGGGCAGTTACACTGGAATTGGCAACAGGGTGGCCTTCAAAAGTATTGCCTATAGCGAAATAAATGTTGATGATGTGTATCTCGATTTCTCTCTTTCATGCCAAAGACCCTCCGAGCCGACTTCTTCCAACCCCACGCATAGCAGTGTGGACTTGAGTTGGACGGGAACAGCCTCATCCTATAACCTTTACTATCGAATCAAGGGGGACAGTGCCTTTACGGTTGTGCCGAACGTGTCGTTGGGTAACAATGGTGTTTACACGTTGTCGGGATTGAGCCCGGGAACGATTTACCAGTGGTATGTGGCGGCTCAGTGCAATGACGGCACCGAAGCAGCAGGCCACGATCTCAGCGATATTGCCACCCTTTGTGATCCAATCGTTGAACTGCCTGTGACCTGGGACTTTGAATACTATGACAATGAGACCATGTTGCCTGGATGTTGGAAATCATTGTCTGCTTCATCCGCCATCAGGGCAGACGAGTCTCATAGTGGTACACATGTGCTGCGGCTGTACTACGAAAATAACGGATCAAATATTATCATACTCCCAAAAGTGGAAAACAATCTCTATCCGATTGATAATCTGCAGATAAGGTTCTTTGCCAAGAACAGGGGCAATTATAGCGACTGGCATGTTCAGGTTGTCGGCGGGATGATTACAAATCCGGAAAACGGTTCCACCTTTATTCCTAACGACACAATTGATGTGATTGGTGCAGCAGGCGGAAGTTTCCAGGAATACACGCTTCGAGTGGCGGATTATTCTTGGTCGAACGGTTATCCCGCCATAAAGTTTGTGAAAGTGGCTGGTCCAATGTGGCTTCTCATTGATGACCTTACATTAGAGGTCGTTGATACCACAACACTCCCTGTGCACCCCTCTGTTACGGCTATTGATGCAGACTCCGTCGGACAGACAACCGCGACGCTTAACGCCACCATCAACAACCCAGACAACCTGACTGTCTCTGCTGCAGGATTTGAATGGAAGGAAATCTCGGGAAACACGTTTACGCCGATAGATTGTTCCATCTCGAATAACGCTTTTATGGTCGAACTGGCCAATTTGACCGCAAACACAACATACGCCTACAGGGCATTCATCACTTACTTTGGCATAACCGATTACAGTGAGGAAACTATCTTTGCCACCTTGCCCGATGATAATGACACTGTCCGTGTTGACGAGTATTTGCCCAGCAGCATCAAGCTGTATCCCAATCCGGCAAATAAGTATGTTGATATACAATGTACAATGACCAATGTACAATTGGAGAGTGTTGAAGTAATAGATGTTTACGGCAAGGTGGTCCATGCCATTGTAGGAGCGAATAATCATTTGCCTCTGCGTACTCGCATCAACGTTTCGGGATTGGCCGGTGGCATCTATTTTGTGCGTGTGACAACCGATAAAGGCATGGTGATAAAGAAATTTGTGAAGAAATAACTCTGTTTATAAGTAAATAAAGATTCGCTATGAAAAAGTCTCGTATAATATGGTGCTTGATTTTAATGGCCATATTGTCTATGCCGACAAAGAAGTTGGAGGCTGGAACGGGTGGCAATAGTATGCCGGTTGCATTGTTGGATTCCCTCTCCGATTGCAATTCCCCGAACGCGTTGCACGTGTCCTCGGTGGCTGGTTCATCGGCGATGGTCATCTGGTCACCGCCCACGGCCAACCTGCCTGACCGCTACGTCGTACGGTATAAGGTGGATGCACAACCTGCCTGGACGGAAGTTTCCACTGTTGACACTTTCTTGGTGCTGACAGGGTTAGAAAGAGCCACTCGCTATTGTGTTGAACTGTTCTATGTCTGCGAGTTCGACACCATGTTCTCGTCGTCAGTATGGTTTAGTACGCTTCATTATTTGGAATGCCTGGAGACAGATCCTAATCCGTTGGTTATAACGGGGTCTCCCCAATTGGATGTAGAAGGTTTTCCGATATCGAGAACTCTTCACTCTTATAGAGAAGAGATTGTCAGAGCCCATGAACTCAGTCCTGACGGTAGCCCTGTGTTGCTCACGGGCATCTCCTACCAATATGCATCCCCGTATCCTTTAAATACAAAAAATCATGTGGAGATTTATTTGGCACATCGTGAAGACAGTGTTTATAGTAATAGCCATGATTTCACCCCACTGACTGAGGCTGCGTTAGTCTATGTGGGGGATTTTTATTGTCAATGGGGATGGAATTATTTTGAGTTTTCTACCCCATTCTATTTTGATGGGGTTCATAATCTGGTTGTCTTTGTGGTAGATAAAACAGTTGATAATGCAAGTAGCGGCAGTGCCTATTACAATTTTAGATGTCACCGAATACCAAACAACAATGTTTCCTTGGGTTGGACAACCACATCACCTTTGGATCTCAATGCACCATTCCTCCCCTCCACTGATAACATCCGCAACAATATGCGTTTCACAGTGTGTTCACACATTGACAGCAATTCCTGTACGCCTCCTAACATTTATCATTATGAATGGTCAAATGACACTATCACCTTTTGTTGGGTATCGGGGCTGGAAGACACCGCATGGATATTACGATATCGGATGGTGACAGACGACAGCTGGACTTACGATTCTGCGGCAACTTCTCCATACAAAATCCATGCACAGTCATTGAACAACCTATATGGCTTCGAAATCCAATCGAAGTGCAATGACAGTTTGTACAGCGAATGGGAATCGCCATTTTCAACAGTGGGAACCCCTTGTCCTCCTGTAAGTGGCATCACATTGTCGTCAGTGACTGAGCATACGGCCGAAATCACATGGACATCCGGTGGAAGTGAAAATCACTGGTTTTATTATCCTACAACAGATTTAACAACGCCCGCCCCGCCCTCTGCCAACGAAGGTTGGATGTATACGGGCAATCCTCTTCTGTTGGACTCTCTTTCCGATGGCCATTGTTACAGGCTTTGGATTAGGGCCGGGTGCGGTGCGGGAAATGTCAGTTCTGCCCAACCCTTTGAGTTTTGGACGGAGTGCCAAGAGATAACCTTGCCTTACACAGAGGATTTTGACCATCCGGACAGCATATTCTACCTCGGTTTCCAAAATTCAGGGCCGCTGCCACACTGCTGGCGAAAGCTGAGTCCCTATCTTAATTCAGGTCCTTATTGCACCAGCGACAGCTGTCTTACGTTCTACAGCACCAACAACGAGTACAAGGTAGCCATTCTACCGCGCCTTTCCAACGACCTGCTGATTTCCCACCTCAAGATGAGCTTTGATTGCAAGAAGTTGCAATATTACTATCCATCCTCTTTGATAGTAGGTGTGATGGACGACCCCACCGATCTTTCTTCGTTCACGCCTGTGGATACGGTTTACACTCCTGATGTCAACTATTGGGATTGGCATCACAGGGAGGTTTTTTTCGAAAACCACACGGGAACGGGACATTATATTGCTTTGAAATGTCAGTATTCCTCACCAAATTATTTCAAGGTGGACAACTTGACGATTGACACTGCGTTCACCTGCCATACACCTACAAATCTGATGGCTACGGGTATTTCACCCTCATCCATTTATGTGACTTGGGAGGGTGAGGCCGGTGAGAATGAGTGGCAGGTGGCGATTGTGCCCGATTATTCTACACTTCCCGATAGCAGCAGTGTCGTCACCGTGCATGAGAAGCATCATCTCTTCACAAACCTCACAGACAGCAATTATGTGTTTTTTGTTCGAACGCGCTGTGCCAACGGCTGGGGTTGCAGTGAGTGGGTGTCTGTTCCCGTAACCACCTTCTCCCACGAACCCGCCACAGTTCCCTATTCCCACAATTTCGATAATGGAAGTGAAAACGCTGCTTGGCGGGTGGAGAACGGAAATTTTGTCAATCGGTGGTATATCGGAAAACCTAACGGTTACAATGATTCATTGTTGTACATTTCCAACAATTACGGTGCAGACGCCTCCTACGGCAGCTCGCGGTCTGTGGTGTGGGCATATCGCGACTTTTTCCTTTCAGGAGCCACCGAATATGAGGTCAAGTTCAGGTGGTTGTGCCAAGGGCACGCTAATTACGGATATATGCAGGCTCTCGTCGGGGAACCCGCGCCGATACCTGTTTCCCAAAATGATATTCTTTACCCCGACAGTGCGGAGCTGTTAGGAAAGTATGCTCTTCAGAATAATTGGAAAACAGATCGTTACGTGTTTGGAAACGAATACGATAACACCATTCAGCGTCTCTATTTTCTCTGGCGCAATGCCTCGTATCCTTCGAATCCTCCTGGTGCGGTCATCGACTACGTGCAAGTCATCCCTTACCACTGTGTCCGACCGTCCGACCTTTCACTGGATTTTGTGGACGATCACGATGCTATCATCTCCTTTTCCCCTGCCTTGAATGAAATAAACACTTGGGAGTATGTTGTTTTAGAAGGCGACAGTTTCCCGAATGATTCCCTCCCTGTCCTCACCACTTCATATACGTCTGTTTCTCTCTCCGGACTGTCTGAAAGCACCTCCTACACGCTCTATATCCGCGGTGTCTGCAGCAATGGCTATCACTCCTCCTGGGCTGAATTCAAGTTCAAGACGGAATGTTCCCCCCTTGTTCTGCCATACGTGGAGACCTTCGACGTGACGGGCGACAGCAAGTTTGAGTGTTGGTCATTTCCCGCCCCCGAGACAGGAATGCAAAGACCATCCATCTATAAACCGACTCATGATTGGGAAGTGGACACCAATCCTGTTCTCCGGTTTTCGGGCATTGGTCACAACCATGCGTTGGCTATCCTTCCAGAAGTGCCTTCCAGTTATTCTCTCAACAGCCTGCGATTGTCATTTTTAATACGAACAAATACTGACAGCATCCACTTGATTGTGGGAGTGATGTCTAATCCAGATGATTTCTCTACTTTTTCCCCAGTGGACACTGTTCAAACAGTCGAGCCATTTTATATTGACCGTAAAGAGGTTTACTTTGACCAATACCAGGGGTCGGGTACTTATATTGCCATTCTCTCCGATTATGTTGGAGACAACACTTGCCACCTCGATGTGGACGATTTGATCTTGGACATCGCGCCCTTATGCCTTGCCCCGTCTGGATTAAAGGCTATCAACATGGGCCAAAACTCAGCAACGCTGTCGTGGACACCTGCCAATAACGAGCAGGCTTGGGAAATTGCGTACGGCACGGATAATTTCGATCCAGACTCAACACAGAACATCTGTGTGGCCACCACGAACCCATTCACGCTGACGGGGCTTGCCGAAGGGACATTTTACGGTCTCTATGTGCGGGCGTTGTGCTCTTCAGGGGAACACAGCGAATGGAGCCCGCTCGGTTATGCGTTCACTCGTTGCGCCCCGATTTCAGTGGTCAGTCAGCCATACCAGGAATCTTTTGACAGCTACACAACAGGGATCTCCTCATCGGCTTACACTCCTATAGAATACCCCTATATTTCGTACCCGGACTGCTGGTCGTTCCTTAATCTCCATACCATTGTCGGTTTTCCTGACTGGACTCTTCCAGCTGCGTTTTTGTCCAACAGGAGCACTTTGATTGTCTATGGAAACAGTCTGCACCTCGTAAACAGCAAAGTTACGCCGCTGTATGCGGTTCTTCCTGAATTTGTTGAGCATCTCCGCTTTTTGAAGCTGACTTTCTCCTATAAATACTCAAACCTGAGACCTCACCTTTCAGTGGGATATATGACCGATCCCTCAGACGGGAACACATATCATGAGGTGCAATTCTGTCCGAATTCGAACTCAAACAATTTCACGACCCTGACCATCAACTACAGTACGCTTGGTCTTGATCCTAACAGCAACTATTACATTGCGTTCCGGGCGTATGATTCCGTCTCCGGCTGGAAGAATGTTGCCCTTGAGAATGTGAAGGTAGAGCTTATCCCAAATGCTTTTCCGGCACCCACGCAGCTGAATGTCAGCGATATCACTACGCACTCGGCTGTGCTGGATTGGACCAACGGAAATGACGAGAATCATTGGATGTTGCAATACAGAGTCGCCACCAGGTCTGAATGGACAGACAGTATGGAGGTTTTCTCGCATCCTGTCCTTCTCGACAGTCTGGCAGCCAACACAGCATACGATGTCCGGGTAAAATCAGTTTATGGGAACAACAAGACTATGTGCAGCGACTACACCGCCACGGCATTTACCACGCTCAATGACACAACTTCGGTGCCCGATTACGACGGCTTCGGCCAGCACGTCACCATCTGGCCCAATCCTGCCAAACAATATATCGATGTGGTTTTGGATGAGCTTACAGGGCCTTGCCAAATCGAGTTGTACGACAGTCAAAGCCGGAAGGTTGGAGAGATATCTATGGTGGAAAAGAATGTGAGAATTCCTCTTGGGCATCTTGCTTCAGGCGTTTATTTCGTTCAAGTCAAGGGTGATAATATCAAGGTTACCAGAAAATTGATTAAAGAATAGTATTTTAGCACTCAAAACTTTGAACTTTGAACCAAAAATGGGGAACTCTTCCGAATTCCCCATAACTCTTAACTATTAACTATTAACTCTTAACTGAATTAGTGGTTAGCCTTGAACATCTTCAGTCGTTCCTCTAAAATCGGGAACTGGCTGCGCGGGGTGAGGGAGACGCAGGCGCGGAGGCCTTCGCCGCGTTCGCTGCCGCAAGTAAGCAATGAGATGGCACTGATGCCGTAATAGAGGAACTCGCGCAGCAGCTGGTCGCCGCTCATGCCGGGATAAGCCACTGTGAAATAGAAGCCGTCGGCTAATTGCTGGTCGCCGTCCTTGTCGTAGACGATGACAAATCCGTTGTCGGTGAAGAGTTTCTTCATAATGGCGGCTTTCTCGCCGTACTCCTTCACATCGTCGATATAGTTGTAGGTGCCGTCGTTGCATCCCTTCAAGATGGCAGCCATGGCATATTGGGCGGAGTGAGCCACGCCAGAGCTGATAGCATAGACGGTGCCGTAAATAATGGCACGACCCAGCTTTGTCATGTTGAAATAGGGCTTCAAGTCCGGGAATTCACGGTTGAACAGCTTGTTGGAGAGGATGAGCAGGGCAATACGTTCACCGGCATAGCTGAATGCCTTGGAACCGGAGATCATAAGGGCGTAGTTGTCGGTGTACTTGCCGACGGAGGGCTGGAAGGGCGGCACACCGGGATTGGAGATGTTATGGCGGAAGTCCATGCCGAAATAGGCGAGGTCCTCAAGCACGAACACATCATATTGGTTGGCAAGATCGCCGATAATCTGGAGTTCCTCCTCGGTGAAGCAGATCCAAGAGGGGTTGTTGGGGTTGGAGTAGATGATGGTGTGGATGTGCCCCTGTTGGAGATAGCTTTCCAACTTGGCGCGGAGTTTCTGGCCGCGGTGCTCATACACGTCAAAGGTCTCGTATTTAAGGCCCAGCACGCGGTGTTGCTGTTTTTGCACAGGGAAACCCGGGTCGATGAACAGGGTGGTGTCGCGTTCCTTGCGGGCACGCACGAAGGTCATGAAGGAAGCCATGCCGGCCATCATGGATCCGACAGTGGGAATACAGTTTTCAGGGTTGACATCAAGGTCGATGAAATTCTTGACGAAGCGGGCGGCTTCAGTCTTGAGTTCGGGGATGCCTTCGATGTCGGGGTAGAGGGAGGCGACGCCTTTTTGCAGAGCCTGAATCTGGGCTTCGACACCGACTTTGCAGGGAGGCAGGCCCGGGATGCCCATTTCCATGCGGACGAACTCCTTGCCGGAGGCTTTCTCGATGTCGTTGATAAGGCGTTTGACCTCACGAATGGAGGCCTTGCCGACCTCTTGGATACCGCTGTTGGCCACAATCTTGTCGACAATATCAGCGGGGATGGGGGTGTTTTTCATATAAAATGGTTATTTATAGAGTTATGACTTTGCGTTTGTTTGGGCTGCAAAGATACAAAAAAAGGGCAACCGATAGGCTGCCCTTTTTCGTGATTATAAGTGAAGATTATCTTCTCTTCTTCGTGGGGGTTGTTGTGGTGTTGTTGATGTTTTCCTTAGCGTCTTTTTCCACTTTGTCAAGAGCGGCGTTGCCAATGGCTTCACCCGTTTTCTTGGCGTGTTCGCTCACGCTCTGGTTTTCCGTTTTGGGTTTCGTGGTCGTCGTTTTAGCCGGTTTCTTGGCGGGAGCGGCTTGCTGAGGTTCTTCAGCTACAACGGGTTCTTCAACAACGGGTTCTTCAACAACAGTCTCAACGGCGACAGTGTCGGCGAGGGGTTGTTCTTCAACTTTGTTCTTGTTGCCGCAAGCGACGAAGAGGCCTGCGCACAATACTGCCAAAAATACTTTCTTCATTTTTTTAATGATTTAAAGGGTTTATAGTTGTGTTCTGATTATTTAGCGGGAACATAGGTCATCGTGAAGACGTATTCGCCCTTGGTGGGAGACACGTTGTCATTGAAAGCGTAGGAGATGACAAGTTCCTTCTTGGTGAGGCTGTTGATGCTGCAGGACTCCATGTCTTGGTCATACATCATATAGCTGTCATCATAGAAGAACGGGAGTTGCAGGTTCAGCTTGGTTTCGTCAGAAGAGAGGTTCCAAGTTGCGGAGACAGTGGATTGATAACCATAGTCAGCAACAATTTTGTCACCGGGTTCAATCAAAAGAATGCCATTCTCTTGGAATTTGAGGATGTCATCCTGCTCGTAGTCTTCGAGATAGTCGTTGTAGATGTCGCTGGAGGGAGGAGTCGTGGCAGATTCGAAAACATAAGCGGGATCGGAAGTTGCGGCACTCAAAACCCAACCTTTGGTCTGAGCCGTCAGGAGTTCAGCGTAAGTCTTGTTACCACCACAGGAGGTGAAACCGAGGACGATCATGGCAGCTGCTGCCAGTACTAAAAAGGTTTTTTTCATTTTTTTGTGTTTTTAGGATTGAAAAATTGAATAATCTTATTTAGAAAAAGTGCGCAAAAATACATTTTTTATGACATACATAATCTTAAAAAATCATAAAAATGCAAAGTTGAAAAAAAGGGCGAAAAAAAACATCGTTGGTTTGGAAAAAAATTGTACTTTTACCGCCTTGAATTCCGTACGTGCGGGAAAAGTGGGAAGATTGCGGACCATCAGAAGCAAAGTGGATATAATATATTGAAAAACAAAGAAATATAAGTACAACTAATATTATTAAAAATTAAAAATCAAAAGTTACTATGAAAAAATTAGTCGCATTACTTACCGTGTTTGGTTTCCTTACATTCGGTATTGCTAACAACGCATTCGCACAAAAAGACCAGCCCAAGGACAATGCCACCGAGCAGGTCGTAGATTCCACTGCCGAGGCACCCGCAGCCCAGGCTGAACTGACCGAGGATCCTGACGATGCCGTCAGCCAAGGTCTTCACTATACTTTGAAGGACAAGTTCATCCAAGGTGGTGCCGTGTGGATGACCCCGGTGCTCATCTGCTTGATCTTGGGTCTTGCTTTTGTCATCGAGCGTATTTTCTACCTCAACCTCTCCTCCGTCAACTCCAAGAAACTCCTCACCAAGATTGAGGACGCTCTCAAGAATGGTGGCGTCGAAAAAGCCAAGGAACTCTGCCGCGACACGAAAGGCCCCCTCGCAGCTGTCTTCTATCAAGGCCTCGACCGCTATGACGAAGGCCTCGAATCTGTTGAAAAGTCTGTCGTCTCCTACGGCGGTGTCCAAATGGCAAAACTCGAAACCAACATGCAATGGATTAGCTTGTTCATCGCCCTTTCTCCTTCCTTGGGATTCTTGGGAACGGTCATCGGTATGGTCCAGGCATTCGACGACATCGAGCGTGCAGGTGATATCTCCCCGACCATCGTCGCCGGCGGTATGAAGGTCGCCCTTTTGACCACCGTGTTCGGTTTGATCTCCGCCATGATCCTCCAAGTGTTCTACAACTACCTCCTGACCAAAATCGACGGCATCGTCAACGATATGGAAGACGCCACGATTTCCTTCATGGATATTTTAGTTAAAAACAAATAGTATACGAGTCGTATACAATATTTAAATATATACAATTTAAATATAAATTGCTTAAAAATAATCCATAATGAAGAACAAGATCGTAAACATCATCATATTCGCGGTTGCCATCTTGGATTGTCTTCTCGCCCTGTTCTTTGCCTTCCGCTTTGACGCCGACAAGAAAGACAACTTCATCCAGACCCAGCAGGTGCAGGCCCAATGCCCGGCATTGGTTTCCGATCTGCAGACAGCAACCCCGGAGAGTTTGCCCAAGGTCATCGAGACCTACCAAACATCTCTCCGCTCTTTTAACGATTCCCTCAACGGTGTCCAACTCCAAAAGGACATCCTCTACACCTATCTGCAGGACCTCAAGGGCCTTGATAATGAAGAGAAATTCAACCAGTACAAGGCTGATTACGACGCCCGCGCCAATGGCCTCTTCGCCAAGTGCGACAACAAGCAGAAATATGTCGACGGTTTCAAGAAAGTCAATTCTTTCAAAGACCTTGAATCCTATATCAATGGTATTGAGAAAGAGTACAACGCCCTGAAACAGGACTATCTCGTGAACCGCAACTACGTGAAAGCCGCCAACGCATTGGTGGGCAAAGCCGACATGATCAACGCCACCGCCTCCGAGACCAAAAAGGCCAACGACCTCAAAGCCATGCAGGATGACCTCAAGGCATTCCGCTCCAACGCCAAACTTGAGAACACGTTCATCCTCATCGTCTATTTGTTGCTCGGTGTCACGGTGTTCATGATGGTTCTCTTCGCCCTCACCAAGATTGTCAAGGAGTTCAAGACCTCCTATAAGATTCTGTTGGTGCTCGCCCTGTTCGCCATCATCGTGTTCATCGGCTATGCCATCGGTTCTCCGGTGCTGACGCCCAACGCCATCAAGGCAGGCCTCACCTCCGGCGGCTTCAAGATGGTCAACGCCGCAGCCTTCTCCCTCTATGTCACCCTCATCGGCGCCATCCTCGCTATCCTCGTGACCAGCATCATGAACGCCATTAAAAACAGAAATTAACCATGGCTAAGAGAAAAACACCAGGACTGAATACAGGAGCAATGTCAGACATTTCGTTCCTGTTGCTGACCTTCTTCCTGTTGACCTCATCCATCAACACGGAACAGGGCATTCCCCGCCGTTTGCCGCCTCCAAAAGCCGATGACCAGAAAGAGGTCAAGGCCGATATCAACAGGCGTAACGTGCTGAATGTGCTGGTGAACTTCCGCGATGAAATCTCCGTCAACGGCGATGTCATCATGGTGTCCGAACTCAAGGACAAAGCTAAGGAGTTCTTCGCCAACCCTACCAACGACCCCTCCCTGCCTGAGAAACAGAGCAAGTCCATCGACGGCATCGGCGACTTTGCCGTGTCCAAGGGTGTCGTATCCTTGACCAACGACCAGGGTACCAGCTACAACATGTACGTGCAAGTGCAGAACGAGCTTCAGCGCGCCGTCAACGAACTGCGCGACGAGACCGCGCTCCAATACTTCGGCAAGAAGTTCAGTGCTCTCGACTCCTCTGCACAGCGCGCCGTCACAGCTGCCATACCCATGAGTATTTCCGAGGCTCCGCCTATTGACTATAGCGGTTCCAAATAACCTTAAAACATCAGGATTATGTCAAGATTTAAAAAAGCCGGAAGCAAAGAGACACCTGAACTCAACATGGGTTCCATGTCTGATATTATCTTTATGTTCCTGTTCTTCTTTATGGTGATCACCACGATGCGCGAGGCCACCCTGAAAGTCAGATTCAACCCGCCGCAAGCAACCGAAATCCAAAAATTAGAGAAGAAATCCCTCGTCGCCAATATCTATGTGGGCGCTCCCATCAGCAAAAACGAAAACACCCTCCCTCCCGGCGAGGTCTCCGTCCAATTGAACGACCAGACCATCAAGTCCGAGGAACTTGTCGCCGACGTGCGCGACTTTATCGGCACTGAAAAAGAGTCCCGCGACGCACAAGACCGCGACAGACTTACGTTCTCCCTGAAAGTCGACAAGGATGTCCAAATGCGCTATGTTAACACCATCAAGCAAGAACTGCGCAAGAACAACGCCTTGAAGATCAACTACGCCGCCGGCAAGAGAGGCAACTAACCCTTATAATAAACCGCCCGGCGGAATCCAAGCCCGCCGGGCATATATTAAATTGAAAAATCACCAATCTAAAAAAAATTATTATGAAGAAATTTGTACTTACTTTTATCGCCCTCTTTTTTGTGGGTTCCATCTTCGCTCAACAGCAACAACAGCCGAGAGTGATCAACCAAAAAGATGCCAAGAACTTGTGGGTCAGCGTTCCTCTGCACCCTGAAACCACCCAAGCCAACTACGCTCCCGTAAACAACCGTAGTGCCATCTTACCCTACCACACCATTGGCCAAACGTACTACGACTTGCAAACTAATGGTGCATTACCTCAACGTATCGTAACCTTCCCTGACGGCACTGTGAGTGCAACTTGGACCACTTGCGGAACAAATTCCAGTTCCCGTGGCGCTGGTTACAACCATTTGCAAACCAACGGATACTGGTCTCAAGGCTCTGGTTCAAGCGCTCCTACTGCCCGTATTGAGACTGCTCGTGGCGGATGGCCGACCATCGGAACATTGGGTGACAATGGCGAAATCGTCGTCTCCCACAACGGTTCTACCGGCCTTATGGTCAACGTGCGTCCGAACAAGGGTACCGGCGATTGGACCCAAACCCTTCTGCAAGGCCCCACAGTGTGGGATAGCACCTATCAAATGAACAGCACTGCCCTCTTGTGGCCTTCCCTCGCCACCAGCGGCAACACCATCCACCTCATCGCTTGCACCGAGTCAGATGCCGGTTCCTATTATCAAGGCGTTCAGACCTGCTTGGTGTACTATAGAGGCACCTACAATCCTTCTGACAACACCATCGCTTGGGAACAACCCCGTATCGTAGGCGACATGGACCAACATCTTGATTGGTTCAACACCTTCTCCGGTGATAACTACGTGATTGCAGCCAATGGCAATACAGTGGCTATTGTCTACGCCGAAACATGGGCTGACGCTTTCTTATGGAAGAGCACCGACGGTGGTAACACCTTCACCACTTCCACTATCGTCAACTCCTTTATTCCCGATAATTTCAACGAAGCTGTCCACTTCATCGACACAGCTGGCGGCCCCTGCTACGTCGTGGACGGTGCTACCGCATTGGCAGTCGACAACAATGGCAAGGTGCATTGCGCATTCGGCCTTACGGGCGTTGCCAACCCCGAATTGGGTGATGGATACATCACACTTTATTATGGCGCACAAGGTCTCCTTTATTGGAACGAAGACATGCCGGCATTCCTTTCTGGCGCAAGAGAGCAACTGGATCCCGACTCTTTGGTGAACCATGGCTATATTGTCTTTGATCGCGTTGACCTCGACGGCGATGGCAGCGTATGGGTGTTCACCCAATCCGAGAGCGACGACCCCTATTCTTTCAACAGCTACAAACGTTCCGGCCCCATCTCCATGCCTTCCCTCGCAGTTGATGGAAACAATGTCTATCTCGTGTACCAAGCTCTGTTAGACCTGCCGTTCTATGCTGCTACTGGCCAATATTATCGTGGTGTCTTCGGTGTCAAATCCACCAACGGCGGCACCTCCTTCGAAGAGGGCGTCAGCTGGCTTTCTTACAACGAAGATTGCTACTATGTGGATTGGAATTTGTATGACTGGTCTGCAGATGGTGGAGAATGGACAGTTGAAAGCGTGGTAAACGAAGGTGAGAACGTGTATCCTTCCGTTTCAAGAAACATTGTCAATGGCAAATTGAACATGATTTGGCATAACGACTATTTCCCTGGCACTAACAATGGCAATATCGCCACTGACCCAACAAATGTTATCTTTACCTCTATCGATGCCAACCAATTGGGTCTTTACAACAACACCGAGGAAATTCCGCAAGGCCTTTGGCTTGACGGTGTTGTCGACAACACGCTCTCCAGCATGAAACTCTATCCAAACCCCGCTACTGACAATGTCAACATTCTCATCGCTTCCAAGGAGAACGCCAACGCCCACCTGACCATTTTCAACCTGATGGGTCAGCAAGTGTACAGCGAGGATGTTGCAGTCGTGGAAGGCAACAACTTGGTCAGAGTCAGCACATCCAACCTCCAAGCTGGTGTCTACATGGTCAACATCAAGACCAACTCCGGCACTTCTACCCAGAAGTTGATTGTGAAGTAAGCGATTTTACACCCAATACTAAAAAAAGCAGGTCTTGTTGACCTGCTTTTTTTTTGTTATATCATGAACAAATGATTTTCGGAAGAATTAATTGAATTTCCTTCTCAACAAATCGCAAAGCGAAAGATAAGTGGTGGAGGTGCTGTCCCAGAAATGCTTTTGCTTAAGTGTCTCCAAGGTGTTGAAAGCCTCATCCATGTTGCGACATTGGTTGAGCTGCGTGATGGCAGCGCTGAACTCCTCGCCCTTATTGTTAAACAACTCCTTGATATAAGTAAACTTGTCGTTGATGGAAATTGCTTTCGTCAAGTCAGTCACCTTGGCGTTTTGATATTGCGCCCCTAAAGAGCGATCGTTGCCCTCTGGGGTGAAAAGGTCGTTTAATGAACGCTGTTGCGGCTTGTTAGACACGTTGGACTTGGGCATGAATTGCAACAGATCATCTTCGTCAACAGGTTGAGTACGCTTCTTTTCCTCTTCCCTGCGACGTTGCTCTTCTGCAAGGCGTTTCTGCTCTTCTTCCTTGCGACGCTGTTCTTCAGCAAGACGTTTTTGCTCTTCTTCCTTGCGACGCTGTTCCTCAGCAAGACGTTTCTGCTCTTCCTCCTTGCGACGCTGTTCTTCAGCAAGTCGTTTTTGCTCTTCCTCCTTGCGACGTTGCTCCTCTGCAAGGCGTTTCTGTTCCTCCTCTTTGCGACGCTGCTCTTCAGCAAGTCGTTTTTGCTCTTCCTCCTTGCGACGTTGCTCCTCTGCAAGGCGTTTCTGTTCCTCCTCCGCTTCTTTGCGCCGCAATTCTTCGGTGATACGTTTCATCTCTTCCCTTTGCTCATCGGCAAGTTTTTTCTGTTTCTCTTCCTCAACTTTGGATTCGTCCACTTTAGCCTGCTCAACCGGATGAGGTTCTTTCTCCGCTGTTGCATAGCTTTCGTGTTCCGTGTCAAAAAAGAGATTTACATCCTCCTCAAGTCCTTGATATACACCGTATTTTTGCTCTTCGGGTTGATTTGAGGACGGGATTCCCGACTTCAATGATGTATAAATCATCCGCAATTTCTCTAATACGATGTCCTTTTCGATATCGGGCAACGAGAGACCGTTCTTGCATGTAAGTTCAAGTTGTTCAAGAATTTCGGTCAGTTGTTCAAAAGTATTTTGCATTTTGTATAAATTAATGGATTGACAGAAACGAAATATTGCTAATTTTGCCGTTTCAAAAATCGGCCAAAAATACAAAATTCTTTTATTCAAAAAGAGAAATGTTTTTAGAAAACAAAGCCAGTCGGAACAACAAAAAAGGGTGGATAGAAGTCATCTGCGGATCCATGTTTTCGGGGAAAACCGAGGAATTGTTGCGCAGAATTCGTCGTGCCGAGTTCGCAAACCAGCAGATCGAGCTTTTCAAGCCAGCCATCGACACGCGTTATGACGAGGTGGAAGTCGTGTCGCACAATGAGAACTCGCGCGTTTCCACGCCTGTAAACAATTCGTCCGAGATTTTGTTATACGTGAACATGGAGACGGTGCAGGTTGTGGCCATTGACGAGATCCAATTTTTCGACGATGGCATTGTCGATGTCTGCAACACGTTAGCCAATGCGGGCATCCGCGTGATTGTCAGCGGCCTGGACATGGACTACCAAGGAGTTCCGTTCGGCCCGATGCCGAAGTTGATGGCCGTAGCCGAGTATGTGAGCAAACAACACGCCATCTGCACGCGTTGCGGCGACTTGGCGCAGTTCTCGCATCGCATCGTGGCCAAGCAGGGGCAGGTCTTGTTGGGGGAAAAGGATGCCTACGTGCCGCTCTGCCGGCATTGTTTTGAAGAGATGAAAAACAAAGAAAACGACACCAACCTTTAAAAAATACAGAAGAATGAACTTAATTGACAAAATCAAAGCAAATGCCATCGAGGCCAAGAAACGCATCGTGCTGGCCGAAGGCGAAGAGGAAAGAACGTTGAAAGCCGCCGACATCATCTTAGAAAAAGGATACGCCGGCATTGTACTGTTAGGCAACAAAGCTGTCATTGAAGGCAAGGCTGCCGAATGGGGGCTGAAGAACCTCTCCAAGGCCGAGATCATCGACCCGATGGACAACCCCAAAAAAGAATACTATGCCGAGATGTTGTGCGAGATTCGCAAAAAGAAAGGCATGACCATGGAAGAGGCCCGCAAGTTGGTGGAAGACCCGCTTTATCTGGGCACGTTGCTCATCAAGAACGGCGATGCCGATGGTGAAGTGACCGGTGCGCAACACGCCACGGGCGATGTGCTCCGTCCCGCTTTCCAGATTGTGAAGACGCTGCCTGGCATCTCCGTGGTGTCCGGAGCCTTCATCATGTGTTTCCCCGACAAGAAGTGGGGCGACGACGGCATCATGGTGTTTGCCGACTGTGCCGCCGACCCGAACACAGACGAGAACAAGCTGGCCCAAATCGCTGTGGTGACAGCACAAACCGCCCGCACCATCGCCGGCATCGAGCCGAGAGTGGCCATGCTGAGCTTCTCCACCAAGGGTTCCGCCAAGCATGAACTCGTCGACAAAGTGGTCAACGCCACCCGCATTGCCAAGGAGATGGACCCGAACCTCGTCATTGACGGCGATTTGCAAGCCGATGCCGCCATCATTCCGGAAGTGGCCGCCAAGAAGGCTCCGGGCAGCCCTGTGGCAGGCAAGGCCAACGTGCTGGTGTTCCCGTCCCTCGAAGTGGGCAACATCGCCTACAAGCTGGTGCAACGCATGGCCGGTGCCGATGCCATCGGACCGGTGATGCAAGGCATGGCCGCCCCCATCAACGACCTCTCCCGCGGCTGCTCCGTGGAAGACATCGTCAGCCTCGTGGCCATTACCGCCTGCCAGGCCGCTGGCAACAAGTTCTAATCACGATCACCACAAGGCGCGGTCGCCCCTTGCCATTGCCGCATGGGAACCGCGCCTTTTCTTATTATCACCACTATGAGAAAACTTGTTTTGACTCTCGCAGGAGTCCTGCTCGCGTTCTCGCTGCTCGCCCAAAACACTATCCAGTTGCCGCGCAGCCTGCGCACCAATACGAACACCAAGCGCACCCAAAGTGCCGACAAAAAAATCCACCCTTTCGTCGGCGGTAACATCAACTCCAACTTCGGTTCCACGATGGCCTTCGCACTGGAAGGAGGTGTCCATATCACCGACTGGTTATCCGTGGGGGCAGGTCCCCGCTACGAGTTGTCCATCTATATGGACCCCTATACTGGCGATTACGGCACCAAGAATGCCTTAGGTGCCACGGTGTATGCCCAGTTCCTCTTAGTCCGCTACCTGATTTTGCACGCCGGCTACGAATACCTAAACTACCCTTCTTTGTATCAAGGTTTTGATGCATACGGTGATTTGGTCGTGTTGTCGGAACGTAAGAACTACCACGCTTTGGCCCTGGGTGTCGGGTTCCGCTCCTACATTGCCCAGAATCTGAGCCTGTATGCCCTGTATGAGGTTCACCCGATCCCGCAAAAAAACGAATATTTCTCCTCCATAGTGCCGATGTTCGCCCGTGTGGGCATCACATACGACTTTTAGTCTGTTATGTCCAAGACCCGCTTCCATTTCCTGCTGGCCGACCGAATCCTTCGGGACAAGGGCAACCGGTTCTCACGGCCCATCGTCGCACTGTCGGTGTGCGGCGTCTCCTTGGGGCTGATCGTCATGATGGTCGCCATCGGCATCACCTCCGGCTACAAACGTGAAATTCGCGACAAAGTCATTGCGATGGGCTCCCACATCCGCATTTCCCACTATGACGAGAACTATTCCTTCGAGCAGGTTCCCTTTAGCAAAGACCAAGACTTCGTAGAGGAATTGCGAGAAAACCACAACATTACAAGCATACAGAATTACATCACCAAGGTGGGCATCGTCAAGACTGCCGACCAAGTGGAGGGCATTGTGCTCAAAGGAATGGATGTCACCTTCAACCAAGCCCTTTTTCAGAAAAACATCGTGGAGGGCGACACCCTGCTATTGGGCGACACGGTGGCCGACAACCACATCATCATCTCCAAATATTTAGCCAACAAACTGATGCTTCACGTGGGCGACAAGGTTCAGACCTATTTCGTGCAGGATCCGCCACGCGCCCGCAAATTTACGATATCCGCCATCTATCAAACAAGCCTGCCCGAATATGACGAACGCTTCGCCCTCGTCGACTTGCGGCACATCCAAAAACTCAATGACTGGCCCGACAACCTTATCAGCGGCATCGAGGTGCTCACCAACGACTTCGACCACATCAGCGAGATAGGCGACTACGTGCATCATCGCATTCCCATGGAACTGAAGGCGGAGACCATCCTCCAGACCTATCCTGAGATTTTCGAATGGATCGCCCTCTTCGACACCAACGTGGCGGTGCTGCTGCTCATCACAACATGCGTATGCATCGTCACGATGATGTGTATCTTTTTCATCATTGTCTTGGAACAGACACAAACCATCGGGATTCTGAAATCTTTGGGCATGAAGACGCGTCATGTAGTCCACACCTTCATGATTGTGGCGGGGCGCATCCTGTTGCGCGGCATGCTCATCGGCGACGCCATCGCGCTGCTGTTCGGCTTCTTACAGCAACGTTTCCATTTCATCAAGCTCAATCCCGAAACCTATTATGTCGATTTTGTGCCCGTTCATTACGATCCATGGGCAGTAATAGGCCTCAACCTCGGGGTTTTCCTCGTTTGCATGGCCGTGCTCGTCATTCCCGCCTGGGTAGTGGGACGCAAAATCACACCGGTGAACGCCGTGCGATTTGAATAACAAGCATGACGTTTGTTTTGGCCGACACCATGCGCAGGGCTACGCTCAATTTTTGTATCTTTGCACATCCGAACCATTATAACCTATTTATCATGGAAAAATACGATTATCAGCGATTTAAAGACATTGCCGAAGACCTCTGCAATACCATTGAGGAATATTTGGCACACCATACGCAATATCCCACAGACGTAGTCGTTGGAATATCTGACGAAACCCGCAAGATTCTGTTGGACAGCCCGGGCAAGTTACCCGTGGAGTACAAACAGTATTCCATTGCCGATTTTATCATGATTAACGAAAACGGTCTGTATGAACCCGACACGAAAGTGATTTTTGGGGATATGCAATAAAAAGGTATGGCGAATATTATGGACATGAAATGGTGGAAACCTATTAAAAGGACGCTTCTGTGGCTCCTGCTAATTTGTGTATGCCCTGCCTATGCACAGAAGGCAAATTCCGTGCTGGCGAAGATGACGTTAGAGGAGAAGATTGCGCAGTTGATGATTGTGCGCGTCAGCTCCACGGGCACACCCGAGGAGACAGCCAAGATGTTGGCCGACATCGAGCGTTACCAGCCCGGCGGCGTCTGTTTCTTCAAGGGAGGCCCCATGCGGGAGGCACATCTCACCCAACAAATGCAACGCCTGAGCAAAGTGCCTTTGTTCGTTTCCATCGACGGCGAATGGGGCCCCGCCATGCGCCTCGACAGCTGCACTGCATTCCCACGCCAAATGACCCTCGGCGCCCTCGCCCCCCAAAACGACTACCTCATCTACCTGATGGGCTACGAGGTGGCCAACCAATGCAACGCCATCGGTGTAAACCTCAACTTCGCTCCCTGCATCGATGTCAACAACAACCCCAACAACCCAGTCATCAACAGCCGCTCCTTCGGTGAAAACTGCGAGAAGGTGGTCAACAAGGCATCCCTGTACCTCCAAGGCATGCAGGCCGGCGGCATCACCGGCTGTATCAAACATTTCCCCGGCCACGGCGACACCGAGACCGACTCGCATCTCGGCCTGCCGACCATCCACAAGAGCCGTGCTCAGCTCGAAGAGACAGAACTCTTCCCCTATCGGCGCATGCTCTCCCGCAATCCCGAAATGGTGATGGTGGCACACCTGCACATCCCCGCCCTTGACAACAGCCACAAGTCCGTGTCTTCCCTATCCCAGCCTATTGTCACAGGTCTCCTGAAAGAGGAGCTGGGCTACTCGGGCTTGGTTATCACGGATGGATTAGAGATGAAGGGCGTGCGCAACAGCAACCGTTTTGAGGGCGACATCGAGATACGCGCACTGCTCGCGGGCAACGACTTGTTACTCTTGCCCGGAGAGACCGGCAAGGTTATCCAAGCCATCAAAGATGCCGTGGACAGCGGCATCGTGCCTATGTCACTCATCGATGAACGATGCCTGCGCGTGCTCTCCTTCAAGGAGATGAAAGGCTTTTGGAACGCTCCCCCTCTGGACTTCTCGTCCATTCGCACACGCATGAATCTCGCATCGAGCGAATCCCTTAACGAGCTATTGGAGACCAAGGCGTTGACCCTTGTAAAAAACGAGAGTGTCCTGCCCATATCACCCAATGCAGCACTCAACAACGAAGTGGCCGTACTCTGCATTGGCAGAGAAGAATATAAAGAGCAATACCGCAAAGCAGCCGACAACTACAACTTGACTTTTTATGGGTTGCCTAAAAAATACACCAAGGATTATGCCGTGATGACGACAAAGCTGCAGAATTACAAGTCCGTCATCGTGCTCTTTGGCGGTTCCAACCAAATGGCAGGTTCCGGCTATGGTGTGGACAGCAAGGTGGCCGAATACTTGCGCACCTTGGCGCGCAACAAGCCAACCATACTGGTCCACCTTGGCAATCCATACGCCCTCGACCAATTGGGCACCACCGCACCCTTCAAGGCGGTGATGGTTGCTTACCAATTCACACCTACCACAGTTCAATCGGCACTGAAAGCCTGTTTCGGGGAGATCCAGTGCGAGGGGATGCTGCCCGTTTCCACCAAGGAGTACCCTTCCGGCACGGGACTGGGTGCCCCGAATGAGCTGCAGGAATTCTCCGCACTGCCGCAATCCGTCACCAATCGTCTTGACAAACTGCTGACCGACGGCATCAAAGACCATGTCTACCCCAGTTGTGCAGTGGTTGCACTCAAGGACGGCAAGCCCATCTATCAGAAGGCTTTCGGGAACCTGACGTACGACACCAAGACCCCCGCGACATTGGAGACCCTGTACGATGTGGCCTCGCTCACGAAAGCCGCAGCCACCACGCTCGCGGTGATGAGACTCTACGACGAGTACCATTTCAAACTCACCGACAGCATCGGAAAATATCTGCCATACCTGAGAAGGACAAACAAGGAGGCCATCACCATCGGCGAGCTGCTGACACACACGTCAGGCCTGCCCGCCTTCATCCCATTCTACAAAGACATACAAGGGAAAACCGCTTATTTCCAGAAAACGAAAAGTCCCGATTATGACGTCAAGGTGGCCGATGACCTCTACCTGTTGACCACATACCCCGACTCCGTCCGATACAAGGTGGCTCATTGCAAGTTAGGGGCCAAAAAATATGTCTACAGCGATCTCAATTTCTTGTTGCTCAAAGACATGGTGGAAACGCTCACAGGTCAACCCATAGAGAAGTATCTTATGGAAAACATATATGAACCTATGGGGCTGACGCACACTTGTTTCAATCCGTTAGACAAGGGGTTTGACAAGGACCATATCGCACCCACGGAAAACGACACCGAGTTTCGGAAGCAGGTGGTGCAAGGATACGTCCACGACCAGACCGCGGCGCTGATGAACGGCAATGCGGGCAATGCAGGCCTCTTCACGACCGCGCCCGAACTGGGGGCCATTTTCCAGATGCTGTTGGACGGCGGCACTTACCATGGCATCCGTTTCTTTGCCGAAGAGACGGTACGCCTCTTCACATCGGCATACCCCATGCACGACTGCAATGTGCGCGGTCTGGGCTACCACACGCCCAAGCATGGCGGGGCAAGCTCCATCGTGCCGGAAGCCGCCAACAAGGAGACCTTTGGCCACCAGGGCTTCACAGGCATCGTGGCATGGTGCGATCCTGCCGAGAAATTAACCTTCGTATTCCTCTCCAATCGCGTCTATCCAGACTGCTATCCCAACAAATTGTCGCAAAGCCGCATCCGTCTCAAGTCACACGAACTGATTTATGAGGGAGTGGAAATGATAAAAAACAAAGATTGACATCATGAAAGATAATCCCATATTGTTGCACATCGAGACGGCCACGGAGGTTTGTTCTGTCGCGTTATCAGAGGGCAAACGCATTCTGGCGGTATGCACGTCCAACGACGGCAACTCGCACTCCAAAAACTTGTTGCCGTTCATTGACAGGCTCTTCCACGATGCAGGCTGCACCATTCAGCAAAAATCCGTTCATGACAGGCTCGGGATTACGCTGCGCGACATCGACGGCGTCTCTGTCAGCATCGGTCCCGGCTCCTATACGGGCCTGCGCATCGGCGTCTCCACAGCCAAGGGCATTGCCTACGCCCTGAACGTGCCAGTCATGGCAATCGGCACGTTAGAGAGTATCGCCAACGGTGCCCGCATGAGGATGTTCCCTGATGCTGATGATTTCATTGTCCCCAAAGGGACACCGATTGTACCCATGATCGACGCGCGGCGCATGGAGGTCTATACAGCCCAATATGACGAGAACCTGAACGAGTTGTCCGCTCCATCCGCCCTCATCGTGAACGAGCATTCTTTCGATGAGCTGCTGTCCAAAGGCCATGTGATATTCTGCGGCAACGGAATGCCCAAATGCCGGGAAATGCTTGCACAACATGAGCACGCCCGCTTCGCGGAATCCGAGACTTCTGCCTGGCACCTGTTAGCACCCGCCCTGCGGCGCTGGGAAGCCCAGGAATTTGCGGACACCGCCTATTTCGAGCCCTTCTACCTCAAGGAATACGTGGCCGCCAAGCCCCATGTAAAAGGTTTATAATCATACTCTTTCCATTCATGGAAATCCACGAGCCCATAGACCAGAAAAAACGGCTGAACATCATTGCCATTGCGGACGACTCTGCCTGCGGACGCAACGCCTTGTGTTTCGGAGAGAAACTCACCGAGGTTTTCGGTGCAACCCTCACGGTAATCACGCGCTTTGGATTTTCATACGAGGAGAAGAAACAGAAATCCACAACTCCGCCGGTTCCCCATGTCGGGCACCTCCAACCCGACGGCTATTTTTTTCCGGAAACCCTCTATCGTTACGCCGATGAGAAAAACACCATCATGTTTGTGATTGGTGTGGACGACGAGGACAAGGATGCCCTCTTCAACAAGCGCCGCGCGCTGCGGTTTATCAAGCCGTCGCGGTTGCCCGTGCTCACGGTGGGGCGCAAAGGCCCTGAGGGCAATGCCTTCCAACGGGTGATTCTGCCCATCGACATCGAGCGGCAAGCCAAGGAGAAAGCACTCTGGGCCGGCTATTTCAGCCGCTTCTACAAAGCCACCATCCATGTGCTGCACTGCAACTATCCCGACGAAGGCCTGCATCGGCAGGTGGCTGACAACATTGCCTTTGTAGAGAAGCTTTACCAGAACCTGGAGGTGCAGTACCAACTCGACGAGGTCACCCCGCAACCCAACATCGACCACTACGCCTTGGAATATGCTCCACGTGTGGGCGCAACCCTGACGGTCACGATGATGACCCGTTATCGCACGCTCGGCGACATCCTCGTCGGCCCTGCCGAGAGAAAACTCGTGGGCAACGAAGCGCAATTCCCGGTGCTATGCATCAACCAGCGTGACGACCTTTACGTACTGTGCACGTAAACCTGGATAGCGGACGGGCATAGATAAAAAATGCTATTTTTGCAGCCTAAAATCATAGCCAACATGAATGCACGAGTGAGTATCATCATGGGCAGCACGTCGGATCTTCCGGTAATGGAAGCTGCTTTCAAGTTTTTCGAAAACAATGAAATCCCCTTTGAGGTAAAGGCACTGTCGGCACACCGCACGCCCGACGAGGTGGCGGACTACGCCAAGCACGCGCACGAGCGCGGCATCGAGGTGATCATTGCGGCTGCGGGCATGGCCGCCCATCTGCCAGGGGTCATCGCGGCCATGACGCCACTGCCCGTCATCGGCGTGCCCGTCAAATCCTCCTTAGAGGGCATGGACGCAGCCTTGGCCATGTTGCAGATGCCGCCGGGCATTCCTGTCGCCACTGTGGCCATCAACGGCGCACAGAACGCCGCCATCCTCGCCATGCAGATCATGGCCAACGGCGACCCCGAGCTATTCCAGAAAGTCATCGCCCACAAGCAGGGTCTCAAACAGAAGATCGTCAAGGCAAACGACGAGTTAGCCAACTTGCAGGGATATCGCTTTAAAGTCTAACATGCTCCTCTCGTTCGCATTCTGCGAACAGATGCATGTCTTCACGGCCCAAACAACGCGTTGTCAGATGTTGTTATATTTTTGACAACAAGTACAGACTTGCCTTTTTGGGGTGGTTATATACATGATGGCACGATGCCGGCATAACAACGTGTCATAACGATTTCCCAAACGACCCCCGTTACAGACATGATACCCCTTCGGGGTACATTCAGATAGAGACAATAAAAACAGCTGGTTTTCCTTAATGCAGCCCCGTAGGGCTGCAGGCCTCGGTAGCCAGGGGTTAAGACGCGAGGAACGAGCGCCGAAGCCCCTGGGATGGATGGGTGCGCGAGAAAAAATCGCGGCGCGGGAGAATGTTAAAACGAGGAAGCACGATGTTCGCCGCGAAACGGATGAGGGTCCGACGAGCATGCGTGAGGGATTGAAGCGGAAATGGCTGGCTTGCCGGCCATTGGAGCGGAAAGCCCGACGGCGCGGCGGCGGCATTTGGCTGCATGCGTGATGGTAGGGACAGAGCGCGCCCCGTCCCTACGACCATACGTGTTTTGTGCCGCCGCGCCGGCACGCCCAAATAAAAAAAATGCAAAAGGCTCCGATTTGTGCCATCAGGTATATAATTCCCCTTTTTTTTGTACTTTTGCGACTTACTTTTTAGATTGCATCAATTATGAAGAAACTTGTACTTTTGCTGATATGTGCCTCTATGGCATTCTGTTACGCCGCCAATGCACAAGATGGCAACAAGAGCGGGAAAGAGCCCAAGGCAAAGAAAGAAAAGGTCAAAAAAGGGAAAAAAGAGGAGGGTGAGATCCGTACAGGATGGACTTTCGGCATTCTGCCCAGCATAGCCTACGATGCCGACAAAGGTTTTCAATACGGCTTGATGTCCAACATCTACGACTTCGGCGACGGCTCCACCTATCCCGAATACAAGCAATCGATGCGCGTGGAGGCTGCCTTCACCACCAAGCGCTCCGGCATCTTCCGCTTCTCCTACGACACCAAGCACCTCATCCCCAAGCACCGGCTGTCGCTCGATGCCTCCTACTTGCCCGATGCCCTGTGCGATTTCTACGGCTACAACGGATACCAATCGGTTTACAATGCGGGCTGGTGTCGCAAGAAGTCCGACGACTACATATCCCGTGCTTTCTACAAATCGCACCGTGACCTGCTCCGCTTGGCCGCCGACATTGACGGACCCATCGGGGGCAACTGGCGCTGGAGCGCAGGACTCGGACTGCTTTGGTACAACGTTGGGCGCGTCAACCTCGACATGATTAACCGGGGCAAAAAAGAGGAAAACATCTTGCCCGATGTCGACGGGATGTACGAGAAATACGTTAAATGGGGACTCATCTCTCCCGCCGAAGCCAACGGCGGCTGGCACCCCTACTTGCGCGGCGGGTTTGTATACGACAGCCGCGACCGTGAGCAGAACACCCACAAGGGCATTTACGCCGATGTGTTTTGGACCTACAACGCCGCCTTCGGCGAAGACAAGGGCTTCAACAACCTCATGTTCAACGCCGCCTTCCGCCACTATGTACCCGTGTATCAGGACAAAATCACCTTTGCATACCGCGTGGCTGCCCAAATGACTGTAGCTGGCAACTCGCCCTTCTACCTCAACAACTACTACAACAACCTATTCATCCAAAGAGCCATCTATGAAGGCCTTGGTGGCGGCAGCACCATGCGCGGCATCCTACGCCACCGCATCACTGCCCCCGGCTACGCCTTCGCCAACATCGAATTCCGCTTCAACATCTTCAAATTCGACATCAAGAAAGAGCACTTTTTCATCGGCCTCAACCCCTTCTTTGACGCCGGCATGATATTGCAACCCTACAAAATCAACGAAAACCAGCTCCTTGAAAACATCGCCGAGAACGATCCCGACTTTGATATCGCCGATCTTGACAACTATATCCTTTTCGGCAAGCAAGCACAGGTTTTCCGGCCACACTTCGCCGCCGGCATCGGTTTGCGCCTGATGATGAACGACAACTTTGTGCTCGCCGTCGACTGGGCCGCACCCTTTGACCGCCGCGACAACCACAGTCTCTCCAGCTTCTACGTCAAAGTGGGGTATATGTTCTAACGCATTGTAATCATGAATGTTGCAACTGATTTTCCGCTAAGGGAGTACAACACATTCGGGATGGACGTCACCTGCGCACGCTTTGTGCAGATCGACTCGGCAGACGAGATTCCGAAGATGGCCGACTTGTTCGACACGCCACACTACATCCTCGGCGGAGGTAGCAACACCCTCTTTACCGACTACTACAACGGCACCATCCTGCACCCTGCCTTTGGAGGAATCGAGATGGCGTCGCAAAGTACACCAACCTCGGAGGGAACATCTTCTTCCTCGGTGTTGTTGCGTGTGGCGGCAGGCGAACCATGGGAAAACCTCACCAACTATTGCCGCGAACACAGCCTCTACGGATTGGAAAACCTCACGGGCATTCCCGGCCTTGTGGGCAGCGCGCCCGTGCAGAACATCGGCGCCTACGGTGTTGAAGTCAAAGACTGTATCGAGAAAGTGGAAGGATACTACACCGACACAATGCAACCGTTCTGTCTGACATCCGACGACTGTCATTTCGGATACCGAGACTCCATCTTCAAGCATGAGCTAAAGGGCAGATGTTTCATCACGCACGTTTGGTTTCGCCTCTCCCCGCAGCCCCGTTTCACGCTCACCTACAAGGCACTCGCCCAAGCCCTGGAGGGACGCGAGCCGACTCTCGACAGCGTAGCCGAGACCGTGTTGGCCATCCGCAACAGCAAGTTACCCGACATCACCCAAATCGGATGTGCCGGCAGCTTTTTCAAAAACCCTGTCGTAGACCAAGCACAACACGCCGCACTGCTGAACCGATTCCCGGACCTTGTCGCCTACCCCACTGGAGACGGAATGATGAAGCTCGCCGCCGGCCAACTCATTGAAAAGGCAGGCTGGAAAGGCCGCCGCGAAGGCGACGCCGGCATCTACCCCAAACAAGCTCTCGTCATCGTCAACTACGGGAACGCTAAACCTGAAGAAATATGTAATGTCTATAGGCAGGTCATCGCCGATGTGAAAGATCTCTTCCAAGTCACGTTGACCCCCGAGGTGAACATCATCTGACATGATTACAAAATAACGCACATGAAAAAACGCACGCTTATTATACTTTTAGTCATGGCCATCGCCCTTTGCTTCGATGGTTGTAACTTGTTTAATAAGAAAAAATTCGATGTAAACATGCTGCCAGGGCACTGGCAGTCGGGCACACTGCACGAATACTACAATGCCAACGGCACCGGCTATACCTGGGACACGGCAGACGATGTGACCGAGGAGGAGGCGCAATCCTTCAACTGGACGCTCGACGAAGCCACACTCACCCAAAACCATCTCATGGAAATGGGCGGCATCGTGCCCAAGACCTACACCCTCAAAACATTGAACACCACGACCCTCGTCTACCAAGACGATTACGGCAAAAGCTACACTTTCACCAAACAACCGTAATGCGAGATGAAAAAGGGTCTCAAAATAACGTTCATCACGCTCGGCTCCCTGCTCGGGCTCGTTATCATCGCCTTGGTGATCGCACTGTGGTCGTTGCTCTCCCCCGCACGCCTTACCAAGCTCGTCAACAAGGAGGCTCCCAATTTCCTGAACTGCAAATTTCACATTGAGAAGGTCGACCTCACCTTCTTCAAAACTTTTCCCCATATCGGCCTGGATTTGCACGAGCTTGTGCTTATCAATCCCGTGTACGGCGCGCCCACCGACACGCTGCTGCACGTCAAACATTGTGCCACATCCCTCAACATCAGGGAACTGGTCAAGGACAAGCATGTAGCCATCCGGGATTTCACCCTCCAAAACGGCACCGCCAACCTCTTCACCAATCCTGTAGGGCAAACCAATTTCACCAACATCCTCAGACTGCCCAAAGACACCACCACTTCGGAGTTTTCGTACACCATCAATCTTGAACAAGTCAAGGCCGACAATGTTCATGTTTCCTATATCGACCTCCAATCCAAGAGACGCGCACGGTTGAGCGACCTCGACCTTATCGTTAAAGGCTCGTACGACAACAACGATATGGAAGGCGATGTCAAATTAGGAGCAAAGACCCTTAGCTTTGTCACATTAGACGATAACCCACTGCTCGCCAAGGGTCACGATCTCGACCTCCATTTCGACGGCAGTCTGTTGCAGATGGACTCCCTGTTGGGTGCACTCAATCTCAATATCGCCGATCTGGTGTTGCACGTGGGCGACGACCCCTACGTGGACACGCTTGATGTCACGCTTGCCTCCGACCTCAAGGTAGGGCTTTCCAATCAGACGATCGACCTGCGAGAGACCGCCTTATCCTTGGGAGACTATAAACTCGCCGTGGAGGGCAACGCACGCCGCGATACCGCCACCGGCGACTTGGCCATGGACCTCCATTATCGCACGGAAACGTGGCCTCTGCAGGAAGTGCTCGACCTGCTGCCCCGCGCACTCGTCGGCTCCGCCCTTGACAGCCTGCACATCGACGGACGCGCCGGACTCGCAGGCACCGTGGTGGGACACTACAACGAACACCAATCGCCCTTCATCACCTCCGACATCACCCTTGACGACGGCACTTTCTCCATGGAAGGCTTTCCTCTCACCTTCGACCGCATCCACACGCTCTGTCATGTCGACATGGACCCCAACAACCAGACCAACGTGACCATCAAGGAATTGGATGCCTATAACGGACGCAACCACATCACTGCGCAAGGCACCGTCAAGGACCTCCTCGGCAAAATGCTTTGCGACCTTGCCATCAACGGCGACCTGCATGTGCAAGACTACAAGGATTTTCTGCCCGACAAGCTCACGCGCTGCAACGCCCGTGCAAAGGCCGACATCAAAACCGTTTTCGACCATAACCAAATCACATCCGGAGCTTATTCCAAGATCAATGCTACAGGCAAACTTCTCTTCTCCGACGTTGACGTGCTTTATGACGACTCGCTCGCCCTGAAATCGCCCTCAATGGATGTGGCAATCGAGTTTCCCGTCAAGGAACAGCCTTACAAAATCGGGGAGTGGGCCCACATTCATCTGAAAGCCCCGCACCTTAGCGGCAGCAAGGTGGGTGTCGGCAACTTCGAAACAACCACCGCAGACATCGACGCCTACGTGAACGACCTGCTCGACAGCACCCTCGCACTCAAGCTGGGAACACACTATCAGTTCCAAACCGTGAACGGCCAAATGGACACCATTCTCACCACCTTGCAAAATCCCAGCGGCACCTTCGTGATGCGTGACAACAACAAACTCTCGCTGCAATATGCCGGCGACGGCATCGCCGCCACAGTAGGCAGAGCCGTCGCCGCCCGTACCGGAAATATCTCATTCACCGCCAATTCGCACTACAACGAACATGGCAAAAACACGCTAATGCGCTGGAATCCTGACGTAAAACTCAAGCTCGCACAAGGCAACGCCTCCTTCCAAAAATTGGAAACACCTCTGGAAATACCCTCGCTTGACGTGGATTTCACCTTGACACACAGCAACATACACAAAAGCCGTGTCAAGATGGGGAACTCCGAGTGCCACCTTTCCGGTGAAATAAACAACATCGACAAATACTACGAAAACCGCGGGCTGCTCACGGCCAACCTGGACCTCACCTCCGACTACCTCGACCTCAACCAAATCATGGACCTCATCAGCGGACTCAACGCACCCGACTCTTTGCTGGCCGAGAAACCCCAAAGTTCCGAATCTGACCCCTTCATGGTTCCCTACGGCATCAATATACACGTGAAGACCACTATTAAAAAAGCCCTTTTTGAGGAAGCTGAGATCCGTAATGTCGGCGGTTATATTTCCATCAAGGACGGCCAACTCGTGCTTGACCAGATGGGCCTCACCTCCGATGCTGCACGCATGCAGCTCACCGCACTCTACAAGTCGCCACGCAAAAACCACCTCTTCCTTGGCCTTGATTTCCATTTGTTGGACATCAAAATTGACAAACTCATAGCCATGATTCCTGAAGTGGACACCATTCTGCCGATGCTCAAGTCGTTCGCGGGCAACGCCGAGTTCCACTTTGCCGTAGAGACCTACCTCAAGTCCAACTACGACCTCAAATACTCAACCCTGCGCGGAGCCGCTGCCATCAACGGACACAATCTCGTCGTATTGGACAACGAGACCTATCGAACCATCTCCAAAAAGTTAAAGTTCAATAAGAAAACAGAAAACAGGATTGACAGTTTGTCCGCCGAAGCCACCATCTTCAAAAGCGAAATCGACGTCTATCCTTTCGCAGTGTCCATCGACAAGTACCAAGCTATCCTGTCGGGCCGCCACAATCTCGACATGACCTATAACTATAACATCTCCTTGCTGAAACCTATCCGCCTGGGATTAGACATCATCGGCACCGACAAATTGAAGTTCAAAGTAGGCAAAGCCAAATATGCAGACTTCTACAAGCCTGAGCGCCAAAACGTTGTAGAGAAAAACGTGATGCAATTGAAGCAACAGATCAATCAAGCATTGCGCAGCAATGTACGGGAACAATAAAGTTTACCACAACATTGCCAACGGACAGGACAGGAGACCAGTGAAGATTGCCTACTTCTCCCTTATTGACACTGCAAATCCCCCGCAAGGAGCCATCTTCATCTTCAGCACGCTCTTGCTCGTCACCATCTTCTTTGTGATAGTATAAGCCTGCGGATTGTATTTTAATGTTAAATCTTGAGGTCTGAATTCTGAATCATCGGGAAGACCGCACGCATCGGGCGCATCGGCGTAGATGGTGGCCTCGTATTTCACGCCGGGTTGCAGAAAATCCATTTTCACGGAAACCTCTCGGGCAGTTTCGTCGGTGATGCCACCAATGTACCAAACGTCACGGGGCGTTATATTGTTGATTTGTTGAATCGTTGAATCGTTATCAATGGCATACACAAACCGGGTGACATTGGAAATCACATTTTTCTTGCCGTCAGGCAACGTGCCGACACCCTCGGCAGCCTTGTTCAACGAAGAAATCTTCGGCTTGCGGGCGGTCACGATATAATCGCCGGGCTCTGCCATGATGTAGATGCTGGTGTCCCAATCCACCGCCACGTCCTTGATGAACTGGAACGCATCCATGTAGGGCGCATAGTGCTCCGGAAAGTCGGCGGCCATCTGCAACGGCGAGTAGAAAGTGACATAAAGTCCCAACTGGTTGCAGATAGTGTGGCTCATC
The DNA here is from genome assembly GCA_017615795.1 of Bacteroidales bacterium. Taxonomy (GTDB): domain Bacteria; phylum Bacteroidota; class Bacteroidia; order Bacteroidales; family WCHB1-69; genus F23-D06. The sequence continues at coordinate 72,868 of JAFZZK010000005.1, forward strand.
TTCTTTCCCCACGGCACGATTTTGCCCATGTCGGGCTCAAAGATGCCCGGGGTGTAGTCCATCGGGCCGCCCTGCAGGCGCGTGAATGGCAGGATGGAGGTGTGACCGGGATGGATGCGCTCACGGAACTCGGTGCCCATGGCACTCTCGTTGCCGATCATGTTGGGCCACGTGCGGCACAGACCGGTAGGACGTACCGCCTCGTGCGAGTTGACCATGATGCGGTGCTTGGCAGCCTCCACGATAGCGTAATGGTAGTGGTTGTTGATGGGCTGGCTGTAGTGCCCCTCTCCAAACGGGATAATAGTGCCCACATAGCCGCCCTTCACGGCATTGTAACCATACTGGTTCATCAACGTGTAAGCCTTCTCCATCCAACGTTCATAATTGACCGTAGAAGCGGAACTTTCATGGTGCATGATGAGCCGGATGCCTTTTCCGTGGGCATATTTGTTCAACGCCGGCAAATCGAAATCAGGATATGGCGTGAGGAAATCGAAAACAAACTCCTTCTGTTTGCCGTACCAATCCTCCCATCCCACATTCCAGCCCTCAATGAGGAGCCCATCGAAGCCGTTAGCAGCGGCAAAGTCGATATAACGGCGCACATTGGCGTTGTTGGCACCGTGCGTGCCGTTGGGAGTGGCGTGCGCGAAGTCGGTCTCGCCAATCTTCACGGAAGGGAAGTCATTGGTATAGTTCCAGGTACTCTTGCCTGAGATCATCTCCCACCAAACACCCATATATTTCACTGGATGAATCCACGATACATCTTCCAGGGCACATGGCTCGTTGAGATTGAGGATGAGGCGTGAAGCCAGCACGTCGGTGGCCTTTTCACAGACCATCACGGTGCGCCAAGGGGTGTGGCAAGGGGCCTGCATGCGGCCCTTGTAGCCGGTGGCATCGGGACAGAGCCATGCGCGAAATGTGTAGGATTTCGGCTGTTGGCTGCTGGCCGTTGGCTGTTGGTGAGGAATGGAGGATAGCGTATCCCAAGGGTTGGTTGACAAATCATCCAAGTATTCAAGGTGCATGGTCGGGTAGTCGAGGGTGGCAGCTTCGTGGATATTCACATACAGGCCGTCAGCGGTCTTCATCTGCAAAGCGGTCTGCACGCCCGTTTTCGAGAACGCGGTCCAAGGCCAGCCGCCATTCTTGTGGCTTGCATCCCACAAACTGCGGATTTCCGACAATTTCGACTGTGTGTAGTTATATTCCTGCGTGTCATAGTCGCCGGGAATCCACCACGCGGTGTGGTCGCCGGCCATCGCGAACTCGGTCAACTCCTCTTTGAACCAGAAACAGACCAAAGCGTTCTTCATCGGAAACTCATAGCGAAAACCGAGGCCGTCGTCATAGAGGCGGAATCGGATCTGCATCACGGTAGCTTTTTTCTCCGTGGAATGATCCATACTCTCCACAGAACCTATTGGCTGTTCGAGCGTTACAAGCATCTCGTTGTAATGGTTGCGGATGCGTGCCTCCTCACCCCATACAGGCTTCCAAGTCTCGTCAAAGGTACTGTAGGACTTGTCCTTGAGGACAAATGCGTGGGCCATATCGTCGCGCCATTCAAGCGTGAAGCCCATGCGGGAGGGCAACACCACCGGCTTGCCTGCACGATCAAGCGAATATTGCGGCACACCATCGACCACGGCAAACTTTAGTTCCAGCTGCTTGTCGGGGCTTTGCAACGTCAGCGCATCCGCCGGCATCGCAGGAGCCTTGGAGCACAAGTTAGCCAAGGAAGGCTGGGTAAACAGCAGTGTAAACAAGCAAAAAAGGAGAAGTGTTTTCTTCATTTTCAAATATGTTTTTTCTAAAAATATACAGCAAAGTAAAGGGATATATGGCTATATCAACTTCATAGTTTCTTACTATAAAGGCGCGCTGTTTTATTCCCAGTATATCCTAAATCCTATCCCCTAAGACCTTGTCGGCAGCGTTTTTCACAGCGGCGACCACCTGCTGCACCTGCCCGTCTGTCAGGTCGTAATAAACCGGCAGACTGATTTCTCGGGAAAAATTGTCGTAAGTCACGGGGTATTCCCCGATTTTATAGCCACGATTCTTATAAACCGAGAGCATTGGCAAGGGAATGAAGTGAACATTCACGGCCACTTCCTGCTCGAAAATGTGTTGCATCACGGCATCGCGTTGCGATTCCGTGGCATTGACAAGCCGCAGGGCAAAGACGTGGTAAGAGGTGGTCTTGTCGGCGTTGGCGAACTCGGGCACCTGAAAACGCGGGTCGGAGGCGAAAGCCTCGGCATACTGCTCGAAAATGGCGCGACGGCGGGGCAGGATTTCGCGGTCGTAACGCTCCAATTCCACGATGCCCATCGCTGCGGCCACATCTGTCATATTGCACTTGTAGCCCGCATCAAGCACATCATAACGCCAGTTGCCGATTTGGGTTTTGGCAAGGGCATCCTTCGACTGCCCATGCAAGGAGTACGTGCAGAGCTGTTTATAAAGAGCTTCCGTATCAAAGGGAGCGGGCAGGTTGAAACTGATGGCGCCGCCCTCGGCGGTGGTGAGGTTCTTGACGGCGTGGAACGAGAAGACGGTCACATCGGCCAAGGCGCCCGTTCGGCGCCCCTTGTACCACGCGCCCAGCGAATGGGCTGCATCGGCCATCACAAGCGGGCGACCCAACATGCGCTGCAACTCATTGGAAGGGTTGAACTGCGCCCTGACCGCCGCATCGTTGACCAAATCATTCAACTCCTCATAATCGCAGGGATATCCCGCAATATCGACGGGAATGACAACCTTGGTACGGGGAGTCATGGCGGCACGCACCTTCCCGACATCGATAAGGAAATCGGGGCGCACGTCAACCATCACAGGGGTGGCACCACAGTGGATAACCACTTCTGCCGTGGCAGTGTACGTGTAAGCCGGCACGATAACCTCGTCGCCAGGGCCGACACCGAACCAGTGGAGTATCAATTCTAATCCGGAGGAAGCGGAATTCACGCATAGAACATTACGGACACCGCAGAACGCTGCGATCTGCTTTTCGAAAGCCTTGGTGCGAGGTCCCGTGGTAATCCACCCGGAACGCAATGCAGCCACTACTTCCTCCACAATTTTGTCATCAATATGAGGTGGGGAAAAGGGAATCATCTTTAATCTAAAAAAAGGGTTGTTGGAAATTTATCCCTGTCGTTGCAACTTGCGGGCCTGTCTCTCCTTGTGATTTTTGGAGAGTTCTTCAAAGTTGAGAGACAAACTGACAGAGTTGGGGGCGGCGCCGATGGCATATTGCTGGCGCGCAAAGCCGAAGCGCACACCCTTGATATTGAGCATGAAACCGTATGAAAAACCGGCCATCGAACGACGTGCCATCACCTTCATCTCTTGGTGTACATTATGGTTGTATGCCGCCATGAGGGAGAAATACTTGAACTCCAACTCCAATCCAAAATTAATGTGGCGGAACATGTTGTCGAAAAACTGTTTAGCCTTGGAGGGGTAAACAATGGTGTTGGTGGCGGCATCAACCTCCAGGAAAGGATTCTGGGAACCATAATAGTTCATGTTCCAGCGATAGAGATGATGCAACATGATGTGGTAGCGGAAGGGCACGTGGGCAAGACGCTGCGACAATGCAAATTGCAAGTCAAACGGGGCATGTTCATATTGGCCGGGGACGAACGGTTTCAGTTCCGATCCGATATTTTTGGCAAGCAATGTCAGAGACAAGCGCTTGTCGTCATTAAAGTAGCTACCTGCTACATCCACAGCGAGGCCGAAGGAGTTGTATTGCTCGTAGCCACAAAAGATGAGGCGTAAATCGGCTCCGATGGAAAAATGGGGGCTCAGTTCACGGCCCCAGCCCAAGGTAAGAGCCACGTCATTAGCAGAGAAATTGCCGGTTTCCATACCCGCCTCGTCTGTGCCGCGGAAAGTGCCATAACCTACATAGCGCAACTCGGCGGCGAAGGTGCCCGCCTTGGGAATCTGAAAGCCATAGAGTGCAGAGGCATAGTTGGTGCGACCGAAATAGTTGGTAAAATTGAGTGCAAGTGCATTGCGATGCCGCAACGAGATGTAAGACGGATTGACGAAAAGAAGCGTCGGGTCGTCATCGTGCACGGATACCAAGGCACCTCCAAGCGCGGTCGCACGCGAGGAGTAGTTGAAGTCGAGGAAATTATACACACTTCTCCCCCCTGTCTGCGCGAAAGCCGTGAGACAGGAGAAGAGAAGCGTGGTGATGAAAATATATTTCCTCATTTCGGGACAGGGCCAACATAACGTTGGCCATTCTACTAATAATTCTCGCAATTAATTTCGAAATAGGCCTTCGGGTGGGCGCAGGTCGGGCAGATCTCCGGAGCCTTGGGACCGACGATGATATGACCGCAGTTGCGGCATTCCCAAACCTTCACTTCGGACTTGGCGAACACGGCGGCAGTCTCCACATTCTTCAGCAGGGCGCGATAGCGTTCCTCGTGGTGTTTTTCGATGGCAGCGACAAAACGGAACTTGCGGGCCAGGTCTTTAAAGCCTTCCTCTTCGGCGGTCTTGGCAAAGCCCTCGTACATGTCCGTCCATTCGTAGTTCTCGCCATCAGCGGCGGCGGCCAGATTCTCGGCAGTGGTGCCGATGCCTTCCAACTCCTTGAACCACATCTTGGCATGTTCCTTTTCATTGTCGGCGGTCTTCAGAAAAAGAGCGGCGATTTGTTCGTAACCCTCCTTCTTGGCTGTGGAGGCAAAATAGGTGTATTTGTTGCGGGCCTGCGATTCACCGGCAAATGCAGCTTGCAAATTCTTCTCGGTTTGTGTACCAGCGTACTTGTTTTCTTTCATCTTTTCAAAGTTTTGTTGTTATTTTTCTAATAAATCGATTAATCAATGTTTATCGGACATATCCTGCTTTAGCGGGCCGGGACTTCCACTTTCCAGAGTCCATGCAGGTTGCAGTATTCATACACGGCCTTGGGTGTGCTGTCGCAGACACAAATGTCGGCGATGGGTTGCTCTTTCAGTCCGACGAAGCGATAGCCATTTTCAAACTCCACGCAAATAAAGGCGATGTGGTGGTTTTCCAACATGGGGTGCAGCGTGCTGCCGACCTCCACGTGCAGGGTACATTCATCTTTCCACGTCACAACGGGAAGATGTTTCTCACGAAGTTCTTCCTGTAAGAAGGGTATCAGTTCCTCCATGGGTGCGCCGCAACATACGACGTTGACACCGGAATCCACGGGCTTGACAACGATATTGCCACAATGCGGGCAACGATAAAATTTCAGTTCCATAATAGTGTTTTTTATGTTTTAATAATAATTTTGCGCTGTGAAGACAGGACTCAAATCCCTCCTTTTAAGCGAGGGCAAAAATACAAATAAAATTCTATTGTACAATTAACTGAACAGACAATTAGACAATGGTGGCAAAGGCCGTTTCCACTTGTTTGTAAAGGTCGTCGAAATCGCCGTTGTTCTGGAAAACAAAGTCTGCCATCTCCATGCAGCGGCCTACATTCTGATGGTTGGGATCGGTGGAAGACATCTCGCGCCGCTCATTTTCAAGAAAAGTCTCAAAAGTGACATGATCAGTTTCAGAATTGCGGGAGACGATGCGCTCATAGCGGATTTTGGGGTCGGCATCTACCGCAAAGAGCAGGAAATGCTCGTTTTTGCGCAACGATTCAACCTCACCGGGCGTGCGAATGCTTTCAATGACAGCGTTGGAGCCGTCCTCTTCCGCCTGTTTGTACAGCTCATCAGTAATAAAAGACGGCGAATGCTTGGCGCGCAAATCGTTGGCCACCTCCACAAATGTATCGCGATTGATCTCCAAACCCCGGCGTTTGGCCTCTTCGATGAGGTAACCGCGCACCGAATAGTGCTTGAAACCGTAATGTTGGATGAGATAGTCCACGATAGTACCCTTGCCTGCACCCAAGGTGCCCGTGATGCCAATGATTTTCATAGATGCTTGAGGTTGAGAAACTGTTGAATCCATATTGTCAGAGAATATTTTTGTCGCATAAAAAGTAAATTTCTGATCTATTTTATGACTCTGTTTTTTTAAGATGAGAAAATAGACAACCAAGAAAAAAACACTTGCAAGCACACTTACCAACTCATTGTGTACAAGCAGGTAGCAACCCAGAAACGCAACTATCAAAACCAAAAAGGGTATCACGTAGGCGATGAGAACGGCCTTGCCGCCCGCACGGCCGCGCATAACCAGGTTCACGCGTTCGCCAACCTGGAACGTCAAACCGGCAGGCACGACAGCCGGAACCGTTTCCCGCCTCTGCTCCGAAGGAATGCAAATGCTCTTGGCATGGCATCCGGCACAAGCCGAGCTGACCGTGATTTCCACGTCTATCGTGTCACCGTGCACCGCACGCACGATGCCCTCCTTGCATATTGTATCTATTGATGACGATTCCATTTTTATTCTACCTTGGTTGATTTATTTCTTCGGTATCTTGATCTTCTGCCCCACTTTGAGCACATCCGCATTGCCGAGGTTATTATATTTGGCCAGGATGGGCGCTGTGGTTCCATACTTGCGTGCAATCGAAGAGAGCGTGTCGCCACTTTTGACAGTATATACCGTCGCTGTGGGGGCGGGCTTCACCTCCGGCTTGGGCGCGGGTTGCACGGTGTCCTTCCGCACCATCGTGGAATCCATGGGCATCACCGTCATGCTGTCGACAACCATTTTCGTGCTGTCCACAGGTGCCGGTTTGGGCGCGGGCCTCGTAACAGTGGTGCCCTTGCGGACCAGGAGACGCTGCCCCACACGCAAGCTACTGCTACGAAGACGGTTCAATGACTTCAAGTTGCCGACCGTCGTGTGATACTTGGAAGCAATGCGCGACAAGGTCTCCCCTTTCCGCACCGTATGGTATTTGTTAGGGGTGACCTGCTCGATGATTTCACCGTTGGCACTTGCAACGTTCAGATTCTTGGTCGGGTTAAAGAAATCGTCATACCGATATTTATGGATGGTGTCCTTCATGGCAATATAGCGCAAGATGTCCTGCGATTGCAGCCGCAACGGGTACGGTTGCTGGTAAGCGGGAATGATGTCGCGCTTGTATTGGGGATTGAGGATGCGTATCTCGTCCATGTCGATGCCGAGCATTTCCGAGACCTGCTGCAGGTGGAGCTCTTTGTCAACCATGACCGTGTCCACATTCGTCGGAATGCGCAAAGTGGAGGGGGTTATGCCGTAAAGGTTGTGATACGTCATCATGTAGTATGCGCCGATGAATGCGGGGAAGTAGTTTTGCGTTTCGCGCGGCAGGTAGGGAGCGACGCCCCAAAAGTCGGTTTTGCCGCCCGAACGTTGGATGGCCTTGCGCACATTGCCGGCGCCACAGTTGTAAGCCGAGATTGCCAACCCCCAGTCGTTGAAGATGTTGTATAGATCCCTGAAATGCCTTGCCGCGGCCTCTGTGGCCTTGTAGGGGTCGCGACGGTCGTCCACGAACGTGTTGACTTCCAGGCCATATAGTTTACCTGTGCCGTACATAAACTGCCAAATGCCCGTGGCACCCGCAGGCGAGACGGCCAACGGATTCAGGGCCGATTCGATGATGGTGATGTAAACCAACTCCTCTGGCACATTGTACTTGTCGAAGATCGCCTTCATCCACGGATAATAGTATTGCGCCAAGGCCAAAATGGCCGAAGATGAACGCTGACGCTGCACAGAGTAGAGTTCTATGTATCGCTTCACACGATCGTTATAAGCCATCGGAACAGCGGTGACAATATCCGAAAGACGTTGGAAAATGAGCGTGTCGTTGTTGTCGACGGCATGGTCGTCATCCTTGAGTTTCGAAAGAACGGAATGCTTGTTGGTCAACTCATTCTTGACATACCAGATATTGAGCATGGAATCCATTTTCTGCACTTCGGCAACAGCGAATATATCCATGTCGGTCAAGGTGGTGTCCACACGCGCCACCTCCTTTTGACCGAGCAATATATTCTGCGCCGACAGAGTCTGGAAGAGAATGGCTATTACAACAAGCAACAAATTTTTCTTAGTCATAAAACGTATCAGTGTCTTCTTTTTCATTCAGTAATCGTATAATTATTCCATTTCAGTTCCTTGCCATCCTTAAAAAGAGTGGTGAGAAACTGCACCCCCTCCTCGTTGTATTGGATCCATGTGCCGTCTTGCAGTCCGTTCACATATTTCCCGGAGGTTTTGATATTGCCGTTTTCCCAATAGGCCGTATATTTGCCATCACGCACATCTTGTTCGTAGTTAATGCGCGAGGCGATGTGGTTTTCATCATAGGTGGTTGTCCAAGTGCCTGTGCGCCTGCCACCGTCGTAGAGACCGCTTTCCACCGAGGTGCCGTTGCGATAGGACCATGCGCCCTCCTCATATCCAGCCACGTATTCGCCACGTGTGACAATCGCGCCCGTTTCATCGTATTCCACATACGGCCCGTCAAGGTCGCCGTCTTCATAATAGCAGACCGTCATGGTGTCACCGCTGGGATAAAACCAGACCCATTCGCCATGTTTTTGCCCTTTCTGATTGTAGTCGCCGATGATTTCCACGGTCTTGTCGGGGAAATAGAAAATCCACTCGCCCACAGGCTTGGAGTTCTTGTACATGCCTTTGGAACGGAGCTCGCCCGTAGGGTAGTACTCCTTCCAGAGGCCTTGTCGCAGCCCGTCCATGTCGGTGATGCCCTCGAAACGCAGCCATCCTTCTTCAAAAAGATAGCCTTTGATCACTTTGCCTGCCGTGTCGAACTCACGGCGGATGCCATCCGGCTTGTCGTTATGATAAGTGGCGATGATAGAGGGCTGCCCATTGGGGTGATAGGCGGTGCGCCTGTCGAGTTGTTTGGTCTCCTTGGCGCCTTCCTCCAACTGGTCGTGGGTATATTTTTCCACATACAGGAAGTCGCCGTTTTCGTCATAATATTTGAAGAAGCCGTGTTTTTTGTCGTTGAGATAACTGCCCTCCAAACGGAGGTTGCCATTGTCCCAGAAATATTTCCAGCTCCCCTGTTTGTGGCCGAACTGGTCGGTGCGGTTGATGCGCTCGGTGCGGTTGCGCACGCCGTGATAGTACTTGGTCACCGCAATCACAAGTCCTGTCTGGTCAAACTCTTTGGCAAGGCCGTGAGGCTTGCCGTTGGCGTAAGGCACGATTCGCTTGAGCCATCCGGCATTGTCGTAAGTGTACACGTCATCGGCGATGGTGTCGGCGTGCCAGCGGGTCACCGTGTAGTCGCGGTCGGAATATTGCACCTGCTCGCCCTCCTTCTTGCCGGCCAAGTAGTGTAATGTCAGGTATAGCCTGCCCTTCTGGTAGAAATTCCAGACGCTGTCAAGCTGCAGATTTTTGCGATTGCCTTCGGATACAAGGTTGCCCTCCTCGTCATAGGAGCGCCACCAGCCGTCAGGTTGCCCGTTCACCATCATGCCTTCGCTCGACTTGACACCGGAAGGATAATGAAAAACAACAAAACCGTTGGTCACAACGCTGTCCTGGGCATGCGCGAGAACGCAGCCGCAAACGAACATGGAAAATATGAGCCAACGTGTTTTCATCATGCAAACAGTGTTGAAAACGCCTCCCCCCGAAGGAGGAGGCGATGTTCTTATTTTGTACCGTAAAACTCAATGGAATGCACTTCGTCGGGACGGGACCCGTCTTTATAGTGGACTTTGCAGTCCGCTGTCATGTGGAGCTGGGGTTCTTGGAACTCCGCCCTGATGTGAACGTTCAAAACATCCATTCTATCCTCATCGTAAAAATTATTATCACCCAACATTTTGGACAACAGCGTGGCTGTTACCGTAGCATTTTGGACGTCGGCCTCAAACACACCGGAGCCTACATCTTGCAAACTCACGATACCGTACAGAAGCAATTTGTGTTTTGAGAAAAGACCTTTGCTGACTATAACAGGTCCATTTCCCTGGGTGTTGTCATTAAGATAGGTGAATGTACCTTCATAAACACCGACGTACTTGTCCTGGTCGCTGCCACAGGAGACGGCAAAAATGGCCAACAACAAGAAAACAGGAAGTATTCTTTTCATTGTTTTAAGATTTTAAACGAATTAAAAATCTTGATATACAAGGTATTAGAATTAAATACAAGGCAAAAAAGCCTACTTGGTACCCGTAAATTCAATAATACGGATTTCAGTAGTCATGAGGCCATTAAGCAATTGCACTTCGTACGCAACGTACATATAGAGGTTGTTCCCGTTGAAAGTGGTTTTCACTTTAATGTTCTTGACCTGCTCGGAAGCGCTGTCGATAAAGTTGCTCTCACCCACCATGGCAGTGAGGATTTGCACGATATAATCAACATTCTCGCTCTCTGCTTCGTAAACATTTGCAGCGGTGTTTGTCAGCGGCAATACGCCATAGAGTCGAATGCCATTGAGGGAAAGGGGATCATTTGTAATACGAACAGAGCCACTCTTGTTGGTGTTGTTCTTGATGATGGTGAAAGTTCCCGTGTACTTGCCGGCGAACTCGGAGCCTTCGCCTTGGCATCCTGCTAGGGCAAAGGCCAACACGATAAATAAAGGAAGTAATTTTCTCATGTTTAAAAGTTTTAAAGGGTTTAAAAACAGATGATTATGTTCATTTTTTAGAAGAATCCTTGGGGGCATCCGGCTCCTTGTAAGGAAATTCCGGATATTTTGTGTGGACAAAGGAATAGATGAGCAGGCCGAGTCCAAAAAGGGCGATGGGGATGCTGAGGATCTGGCCGTTGTTGAGAGCGTGTCCCACCTCGCTGGGCACCTGCACCTCCTTGAAGAACTCGATGACAAAGCGTGCCGTGAAGATGACGAACAAGGTGATGCCGGAAGTGCGTCCTGCGGCGACCTTGCCCTTGGCAAATTTGAAATAGTAAATGACCAGGCCGAAGAATACGAGGAAATAGATGATTGACTCGTACAGTTGCGCGGGATGGCGCAACGTGCCGGCCACTCCATAGCCACCGTAAATAAAGTCGAAAGCCCAGGGCACGGTGGTGATGCTGCCCACAATTTCGTGGTTCATCAAATTGCCGATGCGCACAAAGGCCGCCGCAATGGGTATGGCGATGCCAAGACGATCCCACAGCCACAGGAAATTCACCTTGTATTTCCAGGTGTAATAGACGATGAACAAGAAGATGCCAATCACGCCGCCGTGGCTCGCCAATCCCTGATAACCAATAAACTTGCCGTCATGGAACGGCAACAATATCTCCAACGGGTCCGTGATGAATTGCTGCGGCTCATAGAACAGGAAATGCCCCAACCGCAAGCCCACAAAAGTCCAGACAATGGTCCAGATGGAGATTCTGTCCAACTCCTTCTGCGACGCATTTTCAGTGACGAAAATCTTCTGCAAGGTCAAATAGGCCAGCAGGAAGCCTGTGGCCAACAGTATTCCGTACCAGCGCACCTCGACCTGTCCGAGATGAAAGGCTACGGGATTGACTTTCCAAGTGACTGTGCAAAGTGTATTCCAAAGCATGATTAATGTCCTTGATTTTTACCGAATCTTGTTTCTAACTCTGTTTTTTACAAAAAATTGTACTACTCCCTTACATATCTTGTTTCGCGCAGCTGGCGGAAGTGGTCGGGCTGCACTTCGTCCTTGATGAATTCGCGGGACGCGTTTTCCTTGCCGTCATCGTTGTAGGAGTATTCCGCCCAACCCTGCAAGCTGCCGTCGCGGTCGAGAATGGAATTTTTCACCACCAAGTCGCCTTCATATTCCAGCGTGATCTTGCGGTAATGGTCCAGATCCTCCTCTTCCGTTTCAACCATCTTCCCCTCCTCGTTATATTTCCGGTAGACCTTTGCAATGAGCGCATTGTCGTAGTCGTACACCAATTCCTTGACACAGTTGTCGTTGTCGTCGTAGGTATATTCATAACTCCGGCGGTCCTTGTTCTGCACCTCGTCGCGCACATGCCGTTCCAACAAACCCTTGTCGTTGTATGCGTAGGTGTTGATGTTCAAAACCTTTCCATATTCATCATTCTCCACCTCTTTGACCAGCAGTCCGTCCGAGTATTCGTACGTGTTCTCCACATAGTCGAGTTTTCCTTCGAAATACATCTCGCGGCGCAGCAGATTGCCGTCTTCGTCGTATACGAGCTTTGTGACGTAGACTTGGTCGCCGTCGCCGAAATAATTGTTCTCCTGCACCAGCTGCTGATGTTCGTCGTATTCGTTCACCGTCTTCTGCAAGAGGATGTTGTCCATGTCGTACTGCTCCGTCTGCCACAACAGGCCGTTGTCGTTGTACGTGTTGACGGTCAACGTGTTGAGGTTTCCATCCGGGTCAAACCTTTCCTCGCGGAGAATTTGGCCGTGGTCGTTGTACTGCGCAGAGACCTCAAGATACTCCACCGGCTGGATGTCTTTTTCATCGTAACCGATGCGCTGGTACTCTTTCTTTATGATTTTCAAGGTTTTCATAATGGAGAGGTTTTAGAATGAAAGTGCAAAGATACAAAACAAAACTGAAAGTACGACGTTATATAGAGACATTTTTATTACTTTTGCGCTCTTTTTCATGAAGAAGCTTTTTTTCCATATTATGCTGATGTTCCTCTGCCTGACGACGTTCGCTCAGAAAAGGCAGTCGGAATTCCGCATTTGGGAAGATTCGCTCGTCCATTTGCGCGATATTGTCATGAACGAACCCGACGAAACCACCCGGTTGGAGCTGAACGAGGAGTTCATGACCCTGTTGGAAACGGTGCTGCAAATGCCCAACTCTTTCGAGCATCCGTGGGACTCGGCCCGAAACTTCGCCGCGCTCACCTCCCCCGACAAGACATTCAAGATTTTCACTTGGTATGTCGTGAAAAAGAACTTCACCGTCGAAAATTTCGGTTTTGTGCAAGTCTACAACGAGAACCGAAAGAAATACGTGCTATTCCCCCTATACGACAAGCGCGGCGCCATCGACTATCCCAAGACGCAGGTGGGCAACCACAACCGATGGTACGGTGCCGTCTATTACAAAATCATCCCCATCAAGGAAAAGAGCCTTACCTACTACACTTTGCTCGGCCTCAACGGCAACAACCTCTTCACCAACCAGAAAGTGATTGAGGTACTCCATTTCAACAAGGAAACAGTACCCGTCTTCGGGGCACGCATCTTCAAAAACTACCCCGAAAAGGTGAGCCGCGTTATCTTCGAATATTCCAAAAACGCCACGATGCATTTAGGATATGAAGAACAGGAATACCTCGTCAGCACCGGAAAGTACAACCCCAAGACCAAACAAACGGACTACCGCCGCGTCACCAGCCCCATGATTATCTTCGACGAGCTCATCCCCATGGACGACAACGTGCCCGCCGCCCTTGCCGCATACATGGTACCCGAGTCCAGCCTCAGCCAAGGCTTCATCGAGGACAATGGACGCTGGCTCTTCCTCAAACGCGTCTACGGCAGCAACCCCGACAAGGTGAAACCCGACTACACGCCCAAACCCCGACAAATCTACAACCCCCAATAAAAATCCTCGTGATCCTTGTGATCCGCGGAAAATTAAACAAAAAAAGATGTTATATCCACTGAAATTCACCCCCATCCTCAAAGAGAAAATCTGGGGCGGAAAAAGAATTCAAACGCTCCTCAAACATGACATCGGAGGCATGGAACGCTGCGGCGAAAGCTGGGAGCTGTCTGGCATCCTCGACGACGAGTCTGTGGTTGCCAACGGCTTCTTGTCCGAAAACAACCTCAACGAACTGCTCGAAGTCTACCTCACCGATTTGGTGGGAGAGAAAAACTATGAAAAGTTCGGACTCGGTTTCCCGCTGTTGATCAAGTTTATAGACGCGCAAGACAACCTTTCCGTGCAGGTACATCCCGACGACGAGCTGGCCAAACGCAAATATGGCCAGAACGGCAAGACGGAGATGTGGCACGTCATCGCAGCCGAACCGGGCGCAGGCCTCTATGTGGGCTTCAAACAAAAAGTCAGCAAGGAGCAATATGTGGAGGCGGTGGCGTCCGGCGTGCTCCATGACCTGCTTCAGTTCTACCCCGTCGCGCCGGGTGACACCTTCATGATCCCCGCCGGCACGGTGCACGCCATCGGCAAGGGCGTGCTGCTCGCCGAAATCCAGCAGCCCTCCGACATCACCTTCCGCATCTTCGACTGGAACCGCGTGGATGAAGAGGGCAACAGCCGCGAGCTGCACACCGAAGAGGCCCTCGAAGCCATCCATTTCGAAGAGAACGCCAAGGGCGGCTTCAAGGTTGAATATACTCCGGAACTGAACCGCACTGTCAAGCTCGTGCGCTCCCCCTATTTTAACACCAACGTGATAGAATTCGACCAACCCGTCAAGAAAGATTTCTCGGCAATCGACTCCTTCGTGGTCTACATGTGCCTCGAAGGGCGCCTGCACCTTTTCTATGGTGACGGACACCTCGTGGTGGAGAAGGGCGACGTGGTGCTGGTGCCTGCCGAAATTGAGGAAGTGCAACTTCTCCCCGACGGTCGGTCCAAACTGTTGGAGGTTTACTGCTGATGGATTTCCATTTCAAACGGTTTTCGCTGCACCACGACCGCAGCACGATGAAAGTGGGCACGGACGCGATGCTTTTGGTGTCCTTGTGCGACACCAGCGGCGCGCGCCGTATCTTGGACGTGGGTTGCGGTTGCGGGGTGGTGGCCTTCTGCGCCGCACAGCAGGCGATGTTAAATTCTGTTAATCCCGTAGTGTACGGCATCGACCCTGATGTGGCTTCCGTGGAGGAGGCCCGCCAAAACGCCCAGTCATACCCGTTGCTGCCCGCCGAAAACCTGCACTTTGAACAGACAACCTTACAGGAGTTTGCGCAGCATTGGCAAGGCGAGCCCTTCGACCACATCCTCTCCAATCCACCCTTCTTTCACGGCGACCTCAAACCCGACAATCCACGACACCTGCAAAGCCGCCACGGCGACGGGAACCTTTCGTTTGGGGAGTTGTTAGAGAGTATGTTAAAAATCCTTGCAGAAGAGGGCCGGTTTTCTCTCGTATTGCCCATACGGGAGGGAGAGGCATTCGATGCAATAGCCTGTCGGTCGCTCACTTGCGTGCGCCGCGTGACCGTGCGCCCCACCGAATGCAAGCCCGCACACCGCGTGGTGCTCACCTACGCCCGCACGGGCTCCGGTTGTGAGGAATCGCAACTGGTCCTCCGCACCGCCGACAACCGCTATACGCCCGAGTACCTGCAGCTGATGAAACCGTATTTAATAATTAGGGGGTAGGGGAGGGAGCCATTAGCTGTTGGCATTCATTATGGTCTATAGTCTATTCATTAGCAATTAATAGTTTAACGACCTACCTTCTTTACTTGTTTAGTGCGGTGATGGTGAATTTACACTAACCGAATGGAGTCGAGTTCTTTGGTCAATGTTTGGATGCCCTTTTGGATTTTTTCCGTTTGTTTGCGTCGGGGTTTGTGCACGCCGGCAGCGTAATGCCATAGTTGCCGCTCATTGATACCTGTGATACGACTGAGGGCTGCCTTGGTAAAAATGCCACTGTAATAGTTGAGAAAAGTGGCCGTGTCAATACGGAACATCAACTCAAAATTACCGATAAGTTGTTTGCAGGGGTTAGGGTTATCCTCCAAATAAAGTTCAACGGCTTCCCGCATATTGCTTTCAATCTCTTGGATATCTTTACCCACAGTGAAAATTGGAACCCCTTCGATGTAGGCGCTTAGATTTTTTCCAGCATATTCCACGATTACTTCAACAGTCTTCATATTATTGATATTTGGTAATTATTCCTCTATTCCTGCTTGATGTAAAATATTGTAATATGTTCCCTTTTCTATGCCCTTGCTTCCGTGATTTGGTACAACTACAACCTTTCCGTCCTTTTCAAATTTCATATGACTACCCTTTTGACTTTTAAACACAAAACCATTCTTCTTCAAAAGGTTAATCACAGTTTTTACGGATTTGAAGCTCATTTCTATCTTTTTTTCGAGGCTGCAAATATAGTAAAAAAACGAATACTTTAATGTTGTCAAAAAATTTTTGTCTCACATAGAACAGTACCCCAGGAGCATAGTTTGTCGAGCATAGATATTTGCCCTAAAAAAAAGCCCGACATCGCGTCGGGCTTTTTTGGTATGAGGTGGAGTGTTGTTATTTCAGCGCTTCCACGGCGGCTTTGATGCGGCGGCAGGCCTCCTTGAGCTTGTCCTCGGAGGTGGCGTAGGAGAGGCGGATGCAATCGTCATCGCCGAAGGCACTGCCCTGCACGGTGGAGACGTTGGCGTCTAACAGGATGTAGAAGGCAAGGTCCTTGGAATTCTCAATGACGGTTCTGCCGTACTCCTTGGCGAACTCGGAGTCGGCGGGCACGTGCTTGCCGTAGAGAGATTTCACCTTCGGGAAGAAGTAGAAGGCACCCTGCGGCAGGCGCACCTCGAAGCCGGGGATTTCGCGCAGCAGGTCATAGACAAGGTCGCGGCGCATGTGGAAAATGTCGCGCATGCGGAGGATGTCCTCGGAAGTGGCGGGGTCCATCTCCATCGCGCGCAGGGCGGCGCGCTGGGAAATAGAGCCCGTGGCGGACGTGATCTGGCCCTGCATCTTGCCGCAGGCCTTGGCCACATCGGCGGGCGCGCCGATGAAACCGATACGCCAGCCCGTCATCGCGAAGCCCTTCGCCACACCGTTCACCGTGACCACCTGGTCCTTGATGAAGTCGAACTGGGCGATGCTCTCGTGACGGCCCACGAAGTTGATGTGCTCGTAAATCTCGTCGGCCATCACCATCATCTGCGGATGCTGGCGGACGACCTCCGCGAGGGCGCGCAACTCCTCCTTGCTATACACCATACCCGTCGGGTTGGAGGGACTGCTGAACATCATCAGCTTGGTGTTGGGCGTGATGGCGGCCTCGAGCTGCTCAGGCGTGATCTTGAAGTCGTTCTCCAACTTGGCAGGCACATAGACGCATTTGCCCTCGGCCATCTCCACGATGGCGCGGTAGGAGACCCAGTAGGGGGTGGGGATGATGACCTCGTCGCCGGGGTTCACCAACGCCATCACCACCTGGTAGATGGACTGTTTGCCGCCTGTGGAGACCACGATTTGGTTGGGCGCATAGTCCAAGTTATTGTCTCTCTTGAACTTGTTGCTGATGGCCTTCAACAAATCGGCATAACCGGGCACGGGAGGATAGTGCGTGAAATTATCGTCAATGGCCTTTTTGGCGTACTCTTTGACCGTTTCCGGGGTGTTGAAATCGGGTTCACCGATGCTCAAACTGATGACATCCTTGCCTTTTTCCTTCAGATCGCGGGCCAAAGCGGTCATAGCCAGCGTCTCCGACGCAGCCATAGAAGTGACTCTTTTTGATAAACGTTCCATATAATGTGGGAGTTAAATTGAAAACTAAGAAATTAAGAAACTAAGAAATTAAACTATTAACTTATTAAGTTATTAATCTATTAATTTATTGATTGTTGAGACCAATGGCCAACAGTTCATCGTCAAAGTTCAAGGTTCATAGTTCCTCTTTCCACTACTCCGTCCTTCCCGGATAAACCTTGAGGGCTTCTTCGAGGCATTTGACGGCTTTGCGGAGGTCTTCGACCTTGAGGCAGTAGCTGATGCGCACTTCGTTCTTGCCCTTGCCGGGAGTGGAGTAAAAACCGGTGGCGGGGGCCAGCATCGTGGTTTCGCCATTGTAGTTGAACTCTTCGAGCATCCAGCGGCAGAAGCGGTCGGAGTCGTCGATGGGCAGGCGCGCTACACAGTAGAAGGCGCCCTTGGGCATCGGCACGAAGCAGCCGGGGATGGCGTTCACGCCGTTCACCACGGTGTTGCGGCGGGCCACATAATCAGTGATGACGGCATCGAAGTACTCCTTCGGGGTATCGACGGCGGCCTCGCCGAGGATTTGGCCGTAGGTGGGAGGGCTCAGACGGGCCTGGGCGAATTTCATCGCGGTGTTATAGACATCCTTGTTGTGGGTGATGAGTGCGCCGGTACGCACGCCGCAGGCGCTGTAGCGCTTGGAAACGGAGTCCAGAAGCACCACATTCTGCTCCAAGCCTTCCAGCTGCATCACGGAGAAATGCTTGACACCGTCGTAGCAGAACTCACGATAGACCTCGTCGGCAAAGAGGAAGAGGTCGTGTTTCTTGGCGATCTCGCCCAATTGGCGAATCTCCTCTTCCGTATAGAGATAACCCGTCGGGTTGTTCGGGTTGCACACCATGATGGCCTTGGTCTTCGGGGTGATGAGCTTTTCAAACTCCTCGATGGAGGGCAGTGCAAAGCCGTTGTCGATGGTGGAGACGATGGGTTTCACCACGACGCCGCAGGTGACGGCGAAGCCATTGTAGTTGGCGTAGAAGGGTTCGGGGATGATGATCTCGTCGCCCGGGTCCATACAGCTGTTGAAGGCGAAAAGGAGGCCTTCGCTGCCGCCGGTTGTGATGAGGATCTCGTCGGGGGTGAGCTCAATGCCCACGCTGTGGTAGTATTCCACCAATTTTTTGCGGTAGCTGAGGTTGCCGGCGGAGTGGGTGTAGGCGATGACGGGGATGTCAGCGGTACGCACAGCCTCGCGCGCGCCTTTCGGCGTCTCGATGTCGGGCTGGCCAATGTTAAGGTGATACACATGGACCCCGCGAAGCTTGGCAGCATCAGAGAAGGGCACTAACTTACGAATCGGTGAGGAGGGCATGGTTTGCCCTTTTTTGGATATTTGCGGCATAGTTTTTTAAGTTATGTTGTTAATAATAATATTCTTAAAATGGGGCGCAAAGATACTATTTTTTTCAAGCCAGCAAAACTGTTTTTTTTTGCTGAAAATGTGTAAAAGTTGCCACGCAGAAAACCTTCATATTGAAATAATAACTATTTTTGCACCCGTTATTTTCAAACCGTGTACAATGGGCTTCACACAGCTTGGAAATGACGAAATTACAGTTATATAACCGAAGCCCATCTAATTATAATTCAAATACATTAACTATGGCATTAGCAATTGACTCTTCCAATTTCGAGACCCTTGTCAATGGCGACAAGCTGGTCGTGATTGACTTCTGGGCTCCGTGGTGCGGTCCCTGTCGCCACTTGGCCCCCACCATCGACGAGGTGGCCGCCGAATACGAAGGCAAGGCCGTCATCGGCAAGTGCGACACCGACGAGAACAACGACATAGCCATGCAGTTCGGCGTGATGAACATCCCGATGCTCGTCTTCATCAAGAACAAGGAGGTCGTGGACAGCCTCGTGGGCCTCGTTCCCAAGGACCTCATCGTGGAGAAAATCAACCAATATCTCTAACAGCTCCGAAAAATTCTAAACCCTTAAAATATGAATACAGCTTTATTAATTTGCATCATCGGTACGATTGTCATCATACCGTTTTTGATTTATTATGTGCGTGAAGCGAGACTGCATCACCCGAAAGGCCTCATCGCCGCTGCCTTGAGCAACATGGGCGAGCGCTTCGGCTACTACATCATGAACGCCGTGCTTCTGCTCTTCCTGGTTTCCAAGTTCGGCCTGCCCGACGGCACCGCCGGCGTCATCTACTCCGTCTTCTATTTCGGCATCTATGTGCTGAGCCTGGTGGGCGGTATCATCGCCGACAAGACGCAGAATTACAACAAGACCATCCAATGGGGTCTCATCATCATGGCCATCGGCTATGTGGTGATGGCTATCCCGTTGTTCAGCAAGACCGCCGAGGGCGCTATCCTCGACAGCGGCGCAGGCTGGTGGACCATCCTCATCATCACCTGTATGGCTCTGTTGTTTATCGCATTCGGTAACGGTTTGTTCAAAGGCAACTTGCAGGCCATCGTCGGCAAACTGTACGACGAGTTCGAGGCCGAGGCTGCCAAGAAGGGCCCTGAGGCTCTGGCTGAGGCCAAGGATCGCCGCGACTCCGGTTTCCAGATTTTCTACGTGTTCATCAACATCGGCGGTTTCTTCGCCCCGTTCATCGCTCCGTTCCTGCGTGAGTGGTGGCTGAAAGCGCACCATTTGGTATATAACGCAGACATGTCAGGTTTGTGCCACCAGTTCCTCGCCAATGGCGAACAAACCCAAAAGTTCACGGAAACCATGCAGGCTGTGCTGCAACCTGGCTACAACCTCACCGATACGGCTGCATTCTGCTCCGACTACATCTCCGTGTTCAACCAGGGTGTTCACTTCTCCTTCATCGCTTCTGTATTAGCTATGGTCATCTCTTTGGTTATTTTCATGACAAACAAGTACAAACTGCCGCAACCCGCAAAGAAAGAACAAACCCAAGTGGTGGAATACACCGCTGAGGAGAAACTCGCCATGGCAAAAGAAATCAAACAGCGTCTCTACGCTTTGTTCGCCGTGCTGGGCATCGCCGTGTTCTTCTGGTTCTCTTTCCACCAGAACGGTCAGTCCTTGTCTGTGTTTGCCCGCGACTTCGTCCAAACAGAGAAGATCGCCCCTGAAATCTGGCAGGCTTTGAATCCTTTCTTCGTGATTGTATTGACACCTATCATCATGGTCATCTTCGCGGCTCTGGCCCGCAGAGGCAAACCCATTTCCACACCTCGCAAGATTGCCATCGGTATGGCTATCGCCGGATGTGCATACCTCTTCTTGATGATTATCTCCATCGTGAACAATTATCCGTCAGGTACTGATTTCCGCGCTATGGATTTGGCTCAGATGGCAGCCGCTGGTCTCGCCAAAGCTGCACCGTGGGTGCTTCTGGTAACTTACTTCTTCTTGACCGTGGCCGAATTGTTCATCTCCCCGCTGGGTCTGTCATTTGTTTCCAAGGTGGCTCCGCGCCACATGGTTGGCTTGTGTCAGGGCTTGTGGCTCGGCGCTACCGCCCTCGGCAACCTCCTCATCTGGCTTGGACCTGTGATGTATAACGCATGGCCCATCAAGTATTGCTGGTTAGTGTTCGCCATCGTATGCTTTGTCTCCATGGCTATCATGTTCGCCATGGTGAAGTGGCTCGAGAGAGTGACACAATAAAACACCGCCACATGACTATATTAGAGGATGGTTTTCACGACCATCCTCTTTTTTTGTATCTTTGCACACTTTTTAAAACAGACCCGCTATGATCAAATCCATGACCGGTTTTGGCCGCACCACCATAGAGACTGAAGGCAAGTCGATCACCATCGAGGTGCGCACGCTGAACAGCAAGCAACTCGACGTGAACACGCGCATCGCGCCCCTGTTCCGCAACAACGAGAACGAGATCCGCACCATCCTCGCCCGCGAACTCGAGCGCGGCAAAATCGATTTCACCCTCACCCTCGACCGCAATGCCGCCGCCACCGTCTCCATCAACGAGACACTCGCCAAGTCGTACTACGACACGCTGTCGCAACTTTCCCTGTCATTGGGCAATCCCGTGCAGAGCGACATCTTCCTGCAGGCACTGCGCATGCCCGACGTCATCTCCACTCCGCAGGAGGAGCTGTCCGACGAGCTGTGGGCTACCGTGCGCCAGGCCATCCTCGACACCTGCGCCAAGGTCAACGACTTCCGCACGACCGAGGGCGCTGCACTGGCCAAGGACTTCGAGAAGCGCATCTGCCTCATCCGCGACACCATCGACGAGGTGACGCCCTTTGAGGAAAACCGTATCGTCAACCTGCGCGCCAAGTTCGAGAAATCGCTCGCCGAACTGGCCACCAAGACCCAGTACGACCCCAGTCGCCTTGAACAGGAGATTTTCTACTATATCGAAAAGCTCGACATCACCGAAGAGAAGGTGCGCCTGCGCAAACACTGCAACTACTTCCTTGAGACCATGGAAGAACCGCAAGCCAATGGCAAGAAATTAGGATTCATCGTGCAGGAGTGCGGCCGTGAGATCAACACCCTCGGTTCTAAAAGCAACGACTTTGACATCCAGCAGATTGTGGTCCGGATGAAAGACGAGCTGGAGAAACTTAAGGAACAGCTGGCCAATATTTTATAGTTAAGAAACTAAGAAACTAAGAAGTTAAGAGATGTCCAATATATTATCGCTGATTGGAAGGCCCAATGTGGGCAAATCAACCCTGTTTAACCGCCTGATCAAGGCGCGCGAGGCCATCGTCGATTCCGTGGCGGGTGTGACACGCGACCGTCACTACGGCAAGTCCGACTGGAACGGTTACGAGTTCTCGGTCATTGACACGGGCGGCTACGTGGTGGGTTCCGACGACATCTTCGAGGCGGAGATCCGCAAGCAGGCGCAGCTGGCCATTGAGGAATCTGACGTGATTGTCTTCATGGTGGACGGGCGCGAGGGGCTGACCCCGTTGGACGAGGAGATTGCGCAGATTCTGCGTCGATGCAAAAAACCTTATTACTTGGCTGTCAACAAGATTGACAGTCCCAGCAACTTTCTGGACTACGCAGAGTTCTATGCACTCGGTGTGGAACAGGTGTTCCCCATCTCGGCTGCCTCCGGCGGCGGCACCGGCGAACTGCTCGACGAAGTGGTGAAACATTTCAACAAGGACATCGACAACCTGCCCGACGACCTGCCCCGTATCGCCATTGTGGGCAAACCCAACGTGGGCAAGTCCTCCATTATCAACGCCTTCCTCGGCGAGGAGCGGCATATCGTGACCCCACTGGCGGGCACTACCCGTGACACCATCTTCACCCGTTACCGCAGTTTCGGCTTCGACTTCTACCTCATCGACACCGCCGGTCTGCGCAAAAAGAACAAAGTGGAAGAAGATCTGGAGTTCTACTCCGTGATGCGGGCCGTGCGCTCCATCGAGAACTCCGATGTCTGCATCGTCATGGCCGATGCCTCGCAGGGCTTCGACCAACAAGACCTCAACATCTTCGGCCTCGCCGCCCGCAACCACAAAGGCGTTGTGGTGGTGATGAACAAGTGGGACCTCATCGAGAAGGACAACCATACGCACAAACAGTACGAGGACCTGATCAAGGGTCGCATTGCCCCCTTCAACGACGTACCCATCATTTTCACATCCGTGTTGGAAAAGCAGCGCATCTTCAAGGTGTTAGAGACGGCCGTGCAGGTCTATCAGAACCGCACACGGAAGATTTCCACCTCAGAGCTGAACGATGTGATGCTGCCGATTATCCAGAACACGCCGCCCCCGATGAACAAGGACAAGGTCATCCGCATCAAGTATGTCACCCAACTGCCCTTGGCTTACCCGGCCTTCGCTTTCTTCTGCAACCTGCCGCAATATGTCGTGGATTCCTACAAGCGATTCTTGGAAAACCAGATCCGCAAGAACTGGGACTTCAGCGGCGTTCCGATGGAGATCTTTTTCAGAAGGAAATAGAATTCATGATCAGCCGGTGACGGCAAAGATTTACAAACAACGGCTTTACTGGACATTTGCCCTGTATAATTCTATCAATTTCAGATAAAAAAGAAACTCGTATTGTGCTTGTGCGCAGTTGGAGGAGGATTGCATATAGTTCTGTTTGGCCTCG
The DNA here is from genome assembly GCA_017615795.1 of Bacteroidales bacterium. Taxonomy (GTDB): domain Bacteria; phylum Bacteroidota; class Bacteroidia; order Bacteroidales; family WCHB1-69; genus F23-D06. The sequence goes on from JAFZZK010000005.1 coordinate 96,326, forward strand.
TTGAACTCGGTAATGTTGGCCTTGCCGTTCTCATAGCGGGCAGTAACCACATTAAAAGCCTCCCGCGCACTCTCTTCTGCGGCACGGCTGCTCACGTACTTGTCGCGCGCGGCCACGGCACCGTAATAAGCCTGTTGAACCTCTTTGTAGAGCGTTTTCTTAACAGTTTCGAGCTGCAACTCCTGCACACTTTGCTGCAGGCGGGCACTGCGCACGTTATCGCGTGTGGCCAACCGGTCGAAGATGGGCACGTTGAGGGATAAGCCCACGTATGGGCTGAAATTATTCTTGAGTTGCTCGCCGAAACCGCGACCCGCATGTCCCAACAAGGCATAGTAGTCGGTGGAGAGGCCACCGCTCAGCGAAAGGGAAGGATACCAGCCACTCTGGGCAAGGGTGATGTTCTTTTCGGCGGCAGCCACCCGCAGTGACTCTGCCTGCACCGAGGGCATGGTGCGCAATGCATCGGCATAGACCACTTCGGCGGCGGGAATGTCAACCCCCTCAATGGAAGACGACTCCGGCATAACCACGGCAAAGCCCTCCGGGGAGGGCAACTCCAAAAGCTGGCTCAGCTCCAGCAGGGAGAGCTTCAGATTGTTGGCGGCTTGTGTACAGGTAAGACGGCTTTGTGCCAGTGCGGAACGCTGGGCATAGACTTCGCTTGAGCTTGCACGCCCTGCCTGCGCCATCGCCACCATGCGTGCCACCTGCACCGAGTCGATCGCGATTTGCGCCACTGCCACTTCGTGGATGCGCATGTTATAGAGCACTTGCACGTAGGCTTGTGTCACCGCAACGCGCACATCGTGGCGCGCCCGCTCCAAGTCGGCGGTGGCCGCCTCCAAGTTGAGTTTGCCCATGTCAATGCGGCTCTTCGTCCGCAAACCCGTGAACAAATCGACACTGGCACCAAGGCCGAAAGAGGTGTTCGCCGTGTTGGAACTCACATACGTGTTGTCCTCCGAAAGTCCACGTCCGAACGACATGCTCTGTGTGGCACTCGCGCTGACAGCCGGCCACACGGCATTGCGCGCTGTACTCAAGTTCACCTGCTGTTGCTGCACATTCAGGTCGCTCTGTTTTACACTAAGATTGTGGTCCAAGGCATATTGTATGCACCGGTCCAGCGTCCACGCCCCCTCCTGCGCCACGGCAAAGAGGGGGAGAAATATCATCAGGGACAGTATTATCTTGCGCATAACCTTTTTGTTGTTAAGTTATTAAGATATTAAACTATTAAATTATTAGACCGAAGTGTTGAAATGGGGAAAATCATAATTGAAGGCAATGATATTGATGTTGACAAAACGTGGTTTACGTTCCATTGTACGCACTGCTGTGCGGGCACAATAATACTCCCCTTCTTTTTAAGAAGGGGTGCCCGTAGGGCGGGGTAGTTGTATAAGGAATAAAAAAACATATTACTACTCAGGCTCTCAGCCACCCCTTCTACAATAGAAGGGGAATAGGACTCTCGCAGCACGGAGGTGCCATGATTATAATAAACGAATATGTTGTTTTGTCGTGTCAACATTTATATAATTTCATAGTTTAATTGTTTATAATCTTGTTTCCTCTCACCTTTTCGCCCTTTTTGAGGCCCTCCTTGATTTCGATGTTGAGACCGTCGCTGAGGCCGGTGGTCACCTTGCGGCGTTCGTAGTCGCCCTCCTTACCGGTCTTGACATATACATACGTGTCGTCGCCCTCGTACTCCAGGGCACTTTCCGGGACGGAGAGTGCGTTTTCGACACGTTGCAACACGATGCTGGCATTTGCGCTGTAGCCGGATCGGATGGTCTTGTCGCCGTCGGCCTTCACCGCCGCCCGGATCTCAAACTGGTTGGCGCCGTTGCTTTCCACGGCTTTGGGCGCGACATACTCAAGGGTGGCGTCGAATGTGTAGTCCTGCAACGCCCCGATGGTGATGGTTACAGGCATGCCCTCTTTCAAGTTCCCCACGGAGGTTTCATCCACCTTGCCCGTGAAGATGAGGTCGTTCATATTGGCGATGGTGGCCACGGTGGTGCCGTCATTGAAGGTGTTGGCCTGGATGACGGAGTTGCCCACCTTGACGGGCACATCGAGGATAAGACCGGAGATGGTGGCGCGCACCAGCGTGGAGGAGGATTTGGAGTTGGAGGAGGAGACACCGTCGCGCACCACTTCCAAGGCTTCCTGAGCCGCACTGCGCTCCTCACGCGCCTGGTTGTAAAGTTGCAACGCATTCTCGTACTCTTCATCGCTGATGAGATGCTGGTCGTGTAGTCCCTTTTCGCGCTCGTAGTTGGTCTTGACCTGCTTGAGGTTGATCTCGGCCAAGCGCAAACGGCTCTGTGCCGCGCTGAGCTGCCCCATATCTGGGATGACTTTCAGCTTCGCAATGACGTCATTCGCCTTCACCTCCTGCCCCGCCTCTTTGTAGAGCTCAGAGATGATACCGTTGATCTGCGGCTTGACGGCCACCTCGTCTCGCGGCCCGATTTTGCCTGTAATCAACGACGTGCGCTCAATATCCCGGGTGACCACCTCAATCTCCTCGAACTTCTCCTTTTCAGGTTTCGACTTCTTGAAAAGAAACATAAACGTGCCGATAAAAACAACGGCAATCAAGGCGAAAACGATGTATTTCAAAATCTTTTTCATATTTATAGTAGTTTATTATTTCTCAAATTCAACAAATCAACAATCCCCTCCCCTCTCTCTCACTCATCCCGCATCGCATCCACGGGCTTGATGTGCATAGCGCGCAAAGCCGGCGGCAATCCGGCGAGCACACCGAGCAACACCAGAAGCAACTCTGCGAAGATGGCGGTGGTGAAACTGATCTGGAACGAAGGATGTATATCCTGCATATTGATTTTTTCAAAGATATTCAAGACAAAAACGGAAAAAACGATGCCGAAAGTACCGGCGGTCAGCGTCAGGGCACTGCTCTCCATCATAATTTGGGCGAGGATGTCGCGAGGTGTGGCACCGATAGCCCGTCGGATGCCAATTTCCGTGGTGCGCTCGCGCACGGTGACCATCATGATGTTGCTCACCCCAATGGAGCCGGCCAGCAGCGTGCCGATGCCGATGAGCCAGATAAAGAAGTTCAGCCCGCGAAACAGGGTGTCTATGATGTTGAAAATCTGCTCGCTGTTGAAAACCTCAAGGGCATCGTCATCGGTGGGGTCGAAGAGGTGTTCGCGTGCCAGGATGCTGCGGATTCGCTTTTCCAAAGTAACCATCTTAACCCCTTCTTTTCCAACCATATATATTAATCCAACCTCATCTCCGAAATTGTAAAGCCGCTGGGTCACCGTGATGGGCACGCAAACATTGTCTTGCGCATTGCCGTTGAGGTCGACGTTGGAAACACAGTAGTCCACCCCTACAATTTGGAAGAAGATGTCGCCGATTTGGATGAATTGTCCGCAGGGATTGCCACCACCGGGGAAGAGCTGCTGATAGACACGCTTGCCGATGACGCACACTTTGCGTTCTTGCCGCACATCCTCTTCGGTGATGTAACGCCCGTATCGAATATCGGGGGATTGTATCTTCACAAACGTGGCCTCGCGCCCGCTGACTTGGCAATTGGCCGTGCGGGCTCCCGCCGTGGCGATCTGGCCCCATCGGGACACTTCCGGCGTGACGGTCGCCAACTCGGGCACCATCGACTGGAGCCGCTGCACATCCTTTTTCGTCAGTGTGATGTCGCGGCCCTCTTGGAAACCCTTGTAGGGCTTGGTCGTGCGGTCGGCGTAGATGATCATCGAATTGGTGGCGAAGCCCTCGAAGTTCTGTTCCAACATCCCTTTCACGCCTTTGCCGCCGCCCACTAAGAAGAGCAGCATGAAGAGACCCCAGAAGATGCCGAAGCCCGTGAGGAGACTGCGCCGCTTGTTGCGTGTCAGCGAGTCTGTAATCTCTTGGAAAAAGTCAATATCTATTCTCATCCCTTGCCCTCCCGCAATGCTTCGATAGGTCTTACTTTGGCGGCCTTCATGGCAGGTGAAAGGCCCGCAATGGTACCGGCGACAATCAGGACGATGGTGGCTTCAATGGCCACGCCCCATCCCACGCGCGGGTTGTCGAGCAGCTTGATGGATTCTCCGAATATGTCCATGGAGGTGCTGCCAATGGTGGCGTTCATCACCTCGCAGGCTCCAAGGCCGAGCAACATGCCGAAGATGCCGAACAGCGCGGTTATGGTGATGCTCTCCGCCAGGATCAGCTTGGTGATGTCTTTGGGCTTGGCACCGATGGCCTTTCGGATGCCGAATTCATGGGTGCGCTCCTTGACCGTGATGAGCATGATGTTGGAAACGCCGACGATGCCGCCCAACAGCGTGAAGATGCCGACCACCCAAAGGGCTTTGGTCAGGATGTTGGTGGCGCGGTTCATCTGCATATTTTGTGTAAAGCGGTTCCAGACATAGAGCGCACCCTCGTCGTCAGGCGCGGCACGATGTGCGCGATTCAGCACCGCCCGCACGCGCTTTTCAAAGGCTTCATTTTCTTTTATAGTGCGCAGACCGTGGAAGGTGAACGTGATCTTGTCCAAACGGTCGTCGTAGGCAAAGATCAGCTTGTAGGTCGAAAAAGGGACATGGATGCGCGTGTCACGCCACTGCCGGTCGCTGCGGCGTACGCCGACCACCGTGAACACTTGGTCATCCACGGTGATGGCTCGTCCTAATATGGCTTGATAGTTTTTGCGTCCCCCCATCAAGTCCTCGGCCTGCACATCGGAGATGATGGCCACCTTGCGGCGTTGATTGAGGTCGTTTTCGTTGATATAGCGCCCCGCCAGAATCTTCTCCCCGTTCATATCTTTGTAGGCAGGATAAACACCGTATAATGTCACAGTATAGGTTCGTGTGCCGTCAATCAATTTATTGTTGCCGTTGGAAATGGAAGCAGAGACGTTATCGATATGATCGGAGAAGAGCGGACCCCGGAGGGTTTGTACATCCTGCTCGGTCAACGGCACCCAGCGTCCCTGTTGCAACCCGTTGTAGGGTTTGGTCGTCATGCCGCCGTATAACTCCATCGTGTTGGTGGCGAAATCCCGGGACTGGTTCATGAATGCATTCATCAGACCGTTGCCCGCTCCCAACAGGATGATGATAATGAAGATACCCCACGACACGGCTAATCCCGTCAGGATGGTGCGCAGCTTGTTGCGACGCACGGAAGACCATATTTCGGTGAAGAGATCGCGCATAGGGTGTTGAGTTGTTGATTTGTTGAATCGTTGAATTGTTTGTTATTTGATGTTGTTTTTATCGAAGGGTGAGGCGTGGTGTTGGCTGTTGAGTTCGATTTCGCCGATAAGGCCGTCCTTGATGTGAACGATCTTGTTGGCGCAGTTGGCCACGCCGCTCTCGTGGGTGACCACGATGATGGTGACTTGCTCCTCGCGGTTGAGCTGGCCGAGGAGATCCATCACCTCGACAGAGGTCTTGGAGTCGAGTGCGCCAGTGGGCTCGTCGGCGAGGATGATGCGCGGATGAGTGATGAGTGCCCGCGCGATGGCGACACGCTGCTTCTGGCCACCCGACATCTCGTTGGGATAGTGCTTGGACCAGTCAGTCAGCCCGAGTTTGTCGAGCAGCTGCATGGCCGCCTCGCGACGTTTCGCCCGGGACACCCCTTGGTAGAACAACGGCAGCTCAACGTTCTCCACCGCCGTCTTGAAAGGTATCAGGTTGAAGGATTGGAAAACAAACCCGATGGTACGGTTGCGGTAGTCCGCCGCCTCCCGCTCCTTCAACCCTTTGATAAGATGACCGTCAAGATGATACTCGCCCTCGTCGTAGTTGTCAAGAATGCCCAAAATGTTGAGCAACGTGGACTTCCCCGACCCGGATGAGCCCATGATCGAGACAAACTCACCATTGTCGATACTCAAGTCGATGCCTTTGAGCACATGTAACGGCTGTCCGTTATCGTAAGTCTTGTGTATACCTTTTAATTCTATTAACATAATGTCCGAATATTTGGAAACCGACCTCCCACTTCGGCAAATCAACCCCGTTTTTGAGAATGGGCGTAATGCGATATTGGCCGTAAATGGCGAAAAAGTTCGTGAACCCGATGCGCAAGCGCACGCCGCAATCCAGCTTGTTCAAGCCTTCGCGGAAATACTTCTTCTCAACATCGGTGATGATGTGACCGTCAACGATGGTCTTTGTTTTCAGTCTGCTTCCCGTAATCCAATCACCGAACACACCCGTTTCCAAATAGAGACTGGTGGTGGAGAGTTTGGCGAGCGTGAAGCGTTGGAAAAGTTCCAAGTCGAACTGCGAGGTCTTAAGGTTGTGTTTCTTCAGCTCAAAACCCGGCGTATAGGCGTACGTCGGACGGGTATAGGAAGGGTCTGGACTTTGGAAATCCCACAGGGCATACCAAGAGGAACCGAAACCGATGCGGAAGCCCAGGCCATAGACCTTGGCCAACTGCCAATGGTTGACGATACTGAACGAGCAGGAGCGCGAAAGGCGATCGGTCTGATGCACGTTGCCCGTTTGGGACCACATGGAGGGAACCATGAAAGAGGCGTTGAGCACAATGCCAACCGAGTATTTGTCCTTCTTTTTTTTGTAGATGTTTCTTGCAGGGCGGTTGATCTCGTTGGAACAACTGAGACAACCGCTCATCTGCTTAGAGCTGTATTCGACCCCCTTGTCCTTGCCCACCACGTATGTGCCGTATTGGCCTTCATACCAGATATGCAAGGTCTGTCCGACTTCAAGCACATCCTTTTCCATGGACAATACCGAGATCACGTTGTCATCATAAACATTTTTGACATTCACATCACGGCTGCCGTAAAAGTCGATGGTGCCGTCACCGTTGGTGACCTTGTAGAAGACACGATGGCTCTCGCTGACATCAACGGGAACAAAATAGACAAATGTGGAGTCCTCTGCAATGTCGAAGGTGTGCGGGGCATGTTTGGGGGCATCCGTGAAATAGCCGGCTTGGGGCACGCCATAGCCGAAAGCGTAATCATAGTAGGGATAGTGGTTGCCGGATTTTTCGATAGCCTCCAACAGCTGCGTGGCAGTGTATTCAGGGTGCATCTGCTTGACGCAGGCGGCGAAGCCCGACACCATCGGGGTGGCGAAAGAGGTGCCTTGATAATGATGGTAATTACCCTTGGAAGCGGCCACCATGTCATTACCACAGGCCACCACGTTGGGCTTGAGACGGCCGTCGGCGGTGGGGCCGAAGGAACTATATCGTTCGAGATTATCCAACGAGTTGACAGCACCCACGGAGAGCACGCCCTCCACATCGGCGGGCGTGATGAGCATCTTCCACGTCTCGTCATCACCCTCGTTGCCCATGGCGGTACAGACCAGAATGCCCTTGGAGGCGGCCATGGCTGCGCCCTTGGCCACGATGGAGGTCTTGCCGTCCATGTCCTTGAGGTCATGAAGATCCTTGCCATAGCCCAAGGAACTGCTTACAATGTGCGCACCGTTCTGGTCCGCCCATTCAAGTGCCTGCACCCACCAGACCTCCTCTTTTTTCTTTTCAGTTTCCACCTCGGTGCGGGCGAGCAGGAACTCGGCAGCGGGCGCGAGACCCAACATAACCGTGTCGTTCATGATACCGGCAATGCAGCTCAGCACCATGCGTCCGTGCGAGTTGTAACCATACACATGCTCCTTTTTGTTGGCAAAATTCCATGTCTTCACAATCTGGTGGTTGTCGCGCAAATGCTTGAAAGCAGGGTGCGTGTCCACGTCGGGGAAACCGCCGTCAAAGACCGCGATGCGCACGCCCTTGCCGTTGATGTTGCGGGCCTGGAACTTCTCGCCCTGCATCAGCGCAACCTGCTTCAAAGTGGCATCAAACACCTCCATATCCTCACTCTCGGTCGCGACAGGGACCTGTGCCAACATCGCCTCCGTGGCAATAAGCTGCGTACCCGCCACAAAAGGCAAGCGTCTCACAGCTTCAATCTCAGCCTCGGTAGCCATGACCGCCTGTGCGTTCAGCCATCTCGAGACGCCCACATTCTCCTCCGTCAAGGCATTCACGGCATCCGTGTAACGCTCATTGACAGGATAGTTGCTGATGTCATAGAGATTCAAATTATTCAACTGATAACGCTCAATGGCTTTGGCATCAAAATAGGAGTACGGATCAAATGTTGTGTTGTTCTTGTCTGTAAAAAACACCCAATAGCAGTTCTGGGCAAACACCGTCATACCGCTCAACAGAAGGACAAGAACTGACAGGATTCTTTTCATCTTCTCGAATTAAATAGTGAAACAAAAACAAGAATCTTGGTTCTTCTGCCCTATTGGATATGAATCTCCATGGGCATACGGGCTTGCACGCCTGTGGAATTGAGAACGGTCTGTACCCCCTGATACATATTATATAAGTCGCCGAGCTTTGCGCGCAACATCTGGTCAGCCTCATCCTCTTTGTTGAAGATCATCTCAAAGAAGGATTTCTGGTGCGGGTAGTATGCGATCTTGTAGTCGGAAACATTGGCCAGCTTGGCGGCTTTGGCAATGGCATCGTCCAAAGAGCCCAACTCATCGACCAGGCCGATACCGATGGCGTCCTTGCCGGACCAGACACGGCCCTGGCCAATGCTGTCAACAGCGGTGACTGTCATCTTGCGGCCATTGGCCACGCGCTTGGTGAAGAGGCTGTAAGTCTCCTCTACCATCTGCTGCATCACGTCAAGTTCCATAGCATCCAACGGCTGGTATCCAGTGAGGAATCCTGCATGCTTATTGGAGCTCACCCCGTCAATCGTGATGCCCAACTTGTTTTTCAGGGCCTTCTGCACGGAAGGTATCATGCCGAACACACCGATGGAGCCTGTCAAGGTGTTGGGCTGCGCAATGATGTAGTCGGAGTTGCAGGAGATATAGTAACCACCGGAGGCGGCATAGTCGCCCATGGAGGTGACAACCTTCTTGCCCGCTTTCTTGGCCTGTTCAATCTCGCGCCAGATCACCTCGGAAGCAAGCGCACTGCCGCCCGGCGAGTTGACACGCAACACGATGGCTTTCACGTTTTTGTCCTGGTAAGCCTTGCGAAACTCCTTAACAAAGCTGTCGGAGAAGATGCCTCTTTCGGAATCCCCTTTCCCATCGCTAATCTCACCCACGGCATAGACCACGGCAATCTTGTTCTGGGACTTGCTATTGTCGCGTACAGACTTGGCATATTTGCCGACAGAGACAAAGTTGAGCTTGCCATCCTCGGCAATGCCCATCTTGTTCTTGAGCATCTTCTCGACATCGCCGGCATAAACCAGCTGGTCAATGAGCTTGAGTTTCAATGCAGAGTCAGGAGAGAAGGCGAGCAGATTGTCCGTAATGCGGTTCAGTTCATCCAAGGAAATTTTACGGGATTTGGAAACGTCTCCGGAGTAGTTGTCCCACAAAGAGTTGATCAGTGCGGTCATCTGCTTGCTGTTGGCTTCGCTCATCTTGTCGAGGATGTAAGGCTCCACGGCGCTCTTGAACTGGCCATGGCGGATCACCTGGACATCGATGTCGAGCTTGTCGAGCAGGCCTTTATAGAACATGATTTGGGTGGCGTAACCCTTGAGCAGCATATTGCCCGTGGGGTTCATCATCACCTTGTCGGCGACAGAGGCGATGTAGTAGCCGTTCTGGGAGTAGGAGTCGGCGTAGGCATAAACGAACTTGCCGCTCTTCTTGAAGTCAACCAAGGCGTCGTGGATCTCCTTCGAAGTGGCGGGAGAGGCCGAGACGTTGGCAGAGGCCAAGTAGATGCCCTTGATTTTCGGGTCCGTGGCAGCGGACTTGATGGCAGACAGGATGTTGTCCAACCCCATCGGCGCGGTGTATCCGTACATGTTGCCAAATGGTATCTCCATGGCACGCTCCTGAACAGGCTGGCTGAAATCGATTTTCAGAATGCTGTTGTCTTTCACGACAACTGTGTCATCCGTGGATTTTGCAATGCCGGCAATCATCCCTATCATCATAAACAAATAGAGAAATGAGACCAGGATTGTCGAGAAGAAGAATCCCAACATGGAGCCGAACACAATGCGCCAGAATTTGCGGGCACGGGTCTCCGGCTTTTTTGTTTTTACATTTGAATCATTCATTGTTTTGTATTATTATTGTTTTATAAGATTAGTTACTTCGTTTACATCCAACTGGAGCAGTTTCATGTTTTTAATAAACGCGGGGACCTCCACCTCCAGAAAACGTTTCTTTCTGATGGCTATGATTTTGTCGACGGCGTCATCGGCGATGAAGGATCCCACGCCACGTCTATTAATAAAAATCTCTTTGGTTTGCAGATAGTCGTATGAACGCATCACCGTGTTGGGGTTCACCTCGAACTGCACGGCCAACTCGCGCACCGACTTGGCCTTGTCGCCGGACTTCCAGGCACCCGTAAGCACCTGGTCGAAAACCCAGTCGACAATCTGCATGTAAATGGTCTGTTGACTGCTGAAATCTATACCCATCTTAGGCCTCCGTTTCTTTCATTCTCAAAAAACTGAGCACGTAAAAATAGATGATGACGACCGCCACGGTGATATACGCCAAGACGGAGGATGCCTTGTCGGACAAAGAGAATGAGAAGTTGAAATTCCACAAATAGTCGTGGAAAGCCGCATCCTTGGGAATCAGCATCATCCCGTTCGCAAACATAGTCACGGTGAAGAGCACGGAGAACAATGTAATGATTAGCAATCCGACACCGAAAGTGGTGAGGGTCGTACGCTTGCGGAAATAGATGCTCCCGAAGAAGAACACGGACAACCCGGCGTAGATTACCAGAATCCTGTCCCAATACGTGTTGGGCTGGAAGCGCAAACCACCCATTCCGCGCGCCGTCAAATAAAGATGGGCCAATCCGAGTCCCAAGGCGCAGGCAAGCACCACCACCGCCACAAAATAGATGTTGGTCAACAGCATATTGGCGACCACCTTCTCTCCATTGGAGGCGGGAATGGTGAGGTAATGTATTTTCGAGGAGTTGCCGTGCAGGTTGCGGAACAGTCTTTCAGGATAGATTATCAGGAAAATCACTGCCACCGTCATAGCAAAAGAGGACATATCCTCAACGCCTCCATTCAAGATGGAACCGATCAGAATCACAGCCGAGAGGATGCCCAGCTGGAAGAGGTCGGTTTTCCAATTTTCAATAAAATAGGCCTTCAAAAGATTTGTTATGTTCTTGATATTCATAATTGCAGATTTTTAGGGTTATTCATCGGTTTCCGTTTCGTTGTCCACCACCTGTATGGAGTCCGAATAAACAATGATTTTGGGATTACCCAACTCCGAATGTTCTTTCACAAACTCCTCCTTCGTCTTAATCTCGCCGTTGTGAAAAGCCTTCCGCAGGTTCACCGTGCAGACGACTATCATCACTAAAGCAGCCAATAATAATGTGATCAATAATATCTTATTCGTGTATTTTTTCATAATGCTGTTTATTTAAAAAGGTTGGAAATATCGTTTTTATTCATAATCGCGGCGTTGAAGAGCAACTCCAAGTCGAGGTTGGAATCAGCGTGGTTGACGTTCTCCTTGACTTGATAATTGCCGCGCGGGGTCTCCTCCGTGTAGAACACCTTGCCGTCGGCGCTCTTGGTGTTGTCCACGTCGAACAACAACTTGTCGGTGATCTCGAAGGTGGAGGCATTGAGCAGAATGTGTCCCGCGTCGAGGATGGTCACCACGTCAATGAGGCTGTGCAGGTCGCGCACCTGATGCGTGGAGATGATGACCAAACGGCGCTCGTCGATGGAGGAGGCCATCAATCTGCGGAAAACGCTCTTGGACGGAATGTCCAAACCGTTGGTGGGCTCATCCATGATGAGAATCTGCGTGTTGGTGGCCAACGCAAAGGCAATCAGAGCCTTCTTTTTCTGCCCGTGCGAAAGCTTGTCCATATAGTTCGGCAGCCCAGCCATCTCAAACTCGTTGAGAAAATATTCGAACTGCTCGTGACTAAACTCGGGATAGAAGGGCGCATAGGCCTTCTCGAAATCGGAAATGGTGAGATGGGGTACATACATCTCCTCTTGCAGGAAATAGAGGTTTTTCAGCACGTCGGCCTTGCGCAGGCTGGCGTTCTCGCTTAAAATCGTAGCCGTGCCCGCATCGGGGAAGAGCAACCCCGACATGATTTTCAGCAGCGTGGTCTTGCCGGCACCATTCTTGCCCAAAAGACCGTAGATGTGCCCGGGCTCCATGACGAGACTCAGGTCGTTGAAAAGACCGAACTTTTGATTGGACGGGTTCTTCACTTTTTTCTTGTTGTATCCGAACCCGATGTTTTCTAACTGTATCATTGTTATAGTTGTTTTGGTGTATTAGTGAAGTAAGACACCGCAAAAATACAAATTGTATAATACGCTTTTCATTTTTATGAAAATTTTTTTATGTTGATTTACAGCATGTTATGATACACGTTGCATTTTTTTATAAAAAAACTCCGAAAATTTCGGAGCTTTTTATCATTATGATTCCAAATGTTGTAAAAAACGCTTTGCGCTGCCTTCCTTTTCGGAGCGGTATGATGCCATAAACGCATTGAGCGACCTTAAAATCAGAGAAAGATTCCAAACACGGCGGTTCCGCTGCCACTCATAGCGGCATAGACAGCTCCCTTGGCATACATTTCCGATTTGAGCTGTGCCAATACAGGGAAGCGTTGGAAGACGCTATCCTCAAAATCATTGTGCAGTAATCCACGCCATTCTGCAATGGGGCGTTGGACAATCTCTTTCACGTCAAGGTCGGGTATATGCGGCGTGACGCCCGCGTATGCCTCCTTGGTGGAGATGGAGAAATCGGGTTTTACAATCTCGATGCGGTAGTTGCAGAGATCAAGGGGGACGGGGGTGAGAATTTCGCCGCGGCCTGTAGCGTACATCGGGGTGTTGTCGATAAAGAAGGGCACATCGCTACCCAACTGGGCGGCATAATGCTTGAGTCGGGCACTGTCGAGCGGCAGGGCAAAGGCCTCCGCCAGCATCTTGAGCGTGAAAGCAGCGTCGGCGGAGCCTCCACCGAGACCGGCGCCCGTGGGGATACGCTTCTCCAAGGTGAGGCACACGCCATCAAGGGCGAAATCGTCGCGCAGCAGTCTCCAAGCGCGCACACAGAGATTGTCGTCATCGGGACCCGCATCCTGCACCCCGTGACATTCAAAATGGAAGCCCTTGCCTCCCAACTCCAACATGAGGGTGTCGGTGAAAAAGTCCGTAGGGTAAAAGACGGTCTCCAAATCGTGGTAACCGTCCGCACGCTTGCGAAGAACGCGAAGACCGAGATTTATTTTGCAGTTGACAGAACGCGTTATCATATTAGCCGTTATCTCTTCTTTTTGTTATTAACCATACATTTAATAACTTAATAACTTAATAATTTAATGATTTAATAGCTTAATGTCAACCTCCCGCCTTACAGCTTCAACTTGTCAAAGTTTTTCCCGAAGACACTGGCGGTCTTGGTGATGGTAATGAACGCGCTGTCATCGATATCCTTGATAATGCGGGTGACGCGTGCTTTGTCGGTCTTGTGCGCCACGATAAGCAGAACGTCGCTTTCGGTGTGGTTGTAGGAGCCGTAGCCCTTGAGGAAAGTGGCTCCGCGATGCAGCTCGCCGTTCACGCGGTCGGCAATCTCCTTGTTCTTCTTCGAGAAGACCATAAACTGGTAGGTTTGGCGGTACCCGTCGATCACGATGTCGGCGACAAACATGTAGACGAAGAGGACGACAAAGCTGTAGACTAACTTTTGCACATCGTGGAGGACAAGGAAGGAGCAGCCGACGATGAAGAAGTTGGCGGTAACATTGACTTTGCCGTAGGAGATGTTGCGGTACTTGCCGATCATGAGGGCGATGATATCGAGACCCCCGGTATTGCCGCCCCAGTTGATGGCGATGCCCACGCCGGCGGCGGAGAGGGCCGCGCCGATGAGGACACTCATAAACATGTCGTCCACAAGCGGCTGGGTGAAAATGCGTTGCGCAATGCCGAAAAAGATGGACAGGACAGCGGTGCAGATGATGGAATTGACACAGAAGCGTGTGCCTAAAATTTTCCAAGCCACGGCGATGAGGATGGCATTGAGCACGAAGGTGGTGAGACCGATGGGGATAGCATGGTTGGCGAAATAAACCAATGTGGCGATACCGGCCACGCCACCGCCCGTCACCTCAAACGGTGTCATGAATGCGGACCATCCGAACACAAAAATCGCCAAACCAACCGTGATGAAGAGGTAGTTTTTAACCTCTTTCCATATCTGACCACTTGTGAGCATAACGCAAATCCTCCTTTTTACTTTATTATGAATCAATGTTTTATAAAATTTTCAACTGGGAAATTTTTGCAAAAATAAAAAATTTCTGTCACAGTGTCTTACGTTATCAAAAAAAATGTATTTTTGCACCCGTCAAAACAAACGGAAAACGACCCGCTTCCTTAGCTCAGTTGGTTAGAGCATCTGACTGTTAATCAGAGGGTCCAAGGTTCAAGTCCTTGAGGGAGCGCACTAAAAATCAAGCACTTGCAGAGAAATTTGCGAGTGCTTTTTTTTGATGGTACTAACAAATGGACTAACTAACAGGGTTACTCCATGCAGGTTTTGACAAAATCCAAGAACAAGGGATGGGGATGCAGCACGGTGCTGGAGTATTCCGGATGGAATTGCGTCCCGACAAACCAGCGGTGTTCGGGTATCTCCACAATCTCCACCAGTCCGTTCTCCGGATTCACACCCGTGCATTGCATGCCATTCTTTTCGTATTCTTCCTTATACTGATTATTGAATTCATACCGATGGCGGTGGCGCTCGCTGACTTGGAGCGACCCATAGATTTCCGCCACACGGCTGCCCGCACGGAGAACGCAGTTGTATGCTCCCAGACGCATGGTGCCGCCCATGTTGGTCACGGTTTTCTGCTCCTCCATCAAATCTATCACATTATGCGGGGTGGAGGCATCCATCTCCGCGGAGTTGGCATCTTTATATTTCAACACGTTACGTGCAAACTCGATGACCATCATCTGCATACCCAAGCAGATGCCGAAGAGGGGGATGTTATGGGTGCGCGCGTACTTTACAGCCGAGATTTTCCCTTCTATCCCGCGCTGTCCAAAGCCGGGGCACACCAACACGCCCGCCAAGCCAGAGAGTTTCTCTTCCACATTCTCCTCCGTGATGTTTTCGCTGTTGATGAACTCGATCTTCACTTTCACATGATTGTAGGTCCCAGCCAAAGAGAGGCTCTCCCGGATGCTCTTGTAGGCGTCCTGAAGGTCGTATTTGCCCACCAGTCCCACGTGTACCTCTTTTTGGGCGGTCTGCTGGAGATTGAGGAAATGATGCCACGCCTTCATGTCGGGAGTCTCGCCCACCGGCACGCCGAATTTGCGCAGGATGGCGGCATCCAGGCCCTGGCGCTGCATGTTGACGGGCACCTCATAGATGCTCGGCAGATCCTCGCTCTGCACCACGCACTCAAGATCCACATTGCAGAAAGAGGCCACCTTCTGGCGTATGCCGTCGGATAGGTGCTTCTCCGTGCGCAAGACGAGCACGTCGGGTTGTATTCCGGCCCCCTGCATCTCCTTCACGGAGTGCTGCGTGGGCTTCGTCTTCAGCTCGTCGGCGGCTTTCAGGTAAGGCACGTATGTGAGGTGCACACTGACAGCACGATTGCCCAGTTCCCATTTCAGTTGGCGGATCGCCTCCAAAAACGGGGCCGACTCGATGTCGCCGATGGTACCCCCGATTTCCGAAATCACAAAGTCGACATCGTCCTCGCGCAGCATCCTGCGCTTGATCTCATCGGTGATGTGAGGCACCACCTGGATGGTCTTGCCCAAATAGTCGCCATGACGCTCCTTGTCAATGACAGTCTTGTAGATTCTGCCCGTGGTGATTGAGTTGTCACGGGTGGCCCGGATTCCCGTAAACCGTTCGTAATGGCCCAAGTCCAGATCCGTCTCCATGCCGTCCACGGTCACATAACATTCGCCATGCTCGTAGGGGTTCAGCGTGCCGGGATCGATATTGATGTACGGGTCGAATTTCTGGATGGTGATAGAGTAACCGCGAGCCTGCAACAGCTTGCCGATACTGGCCGAAACAATGCCCTTGCCCAAAGAGGAGACCACACCTCCTGTCACAAAAATATAGCGTTTCATATACAATAGTTTTATATTGTTCTTTACATTCAATTGGTTTATTTCTGAATAGACATCCTGTCGTTCTCATACCAATCCACAAAACTCTGGCAGGCAAGGCGGGTGCCTCCTTTTGTGGGATAATATCCTGAGAAATACCAGTCGCCCGGATGATTCGGGATGGCTTTGTGAAGCCCTTCCAACGACTGGAAGACCAGTTCTATCGGGCAACTCACGTCTGCAGGTTTCAATAGTTCTACCATTTTTGCATTCAACTCTTCCGCCGAGAATGGTTCGTACAGCTGCCGGAGCGCATCCGCACGATGTTGCTTGCAACCTTCATACACCTGCTTTATCCACTGCTCCATTTTTCGTTCTTTCAGCAGGGAGATACAGGCCTGGAAGGCAATGAAATCTCCGATATATCCCATGTCGATGCCATAAAAGTCGGGGTAGCGGATCTGTGGGGCGGAACTGACCACCACTATTTTCTTCGGCTGCAACCGGCTCAGAATCTTCAGGATGCTTTCCCGCATAGTGGTTCCGCGCACGATGCTGTCGTCAATGACCACCAAATTGTCAATGCCGGGCCGGAGGGAGTTGAAGGTTATGTCATAGACATGTGCCGCCAGGTCGTTGCGGGTGCTGCCCTCGGTGATGAAGGTGCGGAGCTTGATGTCTTTCCACACCACCTTCTCGGCCCGCACAAAGGGCGCAACCGTGCGGATGCCCTCCACCATGCCGTGGTAAGCCACTTCCGCCGTGTTCGGGATATAGGAAAACACCGTGTTCTCCACATCACCGCCTATCGCCGCCAGTATCGGGTCCCGGAGTTGGAATCCCAAAGTCTTGCGTTCCTGATGGATGTCGCGGTCGTTGCCTCTGCTGAAATAGATCCGCTCAAAAGAGCAGGCGGAGAATTTCTCCGCAGGCATCACCTGCTCCAGGCGGATTTCACCCTTCCGGTTTATGATGATGGCTTGTCCCGGCATCAGTTCCCGGACAGAATCCTGCTGCAGGTTGAAGGTGGTCTGCAAGACGGGGCGTTCGCTCGTGATGGCGCAGATTTCATCATCCTGGTAGTAAAAGGCTGGACGTATTCCCCAAGGGTCACGCATTGCGAACATCTCGCCGCTGCCCGTCATACCGCACATCACGTATCCACCGTCAAAATGCGACAGCGTGGATTGCAGAACGTGGCCCATATCCACATGATTGTCAATATAGTCGGTCACTTCCTGCCCGTCCAATCCCAACGCGACGCCCTCCTGATAGCAGCGCTCCACCTCCCGGTCAAGACGGTGCCCCATCAGTTCAAGCATGATGTATGTGTCGCTGTAAACACGGGGATACTGCCCCTTGGAAGTGAGATAGTCGAACACCTCGCCAATATTCGTCATGTTGAAATTGCCGCACAAGCACAGGTTTTTAGCCCTCCAGTTATTGCGGCGAAGAAACGGATGCACGAATTTCAGTCCTCCTTTTCCCGTGGTGGAATAACGGAGATGGCCCATATACAGTTCACCCAAGAAGGAAGGGCCGGCACCAAGGTCGTCCGGATCGGGAGTGGATATTTGCCGGTGAATGGTGGCGAACACCTTGGTAATGGCATCCTTGCCCTCCGCTTTCTCGCGGTACATGTATTCGTGTCCCGGTGTCTGATGGATGTTGACGCAGGCCACTCCTGCCCCCTCCTGTCCCCGGTTGTGCTGCTTCTCCATCATCAAATAGAGCTTGTCCAAGGCATAGTGGCAGTCACCGTATTTGTTTTCGTAGAATTCCAATGGCTTGAGGAGGCGGACCATGGCAATCCCACATTCGTGCTTTAACACTTCCATCTTTCCAAGATTAATTAAAAAAAATGCAAAGATACAACATTTCAGGGTACATGCAATATTCAGGAGTAATTTTTTGGCAAGGGCAATGTGCGGGATTTTTACCCTTTTCATATTACTCTTTGACGAAAATTTTTGGGTGTCTTAGAGACGAAGTCTGGAAATACATCTCCTTTTTGGAATTACTATACAAGCAAAAAAAAACTCCCTGACGGGAGTTTTTTTTATCTTAATCCTTGTCCTTCACACACCGTATGCTCAATGCATTGCCAGGTGAGTAGTCGTACACCTGCCACTTATAGCAGTGACAGTCGGCCTCAAAGGTCTTGGGCGTTCCGCTGCCTGAAAGATCTGTGGTCCAGAAGTAGGCATTGCCGAGAATGTTCTCATACCTGTCATTGCTGCTGTTGTAGTAGCCACCAGGCATAATGGAGAATTCGGTGCTGTTGTCACCTCCGCCGTCCAACCAGTAGGTGTTGGTACGCATGTGGTCCATGTCAATATCATGTAATGACATGAAGTATTCCGGTGTGGGAACAAACCAACCATCCGGGCAGACTCCTTGCACATGGCCGAACTCGTTGGTGGTCGGAATGGCGGTGGAGCCTTCCGGCAGATTCATGGCGGAGTACCAGGAGTAGAGACGACCGAAGATGTCAGCTGTGTTGTCGGCATTCTGGAAATCGCTATTCACGTAGCCCATGGCCTTGGCCACTGGTGTGCCGTCTGCGTAATGCAGAGTCTTGAGATTCTCGCGCATCCAGCAGGTCAAGCCTATACGCACCGTTGAGTAGGTGTTACCATCCACGTCGGTCACGGTGTAGTGGTCGGCGTCGCCGCAAGGAGGCAACTCGAAGGTTAAAGTCTGGACTCTGGTGTGCTGCTTGCCACATTGGTCGGTGATGGTCCACATAATGGTGGTCGTCAGATCGGTCATATTGTTCGGATAAATCTTGGCACCGCCGGATTGCGTGATGGAAGCAATCATTATTTCAGGTACGGCTTCGCCGTTGTGCATCAGGTCGGGTAACTCCAGACTGTCGGCATCCAGGAAAATGTCCCCATAGTTCATCACATAGTGGCCGCCGTGCAGTCTCAGGGTGTCACCCACGAGGTTATAGACCACAATGTCAATGCTGTCCACCGTGGTACAGCCGTTCTGTTTCACGGTGAGGTAATGACGAGCTGTGTGGGTGGCTTCGTCTGCTCTATAAGCCAGCGTGTCTTTGTTGGACAAGGTGGCAGTGGCAGTGGTCCACGCAAAGCGCTCGTCTTCCGGAACCAACGTGAAATTCAGATTGTCCATATTGGAAATCACGAACTGCATAGTGTCGCCCTGACAAACGGTGTCCGAACCAAGTGTCTGGGTGAATGTCGGCATGACGCGGGAAGCAATCGTACCATTCTGAGTTACGGAACCAGTAGAACAACGGTTATCCGGGTTGGCCTCGATGTAGTAATTGGCAGAACCACCGTTGGTAAACGCACCACCGATGGTGATTGTATCATTATTGTTATTGAAGTCAATGCCTTCAGGAACCACTTGACCACTCGTCAGCCAAGTGAAAGTGTATGAAGCGGCATCTTCGATACTGATCTTAATGTCAAAGACATTATTACCGCAAATACCCTCGTCGTTTGAACCGGAAACGTAGGAGATAGTCGGTTTCTTTATCAATTCCACGTTGAACGGTCCCCAAACAGAGTCGCACATCGTGGTTTGTTCCACTGCTTTGATGTAATAAGTTGTGGTTTGTGCAGGTGTAAGGGTCAAAGTGGTTTCGCCATTAAACGCAGTGTCTTTATTGGCGGTTGCATCCACCACATAAAACTTGAAATAGGTGTCGTCGCCCTGGCAGTTGAAGGTCACATTATCGCCTTCGCACACGTAGGTGTCGCTGCAGGTCTGTGCTGTGCCATCCAAGGTGGCGCGCGCTATGCGGTCACCCCAAATCATCACGTTATCCACGGTAATGTAGCTGGGCAGATATTTGGAACCTTGCAATAAGCCGCAAGATTCCGTTCCACCAGGATTACCTCCAGTAAATTCAACCTTCAGATACATTTCGTGTTCGTCTTGGGTTGAGGCTGACGAAAAATCCAAGGATTGAGAAGCCCAATTGGTGGAATTTATATTCGCGGCACCCAAAGAATGATAACTATCTGATTCGCTGAATTTGTAATAATAATTCACTTTGTTGAATGCTTGGGCATTGGAGGTGGAGGCGTTATCGCGCTTATAGTCAAATTTCAATTTCAGATTGGAATAGTCGTATGGATCGATTTTAATTTCAAAATAAAGACCACTGAAATCTTTATATGTTGGATTTCCGCCACCGCCGCCAAAAGCACTACTACCGCTACAAGTACTGGACAAGTTTGGCCAACGTAATCCTTTGTTGTTAGAAGCAGCTGCATAGCAGTAGTCACTGGTTGGTGTTCGTCCGTTATTAGTTTCTAAATCGAATTTGGGACTGTTAGTTGAAGTTCCTGTAATAAATGAGCTACCGGATGTTTTTACACCACAGGCTGCGGAGAAGTTAGTAGTTCCGTTGTCCATAGGCCAAGCAGCTAATGTGACATCATATTCTGATTCTAATGTTTTGCGAACGCTGCTCGTAATAAGCGTGAGACGGTAGATACTGTCGCAACCAGTCGAACAGGTCCAGGTAGGATCGGAAGTGTAGTAGGTAATACCCTCTACTGTGGGGGTGATGTCAAAACCATAAAGGTTGTAAGTTTCACCCAAACAGATGTTGGCTACTATTGTAGTGTCAAATGCTTTGAGAACTTCCAGTTCCAAGGTAATTACACTGTCGCAAGGGTTGGAAGACGGGATGCTCAGTTGGCATGTATAGGTTCCAGGTGTGCGCATGTCTTCTAAATCCGGAGTGACAATAAACATTCCGTCAACATATTGGCAGTCGGGATCAATATAATCGAAATTAGATTCATGTCCCAGTCGGTTAGAACAAACCTGCGCATGACGAACAACACCTAAATTATAGGCCGGTTCAATACCTTGTACGTTCAAGGTGGCGGATTGCCCGCAAGGAGATTCGCCTACACTTACCTTATATTGATAATTGCCAGCGGGAACATCATTATCAACCAACTTGCTGGAAGTTTCATCCAAAACTGTACTCGTACCGTTCACAATTCTTTCCCATTTATAAATGACAGGCGTTGTGTCGGGCGGTGTTGTGAGGGTGTTGACGTAAGGAGGTGTAGCCTCAACAGTAAAAGGTTGGTTGGTACAGGCAATATCTTCTCCCTTTACCTCCAATTCAGTAGGTCTTGTTCCTGTAATACAAATGTTGTCAATTTTGAAATAGCTATCAAAAGCAGACAAACACACTATTCCCAAGTTTGAAATTGATTTTGCTGCACCATCAAACTCCAGTTTAATATAGAGAGTGGTTGCATTGTCAACCGCATTTGCTGACTGCTCTGATAAATCCAATTCAAAAGATTTATTGTCAATTGCACTGGTTAATTCTTCTTCAATTCTTCCTTCTGTAAAGTTTGTAAAACTACTATTATCAAAGCTATATGATAATTGTACGGTAGTAAAACCGTGGTCAGTAGCACTGGTTCTCTCTATGCCATAATTAAATCTTAATTTAATATTACCACGATCAGAAGTTGAGGTTTTAAGTACAATACTTTTGCCATTGTTGTAATGTATTGTACAATTATCCTGAACGCCGTTAATCAAACCCAATGATTTGCCATCAGTAGGAACGAACGATGTAAAACTACTGGTTAAATTACCCTCGCCGTTGCTGTTAGAACCATTCCATCCGCCATACAAAATCTGTGAACCGGGTATCGAGCCATTTACGTCAGCCGAAATCGGAGAAGTAATATTGTTGAAAGAGGTCCATCCGGCAATCAGTTCTTCGTTGTCCTCAAATCCGAACTGGTTCCACTCGTGTACGTACAGATTCAAAGTCACCACACTATCGCAGCCGGTCACGGCCTCCAGCGTTTGGGTGTAGGTGCCGCTTGTATTGTAGCTGTAGCTGTGCCCTTTGGTGTCACTAATGATGTAGTTGCCGCCGCAAATGGTTTGGTTGTCTGTCACGGCATATACAGGATTCACCAGGATGCTGCCGTCAAAAGAGTTGGGGGCAGCGCAAACCGTCTGTGCATCGGGGTGCAACTCCACGTGGAAGGTATAGGTGGCAGGTTCAGTGGGAGTGCCTTCAATAACGGTGGTGCCGTTTCCGCTCGTTACAGTCACGCCGGCAATCTGATTGGCATCTTGGCCGTCCTTTGTAAATGTAACCTGCGGAGCACAATCGCCGCTATGGCTGAAGGTAACCGCATCCATAGCGCTGTTCTGGCAAACAACCTGATCCAAATCGCCGCTGTCGTGGCCGAGGTGTGCGGTGTAGGTAATCGTCAGCGTCACGGGCACGCGGGCACTCAAACAACTGTTGTTCGGGTTGTATTGGGCCACATAATAGGTGAATACACCCTCATTGGCCAGAGAGACGGTCGGCGCGGCAATGGACGTGGTGGAAGTGGCATCGGCATACCAACGCAACTCGTAGTCCGGGTCGGTGGTGCTAACCATAGTGGAGAAAAAAGCGGTGCCGTCGGGAGCAGGACACACGTCTGCGGCGGGGCTCACGGAAGGGATATCCACCGTGATAATCTCCAAATCTTTCTCAGGACTGATGGCGTCACAACCCTGTGCATTGCTGATCAGAGTTCTGTATTGCACATTGCCCGTGCTGAGGAAGTTGGAAGCCGTGATAGTCGTGCCCGTGGTCGTGTTGTAAGTGGCCTCGGCATCTGAGATGGCAACCCAAGACGAGGATCCGTCAGCCTTGAACTCCCAATTGTAAGTGTAGCCGTTGCCTACACCGCCGACAATGCTGGCAGCCGTAAGCGTGACCTCTCCGTTAGGACAGATGGAGGTGGCAACACTCAATGTAGGAACAGCAATAGTGGGATCTTCACTGACCGTTACCGTAACAGGGGTCGTGTTAACAACACAGGCTGCATCGTTGAAGTACACAACGGCAGCATAAATAGAATAGGAGCCTGCGTCAGACAGTTCTTGGGTGTAGGTGGCCGTGTTTGCGGCTGGGGCTGCAGCGGCACCGTCCTTGGAAATCATCCAGTTGAAAGTTGTGGCAAGATTGTGGGGAGCAGCCACACCAGACAAAGTGTAATCGTCACCTGTTACTTCCACGCTACCACCCTCGCAGAGTTCCGTGTAGTTGGCGGTGGGAGTGGCATAATTGGCAGGTAATACCACTACATTTAAGGTATAGCTGCCAGTGGCGGCCACTGCCTCGGCGCAGCCGATAGTGGCATAACGCTTGAAAACGTAAGTGCCATTTTCGGTCAAGCTGATGTCATCTTGTGTAAGTTCGTTCTTGTCGCTGTTGGCCACTGCGGTTTCAGCGCCACCGTCCTTGCTATAGCGCCATTCGTAAACAATGGTGCCGGAAGATGTCGTGGAGGCATCGGTCACGCTGCCAATAGTGAAACTGCTCGCAGTACATATATACTTGGAACCAGCGGTGATGGCACCCGGATCAACGGAAGATACGTTAACGGTGTACTGTCCCAAAGAAGCCACTTTCTGTCCCAACACATTGACGTAGCGGGTGAAAACGTATGTGCCCATCTGGTTAAGCGTCAAGTCTTCTTGGGTAAGCTCGAGTTTGTCGACATCCAGACTCACTTCGTCAGCACCATTCAGAGAATATCCCCAAGAGTACTCAATGTTCTGTTCTGAAATGGCATCAGCAGCCGAGGTGTTGAATACGGTATAATTGGCACAAGGAGCTACAGCTGTGGAGCCGTCGGCAATCTCGCCCGTGCTTGCCCAATGTGCGTATAAGGTGACGGCAACGGTAGAAGTGCATTTTGTAGTGGCAGTTACTTGTGTGCCGCCAGCAGCTGCGGTAAACCAACCTAAGAAGATGTGATTTGGGCGGGTTGGTGACGTAAGATTGTTGCCGTATGTATTGTAGTAAAGTACATCAAAGGTGTTCGCAGCAGGAGCACCCACATAGTTCAAATCCAAAGATACTGTAAGAGTGAGAATTTCGTATGTGATGATGACACGACCGTCTGCACCTTTGCCACCAGTATAATTGTTCAAACTCCTGCCTGCAGCACCAGAACCGCCGCCGCCATAATTGGAACCGTCGTTTCCATTGGAGCTATATGTCACGCCGTTTCCTCCTGCGCCGCCACCTTCTGCTTTAGCTTCACCGCCATTGCCTCCGGAAGAGTTTGAGGAGGCGTTCTTTCCTGGATTTCCTTCACCAGATGTGCCGGCGCCGCCGCCGCCACCACCACTGGCGCTAGTTGCACTTAAAGTGCCGCCTTGTCTTCCAGTACCACCCTTACCGCCACTAAAGCCAGTTCCCTTAATTACTGAGCCGCCGTTTGCGCCGGCGTTAGTATTATTGTTTGGGCTCTTTCCGCCGCCGGCATTCACGTATGCATTGTTTTCGTTGGAGACAGTAACATAACTGTTTCCACCTGCAGAACCCCCACTACCGCCAGCACCAACATTGTATTTAATGATAGAGCCGGGTGTAATGGAAATGGCGGTAGTGTATTTGGCGTATGCGCCGCCACCACCACCACCGCAACCGGTCTTGTTGGTAGAGTTGCCGCCACCACCACCACCGCCCCAAGCTTCAAGCTGGGTAACTCTCCACGTTCCGGCAGGGGCTTCCCACTCGCCGGAACCTGCATCAGTGTACGGCTGTGTTTTAGTTTCAATGTTTTGGTTTTGTGCCTGCGCAATACCTGTCAACAGGCAGCATAGCATCATGGTCAGGATGAAAAGTTTTTTCATATAAAAAAGTTTAGATTCTAATATTCTTTTATGAGAAAATAAAATATAATTTTGCAATTTTGGCAAATAATCAGCAAAGATATTCTTTTTATCAACATAAGCAACATTTTACGAAACAAAATAAGTGAAATTATTGATTTCTAATAAATTAAAAATATTAAAAAATGTTAATGTGAAAAATTGCATGTGAATCCATTTCTATTATCATGGAGCTGTCCTCATATTCTTTTTTTGAGTATTTTTGCGGCTGCAAAATCTATGGTTTGCACCAAATCAAACTATAAAAACACAATAAAAAAGAATGAAAATACTACATCTTTCAGACCTGCATCTTGGAAAACGCGTGAACGGCTTCCCCATGTTGGAAGATCAAAAGTTCATCCTTGATCAAATCCTCAGACAAATAGACGACATGCAACCGCAAGCCGTCATAATCGCGGGCGACGTGTACGACAAGTCCGTGCCGGCAGCGGAAGCGGTGGAGCTCCTCGACGAATTCCTCTGCGATCTTGCAAAACGGAGACTGCAGGTGTTCGTCGTCAGCGGCAACCACGATTCCGTGGAACGACTGGCCTTTGCCTCCCGTCTCATAGAAAACAGCGGTGTCCACATCGCCCGCGTCTACGACGGACACGTGGAACCCGTCGTGCTGCAGGACGAAAACGGACCCGTGAACATCTACATGATGCCCTTTGTGAAACCCTTCGTCGTGAAAGAGCTTTTCCCCGATGAAAGCATCAGCACTTACACAGACGCGCTCTCCGTTGCCGTGAAGCAGATGAACGTCAACGAGCATGAACGGAACATGTTAGTCGCGCACCAGTTTGTGACGGGCACCAAAGGCGTGGCCGGCGTGCGCCGCTCCGATTCCGAAGACGTCTCCGTAGGAGGTCTCGACAATGTGGACGCCTCCGCGTTCGCGCCATTCGACTATGTGGCACTCGGCCACATCCACAGCCCGCAAAGCATCGACGGCTACGACCATATCCGCTATTGCGGATCGCCGCTGAAATACTCCTTTTCGGAAGCCAAACACAAAAAGTCCCTTATCGTTGTGGATTTCGGCCCAAAGGGCAACCTCAGCATCACTCCCATCCCGTTGACCCCCAAGCACGACATGCGCGAAATTCGCGGCACCTACGAGCAACTCACGGACGCCCACTACTACACGGGCACCGCCACCGACGACTACCTCCATGTCACACTCACTGACGAGCAGGATGTGGTGGACGCCTTGGCCAAACTGCGCACCATCTACCCCAACATCATGTTACTGGATTACGACAACAACAGGACCCGCAACTCGAAAGTGGTTACCGGCAGCGCCGACATGTCGAAAAGCCCGATAGATATCATTTCAGAATTCTTCAAAACGCGCAACGGCGACACGGAAATGACCGACGAGCAGAGGAAATACGTACAAACATTAATTGACAATATCTGGGAGGACTAACCATGAAACCTATAAAACTCACCTTGGCCGCATTCGGCTCCTACATCCACGAGACCACCATCGACTTCACGAAACTGGGTAAAAACGGCCTTTATCTGATTGCCGGCGACACGGGCGCGGGCAAGACCATGATCTTCGACGCCATCACCTACGCACTGTACGGCAAGCCCAGCGGCACCGACCGCACGGCCAACGATTTGCGCTCCGACTATGCCCAGGACAAAGACCGCACCTTCGTGCGCTTCACCTTCTCGGTGGGCGGGCAAGAATACACCGTGACACGCCATCTGCCCTACCTTCGTCCTGTGGAAAGGGGAAGTGGATTCACGACCGCAAAAAGCAACGCCAGACTGGAGTTCTCCGATGGCACGCCTTCCATCGAAGGCATTGAGGCCGTCAACCGGAAGGTGATTGAAATCATCAAGCTGGCCGACACGCAGTTCTCCCAAATCGAGATGATTGCGCAAGGCGCCTTCCGCGAACTCCTCAGCGCCAGCACGGAAGATCGCATCAAAATCTTCCGGAAACTATTCCAGACCGAACGCTACGAGAGGCTGCAAAACAAGCTGAAAGAAGACCTGAAGACGCTGAAAGACACCCTTAAAACCAAGGAGACTGAACTGAAACAGGAGACCAAGCACATACAGTGCGCAAAAGATGACCCCGAGGCGGAATTTCTGCGACTATCCTTGGAAAACGGTCTGTTGGAAAACCTTTGGACGGAACTCATCGACCGCATCTTGAGCCGCGACAACAAGGCCGACAACGACATAGAGCAACAGATTAAAAAGACAGAGGAACGCCTCAAAGATCTGGACTCCCTGATCGGCAAAGCAGGGATGCAGGAAAAACTGCACCAGACCGAAGAGTTGAAAAAACAAAAGGAGAACGATAAAATTGCATTGGAAAAAAAGCTGCAAGAAGCCAAAGAAAAACAACCTGAAATCGACAAACTCGCCCAAGAGGTCGGCACCATCACAGGCAGCTTGGGCGACTACGATACCTTGGCGGAGAAAAAAAACTTGCAGAAAAATCTGCAGACCGGAATCAAGAAAACGGCGGAGGCCATTCAGAAAGGGACAGATGCGAACCTGGGGTTGGACAAAGAGATCAAGAAGCTGAAAGACGAACTGGCAGGGTTGGCCAATGCCGGCACTCAAAAAGTGACATTGGAAAACGAGAAGAAGGTGCTGGAAACGGAGAAAACCAACTTGCAGAACCTTCACCAAAACATACTCAAAATACAAAAGGATTGCGACCTGTTTCGCAAAGTGCAGGGCGAATACAATAAAGCATACGGGGAAGCGCAGCAAAAGAAGGCCCTGGCAGACGAGAAGGAGAAGGCCTTCCTGGACGAGCAGGCCGGCATCATGGCCGAAACATTAGAGGAGGGCAAGCCCTGTCCGGTGTGCGGCTCCGTCCACCATCCTCACAAAGCCGTAAAATCCACCGCCGCCCCCACGGAAGATGAGGTGAAAAAAGCGAAAAGGGAAGCGGAGACAGCCCAGGCAGAAGTTGCATCCAAAAGTCAGGCTGCCGGTGAGATCAAGGGACAAATCAAAACCGCCCAAGATGCCGCCGAGAAGGAAATCCGCACCCTGCTGGGCGAATGTAACATAAAGGATGCCCCGAAACGCATCACCACCCGACTTAAAGAGATCACCTCCTCCATAGA
Source organism: Bacteroidales bacterium (assembly GCA_017615795.1). GTDB lineage: Bacteria > Bacteroidota > Bacteroidia > Bacteroidales > WCHB1-69 > F23-D06. The sequence goes on from JAFZZK010000005.1 coordinate 124,292, forward strand.
GGACATCGTGAAGAAGATCCAGGCAGAAGTGGACAACATCGCGCGGAAAGAATTGCTAAACAAACAGATTCCCGAAAAAGAGAAAAAACTTGACGACGACAAGCAGAAGGTTGCCGAGATGGACAAGAAACTGGTTGCCGACAAAACGGCACTGCAGCAAACCGACACGTTGGTCAATGAGCTTGCAAAGAAACTACCGTACGCCGACAAGACCGCCGCGATGGCCGAAATCGAAAAACGGAACAAGAAAGCCGCCAACATCAAGCAAGACATCGAAAATGCACAGAAGCATTTCAACGACAGCGTGAACGAGATCTCCACATTGGGGGGCAGCATCAAAGAGCTTAAGAAGCAGCTTGAAGGAACGCCCGCCATCGACAAGGCTGCCGTGGAAACCGAAAAGAGCACCCTTACAGAGAGAAAGGGGACCCTAAGCAAGGAGGCGCAAGACGTCAAGACCCGCATCAGCAACAACAGCAACACCAAGCAAAACATCGCCGGTGTGGTGAAACGGATATCCGAACTCAACAACCACATTAGATGGATGAGCACGTTGGTGGACATCATGACGGGCCAGAACAAGGGCTCAAGCAAGGTGATGTTGGAGACCTACGTGCAGATGAACTACTTGGACCGCGTGGTCGCCTACGCCAACACCCGCTACATGCAGATGTCATCCGGCCAATATGAGCTGAAACGGGCCGACAGCACCGGCGGAGGCCGGCAGCAGCAAGGCTTGGACCTAAACGTGCTGGACCACCACACCGGCAAGGAACGCAGTGTAAACAGCCTTTCCGGCGGCGAGGCATTCATGGCATCCCTCTGCCTGGCCTTGGGACTGAGCGACGCCGTGCAAGCCTCTGCCGGCGGCATCCGCCTCGACAGTCTCTTTGTGGATGAAGGCTTCGGCTCCTTGGATGGTGAATCCCTCCAGCACGCCCTCCGCGCCCTGTCCGACCTCACCGAAGGCGACCGCCTCGTGGGACTTATCTCCCACGTTTCCGACCTTGACGAGAAAATCGACAAGAAAATCATTGTCACCAAAGACGATGTCGATGGCAGCAGCGTCACTATTGTGACATAGGGAAAATCCGGAAAACCAACACCTATTCTTCAGGCAGTGCCTTGAATCCCAAGCCCATAATCTCGGAACTCTCAATCACGTTCACGAAGGAGGCAGGGTCGAGGCGACGCAGGTTGGATTTGAGCTTTACAAGGTCTGTACGGTCGAGGGTGACATAAATCATCTGGCGCTCAACGCCCTGATAGAGCCCCGTGCCCGCGAAGATAGTGCCGCCGCGCTTCAAATCGTGCAGGATGTATTCGCGCACCTCGCTCACCTTGTCGGTAACGATGAAGGCTGTCTTGTACGACTTGAGACCATCAACAATGAGGTCGATGATCTTGCTCTCGATGGCAATCAGGATGATGGAATAAATCGGGAGGCGGATTTGCTTGAAGGCGATGAGCGTGGTAAGGGTGATGCAGGAATCGACCACCAGCACCAGTGTGCCGAGGGAAATCTTGGTGTATTTGTGCAGGATCATGGAGATGATGTCGCTGCCGCCCGAGGTGGCACCCGACTTGAAGATGAGGCCGATGGCGACACCGTAGATGACACCGCCCACCACTGTGTTCAAGAAATAGTCGGGGCGGAAGAATTGCTCGCTATGCGGGATCTGCACGAGTCCATGGATGCCCTCACTGCCATTCAGGATGCCCTCATGAATAACGGGATTGTATCCCCATGTGGTCTCCAACAACCATGTGAAAAAGAAAATCAAGATGGTGGAAACCACGGTCTTGACGCCAAAGCGCGGGCCCAGGATCCAAGTGCCGATGAGCAACAGGGGAATATCCATACAAATGGCATAATAACTTATTTTCCACGGCCATACGGTATTCAAGACGTTGGAAAGGCCATACGTGCCGCCAGGCGCCAACAAATAGGGATTCACAAACATCACATCGCCCACGGCGAAGAGAAAACTGCCCAGGACGAGCAGGAAATAAGCCCACACCTGATCTTTGCTGAAATCTTTAAATATCTTATTCATAGTCTTTTATATTTTGTCGTTCAAAGCCGCAAAAGTAGTTATTTTTTCTGCATTTTTTGTACCTTTGCCGCGATTTTGCGTCATAACGCATATACGTCATTTTTTTACAGAAAACATGAAAATAGACATTCTACTCGGTTTGCAATGGGGCGACGAAGGCAAAGGCAAAGTAGTGGACGTGCTCACCTCCCGCTACGACGTCATCGCCCGTTTCCAAGGCGGTCCCAACGCGGGACACTCGTTAGAGTTCAACGGCATTCGCCATGTACTGCACATCATCCCCTCCGGCATCTTCCACAAAGAGAAGATGAACATCATCGGGAACGGCGTGGTCATTGACCCTGTCATTTTTGAGGAAGAGATTTTGGCATTGGAGAAGATGGGCTGCACCCCGACGGAGAACCTGCGAATTTCCAAGCGTGCGCACCTGATTCTGCCCACGCATCGCCTGCTTGACGCCGCCTACGAGTCCAAAAAAGGCGACCGCAAGATCGGTTCCACCCTCAAAGGCATCGGCCCGACCTATACCGACAAGACCGCCCGCACAGGCCTGCGCATCTGCGACCTTCAATCCCCCAACTTCGAATCCAAATACAAACAACTGATCGAAGCCCACAAAGAGATTCTCGACCAGTACCACTTTGAGTATGGCGACAAGTTGCCGGAAATGGACCGTCAATGGCATGCTTCATTAGCCAAGTTGCGCCAATTCCCCTTCATCGACGGGGAATACGATATTCACGATGCCTTGCAACAAGGGCACAGTGTATTGGCGGAGGGCGCGCAGGGCACCATGCTCGACCTGGAGTTCGGCTCTTACCCCTTTGTAACCTCCTCCAACACCATCGCCGCCGGCGCCTTCACGGGCCTTGGCCTTGACCCGCACCTTGCAGGCCGCGTGTATGGCATTGTCAAGGCCTACTGCACCCGCGTGGGCAGCGGTCCCTTCCCCACGGAGCTCTTCGACGAGACTGGCCAGCGCCTCCGCGAGCAAGGCAACGAGTACGGCGCCACCACCGGTCGTCCCCGCCGCTGCGGCTGGCTCGACCTTGTGGCTCTCAAATATGCCGTCATGGTCAACGGTGTCACCGATATCGCCCTCACCAAGGCCGACGTGATGTCCGACTTCGACACCATCAACGTCTGCACGGCCTATCGTGTCAACGGCCAAATCACCGACCACGTGCCCACCGACCCCGATGTCGCCGTGGAACCCGTCTACACCACCTTGCCCGGCTGGAAAGCGGACATCAGCCAATGCAAAAGCTACGAAGAACTTCCCGAGACATTCAAGGCCTACATCCGCTATATCGAGGAGCAAACCAACACGACAGTCTCCATCATTTCCGTAGGTCCCGACCGCAACGCCACCATTTTCAGGAACTAACTTCTTCCCATGACCCTGCTGCGCCGCATCCAACTCCTATTTCTACCCTGCTTGTTTCTCATTACGAATGGCACGGCACAATCCACGGCAACGGAGAGGGATCAGGCGTTCCTGCGCATGCTCCAGAAGCAAGTCGACTCCTTATACCACACTTTCGACAAGGCCGCCGACCCCGTCCGGCTTCTGACGGTGCGCGTGGAACATCGCAACGAAAGCCACTGGTCTGCAGCCATGGGGGTCATCACAGACCAATTAGAGGATGAACGGAAACAACTGAGCGTCACCATGCGCGTAGGTACCGAATGGGTGGACAACTTTTCTCCCATCGACGGCCGCCAACCCGACAAGGCACGCGCCATCAAAGTGTATGACATTCCCTTGGATGGCAATGAGCGAGCAGTCAGGCAGGTGCTTGCCATGGCCGTACAGGAGGCTTACCAGGAGGGACGCGCGCGCTACCACCGCGCCTTAGCCGCCCACCAAAGCCATCAAGTGCCACCGCAAGGCGACTTTGCCATCGAACCCTCCGTGGCTTATTTCGAACCACCGCTCAACATCGAACTCCATACGGACGTCATCCGACATTCGTTAGCCACCGCCACCGGAGCACTCGAGCACCCCGACTCCGCCCTCTGTTCTGCAGAACTTCAGTTTCTGCTCGACCGCAAATATTTAGTCAACAGCGAGGGAACTGCCATTGCCGAGGACAACAGCCGCACCACACTGATCGTCACACTGTCAGGCACCGCTGTCGACAACACACCACTCACTCTGCACAAGAACTATTATTGCACAACTCCTCACGAGTTGCCGCTCTCCGAAGATCTCTCCCGCGACGTACAGAACATGGAGAGCACCATGATGCAAATGCGACACTCCCAACGGGGTAGTGCCTCCGTCTGTCCGGTATTGTTCGAGGATGAAGCCGCCCCCGTCTTTTGGCAATATGCCTTCACCCCTGTGCTGCTCAATCCCAACACCCCTGTCAACTCCGTCGTAGCCCCTGTCCACTGGCAAGTCGTCTCCGCCCCTGCAGAGACCTCTTACAACAACCAGAAACTGTTCGGAAGCTATTTCTACGATGACGAAGGCAAAGAGGGTGAGCGACTATTGCTCGTCGACGACGGCCAACTTATCGCCGTACCCTATGCTGCCAACAGCAGCCGTCAATTTCACCACAGCAACGGCCACGGGCGGGCAGCACTCGACCGCACCCCCATGCCCATGCCCTCCAATCTGCTCGTCTCCACTACCGCTCCCCTATCACAAACAACACTGCGACAATATTTTAAACAGTCCCTCACAGCCCAGGAAGCGGAATTTGGCTATCGTGTCACTGCAGCCATCATAAGCGATGGCAACATCCGTCCCGAAGAGGTTTGGAAAATCTATGCCGACAACCGCCCTGACGAGATGGTGCACGGCATCGAGTTGCACGGCACGCCCCGCATGCTACTCACTCAGTTAGGTGGCGGCGGCGACAAAGGAGCTTGCACTGCCTTTATGGAAAACGGGGTGCCCTACCACTGCTGCGCCCCAGCGACGTGGGTGAAGATGATGGAAGTTGAGGTTGAGCCTGCAAGCGCAAGTGAAGCAATAACAATCCCCAAAACCGCAGGCGAAACGGTTGCCGCCGAAGAAACCGATAGCGAGGCAGAACCGTCACCCCTGCTTTGGGCGATGAAAGACGATATGCGTCATACTTTGTCCACTTTCAAGAACAAGGACATTCCTGACCCCTATTACGTGCGCCATCTTGTCACCGACGCACAAGTTCATTGCGTGACAAGCAGTTTGGGAAGCACTGTATCCACCAGATCCTATCCTATCAAGGAGGTGGAGACTAAAATGTTAGTGGGGACCGACCGGCTAAACAACGATAATGTCTCGGCACCCGACGAAGACATTCGCGCACCATTGTCCATATATAATGATTATTGGTATTTGCGGCAGGTATTCGGAAACCAGTCGAAGACCGCGTATCGCCAGGCTGCACGCCAATACGCCGAAAAAGAACAGCAACTGCGGTTGTTGCCCGACTCTGTGCGCCTGGCGTTGCCACCTGACCGCGTTGCCAACCCAGCGGCGCAATCCAGCACCGTGAGTCTTCTTGAGCCAACTGATCCCGCCAAGTTGGTAAACTTCGCCAACGAGATCAGCTCACTTTTCGAGCGATATGACTTCTTAACCAACTCCGGCGTGGAGTTATATGACATTCAAGGCAAAGTATCATTCGCGGCAAGCGACGGCACCCTCTACCACCAGCCCATCAATCTGTTGCGCATCCGTATCTTCGCCGAGACAATGGCGGCCGACGGCACGGTATTACGCGACCGTACCGATGTTTTTTTGCCGCATCTTGACAACGAGAACCTCGCCAAGATTTCCGGCAATACCGTCAATGCAGATTGGAAACGCCATACTGTCAACAGGATGGCACAACGTCTGAAAGAGTTGCGCACCGCCCCCGAAATGAGCGAAACCTACGACGGACCTGTTCTGCTCATGGGTGAGGCTGTCGCCGACTTGTTCGCATACGCCTGTGCGGAGGTGCAACCCAACCTCATCGCCACGCATCCGCAAGTGGTGCTCCATCCTGACGACAACAAGACAATCCTGACTCAACCGGCCACCCTCGACAGTCAAATCGACCACGTTATCGCAAGCAAACTGATGGACGTGGATGCATACAACACCAAAAGTGCCTATCACCAAAAAATCCAGAATGGCGAGAGCAACTCATCCTACGAAATAGAGACGCCCTTGGCAGGCGCCTTTGCCACCGATGCCGAAGGGGCAGTCAGCGAGCCACATTGGGAAATCATCCGCCGCGGGGAACTTATCACGCTGCTCAGCACGCAAGTGCCCACCGAGGGTGTGCGCAAGAGCAACGGACACGCGCGCCTCGCGTTGCGTAACGGACACGTCACAATCGAACCCGGCCCCGGCGTTTTAGAGATGACCTGTCACAGAACAATCGGCAAAGATCAACTTATGAAACTCCTGTGCAAACAGGCTCGCTCCGCCAAACAACGTCACGCCTACATCATCCTCAAAACCATCACTGAAAACGGTGTATGCAAACCGTTCCACGTCCTCCGCATAGATGCAAACACTGGAAAAACAACGCCCGTCAGGATTGACAAACCCATAGAATTCAACTTGTTAGACTACAAATATCTGGAGGCCGCATCGCAAGACAAGAGTGCCTGCAACCGCATGGTGGACAGCCAGTCAGACACCACCCTCGACGGCATTCCCTGCAGCTTCATTGTCCCGGACATCATTCTTCTAAGCAAATTCAAACTGTTGAATATCAACAAGTAAGAAAACATCATTGTTTTTTCAACAAAAGAATGGAGTTATTGTTGAAAAAAATTATCCACTCCAAGAGCAAGAAAAAAAATATTTTCCTATTTTTGCCTGACTTTTGCGGGGGTAGGGCTTATTGTGTCGACAATATTAACCACAAAAATATAGGAGGATTTATTTTGCTTAAAAACAGATGTTTAATAGACCCGTCGGACTTCACTCGTGAAGAGTTCCGCGAAATCTTCGATTTGGCGCATCAGATTATTGCCGATCCGAAGAAGTACTGGAAGAGTTGTGAGGGAAAAATCCTGGCAACTCTTTTTTATGAACCGAGCACACGCACGCGGTTGAGTTTTGAGACCGCCATGTTGCGGTTAGGCGGCCAAGTCATCGGCTTCTCGGAGGCCGCGTCCTCGTCGACCGCCAAGGGTGAGAGCATTGCCGACACGTTGCGGACCGTGGAGTGCTACGCCGACATCGCGGCGATGCGCCATCCCAAGGAGGGTGCCCCGCGTCTGGCATCGCACTACATCCACATGCCGCTCATCAACGCCGGTGACGGCGGTCACCAGCACCCCACGCAGACCCTGACCGACATCCTCACCATCGAACGCTTGCGCGGCGGTGTGGAGAACAAAGTCTACGGTTTCTGCGGAGACCTCAAGTTCGGACGTACTGTCCATTCCCTCATCAAGTTCCTCAGCAATTACGAGGGCGTCCGCTTCATCCTGATTTCTCCGGAGGAACTGCGCGTGCCCGAGTACATCCGCGAGGAGATCATCAAAAAACGCGGCATTCCCTTCCAGGAAGTGGACCAGATGGAACCCTACATGGGCGAGATGGACTTCCTCTACATGACCCGTGTGCAGCGTGAACGCTTCTTCAACGAGGAAGACTATATCCGCCTCAAGGACCGCTTCATCCTCGACGCCGAGAAGATGACCTACGCACGCCCCGACACCTACATCCTGCACCCCCTGCCCCGCGTCAATGAAATCAGCGTCGAGGTGGACAGCGACCCCCGGGCACAATACTTCAACCAGGCCAAGAACGGCATGTTCGTCCGCATGGCATTGATTTTAAAACTGTTGGGGATCTACTAAACCATATTCCCTCGTAAATCGTAAACCGTAAAACCGCAAATCGAACATCATTATGTTAGAAATCAACAGTATAGAAAAAGGAATCGTCATCGACCACATCAAGGCCGGCTACGGCGTCACCGTGTTCAACTACCTGCACCTCGACAAGGCGGAGTACAACGTCGCCCTCATCATGAACGCCTACAGCGCCAAAATGGGGAAAAAGGATATCATCAAAATCAACAATGTCATCGACATCAACTACGACTTCCTCGGCCTCATCGACCCCAACGCCACCGTCAACATCATCGAGGACGGCAAAACCATCAAGAAGGTGAAGCTCGAAGTGCCCGAAAAGGTGACAAACATCATCAAGTGCAAGAACCCCCGCTGCGTCACCTCCGTGGAACACTATTTCGACCACGTCTTCCATCTTGTGGACAAAGGAAAGCGCTCCTATCGCTGCGAATATTGCGACGACATCGTCATCCCCTACCCCAACCAATAGACCGACACAATATCCAGTATCTCCAATATCAATCGTACAATTTTGATTATCAATATTGTACGATTTTTTTCTTAAAAAAGTCGTTTATATGCAAAAAGTTTGTATTTTTGCAGCCTCTTAACGAGTGGTCTCTTGGCCGAGTGGTTAGGTACCGGTCTGCAAAACCGTTGACTCCAGTTCGAATCTGGAAGAGACCTCAAAATAAAACGACACCGTATGCGGTGTCGTTTTATTTTTCTCATCCCCAACAGATCCGAGTGGGTTGTGCCCTGCCCTCCACTGCAGAAAGGGGATGTTTGCAAGGAAATGAGAGTTTGATTGTGTTATTTTCCCGTTAAACAAGTACACTTTACGGGACAAAAGCGTATTATTAGTTGTTGCTCTTATTTACTGCTTTTGACTCCCTTTTTGCTGAAATGACGCACAAATTCACCACCGGGTCCTTCAGGAAACCGATATGCGGGTACTGTTCGCCATTCTTTTCCAGCTGTTTCTGCAATTTACGGGCATCCTCGCGCAGTTCGGTCATCCGCACGGCATAGTCGTGCTCGTAACAGGGGAACCACCCCGCGCCAAAATCCCGATGGTGGAGACTGCTTTGCACCCTCTTGTGGACGAATTTGAGCTTTGATCTGAGGTAGGCGAGATGATTGAACGAACATCCGGGCTGGCCAAGCAGCTGTGCCAGCAATTCGATGTATTCTTCATCGGAAAGGATTACCGGACAATGAACCAGCTTGTCGTTTTTGTCGCCATCCCAATCGAAGAAATGCAGGTCGAAGTTGTACTCATAGACAAAATCGTCAATGTCGATGTTGGTGTACGTCCACTCCGAGCCGCCGAATGCGGTGATGTCCACATCAATGTCATAGCCGATTTCGTAAACCCTGTCGCGGAATTCGTCGGCCCGGTCTTCATCGCTCTTCAGCTCGGAATTGCGGGCGATTTCCTCTTTAAGGGCGCGCACGCGGGCCACGATTTCATCAGAAAGCGGAATGTAGAAGTCGTTTTCGTAATCCGGGTCGAAAATGGCCTCGCAGTGGTAGTATTTCGCCCGTTTTTTGGTTTGAAGGAACTCCGCTGCTTTCTGCTTGTGCCACTCCTCGTATTCTCTCACGCGTTTTTTTTGCAAAATGGCGATCTTTTCATCGCTGTACTCTTTTCCGTTGATTTCCATCATAGTTTTTAATTTTTGGGTTGTTGAATCTTGAATCGGTGGCAAAAATAAAGAAACAACAGGGGAACTTGAAATTTTTGTAACCTTACAAAATTCCGACCTGCATTTCAGCATCAACTATCTTTGCGGCGAAATTCAAAAACAACAAATTATGACACAGATCAAAGTGTTTTCCGCCCATCAGCCGGGCACAGACGTGATTGAGAACAAAGTGAACAATTTTCTCAAGGAGAATGATGGCAAAATCATCTTCAAGGACATCAAGTATGTGGAACAACCTAAAGAGCACCACGGCAATCCATGGCACGAGTGGACGGTGGTTGTGGTTTACGAACTGCCATAGGTTCTGCTTACGGATGAAAATGATTATCAAAACAACAGCCCAACAATGAACATCTTATATTTGCACGGTTTCGGCTCTTCAGGGCAGAGCAGCACCGTTGAATACCTGAAAAAGTCCCTGCCTGATTATTATAACATCACTGCTCCCGACATCCCCGTGGATCCGGTGGAGGCGTTGCCGTTCCTCCGTGAACTTTGCGAGAAGGAACATTTCAGCATCATCATCGGAACGAGCATGGGGGCGATGTATGCCCAGCAACTGCCCGCCGACTTTGTGCGCATCTGCGTCAACCCGGCGCTGCATCTCTCGCAGTTAACGGATGTCCTGAAGACCGGCACTTTCGATTTCTTCCAGCCCCGCAAGGACGGACAGACACAGTTTACCATCACGGAGGAAATTATCCAGCACTATCGCGAGATGGAGGAACATCAGTTCGACAACTGGCGTCCCGACAATCCCGAAAACCTCCTTTGTATAGGGCTGTTCGGCGACAAGGACACCACGGTGAATTGCCGCGAGGAGTTCCAGCGATACTATCCTAACGTGCAGACGTTTGCGGGCGGCCACCGCATGAACCAGAAGGTTCTTAAGAACGTTGTGGTGCCCATCATCAAGCGGTTGGAGGAATGTCGCCGGGATGCGGGACAAAAACCCAACGCTTTCGAAAAGGTGTTGTCGTTAGCTAAGTCCGGCCTTCCCGAGGCGCAGTGGTATGTAGGGCACCATTATGAGTACTATTCCAACCATGAAGCGGGTTACAAGGAGCAAGTTGAGTACTGGTTTCGGCAAGCGGCTGAGCAGCACTACCCGCCTGCCGAACTGGCATTAGGGGAATTCCTCTATTATGGCCGCTACACCTATAGAACCGATCCCGAGTGCGAACAATGGCTGCTTCCCGCTGCCGAACACGGGGAGGCACGCGCCTGCTACTTTCTTGGGAAGCTGGCAAAAGACAAAAAGGATATGGCAGAGGCGTGCCGATGGTGGCGCAAAGGTGCCGAAGGCGACGACGAATGGTCGCAGCAAGAGCTGGCTTTCTGCTACGAAACCGGACAGGGTGTTCCCTACGACCTTGACAAAGCCATTGAATGGTACAAGCGAGCCGCCCTGCACGAGTTCTGCATCGGCAATGTGGATGCCTGCTACCAAATCGCCGTGCTCAAGAAGTACGCAATGGAAAAGTATGCCGACCTTATCGGCTGGGAGTCAGACCGTTTTTGGGAGGGAGAGAAAGAGATGCTAAACGGGAATCTGGCCAAAGCAGTAAGTTTGTGGCGCTGGACTCCCGATCCTCGTGCGATGGTGATGGAGGCGTGGCAGATGCTGCATGTGGTGGAGGGTGTCGTGGAAAATGAGGGAGAAGAGTATTTCGATGACGACGAAATGTTCTTCGAGGAGGAGGAAGAAGCCATCAAGGCGGTGGCCGAGACTTTTCTCGCTGAAAAGCATCCCGCTGCCTACTATCTGAAAGGATACCTGTACGAATATGGCATCTGCTACATCAAGCCCGATGTTTTCAAAGCTGTTGACTGGTACAAAAAGGCGGCGGAAGCCGGCGACGAGGTGGCGGCGTGGAAAGTGAAGGATTTAGAAAAAGAGATGAAGGCCTCGCATTTGATTGAGGACGTGGGGATATAGCACGGTGTTGGCGTGGCCTGCCGATCCGTAGAGACGCAAAATTTTGCGTCTCTACAAATCCCCTGCTAATAGCAGAAAACGGCCCTGCATAACCATCAATCGTATTTTTGCAACGACAAAGACAGACAAACATGAAAGAATTTGAAAATTTACGCCCAGGAATCACGGTAAAACACCCCTGTCCCGACAAGTCCGCCTACGGGAAAGCACAGGCAGCCGACCTCTTTGAAGAAAACGGCCTCTGGGGACTGAAAAACGCTGACGGCACCACACTGTACCCACCCGAATACCTGTTCATCGGAAAGTGCATCGACAACATCCTCTTCATCAAGCCCAACTGGCACTACACAAAACTGTGGCCATCTAGCTCCACCGAAAGCGGCTACCTCGGCGAGGATGAACGCCCCTACATCGTCAATGGCAAGGCGGGATTCAAAACGGGCGGCAAAATCATCATCCCCGCCGAATACGACTACCTGTCCGTCTGCTTCGGCAGCGAGGAAGGTCGGGTATTTTATGCCGTAAAGGACGGACGGGGCATGTATTTGGACGAAACCGGCAAGGAGGTGCTGACCCGGGTGCGGTGCTTCGAGGGCGAAAAGGCACAGCACTCCCCTTTCTGGCTCACCACCGACGATTTCGACTATTTCACCACAATAAACTATGTGGGCAAACCTTGTGAGCAGAACCCCAACGTGGTCAAGATTGATGGCGCATGGGTGGAGCTGGACCGCTACTGCAAAGAGGAGATTTTGCAGATGCTCATCGACCCCGCCGCCGACCTCGCCCTCACCGAAAAGAACCTGCAGCTGCTGTGCAATCCGTTCTCGTATGAATACAGTTTCTATTTCGCCAACGCCAAAGGCAAAAATCCGCTCCGGCAGTGCCTGCAGCAACTGAACCAGATGCACGCTTTCGACAACTCGTGGTATTACATTGTCAAGATATGGCAGGCACCCGGCGAGCACCTCCCGGCCAAGGAACTCCGTCAGTTTGAACGCGACCTCAGATGGGTGGACAAGCTTTTCCAGGACGAGTACTCCACGGGCGAAGAGGTCATGCTGGGCGACCCGCTCTTTGCTGTCGGCCACAGCGACCGCCTGCAGCCCGGCGAGGTGCGGATGCTGATGATCACCCACTACTACGAACGCAGCTTCCCACCCCACTTTGAATACGAATGGGTTGAAAAAAGGGAGACTCTCCCGCTGTGCCAACTCAAAGATGAAATTCCATGGCTCCGGAATGAATTGGACACGACGATACAGGAGCCCTACCGCGAAGAGGTCTTTCAGGACCAACTGCTCAAATGCATCTCCGGCATGAAGTATTATCCAGAGCAAAGCTGGGAAGAGGCACGCGAAGCACTTGAATTCTTCCTTGAACTGGGGAGCCCTGTCCGACATTCCCTGCACTCGTTTCTGAAGCAGGCCAACCGCTATGCCAAACAAAAGAAACCCAATGCGCAAGCCGTCCGTTTCTTCCTGAACGCCGCCCTTTGGGCCATAAAAAAAGGCGACATTGTGAACGAAGTGCGCAACGGCAAATCCTCGATGGACCTCGCAAGTGCATTGTTAGCCACTCAAAACTCCTTCCACTGTTTTAACCTCCCAATCCCCAGACTCATTGACGAAATCTGTATGGCATTGATCCTGACGGGGGCTAAAACCTACCATTTATTGAAGAAAGAACGCAATGCCAACACCGACTATTTCAAGGAGTTGGAATACCTTCGGCATGAGGGAACATCCGACAAGGTGATGCCGGGACTGACCATAATCAGGTAAATAACGATACACAAGCAAAACGACAAAATCATGAACCATTACACAGGAAATATCACTCCGGGAAAGGACATCATCTTTGTGTTCGGCAGCAACCCGGAAGGAAAGCACGGGGCGGGCTCGGCAAAGGTCGCCCTCCAGAAATTCGGTGCCAAGTACGGCAAAGGCGACGGCCTTCACGGCAACTCGTACGCGCTGATTACCACCGAGATGCGGAAAGGATGGCCACGCATCACCTTGGAACAGATTACCGACAATGTGCGTCGCCTCTACGAGGTGGCGCGGAAGATGCCGGACAAAAAATTCATGATTGCCTACCGCAACCAACCCGACCAGAGAACCCTCTGCGGCTACACGGGCGCGCAGATGATGAAATGCTTTCTCTCAGCCGGCGACATCCCCGACAACATCTGGTTCAGCGAGGAGTGGTACAAGGCCATCACAAGCTCAAAAGAACAAATATTATGAGTTTAGACATTTACGAAAGAAGAGAGTACCGCCAAAACGGCTTCGTCTATCTACTTGACGATGAAGAGAAAACGGCGTGGATTAAGCATGGCCGCATCAAGCGGTGCCGCCGTTACCGCCTGCCCGACTATATGATGATCGACGGAGTGCGCTACACCATCGTCGGTGTAGAAGCCGGTGCTTACAACCATCCCCGCACACTCCACCATTTGGTGATCTCCGACAGCATCCACGATTTTGACGAGTATTGTTTCGACGGCTTCAAGAATCTGGAATCCATCCATCTAGGCAAAGGATGGGATTATCTGGACGGCTGGTATTTCATCAACTGTCCCAAACTGCGGACAATCCATATTGACAAATTCAATCCGTACCTGAAAGTACATGACGGGATGGTGCTGTCAAAAGACGGGAAAAAGGTGTATCTGGGATTCTCAAACCGCAAGCACCTCACCATTCCCGAGGGTGTGGAAGAAATTGGGCAGTATGCTTTCTGGCATCACAAGAAACTGGAAACCATACAATTTCCGAAGACACTTCGCAAGATAGGCGACAACAGTTTCTCCAACTGTCCGAAATTACGCAGTGTGGTGCTTCCCGAAGGTTTTAGGGAATGTGTTGTGCAGAGTTTCATAGAAAACGAGAACTTGAATCTCATTGATTTTCCTGCCACCTTTTTAAAGTTGGGTTATCAAACGATGGTAGTTTGTCCTAACCTGCAGACCATTGTGCTTCGAGCACCGCAAGTGGTGGAGACATCGGATGGCCATCCCTACGGCGGCATACCCACCGACACCTGTCGTCTGTACGTGCCTGCCGATTTAGTGGAGCTGTATCGGAAACATCCTGTGTGGAAGGCGTTTAAGTATATTTTCCCCATCGAAAAATATGCCAACTATGAAATTCCGTTTCAAACCCTATCAAATCACGATGATGTGTTCGACCTCAACAAAATCCCAATAGAGGTTTTGGACAAAGGATGGAAACGATACCGTCCATATTTGCTAAAGGGAGATGAACAACATCCCTTGCAGTTCGGCAGGCCAATCGGAGGCGACACACCACTCTCTGTTCTCCAAAACATAAGAGACGTGATTACCCATACTTTTGAGATTGATGAAAAACAATTTGTCATAACAGAAGATAAGGGGGAGCCATTGATTTCCATTCTCATTGCCCTCTGCGATGACAATGTGGAGGTGATGGAAGCGGCGATGCAGACACAATGGTATTTCAAAGAGAATTCCCCCTGCAACCAACTGCTGGAAGACCTCAAAGGACGCCGATGGATGAATGTCCGTTTCAAAATCAAAGACAGACCCCGCTACCAATCTGCATGGGACCATCTTTGCGAGATTGAAAATAACGTAGGAAAATAGTATTTTTACAAAAAAAGAGAACCAATAATCCCAAAACCATGCATATCGATACCATTTACAAATTGACCCTTTACAACACACGGCCACCACGTCGGGAAAAATGCCATTATCCAACCTTTCATTTAGAAGGCCGTGAATCGGCCTATTTCCGTACCAAAGAGGATGCGGAAGCAGCTATGCCCCACATTTGCGGCCACAGCTTGAGCGACCGCTATTGCTGGGTGTTGAGCGAACTGCCGTTGGGGATGACTTTTCTCCCTGAGGAAAGTTTCTCGGAAAGAGTGTACCTCCCCGACGGACAGCTCTGGAGCGAAAGACCGTATGCCGACATGTTCCCCTGTGACATCCCCAGGCCATACAGTGAGATTGAATTTGACAACTATGTTTATGGCCGTCGCTTTTTTGCTGGAAGAAGACCTGAGGAGATACGCTTCCAACCGGGCGACATCATTGAAATTCTCTGTTACCCAGGCAATCACTACTGGGGAGACGGCTCTGTGGAGTTGGCCATTGTAATCAACACGCCTCCCACAGTGGATGAAATAGCAAAACGAGCAGAGCATTATCTGAAAACCGCCAAAGATCTCACGGGCGACCGCGGCTTCGATCTCGGCACTACTTTTGATGTGCATAACGATACGTATGCCATCGTCTCCGCCTACGTGTCCGCCGATACGGAGGATAACCCCGTCGACTTTTGTCCTACCCATTGTGCCATGATGCCTCGGATGGAGATGGTTTCCGCCCGGATGCGAAACAAGTTGGAGCGATTGCGGGAGAAAGTGATGGCGAACGAAGATTGGCTGAAAAAACTGAAAAGGCATGATATTCTCTGCTAATAGCAGAAAACGGCCCCGCATAATCATCAATCGTATTTTTGCGGCGTGAAATTTGGAAATAGAAATTACGAACATAAAAGATACCAATACGAAGTTTCAGAATTATATAGAGCCCTTTGTATGAAAACCATCTTCAAACTTGAAAAATGCTATTTGAAAGAGCATTGCCGGATGCGGGAGCACGGTTTCATCCGGCCGGCAGGCTATCTCGACCTGGGATTCTTCTCCTCTCGGAAAAAAGCGGAGAAGTTCATGCGGCAGTACATTGCCGACACCTGCGACCCCAACACATTCGCTTTCTTCATCTTTGAGGACATGGTGGACGGAGTCCGATATTCCACCCGTTTCGCTTGCAAGTCGCGCTACTCCTATACGGCGGACGGCAAGCTGAACGACTACAGCGACGTGTCCACCAATGGGAAAGCACGTTACTACGGGCGGACACCCGACCGAATCCGATTCCAACCCGGCGACATCGTGGAGGTGACTGATTACGACGGGATTGAACTGTGTATCGTGGCAGCGCCTCCGCGCACAGTGGAAGAGTGTCAGGCCATGATGGAATGTTGCAGGGAACATCTTCGCAAATACCTCCACCGCGAGCCCACACCGCAAGAGGTGGCCGCCGACTACCCGCTGGACGACACCGACGACACCTACTGCGTGCTTCAACACTACGGCGACGGTGCCCACGAGCATCTGCCCCCTATCTCCTTATTCAAACCCACCCGAAGAATCACCAAAGCACAGCGCGAACTGCTGCTGTCGTTGAAACAAAAATAAAAACAACAATTTTATGAAAACCATTTTTGAATTAATCCGGATTTACACCAGCAGCAAAGCGCGCTATCCGCTCAGGAAAACCCGCACATACGACCTGGGGCTGTTCTCCACCTTGGCGAAAGCGGAAACGCAGATGCGCAAAGATGTGAATGAGTGCCAAGAATACGAACAGGAACGGCTGAAAGACATTGCCGAAGACGAAGAAAGCCGCAACGATGAAAAACGCTTCGGGCACGAAATTGTGTTGGCATACAAGATTACGGAGTACGAACTTGACATGGAGATTTATAACAGTACCCAGTCGGTGCGCACCTACACCGCCGACGGGCAGCCCAACGACGAATGCCTGCTTGACACCGCTTGCGAACGCCATTTCAAAGGCCGCACACCCGACCAGATCCGCTTCCAGCCCGGCGACATCGTGGAGGTGATTACCGAATGGAGAGCGGAGCTCTGCGTGGTGGGACACGCACAACCCACGACAGAGGATTATGCTAACTATCGCAAGCGCTGTTGGGAAGAATGTAGAAAAGACTGCTCAAAGCCACCATGTTGCGATAAAAGCATTGACTACAAGGAGGAGTACTGCAGATTCCATTGGGATTACAGCGACGACGGATATTTGACGTATTCCCTCGGAGAGGGCGACACCCACTTCCATCCCGAATCGCCTTTGGTGTTCCGTCCCACCAAGCCCGTGTCGAAAGCGTTGCGGGAGAAACTGCGGGCGAAACTTGAGGAGATGAAACGGCTCCATGAACCATAGAGACGTTTCATGAAACGTCTCTACAAATCCCCGCTAATAGCAGAAAACGTCCCCGCATCATTTCCGATCGTATCTTTGCTACGTAATTAAAAACAAACCATTATGTACATAAATGAAGAATCTTACAAGAAACATCTCCAGAATTACATTGGAGAAGACACCTCACGCAGAACCCTTTACAACTGGGACATTGAGGATGGTTTTCTGACGCCGGAATCCGACCTGACCGAGTATGAGGCCAAACAGCAATGGGAAACATTCAACCGTTTGCTGGATGAGGTGGAGAATGAGAGTGCCGAAAGGGAGTATGCCCATCAGAAAAACATGTTGCAGAGGATGTATAATGCACCTCAATACTCCCCACTGATGCACTGGAACGAGAAATACAAGACAGCGGCATTCGAGAACATGACTCCCGTCATCTGTATCCAGGACCTTGTTGACTGGAAATATGCCATCAGCGCCGTGCCTGATGAGAAAGTTTCGGAAGAGTTGGACGGCTTTTGTGTTCCATGTTTCTTCGAAAGAGGCAAACTCATTGTTGAATACGCCAGCTTAGATGAGATGGTCCGGGATGGCTGGCGGGTGGGGAGTTGATGTTTAACCGTTATTTTGTCTCAGGAAATAGATACTACTGGTGTACAGGCAACCAGCATTCATTTTGCGGCATCAATATAGTTTGCGTTGCGGTTGTAGGCGAATATCGCTCACTCATATAATCATAATAGCCATTATGGATTATGGCCGCACGCAAACTTTTTATTTTCCATCAAATACTCACCACACTCTCCCAATATTTTTTCTTATTGTTTTAATTTTTTCGCGTTTTTCCCTTCCTTCCCATGCGAAGTCCTGATAAAACGCGAGGAAGGAGAATCGTGAGATCACATAAGAATTTTATCAGATTTGTTCTTTTACGGATTTTTATTACAAATTTTTGCAATGTTATCCAAAACGTTTTTAATAACTTTAAATTCTTTATTCAGATCAAGAGTCTTGAAGTAAATAACATTGCCTTGGTTAAAGGTCATTTTTCCATCTAAAACTTGTGTGGGATCTTCGGGTTGAGCATAGAGTAGCATTCCATCAACTTTCCCTTCCTTTTTTTTGTCATGATTGAAAACATAAGATTCGATTTGGTACAAATTCCACGTGTGTAGCTTTTTTTTATCGTAGCGGGTAGTCAAAGTTCTGCCGTAATATTTTGCATCAATTATTAGAGTTCTCTCATTTCCGTTTCTTTTCTCTCCATTTAGCATTATATCAGTTTGCATAGTTGGAATATATTCCTTGTCAGAAGCGCTTTCATCAATATTCCAATCTACGTATGGTGCTTTGGGGTCTAAATAATGATGTTCTTTCTGAAAATAACCCAGCAGAAATTTCTCGTATAACCGACTCATTTTTTGATCATCGTCCCAAAAACCTTTCATTTTGGTTGTACCATCTTTTTCATTAATGATTTTTGTGTCAATGACTAAAAAACAAATGTAAAGGAGCATAGGATATAGCCCGCTGTTTCTGTTGAATTTGAGATTGTTCCATTTAACAGTATCAAGTCTAATGGTCTTCACATTATCAAACAGCAATAGAAGCTGCTTGATTCTCTGTTTCCTTTGAGAATCCACATCGGATTTTCCTTTGAGAATCAGCAAAGTGGATTTAATAATTTGATTAAAGACATTGTCTTCAGACCACTCGTCAAACTCACATGCCAACTCCAATTTGTTTTGAATCCGATTGGCAATGGTTCCTTGCAGATCTAATTTTCCTCGAAAAGAAGGTAAGGATTCGTTTTGTATGATATATGTTTTATGCAGACCCTGCTTGGCTTGTTGAGAAACTCCCAATATGAGCATTTCGGAGAAAAGATCATCAATGTTATTAAATTTCTCTTTTCCTATTCTTTCCTCAATGGCCTTTAAAGAGAGATTGCAAAAAGCATACGACAACATATAAAATATGTTGAGGACAGGGATATTCTTGTTTTGTCCGCTTATCATATTCTTACTTTAATGCATTGAGAAGATTAACGGACTCTTGTTCAAATGTTTTTGTGTCATCAAACCAATACTCCTTAAGCATAGGAATGATATCGAAGTTGATGATATTTTTCAATTTTATAATGTCAATGGGAGATGATAATTCACAGAAATAACTGTGACCAATGCAAAAGCCATCACCAAGGGAGGCAGATATTTTTTGATTTAAATCTTTAACAGCTTGTATTACTTGTAAAACTTTATCATCTTTTGGTGAAGTGAATGGTTTTTTCAATATTAATGAATCAAATTCAGGTTTCATATCGTAGAAAGAGAATCGTCTGCGCAATGCATAGTCAATCATGGCCAGACTGCGGTCTGCCGTGTTCATCATGCCAATAATGTATAGATTCTCAGGTACGGAAAACAGTTCATCTTTATATGCTAGCTTAACTTCTTCTTTTCGATGATTGTTTTCAATCAACATCAAGAGTTCTCCGAAAATTTTGCTGAGATTGCCTCTGTTGATCTCGTCAATAATAAAGAAGTATGGCTCATTGGATTTCTCTGCTTCTTTACAAAACTTATAGAAAATGCCTTCTGTCAAGTCAAAACCACCATTATTATTGGGTTTGTAGCCCATCACAAAGTTTTCGTATGCATAATTCTGATGAAACTGCACAAAGTCTATTCGACTGTCGTCTTTTTCCTCCATTATGGCGTATGCCAACCGTTTTGCAGCATAAGTCTTTCCTACACCGGGTGCGCCCTGAAGAATAATATTCTTCTTTGTTTCAAAAAGCGTTTTCAATTCACTGAATCTATTGTTGTCAAAGCCAAAGACGTCTTTGCAAAAATCAGTATCGTTGTAAGATGAATTTTGATGTGCAGTTGGGGTAGATTTTGGGGTAGAAACAGGTGAAACTATAGGTGTCGAACTGGATGTCGAACTGCTAAGGATGGACGGAATATTGTTGACGGCAGTTGTAAAATCTGCCAAAGTCAGCACTCCTTTGTTTATCATCATGAGGATGATCTCAACAAATTGATCCGGAGTAATTTCTTTGAAAGAACATTGATTTTTTCCGTCAGCTACGATGTTTTGGGTTTTAGTATTATTGAGCAATTCTTGTCTGGAAAGAAAAGGATTTTTAACGTCAATAACTTTAGAGTATTCCACATCTGTGCCATTGTTTTCCCGAGATACGACAAATATTGATACAACACAGGTGAAACCAACTTGTCCTTTTTGGGGACCGCTTGTTTTATAACCAATTACAAGATTTCCTTTTTTTGCATTTTTAAATGCATTTTTGTTTTTATGTGTAATATCATAACATTGAATATTCTGATTTAACATATCCCATATTTTAGGATCGTCATTCAGCCACCAAAATTGTGTGTTAAGGTTCGCTGATTTAAGAATGTTTTCAATTTGAGTCTGGTTGATTTGAGTCTGGTTGATTTTAATCTTTGCCATCGTTTCCTATTTTTGATAATGGGCTCTATGTATTCATTTTTCTGTTTCAACACAAGCAGAACCCTTCAACCTGTGCCTCAACTTAATCAAGTATGAACTTTGCAAAAATACATTTTTTTCAATACGGGTTTTTTATTCATTTTTTACCGTTATGAGATTTGGTCGGCGATGTGAGCCCCGACTCCAATTGCGTGCCCTTGCGGGGAGGAGATCCCGTTTTGCATCCTTGCCCGTGCGAGTCATCGGTTGGTTTATCAGGCAGTGGCTGCCCTCGCGGGTGCTTGCTTCTCGCTTACGGCAAAACGGAATGACGCACGCTGCCGAATGAACCCAAAGGGGGAAAGATGGGCGGCGATCGCAAGAACTCCGGCAACGGCACGTCCCTCCCCGCCGCCCATCTTTCCCCTTTTTTCCCGTATGCGAAGCACCATTCCGCACGCGACAGCGTTGAGGGGAATCTCCTGCTAACTCTTTACATATTCTGCGGCAAAGATATCTTTCCCAAAAATGCGGCTTGGGATTTTGTATGGTTACAAAATTGAACTGCAACCAATGCCCTTGTACTAATGTGACATCGTCGTTCACATTTTCAGG
Source organism: Bacteroidales bacterium (assembly GCA_017615795.1). Classification (GTDB taxonomy): domain Bacteria; phylum Bacteroidota; class Bacteroidia; order Bacteroidales; family WCHB1-69; genus F23-D06. The sequence continues at coordinate 145,868 of JAFZZK010000005.1, forward strand.
AATCAGCTCCTTTCAACCAAAGCGCCAGGTCAAAAATCTTGATCCCCTGATAATCGTAAAATTCGTGTCTTGTCCTTGCTATTAATATTTTAGGATAGGCGTCCCGGATCTTCATCAAGGGGTCAGTTTCACGCTGAAAGGTTTCGGGATTGCCGATGTCATCGCTTACCTGGATATAGATTTTTTCGTTTTCACGCATTGCCACGAAATCAATCTCCTTATTGTAGAGCTTGCCGACATAAATGCTATAACCGCGACGAAGCAATTCCAAGGCCACGATGTTTTCGTACACACGACCATAATCCATATTTCGCTTCCCTAATACGGCAAACCGGATGCCTGTGTCTGCCAAATAGTATTTGTCCAAGGATTGTAAATATTTCTTTCCTCTTATATCATACCGGGATACCTTGTACAATACAAAAGCATCGCACAGGTATTTCAGATAGGCTCCAACGGTGCTGTGGTTGGTCGCTGTACCATTCGCTGACAAACAATTACTGACATTGTTGGGCGAGGTCGTGTTGCTTATGTTATCCATCATATATTCCGTCACTTGTTCCAACATTCTTGAATCCGGCAAATGGTATTTTCCCGTCAAATCCCGCCGTAATATGGTATGATAGACATTCTTTACGTAATCCTTTCTGCCACGTTCATTCCCATACACATAACTGCCAGACAAACCTCCATCCACGACATATTGGTCAAACAAAGTTTGCAAATCGTTATCAGAATCGAAATAAGCGCAATATTCTTTGAATGAAAAAGGCAGCACGTGGATTTCTATGTGACGACCCGTGAAAAGTGTGGCCAAGTCGGAGCTCAACAGAAAAGCATTGGATCCAGTCAAGTATATGTCATAGATCCCCAAACTGTGCAGGCTGTTAATGGATAGTTCAAAATGTTTGCACAATTGTACTTCATCAATGAGCAGGTAGTTGTTTCGTCCAACCTGATGCCGGTTTTTCGCCCATTCGTATAAGTTGTGGTATTCCAATAGTGGCTCATTCTCCAGAATGGAAAGATCTGCATAGACAATATTGGCGTTTGCATCACTCATTTTAAGATGATTGAGGAATGACTTCATCATCTCCGATTTGCCCGCCCGACGAATACCCGTGATTACTTTAATGTCAGGGGTGTTTTTTATGCTCAATAGATAATTTTGATAATCAGCACGTTCAATGATTTTCATTTTCAAAATTTTATTTTTTTTCATTTTTTGAAACCGATGCAAAAATAAAAAAATATTTCGTATCTTTGCCACCGGATGAGAAAGAGGAACGGATTTACGTCAACTTGCCAACCTCTCTAAAAAACGCGCTAAACAACAACCTGCCATACGCGGTGTTCTTTAGCGATAAAGGACACCGCGTTTCTCATCTCTGGCATTAAAACCTGCTGGAGTACAGGCAACCAGCATTCATTTTATGGAAAAGATCAACAACATCAATTATATGCTTGTCCACGAGGCTTTTGCACGGGACGGCTGGACTATGTACCACTATTTTATGCGGGGCAACAAATGGGTGAAAGGCAACGACACTGTCACCTGCTTCCGTGGCGGTTACAAGTTGAACGGCGAACCGCTCAGCAACGAACGCATGGCCGAGATGCTGCACATCGACCGGCGTGCGATAGCGGTATGCGAAGCGATTGCGCCGCACGAGATACACGGCGCATACGGAAGAGCATTCCTTGAGGGCGTGCGGTGGGCAGACGCGCACCCAATCTCCGAAAACAGAATTAAATAGTGGGTGATATTTTGCAAATCAGTAATTTGTTTGAACAATAAGAACATGAAATACAGAAGAATAGTTTTGAATGAGCCCCACGCTTCGGTGGAGGGGCTGTATGACGACCGGTTGAGCGGCTGGCAAATCGACAACCGCTTCATCAATGATGTGGTGAACCATCTGACCGATTGGCACACAGATTACCTTTTTCACGGGTTCCGGCATAAGGATGTCAAGGCCGTGCGGTTCCCCTTCTCCAGATTCATCGTCGATGCGGAGCGGCTTTGGGACGACCCTCTGGAAGCGGAAGGACAGGGGATAATCTACCTCCATTTTGATGGCTACAAGCGCGACCTGCCCCAACAGCATGAAGCGCGGTTGCTCCAGCTGTGGAAAGGCCATCAGCACAGATTGAAGAACAACCTGTGTGAAGGTGCCTTGCTGATTGACTGCCACTCATTTCCAGAAGACAAGGGCGATGTAGATATCTGCCTCGGCTACAATGAAGACTGGTCGAAACCGAGCCGGGAGCTACTGGATTTTACCGTGAACCTGTTTGACATTCACGGGTATTCTGTCGGCATCAACAACCCGTACAGCAACTCGGAGGCCCCGGAATGCCCGTTCGGTTACCAATCCATGATGCTGGAAGTGAACAAGAGGGTGTATCTGGAGAAACGCTCGTTGTATCTGAAGACCCATTGCGACAAGAAGAAAAGTGTAAACGAGCTGTTTTCGCAGTTGCTGCGGACGTTGGTTAATAGGACCTGAATACAAATCATTAATGCAAAACAGAATGATGACACGCTGATTGGTGATGGTTACGCTGGTGGAGTGTGCATATTCGTTGCAGCCCACTCTAACAGATTGAATTGAAACAAGTTGGAGATTCCGCATCAACGCTGGCGCGTTTGCGGAATGGTGCGTCGCAAGGGGCTGGAAAGAGGAATGGGCGGCGGCAGGTGGTAATGACTGAAAGGCACGTCCAATCCGCCGCCGCCCATTCCTCCCCTCCTCCGGCGGCGCGCACCATTCCGCCTGCGAACGCAGTGAGCGAGCGGAATCTCTTCCTCGCCAGAGCACTGCTCCAGCGACACCCCCCACCCAAAAAGCATTTTTCTTTTAGATTTCAGCACATTATTTCCCGAATTTTGCTACTTTTGCTCGTTCAAATGAGATTTTAACAAATAATAGTAAATGTTAGAAAAATAGAGTATTTAACATAGTATAAACCATAGCGTTTGCGATTTATTCGAGACATTCCGAAAATTTGGCGATTAGAAGATGTTCACTTGAGAATAAGTTCCAACCGCTATACAAAAGCACTAAATTATGGTAAAAAGCATCGAAGAAAAAATAGAAGACATTGCTAAACAGCAATTGAATGATTTCAATGTGAAATATTTCACTAAGACGGAGAGCATAAACACTGAAATTGACGAGGCTTTGAAAAACGCACCAAGCAAGAATGGCGGAAGTGGGGCTAATTATCCTGACATAAAGTGCTTTGTAGAATATAATGGTCGAAAACTTCCAATAATGATTGAGATAAAAGGTCGGGAAGAAGACCTTGAAAAACTCAATGATTTGGGCGAGGTTGACAACTATGATAAAAATGACATGCCTATATACGCCAACATCGCAAAATATGCTGTAAATGGAGCTGTCCACTACGCAACTGCAATAGTAAACTTGACAGACTCATATAAGGAGGTGATTGCAATAGGATTCACAGGATGGGAAGAGGGAAAAGATACAAAAACAGCCATGCGCGTCTATTATGTTTCCGATGAGAATTACAATGTTCCAAAACTTGTAGATGGTTATGATGATTTTTCGTTTTTGACAGGCAAAGAATTGGACGATTTTGTTGAGAAAATCGATGCTCTGTATCTAACCGAGGCCGAAAAAGAGAAACTTACACAAAAATTAGAAACTCAAATTGAATCCAACTTAAAAAAGTTAAATCAGGAGATGCAGGATGTATACTCGATAAGTGAGGGTTACCGAGTAAAACTTATTTCGGGTATGATTATGGCCGGACTTGGTGTGGAAAAAGACGGCAAACAAATTGTCGCCCCACTTGAAATTGACCATTTGCTCAGTAAGGAAGAAAAGAAATCACACGATGGCATTACAATTATGAATACTATTGAGTCATTTCTTGAAACCAAGGAAATACCGCAGGAAAAGAGAGAACTCCTTAAGACAACCTTTGAACAGGTTTTTATTCAGACAGACCTCTACAAACAATACAAAGAAGGTGAAAGTCGTTTAAAGAAAGTCTATATCACTGTGAAAAAGGATATTGTTCCGTTTTTCACAAAGAAAAAATACCATCTCGATTTCACTGGAAAATTGTTCAATGTGTTGAACGATTGGGTGAAAATTCCCGACGGCGACAAAAACGATGTCGTTCTTACTCCGCGATATGTTTGCGATTTGATGGCAAAACTTTGTAGGGTAAACAAGGACAGCTTTGTGTGGGACTATGCTGCAGGTTCAGGGGGGTTCCTTGTTGCCGCAATGAAACAGATGGTCAGTGAAGCCAACAAAATCGAAGACAAAACCGAACGTGATGCCAAAATCAACAGCATAAAGATGAAACAACTATTGGGCGTGGAACTGCGTCCCGATATGTACGCTTTGGCTGTTTTAAATATGATACTGATGGGAGATGGTTCCACTCATATTTTGTGCGACGATTCATTGAAGAATTACAGCGGAAAGTACGAACAAGGGCCCGAAAAAGACGAGGCGTTTCCTGCTGATGTCTTTCTTCTAAATCCTCCGTATTCTGCTGATGGCAAAGGATTTAACTTCGTAGAACTCGCACTTGATCGTATGAAAGGCGGGTATGCTGCAGTTTTGATTCAAGAAAATGCGGGCAGTGGCAACGGAAAGCCGTTTACAAGACGAATCCTCGACAAGAATACGCTTGTTGCCTCGATAAAAATGGGCGATATATTCTGTGGAAAGTCAGGGGTGCAGACAGGAATTTATGTTTTTGAAGTCGGGCACTCCCACCCCGAGAAAAAACGAGTTATGTTCATTGACTTTACAAACGATGGTTATGCCCGTCAGAGCCGCAAAAAATCAAGTCAAGAGGTAAACCTCAGAGATACAGACAATGCTACTGCACGTTACAAAGAAATTGTGGATATTGTGCTTAACTGTGAACCGGAAACCAAGTATTATACAAAAGAAAATGGCCTTTGTGTGACCGATACAATAACTACGAAAGAGGCCCTTGTTGAACACGAGAAAAAAATCTACAAGATTAACGAACAACTTGACCCAATACGCAAAGAGTTGCTTGCAAAACAGAAAGAACTCAAAGAGAATGAAAAGGCTCTGAAAGAAAATGAGAAACAACTTGCCAAGGCAAAAAATGATGAAGACAAAAAGGTTCTAACCGAGGAAGCCGAAAAACTGAAAAAACTCAATGATAAAATCCAAAAGGAAATAACGGTTATTACTCTTAAAAAAGAACCAATAGAAAAAGACCTTGCTGCCGCCCAAAAGGTGTATAATGATATTGATAACCGCATCGGCGCGGATTGGACTTACGGACAGCACCGCAAAATTGACACCGTGCCTACCGAGGCGGATTTCCGCAAAACAGTATTCGACTATTTGAGTTGGAAAATAACATCTTCTATAAAAAGCGGACAAGGATTACAATCAATTATAAAACAGGAATTACTTAATGATTTTTCTCAATCTGAAACAGATGCCTTTAATAAACTGCGAGAAGGAAATGTGGAGTGGAAAGAATTTAAGGTTGGTGATTTGTTTGACAAGCCTGATCTGAAATTTAAAAAAACTACCAAGTTTAATAAAAAACTTGATGTTTCAAGAGAACAAACAGCGGAATATGCTTTGCCATTAGTGAATGCAAAAGATGGCGATAATGGCATTATGTATTATGGCAGACTAACAGACTTCGATTTTGAAGAAATGACGATTGATATTGTGAATGATGGAGCAACTTCAACGGGCAATGTTTATTCTCAGCCGCAAAAAACAGGTGTTCTGTATAATGCATATTTGATTAAGCCAAAGAACGTTGCAGTAAATGAAAACCTTTTACACTTCTTCACAACGACAATTTTAAAGTCCATAAAAACGAAATTTAGTTATGAGCGTAAAGCATCTTGGGAACGAGTCCAAAATGAGTTTATTTATCTACCCGTTACTCACGACGGCGAAATAGATTTGGATTTTATGGAAAATCTCATTTCTGCAGAATGCCGTCTTGCTATCAGGGGAGCTATTGAGGGGAAAGACGAGGGTATGCAAAAATAATTGTCGATAGTGTATCTCGTTCTGCGCTTGTGTGTGGATTTCTGAGAGCATATGCCTTCTGCACACGGGTGGGCACTGCCAGTTGCGCTCTCGGCGAAAGCAGCTCTTGGTAGCCTTACCCAAACAAATCACCCATCGCAACGGTGGCGTGGAAGCGGTCGGAATAGGCGTTCAGAATTCCTTTAGATGGTATTATACCATTGCCGAAAGTGGTAAAATTTTTGAGATTCGGCACAAGTATAATTCGGCAGTCCACCACATATTCCTCTTGATGACTTCCGCACCGGGGTCTTACGTATGCAATCAGTCGTCTTCCCATTTCACGGCATCCGCAGTGGCTTTGTCGGTTGCAGCATCGATGTTGTCGGCTACAAAACGGTAAATGTCGGGATACGAGGAAGGATGAATTTCATTAACGGTGATGTCTGCCCAACTATTCGGAAAATCCTCTTCGATAAAGCCGCACCCGATATGATCCACCATTGCTTTTACGCAAATATGGTTTTTGCTATTCAGCCCAACTCCGTAAATGCTAATAAAAACATCATCCAAAGAGGTTGTGTCAACTTCATCGTTCCAGTCAGGAATGACAATAAAGCGACCATTCGGATTGTTTTTTAATAATTCAATTGTGGCTTCGAGGGATTTCTCATAGAGTTTCTCTGCTTGCTTTTTAAATTTCTGTGAATCAAGTTTTTCTTTCATTTTTTTGTATCTAATTGATTAATAATTGTTTGTTGTTTCATTTGTGCCACGTATTCGTTGACAAAGGTACAGAAACTTGATTTTCGATGTGAGAATTTGTAACCTTACAAAATCCGGAACCGAATATGCCCCATAATTATCTTTGCGCCCAAAATTAAAGAAGCATGGACACTATTTTCAAACTTACAGAAATCGCCACCAATTCCAAAGAACAGTACCCGTTCCGGAAATACGGCGAGATGGTTGTCGGCTACTATGCCACCCTGTCCCTTGCGGAACAACAGATGAAAGCAACCGTTTCGGAGCGTGCGGAGGAAGAGGAGGATCGCCTCCAATGGGTGGCGGATGATCCTGAATATCGCAAGGATGACGAGCGAGATGGACACGACGTGACATTGGCCTACTACATCACGGAACTCGAAATCAACGAACAGGAGCCGGACAACATCCAGTCGGTGCGCAGCTACACCGCCGACGGACAGCCCAACGACCAATGCCTGCTTGACTACAAATGCCAGCGACACTATGAGGGACGCACTGCCGAACAGATCCGCTTCAAACGAGGCGACATCGTGGAGGTGATGCGCTGGTGGGGAAAGTCGCAGCTCTGCGTGGTGTGGAACGCTCAACCCTCGGTGGAGTGGTATGCCGACTACCGCAAACGCACTGCAAATAAGTATGCAGGCAGCGACCATCTTCCGCATCTGGACTATTCCGATGACTGTTACGTCGTCTATACCCTTGAAAACGACTATATGCATTTTCACCCGGGTTCTCCAGATGTTTTCAAACCCACGCAGGAAGTCCCTCCGGCGTTGGTGGTGAGATCATTGATCATCATGGAGCAGGAAACACGAAAGGAACAGCAGTTCAAGCGTCTTCGGAGTGTCAGGGAAGCATTCGGTACCGACAAGGCGAAATGGCTGACCCGTTTGGTCGAGCCGACCGATAAAGTTCCGTTTATGGAGGATGTCATGGCGGAATTCCGCCGCGCAAGCACGAAGATACGCAGAACAAGCTTTGGCTTTGGCAAAGGGCGTTATGCGCTGCAGGATTGCCTGTGCTCGCTGAGTGCCCACGACAAGGGGCTTCTCAAGATCTGGTCGTCGCCCCATGCACCGCTGACCATGGGGCAGTTTGACAAAGTGGTGGACGACCTTGTGCGTTGTACCACAGAGGTGGCCTTTGCCATCGGGGTTGCCGCCGATCTCCAGGAGGATGAGGTGAAAATGTTGTGGGTGGAGTTAAATGAATAACGGAAAAAAACTTGTATCTTTGCCCCGTAAAAAGCCTTTTCTTTATGATTGAAACAAGCTACAAAATCGTCCGTTTTCATACAAATCTGCCGTATAACTGCATTTATCACGTCACGGGCAATCAACAATATGCCGGCATGGGCCGCCGCCCCAGCGACTATGACCAGAAATCAATGACCGATATACAGGGATTCCCGTTCCATTTCCGGAATATTGCGAGCTCGGATATGTCGGAAAATGGTTTGCAAGAGCTGATGAGCAATGGAACGGCAGGGCAGGATGTCTCGGCAAAGGAGATGTTGCAGGTGTTGCGGGATGTGTTCCCTGTGTCGCCGAAAGGCTGCTTCGTGGTTCGACTTTTGCCTATTCTAAACGACATGGACGGCGAGGCGGTGGACACTTTCCTGATCGGCACCAGGACTGTCCCCAGCCCCCAGGATGCCGTTGGTTTCTCCATGAGGGTTGCCGAGATTAATTATGAGCGGATGACGGGGAAACCCTACGAAAACGACATGGAGGAGGAAGAGGAGGGCTCCACATTTGGCATGGTGTTGCGTTCGGATGTGGATGTCCCGAAAAGTCTCACGCATTCCATGTCGTTTCAAACCAATCGCGAACGCAAAAAGAGCTATGTAGACAAGGTGGTGCGCACGCAGAACCAGATCATAAAAATGTATCAGAAGAAGTTCGTCGAGTTGGCTAAAGAGCCCAAACCCACCTTTGATCAATTCAAGGATCTGGTGGTCGCCGCGTTTGGCGACGTGCAGAATGTGACCAAGATGCACCGTGAATGTCCTATCAAGGTGGATTATTGTGTTGACAACCAAGAGTATGAGGTGATGCTTTGCCCTGAAGATGATGAGCCCATCATTTGTGATTTTCAGCGTGGCCCTCAGAGTAAGGCGCTTTATGTATTCTTTCTGCGCCATCCGGAAGGCATTCGCCTCAAGCGACTGATGACGGAGGAATATGTCAAAGAACTGGCACAGATTTATGCAAAACTCAAAGATTGTGACAAGGACGAAGCGTATAGAAAGGCGAAATCTTTGATTAAGGGCCGTTCACAATACATCAATGATATAAAGAGCCTGTTTGCGGATATCTTTGTGCCCGTGGTTGCAGGCAAATACTCCATTGCACCGTTGGAGGAGAAACGCAACAACGGACTCTATGGAATTGTCTTAAACGACGATCTCATCGATTTAGGCAACCTCGACGGCAAGTTATAGCTTGGCCAGAGGACATCAAGCACTCCCTCGGCACAGTTTCTTTTTTTTGTAAATTTGCAGGCTGAATTTGTAAAATAGTATTCTATGAAAATCATCTACAGTCCGTACTACGACGGTGAGATTTTTCTCGGGGACAAACCAGAGGCCTTTCGCCATCTTTATGCGGGCAATGTGCAGTTGCTGCAGCAATTAGGTCTTCGCGCCGGCATCCACGTGGATCCCGTTTCCGATATGGAACGCGAAGCCGCCTACCAGAAGGCAATGGAACAACCTCTGAAAGGGACCTCTTTTGAACATTCCGCCACCACCGATCCCATCGGCGTGGCCGCCAAACTCCTGCTCTGGCGCGACAACCTCATCATGGCTGGATGGGATGGCACCTGCACCGACCCCTCCCTCTCCAAACTATACCTGCTGGCGGAAATTGAGAAGAATTTTGTCAAAGCTTATCATGGCCTCGCCGACTACTGGCGGACGGTGTGTGAGTGCTACGAAAGCCCCACCCCCATGTCACTGCCCTTTGAAGAGGTCCTGGCAGACTGCCCCTGGAGCGAAATCCCCACCCTCGTGCAGCGCACCTTGGTGGCATTGGACAAACGGGGCGTGAACGTCCGCAAAACCATCCTCGATGGAAATACATTCGCATTGGACACCCAAAAAATCGAAGTGGCGCAATTTGACGACCTGTTAGAGGCATACGAATGGATCGCCCAACTGAAGAAAAAACCTGCCAACTGCGCCATTATCAACCGCGACAATGTACGGCTGAATCACACTCTCTACACTTGGGACAAGCCTGCCGTGCACGCTTCTCTCAACAACAGCAACCCGCAACTGTTGCAGCTTTTCAAGCTCTGTTTTTGCGTGTTCGCCCGTCCCCTGAATCTCGAAAACATCATCGCCTACCTGCAATTGCCATTGAGCCCCATCCCTGGCGGATTGCGTCATAAATTAGCAAAGCTACTGCTGAAAAACGGAGGCTTCGGCGAAGTGAAAATGCAGGAAAGCGGCAAAAAACGTGATGATTGGGAGGAAGCCGTTGAAACTTTCGGGTTTTTGAACAAGGATGGGAAAGTCACCCCCCAGGCCCGTGCCGCCAAGATGCCTTTCATCACCCCTGTCAGGGAAGATCTTGGCAAAGACATCCCCCTGCAAAAAGTGGTCGACTATGTGGGAAACATCCACAAATGGCTGGGTGGTTTTGTAGAGGACAATGATCTTCCTGAAGAAATCAAGCAGCAGATTCATGAGGTTTCCAAGATGTTCGCCGCATTCAATCTGATTCTCCAACTTGACAACAGGCAAAAGGCCGTCACCTACACCGATATTGAGCGGATTGTTTCCCGCATTTACCGCCCGATCAGCTACACACAAAAACAGTCGGAGAAGAACTCCCTCAATGTCATCCGCGACATCCGCAGCATGGCCGCGCCCGCCGACACACTTGTCTGGCTCGACTGCCACGCCGAAGATGTCGAACATGACCCCTATGATTTCCTCAGCATGGCGGAACGCCAGCACCTGGCCTCACATCACGTGCAAATCCCCGACTTTGCCACTCATTTGAAAACGTGCCACCAAGAGCGCAACCGCATGCTCAACAACGTAACAGGCAAAGTGCTGCTGGTGCAGAGCCATTACGACGGCACAAAAAGACTGAGTGAACACAGTCTGATAGCGGAAGTGAAGCATCTTTGCGGCAAAAACCTCAAGGTAGTTGCAGCCGAGCACGTTCTCCCGAAGAAAAAAACCGTTACCCAAAAAGAGAGTATTGACACCTATGAACCAAAATTAGAATACAAGCTGGCAGTGTCTGCATTCAAGGGACGCAAGGAGAGCAATTCGTCCTTGGAAACGCTCATCCAGCGACCATTCAACTATGTGATGCAATACGTGGCCAACCTGCCCATGCCTGAAGACGAGCAAGTGAAAAGCCCGGAAAACACCTTCGGTTTGGTGGCGCACCATTTTTTTCAACATGTGATTGAGGAAGGCAAAGCCATGCCGGGCGACGTGTATGACAATATGCGGCAGATCGTCAACAAGCAATATGACAAGCTCTTGGGGAACGCCATCCAAGCTGCGGGACTGATTCTGTTGCAGGACGAGAATGCCACCAAACTGCACACTTTCAACTGGCAGCTCAAAGGGAGCATAATAACTCTCATTGACATCATGAAACACTTGGCTCTCTCTCCCGTAGGCTGCGAGATGGAATTCCCGACCGGCAACACTCCTTTGAAATTGAACACCATCGGGGATTTCGGTGCACGCATCGACTTTTTACTTACCAACCCTAAGAACCAGTATGTTATTTTCGACTTCAAATGGAGTATGAGCAAAAGATATGTCGAGAAATTAGAGAAAAATGTTTCCCTGCAACTGGAACTTTACAAGCAGGCTGTCAAGAAAAGTACTGGCAAAAAAGTTAAAGGGGTTGGGTATTATATGATGCCCATGAAGAAATTGTTCACCACGGATTTTCCGGCATGGGATGACAAAATCATACAAGTGGCTACCACTTCAAAAGCTCTCTTTACAAAAATTAAAAACTCTTACACCTTCCGGAAAAAAGAACTGAAAAGCAAAAAAATTGAGGAGGCGGAAATGATGGATGTCGCTGGCTATGGATATTTTGACGACATAGCCAATAAGGAACTCCTCCCTTTGGAAGTGAAAGACAAAAGCAGCATAAAAAAATCGGAGTATGTTTTCAAGCCCAGCAGGAAACGCTCCTATGAAGATGCCAACAAAGAGCCCTACGAAACCCCCACATCCCATCCCGTTTTAAAAGGCAGACTGAAATGAAAAATGTAATCTATATCAATGCTGGTGCAGGTTCAGGAAAGACCTACACCCTCACCAAAAAATTAGCCGAAGAAATCTCCCATGGCAAGGTGCAACCGTCGCAGGTTATTCTGACAACCTTTACCGAGTTGGCAGCCACCGAGTTCAAGGAGAAGGCCCGCGAGCAGATTCTGGCCGCGGCACAGGGCACTCTGACAGCGGCCAATCTGGAGGCTGCCGCCCAGCTCGACAGCGCAGTGATCGGCACGGTACACTCCATGGCCCTCCACTTCATCAAAAAATTCTGGTATCTGCTCGACTACGGCGCCGACTTGCAGACCATCTCCGAACGCGACGACGAGTTTTTTATGAGCCAGTCGTTAGCGAGAATCGTGCAGGACAAAAATCCCAACAACGGCACCCTGAAGTACCAAAACCAACTGAAATGTTTCAACGACTTCCGTGATTATTTCGACATCCATAACGGCAATCGCCCCGACTTTCACTTCTGGCAGCCGATACTGCGCGAGGTGGTGGAGAAAATGGAATATTACGAAGTGAATGATGTGAAAGAGAGCATCCACAGAAGCTTTGTCACCATAAGGGAAGTGTATAACGGACGTATGTTTGATGACCAACAACTGAAGGATGATCTGGTGGACAATCTGAATGCCTACTCTGACTTTTGCAACGACCTTTTTAACGGAAAATACAAAAATTCAAACTCCAAAGACAAGGCTAATAGACACCGGAATAGCGCCAGTTTACTTGCCGACAGGATTTCAGACCCTGCTTTTGATTGTCGCGAACTATACGAAGAATATGTGAACAAAGATAACACACTGAAGGATCTGCTGGAACCTGCTGGTGGGCAAGCTGCCCGAGATAACTGCCCCGAATATTATATCTTTCAAGACATTATTGAAAAAGAACTTCCCACTTCCCAATCACACCGTCGCATATTAATGGATCTTGTCAGATCCATTTTTGAACTGGCCAAAGCATGGCGCGACGATTTCAAGACCTACAAGAAAAACAACCATATCATTTCCTACAACGACATGGAACAGCTGTTTTTACAGCTGATTACCAAAGAAAAAGAAGTACGGGACTATATCAAGGAGCATTACCGGCTGGTTATGGTGGATGAGTTCCAGGACTCCAACCCCATACAGCTCAAGATTTTTAATGAATTGTCGGAACTGGTGTCCGAACAAGGCGGCCAGTCCTTCTGGGTAGGCGACCCCAAGCAGTCCATCTACGGGTTCCGCGGTGCCGATACGGAATTGGTGAATGAGGTGGCACAGATTTTCCTCAACCAAGACAAAACAAACAATCCCGACAAACTTGAAATGCAATGTCTGGTAGAGAGTTGGCGATCCCGGGAAAAACTGGTGAATTTAGTGAACGATACATTCAAAGATCCCTTCCACAAAAAAGACCATATTCCCGTCAATCTGATCACACTCAATCCTCATTTCACAGAAAATCACCCGGACTACAAGAAAGTCAACATTAACCCTATCGTTCACTGGGAGTGTACGTTAAAAAGCAAACCCGATGCCGCCGGTTTCTTGGCCGCCAAAATAAAAGATCTGCTCAACTCGAAAATCGAAGTGCACCCCGACAAACTCGACAAAGACACCGCTGAAATCCATCCCCGCGATGTGGCCATTTTATGCCGCACCAACAGTGATGCAAAAAGCATCGTGAAAGCCCTGCGAAAAATCGAGGTGCCTGTGTCGGAGCCGGAAGACAGCATCATGCAACGCATTGAGGTGCAGTTGGTGGTCACCCTGTTGCAGTTCGTGCAGAACCCCACCAACAAGCATGTCCGCGCCGACATACTACGTCTGCTCAAAGGCATGCCAACCGAGAAAATTCTGAAGAGCCGCATAGATTATGTGAAAAAGATGAGTCGGAAAGAATCCTCGGGCAAAGATGCGGAAGATGAATGGTTGAACGACAACAAACTCATTCAGCAACTGACAAATTTCACCAAACGATTAAAGCATCTTTCCATTCCCGAGATTGTGGATGCCTTGATTTACGAGTGTGACATTCCGGCCTTGACAGCCATGTGGAATTACGCGTCCATCCGCCGTCAGAATCTCTCCACATTGCGACACTTGGCCACCGACTACGACCAACGCTGTCTGCAATTAGGCTTGGGCACATCCGTCAACGGATTCATCTATTTCCTCAACAGCACCGAACCCAACAAGGAGAAGGATAACCAATCCGACACCGTAAAAGTTTTCACCTATCATGGATCCAAGGGCCTTGAATGGTCCATCGTTATTCTTAGCAGTATCAACAATGATGCATTAGATGATAATAACTGTGTCAAAAATTCTTTTATGACGGTGCGGGAGATGGTGTTGAATTCCACTGGAAATCCTTTTAAAAAAACATACTACTTGCATTATTTCCCCAACACACTCAACGGGAAAAGTTCTTCTGAGAACCCAAACAAGGGTGTGGTTTGCAGACTTTTAGGCTATCCTTTATATCAAAACATCAAAAACAAGGTGGAAAAGGAGGAACGGCAGTTGATGTATGTCGGCATGACTCGCGCCAAGGACTGCCTATGCACGCTGGGACATGGGGGACCTGATCCAAAACCTGATAAAAAAGGAGTGTCGAAAAAAAGCAGTATGCAGAAAAAGGAGTTTTTGTGGCTGGAAAATATCGGTGTTGTAGCCCCTACCGTGGATAATGTATGGGGCAACACGAGTTATCTGCCCTCGTCATGGCCGGGAACCTCACTGGCTCCAACCGGAACAGCCGCTTCCATCCAAGCAACAACATGGGAAAAGGTTATAAAGCCAAAGAAACACACAGACTTCCAGAAACGTTATCTGTCGCCCAGCAAGATTGAGAATGTCGATGGAATAAAAATATACCAATCGTTTCAACCATGGGATGTGAAAGGTGTGGGCACAGACAAAAGCAACCTGAAAGGTGATTATGCCACTATTGGCTCCTGTATCCACGACTTTTTCGCCGTCTATCAACCTGGCGCAAATGTCAGAAACCGTGAGCTGGCGCAAAGTATCATCACCGGTTACCGACTCCCCTCCCTAATCCAAAACATCGACGATTTCATCAAAGCCGCCGACTGGCTGTATGAACAGTTGCGGATGAAGTTCCCTCCTACTGCCGAAAGCGACCATGTGGAGACGGAGGTGCCGTTCCAGGCCACGCTGCCATCGGGCCAAACCCTGCGCGGTGAAATGGATCTTTTGTGGTTCTATACTGACAATACAGGAAAACAACACTGTGTGTTGGTGGATTACAAAACCTTTCCTGGGGTTGACTATACACAACATACCCTGAAGAACATTCCCCAGCTTTCTGCATATACACACGCCTTGCGCCATGCTCGTATAGATGTCACCCACGCGCTCATCTATTATCCGATAGGTGGAGTGGTTCATGACTTGAAGATGTGATAAAGTTACCTCAAAACAACGCGGTCGGCGAAAAGCGCCAAAGAAAAGTTGGCAAACGCTTGTATGACCGAGCATAAACTAAAACAAAAAACCATGGATACCTATCGTTTCAGAAAAAGAATACACAAGTTGCCGGGGAAGGTGATTCACCGCGTGCCGCTGCCGGAACCGCAGGTGGTGGAAGGCCACGGCGCGCGGGCAAAGATCGGCGAGATTTGTCGGGAGTGCAGCTACAAGCAGGTGCTGTTGGTGACCGACCAGACGCTGCAAAAGCTCGGCTACGAACAGAAGATAGTGCAGTCGCTGGAAGAGGCCGGGGTGGGGTACACCCTCTTCGCCGACATCAACTCCGAACCGAACATCACACTGATTGACGAAGGTCGCAAAATCGCGATGGAGTGCCAGACCGAGTGCGTGATTGCCCTCGGTGGCGGCTCGGTGATGGACACCTGCAAGATGATCTCCGCCGGTGTGAAGATGCATCATCTCAGCACTAAGACTCTGCTGCGCAAGTTCTTGGTGGTGCCAGGAAAGACATTGCCGATGATTACCGTACCCTCTACAGCTGGCACAGGCGCGGAGGTGACCGTGGGCGCCGTCGTGACCAACGCGCGCGGCACGAAGGGTTCCACCGTGCTGGTCGGGTTGGACGTGACACACGTGGTCCTTGACAGCGAGCTCACCATCCACGCGCCGCAGCTGGTGACCGCCGCCTGCGGGATGGACGCCCTCAGTCATGTGGTAGAAGGAACCCTCAGCGATGTGGCGGTCTATGTGGAGGATGCCTACCATTCCTTGGAGGGCGTGCGGCTGATTCTGCAACATCTGCCCGTGGTGATGCGCGAGCCGGAGAACATCGAGTCGCGCTTGGCGATGTGCCGTGCGGCCATGTACGGCGGCAACGCCATCAACACGCAGCTGGCGGGCTACATACACGCCTTTGCCCACAGCATCGGGGCCAAGTATCATATCCCGCACGGCCAGGCTATCACGCTGATGATGCTGCCCGTGTTGGAATACCAGAAAGAGACTTGCTTGGAGAAATACGCGATTATGGCCCGTTATTGCCATCTTGTTGAGGAATCAGCCTCCGACAACGAGGCCGCTGAAAGATTCCTCCAAGCTGTTCGGGAACTGATTGTAACCTGCGGATTGGACAAGCTGGAATTACCTGTGCAGCCCGACGACTATGAAGAACTCACCCGTATGGTCGCCGCCGACTCCATCAACTACTCCGCCCCGATGACGTTCAGCAATGAGGATATCGAGAGGGTGCTGGAGAAGGTGAGCGTGCGGTGATTGGAAAACCGTATTATCCGAAGATGGCGTTGCGGCCCGTTGTCTGATAGTCTGTGTCGAAGGGCTCCAGATCCAACACGCGCGCGGTCAATTCCCAAAACTCCGACAATTGATGGAGGGTTTCACTTGAATTGTCCAATTTCCCTTGTGTCAGATCCGCCAGC
>JAFZZK010000050.1 GCA_017615795.1 Bacteroidales bacterium
CCGCGGAATGGTGGAACCCGCTGTGGGAAAACATAAAGGGAGATGGGCGGCGGGCTGGGACGTGCCATTGACACCTCTTTTGCCCGCGCCGCCCATCTCCTCTTTTTAATCAGGTTGCGACGCACCATTCCGCCAAACGCGACAGCGGTGAGCGGAACCCCCATGAAAACAGGTCATAATGTAGGGCCGCCACATGTGACGGCCCTGCGGAATCGTCATTATTGTTTCACAACGCGCTTGGTCACAATCCCCCTGTCGGTCGTCACACGCACGAAATAGGTGCCCTTGGCGTAAACGGTCAGGTTGAGGTTGGCTACATTGCCGGACACTTTCATCGTGTTCAGCAGCTTGCCATACATGTCGTAGATTTCCAAGCTCTCCATCATATCGGAACTTTGCACCTGGACGTTTCCGCGGGTCGGGTTCGGATACACCGTCACGGTGTTTTCCAGGGTGTAGTCGTCGATACCAACACCTTGGGCCGTGGCCGTGAGAATATTGGACCAGTCGCTGAGATTATCTGCATCACAGATGGACTGCACACGCAGATTATATTCAGCATACGCCTCCAGATTTTCGAATACGTGACGTGGAGTTCCACTTACGACAATAGTGTTCCAGTCATTCTCACTGGATAACTTGTATTGCAAATTCCATTGGGTGACGTTTGCCGGATTATCCCATTCCACAAAGAGGTAGCCAACAGACTTGTCAATGACTTCGCCTGTTTCGCGGAGATTCGTCGGAGCGAGACAGGTCTCCTGTTGATTCTCCGTGGTGAAGGTCTTCTCTGCACCGTAGGTCGTGCCGGAGGCCGTGGTGGCGAAGGCGCGGAACGTGTAGCTCGTGTTCGGGGTCAGGCCCGTGAGGTCGTAGCTGATCGTGGTGCCCGTAGCGTTCACTGCCGTGTACGTGCTGCCAGCAGCCTCTTTCCACTCGAAACCTTGCGCCGTGATGCTCTCGCTACCGGCCGTCACAGCACCGTTCAGCGTGGCAGTCGTCTGCGTGATGTTCGTGGCGTCGTTCGTGGTCACCGTCGGGGCAACCACAGAACCCTGCTGCGTGGTGAAGGTTTTCTCAGCGCCGTAGGTCGTGCCGGATGCTGTGGTGGCAAAGGCGCGGAACGTGTAGCTCGTGCTCGTCGCCAAACCCGTCAGATCGTAAGTCAGCGTCGTACCCGTGGCGTTCACGGCGGTATACGTGCCGCCTATGGTGGCTTTCCACTCGAAGCCCTGAGCCGTGATGGCCTCATTGCCGGCCGTCACCGCGCCATTCAGCGTGGCGGTCGTCTGGCCGATATTCGTGGCATCGTTGGTGGTCACAGTCGGGGCAATCACGCTCAGCAAGGTGGTGAAATGGGCTGTATCCGACCAGTTGGAGGTTGTGACCGTATTGCACACCGCCTGCACGCGCACGTCATACTGGGTGTTGTCCGTCAGACCTGTCAACGTGTATGTCGGATTGTTCGTCACCGGGATGGAGTTCGACCAGCTGCCGGATGCCTCTTTGTACTGGAGGTTCCAACTCGTCTCATCATCGCCGGGTGTCCAACTGATGGTGGCGGAGGTGGTTGCAATGCTGGATGCTGTCACATTGGTCGGGGTGCTGCATGGCACCGGTGCGATATCAAGGACAATGTCATCCACATAGCCGGCATTGTTGTTGGCGTTGGAAACACGCGGCACTTTCAATGCGATATAGGAACCGGTACTTGCATAGTTGCTGAAATCAACCGTAAATTCGGAGTATCCATTGCTTGTAGGCGTAACCGTTTGCACCGGAGCAAAGGTGGTGGGATCTAAAGGATTGGTCATCACACCCACCAAAATCATAAAGTTGTTGGTGGATGTCAAACTATTTACACGAGCATAGAACGAGAGTTGCAGCGTGTGGATGGGATAGATGTTTACATCAACCCGGGGAAGTATGGCGTATTGGTCGCCGTAGTCGATAGAGCTCGTGTTGGTGTAGAAACGGAGGGAGTTGATTCCACTGTGGGCATACGTGCTGCTGCCGTCGCTGTACACAATGGGATATCCTGCAAAGGCTGAATAGGTGCCAGCCAAATGGTTCCAACATTCAGGCAGGTTGCTCTGGAATCCACTGGATGTACCCTGCACGCCTTCAAAGCTTTCAGTGAAAGGCAATGTGGTGATGGCGTCACATTCTGTCGTTACAAGCATTGAGGCGGACTCCGACAGGTCACCATTGCCGCAGTCGGCCTGAACACGGATCAGATAAGGCGAATGGGAAACGAGGTTGGAAACGGTGGCGTGCGGCGTGCCCGACACGTTTTGCGTCAGCCAGGTGGTGTCGCTGAACAGCCTGTAACTCACAATCCAGTTCGTTTCGTTGCCGTTTGCATCCCACTCGATCGTCATACTGTTGTTGGTGATGACAGTGGTGTGCACATTGGTGACAGGACGGCAAGCCGGGGCCACAGAAAGCTCCAAGTTATCCACATAGCCGGCGTTGGTGGAGGAGAGCGGTGCCTTCACCATCATTGCAATATAGTTGCCGTTACCAGTATAGGAGTCGAAATAGACTGTGAATGGCTCATATCCTTCAGAGACCAGACTCACGGTATCCACCGGCACGAAGGATGTCGGGTCGAGCACATCGCTCATCACACCCACAATCAGGTTGAACGGATAAGACGGACTGAACTTCCTGGCAAAGAACTTGAGTTGCAAGGTGGATATCGGATAGGTGGCCACATCCAAGCCCGGCAGAATGGCATATTGGTCGCCGTATGTGGTCAAACCCGAAGTATAACCATAGAAGAAGACCGTATTGGCTCCCGAATAGGCAGGTTCTTCCACATTGCGGTAGATGATCGGATAACCCGCATAGTTGTCGGTAGAGGAGCCAATGTTCAGATAATGCCAGCAAGAGGGCAGGTTGTTGGTGGTAACCGTAACAGTATTGGAACCCGGTTCATCATCGAAATTGGTGCTGAAGGGCAGGGTGGTCAAGACATCACAATCCGTGGTGACTACAATAGGCGCTGTAGGATCTGAATAGAAACTGTTACAGTCTGCCAACACGCGAATGTTGTATGAGGTGTTAGCAAGAAGGCCTGTGAGCTGGGCGGAAGTGGCTGAAACAAACTCCTCGTTCCAAACAGAGTCTGCGACAGGCTTATATTGCACCACCCAGGAGTCTTCGTTGCCATTGGGAGTCCAACTTACCGTAACATCATTAATCCCGATCTGGTTGACCTGCAGATTGTCCACACTGAGACAAACCGGAATCGTGTTGATCTCAATATCATCAATACATCCTTGATTATACATCAAATCCAAGATTTGCGGAGCCATAATGGCAATATATCGTCCGTTGCCGGTATAATTGTTGAGATAGACACGCTTCAACTCATACTGCGCAGAGGTGCAGATCACCGTGTCCACTGGCGTGAAAGTGCTGTCTTGGGCCGGGTCGGTCATCACACCCACAATAGCTATGAAATGAGGATAGCTTGTGGAATATTTCTTCACATAGAAAGATACTTGCAGATCGTTCATCGCCAACACATTGGTATTGATTGGAGGCAAGATGGCATACCGGTCGCTATAGTTGCTGGCGGTAGGCACATAGAATCTCACGCAGTTGGCAGAATTATGGGCAACCGACGTGCCTCTATACACAATAGGAAAACCCATATAACTTGTTGCGGTGCCTGTGTTGATGTAATTCCAACAGGCCGGGAGGTTGTTGTTAACCGAAACACTTGTGGTTCCCTCCACCGCTTCGAAGGTCTCGAGATAAGGCAGCGTGCTGATGGAGTCGCAGGGGGTGGAGACCGTATTCATGACATTTGAACTATATCCTGTACCTCCGGGACAGACAGCCCTCAGGTAAATTTCGTAGCTGAAACCGAAATCGAGATTTGTAAGATGATAGAAAGTATCCGTCGATACCGTGATCGGTACGGCGTCCTGCATAGTGGTGCCGGAAGGCACGACACGGATTTCCCATGACGATTCGTTGCCGCCGGGACTCCACGACAACATCACGTCCTGAGAATGCACATCACTGATGGTGAAGTTGGTCGGAGCTGCGCACTGCGGGGCAAAATCCACGTTGATGTTGTCCACATATATGCCATCGCCATTGCTCTTGAAGGAGAGATACTGTCCGTTGCCCGTGTAAGAGGCGAGACTTACGGATTTATGCTCAAAGTTAGTGGTGGTGCAACGTACCGTGTCCACCACCACAAAAGTCGTGGGATCGCTCGGGTTAGTCATGGCGCCCACCAACATATAGTAATTGGTTGCCACAACTCTCATGTCAAAATTAACCTGCAGCGTGTTGAGGGGCAAGAACGAGGCAAACTCGGGCAGACTGGCTATACTATAAGTTTGGGGGTAGGCAAGGTTATTGAAGAAATACATGCTGTAGGGAGCACTGGTATAGTAGGAAGAAGATGAATAGGGATAATTGACGGTTGTGGGCGTTGTGGTGGCGGTGGACATATACAGCCTGCTCCAGCAATCCGGGAATTTGGAGGAGCCGCCAAGTCCATCAAAGTCTTCGAAGAAAGGCACTGATGTGATCTGGTCACAGGCTGATCTGAATGTCAATTTAAGCGCATCAGAAAGATATCCGCTGGCACACTCGCTGATGACATAAACGTCGTATTCCGTGTTGCCCATAAGATTTGTGAGGGTAGCCATAGTATCGCTGGTGGTGGTAAACGCAGCCGCCGACAAATCCACCGTGCCCCTCTCTCCGTAGGTGTAATACCACGTCACATTATCCCCTTCAGGCACCCAGTGCACGTCGGCGGTGGTGTTGGTAATATTATTGGCATAAACATCCAGCACACGGGCACAAGGCGAGATATAGGTAATGTCAATGTCGTCAACATATATGACATTGGCTGCCGTTTTCGGCACACGAAAAGCCACAAAATGCCCGTTGCCTGTATAACCGGCTGTCGTAAGGGACAACTCACGCCATTTGTTAATGGTGTCGGGAGAAACCACACCTATTAATTCAAACGAGTTGTAATCGTAAGGATTGTTCATGATGCCGACTTCGATGAAATAGGCGGTGTTGGCCTTCTTGGCCCAGAAGCGGATCTGCAGGCTGTCCATCCGCACCGAATTGTCGAAACGCGGGGTGGCGGCCAACGAGTAATAGATTGTGGTACTGTTGAAATAGGTGCCGTATGTGCCGCTGTACACATGAGCGGGTGTGCTGGAAGTGTAGGGATAGGCTATCGTGTTGTTGGTCTGGGTCACCCAGCAAGGGACAAAATTACCGGCACCGTTGCCTGTGGCATTCTCAAATCCCTCGGAGAAGGGTACCGTGGCCAATGGGGAACAACCCGTACGGAAAGATTCGGTCACCCAAACACTCGTGTCAGTGCAAATGGAACGTACCCGCACCTGATAATCAGTGGTGGGAAGCAGGTTATAGATGGTATGGGTGGGGGTGGTGAAAACACCCTCATTGGTCCATGTCGGGCTGGATGCATCCTTGTACTCCAACTCCCAACGGGTTTCCTGATAACCAGGGAGCCACTCCACTACCGCATATTCATCCGCCACATCCGAGACAGTCAGGGTCGGCGGGGCACAGGTGGTGGAAGTGTTGCACTGGATAAAGCGGATATTCGGACGATCTGACGCGGCTGTACCTGTACCCAAGGAGGATACGTTCAACGGATCGTATGTCGTGGTGCCTGTATTGCTAATATAACGGGTCATGTTGCTTAGGCTGGTGCAAAGGAACATCTTGTCGGTGGTTACGGTGTTGGTAGCCGTGACGTTATGGTTATGGATGGCCACCAAAAGGTTTGACAAGCCATCATAGTTGAAGGCTGTATCCAAAGATATGGTCACCCAACCGCCATCCGACATATTGGGAAGCAACTCCACATCGCCGGAGAACACCTTTTTGGCAGTGGTGATGTCTATCCAGGAGCTCACGGCTGTAGCCGAGGTCTCCATCATATAGATGTCCACATTTCTCTTAATGGAACCAGAACCATTGTACTGGAATGCCAATGCATCAATGACCATCTGTGTGTTCTGCAGGTCTTCGTTGGCACGGTACAGCTGCTGGGAATAGCTGTGCTTGTTGGCCGTATATATGGGAACATACACACTGGCGGCGGTGCCGTTCCCCACCTGGAAGGGTTCGGGTATCAAGCATGTAGTGGAAAAAGTGCGCACCACCGGCGCAGGAGTGCCGGCAATACATATCGGGGTTATGCGCACATCGTATGACGTGGAGGGCTCCAAACCGGACAGTGTATAACTCGTGCCCGTTACTTGCACGGGCGTGGACCAGTTGTTTTGACCGGTAATGGTGTATTCTATCGTATATTGGTTTGATTCCGGCATGGGGTTCCGCCAGACTAACTTTGCCGTTGTCCCCGTGATATTCTTCACATAAACCTCTTCCGCCGGCATACATGTGACGGCATAGTCGAGTACAACATCGTCAACAAAAGAGTATGTAGTACCCGTGGCTTGAGGAACATAGAAAGCAAGGGAGACGGGTGTGGTGTACTGGTCGGAGAGAAGAATATGAAAATCTTTCCAGGCACCCAGGTTTTCATAATCATTGGTGGTGATTTCTTTCAGCAGGGTAAAGGTGCTAAGGTCGAACGGGTCTGTCATCACACCCACTAACATACGGCCATAGCCAGCGGTGGAGCTGCTCTTTAAGCCTTTGAAACTGAGCAGTAGCTCTCCGGCATTGTAAGCCGAAAGGTCGAGCAGCGGCGTGGCAGCGAGACTGTAGTAAGCAGAAGTGGCATAGAAATAGAGACTACCCGTGCCGGAAGCGTGCTGCGTGGAATAAATAAAAGGATAGGGGGACGTGTAATTGGTATTGCGAAGCCAACAGTCGGGAATAACACCTGAAGCAGCCGCTGTCACGGCAGGATAGCTGTCGAAATTCTCCGTGTATGGCAGGGTATCAATCGGAGCACAACGTGTGGTAAAGGTTTGCTCCACCGCCCATGCGCTGACTTCGTTGCCGCAGTTGGCGCGCACATATACGTCATATTGGGTGTTTGGGGAGAGGCCTGTCATAGTGAAAACAGTGTCAAATGTGGTATTGGCAATACTCCCGTCCGCGGCAACACCATGGGGCATTACCACCACATCCCATGCCACCTCGTCGCCAACCGGATGCCACGAAACGGTGACTGCATCGTGCATAATCTCACTCGCAGCCACATACATCGGAGGCCGGCAACTGGGGATGGTTGACACTGTAATGTCGTCAATATTGCCCGAAAAGTAGGTACTACTGCCGCTTACAGGCTTCAACATACGGAAGGCAATAAAACGACCTGTGCCCGTATAACTGCTTAAATCAACCAAATAGGTGTTGAACTGTGCCGGCATTGTCGTGGGAATGCTGATGGAAGCTACCGGGACGAAGGTGGATGCACTGGATGAGTCTGTCATCACACCCACGTCAAAATGGAAGGCATACGTGCCTTGACGGGCGGCAGAGAACTCCACTTGTAATGTATTTATCGGATAGGTTGTCACATCAATGGACGGCAGAACTCCATATTCGTTACCATGCCCCGTGCCGGAATAAAAATGCAACGCATTGGGTTTGCTATTCGAATAGGTGGAGTTGGAATACACGATGGGATACCCTTTATAGGATGTGGACGACATCGTATAATTGGTAACGATCGGAGTCCAGCATATTGTCATGAGGTTAGAAGAGGTGGATGTCGCACTGGTTGTACCGGAAACGGCATCAAAATTTTGGAAATAGGGCAAACTTGTGATGGTTCCGCACAAGGTGGAAGCGGTGACGGTGTTGCTGTATTGTGACGTGTCACTCATGGCGCACACAGATCGCACACGGATATCATACGTCGAACTGGCACTCAAACCCGTGATGGTATAGGGGTTGCTGGTAGCGGCAACCCTGGTGCCGGTACCCTCGGCAAAACCTACCGTTCCATATTCTATCTCCCACTCCAAGGCATTGCCATTCTCTATCCAGCTTACCGCAAGAGAATTTTGGGTGGCGCTGTTCGGCACCAATGTCAAATATGTGGGCTTGACGCAATTAGGGATTTCATCCAACACAAGGTCATCCACCAGGAAACTATTGTAATGCGTCATTGAATTATCCGGTTGGGGGGCCATCAAAGCAATATACTGTCCGGGACCGATATAATTATTGAAAAAGACAGTGTAGGACCCGTATATAATGGAGGTGGTCTCAATGGTATCCACCGGCACAAACGAGCTGGCATCGGTCGGGGAGGTCATCACGCCTACCACTAATTGGGCATAGTAAGAGCTTGAGCTGTTATATCCCCGCAGCTTGAAATCTAACTGCAGGGTGTTGATGGGGTGCGCCGTCACGTCTATCATCGGCAATATGGCATATTGGTCCGAATAAGCGGATTGCCCTGCCGCGGTATTGTAAGTATGAAAACGCAACGCATTGGGGGAGGAGTGTACATAGGTGGCGGAATTGTAACAACTGGGGTAGTTCGCGTAAGAGGAGTTGGATGCCACATTGTTGATCCAATCCCATCCGGCAGGAAGCACATTGTTTGCTATTCCCGAGGTGCTCGTGTTGCCCGTAACCCCGTCAAAATTCTCCACGTATGGTAAAGTGGTGATGGTGTTTTGTGCCTGCAGGCTTACTGCAGCCAATAGTAGCACAACTAAAAATGGTAAAATCTTTTTCATAGCATTATTATTTAATTTGTTGTTTTATTCTGGGAAAATAAAGTGGCAACAAAAATAATAAAATTATCCAGTATTTCCTGAATTTTTTGCATAAAAAAAACGGTCCCCGGAATTTTCCAGGAACCGTTGGTTGGGGTCGATTTGCGGTGTACAAGGTGCGATTTGCGATCGTAAATCTAAAACCGTAAAACGTAAAACGTCATTATTGTTTCACCACCCGTTTCGTCACGACGCCCTTGTCGGTCGTCACGCGCACGAAATAGGTGCCCTTGGCGTAACCTGTCAGGTCAACGTTGGCCACATTACTGTTCACGGTTTCCGCACCTATCTGCTTGCCGTAAGCGTCATACAGGGTCACGTTCTCCACGTTGCCTTCGCTGACCAGCACTTGGATCATTCCTGTGGTCGGGTTCGGGTAGACGCTCACCGTGTGGTCCAAGGTGTAGTCGTCGATACCCACCGTTGTGAAGGTTACAAGGGCGGAAGGATCGCTCGGCAGGCCATTGGTGCAATGTGCCACCACCCGCACATCGTAGGAGGATTCCCCGTTGAGGCCAGCCAAGGTGTACGGATTGTTGGAGGTAGTCACTGTGTACCAGGAATCGGCGCCGCTTTCCTTGTAGTGCAAATCCCAGGAGGTGGCCGTGTTGTTGGGCTGTGTCCAGGAAACCACGGCGGTGGTTGCGGTCACATCAGTGACAGTCACGTTCGTCGGCGACGGGCAGGTATCCTGCTGCGGGGTCTGCGTGGTGAATGTCATCTCCGAACCAAAGGTTGTACCGGATGCTGTGGTGGCAAAGGCCTTGAAGGTATATCCTGTGTTCGGTGCCAAGTCTGTGAGGTTGAAGCTCATGGTGTTGCCCGTGGCGTTCACGGTGGCGTAGGTGCCGCCGGAGGTCGCCTTCCACTGGAAGCCTCTGGCAGTGATGGTCTCGCTGCCCTCTGTCACAGTGCCATGGAGCGTGGCGGCAGAGGATGAGATATTATCGGCGGCTAATGTCGTCACCGTAGGCGGCGTCACAGGAACCGACGGCGTGGTGAAGGAGGCCACAGGCGACCAGTTGGATGTCTCGGTAGCGCTGCACACCGCACGCACATGCACTTGGTATTGTGTGCCTGCCGTCAGGCCCGTCAGGTTGTGGCTCGGCGTGCCCGTCACGTTGATGGAGTTCGACCAGCTGCCTGAAGCCGTCTTGTACTGGAGTTCCCAAGCGGTCTCCGTGCCGCCCGCCGTCCACGTGATGGTGGCGGAGGTCTGCTGGAGGTTGGAAGCCGTCACGCCCGTGGGCGCGGTGCAAGCACTGACCTGCGTCGAGTCGTAGTTCAGCACCAGGTCGTCAATCATAGCGTAAGTGCTGGCGCTGGTGCTTCCGTTCTTGAAAGCGATGAATCTGCCCGTGCCCGTGTAGTTGGCAAAGCTGATCTCACGGTTCACCCAGTTGGCAATGCTCGCGTCAAACGGAATCGTGGCCAACTCCACGTAGGTATTGGCATTCGTCGGGTCGGTCATCACACCCACCGACAGCGGTGTGGTGTAGGAACTCAATCCCCTGTACTTGAAGTTCAGCTTCAACGTGTTCAGCGGGATGGAGGCATCCACTTCCGGCATCACGGCGATGTTGTAACAGCCGGAGGACGCAAAGAAGTACAGGCAAGCCACCGAGCCGGCCGCATTGTAACTGGTGCTGGTGTTGCAGTACGGGCGGGGTGAAGAGTTGGTGTTGATACGCTCCCAGCAAGCCGGCATCGGTCCGGGGGACGTGGTGGTGCTGGAGGAGACACCATACGCATCGAAGTTCTGCGTGTAAGGCAGCTGCGTGAGAGCGGCGCACAAGGTGGAACCCGAGCCCACCACGCTCCATGGGCTCACATCGCCGCCGCCGCAGTCAGACTTTACGTAAAAGTCATACGTCATGCTGGCACTCAGACCCGTGATGGTCGTGGAGGGCGTGCCTGTCACCTGCACCGTGCTGCCGGTGCCCTGCGTAAAGCCGGAAATACCGTATTCAACCACCCAATTGTTGGCAGTACCGTTCTCGGTCCAACTCAAGTTGAGGGAAGTGGTGGTTGGATTGCTCACTGTCAGATGAGAAGGCTTCGGACAGGTCGGAATCAGATTGATGACCAAATTATCCACGTATGTATAGCAATTCGTCGTGGTGTAATGGTTCATAAATGCGATGTATTGTCCTGAGCCTGCATAATGGCTGAAGTTGACCTCGCGTTCCGTCCAAGTGGAAGCGGTGGACGCAGGATAAATGGTGTCAACAGGCACGAAAGTGGTCGGGTCTGTCGGGTTGCTCATCACGCCCACAATGGTCCGGTCAGTAGAGTTGGAGGCTCTATGCATAAACGTGGCCTGCAGTGTGTTGATTGGAATAGAGACGTCAAACGCCGGGAGAATGGCCATATTATATGTGCCGGATGTGGCAACATACAGATACAGGGAACCAGTGCCTTGATAATGGGTGGAACTACAGTACGGCAGTGCCGTGCTGTTGGTATAAGTGCTGTATTTGGACCAGCATGGAGGATAGGCAGTGGCCGTGCCAGTACCATAATTGTCGAAGTTCTCGGTAAATGGAAGCGCGGTGATGGCATCGCACAATGTGGCAACCGATACCGCATTAGTCCAGGCACTCACATCGCCACCACTGCAGTCTGCCCGCACATAGAAATCATACGTGGTGCTGGCACTCAAACCGGTGATGGTGGTACTCGGCGTGCCCTGTACCTGAACCGTGGTACCGGTACCCTGTGTAAAACCAACCTGACCATATTCCACCACCCAGTTGTTGGCAGTACCGTTCTCGAACCAGCTCAGGTCAATGGAGGTGGTGGTGATGTTGCTCGCCGTCAGGCTGGTGGGCTTCGGACAAGTCGGCATAAGATCCACCGTAATATCATCCACATAACCATAATTCATACCCGTCGTCGTCTTGGGAGCCAGAATGCCGATATAGTTGCCCGTGCCGGAATAATGGCCAAGCGGAATCTCATAGAGGGCATGTGCAGTACTTGTAATGGTCAACGTGTCCATGGGCGTGAAAGAACTCAGGCTTGCCGGATTAGACAACACACCCACCACCAATTTGAACGTATAGGAGGTGTTGAGAGCACGGGCATAGAAGGACACTTGCAGGGTGTTTATCGGATAATAATTTTCGTCAATCGGAGGCAATATGGCCATTTCGTCGCCATACGTGCCGCTACTGGTATAGAATCTCAAGGAATTGGCACCAGAATGAGAGTATGTCGAGCTGTTGTAAACAATCGGATAACCCATGTAGTTGCTGTTGGTTCCGTTGTTAAGGTTGCTCCAGCAGTTCGGCAGGTTGCTCACAGATACCGAGGTGTTGGTGGTTCCTGAGTAAGAGTCGAAGTTATCAAAGAAAGGCAGAGAGTCGATGGCAGCGCAAGATGTTCTGACGGTATATGCAGATGAGAAATAGCTCAGGTCACCACCACCACAATCAGACTGCACATAGAATGTGTAATTCGTATTGGGCGACAGACCCGTGATGGTGTACGGGTTGCTGTTGGCTGTCTCGGAAATTCCGACACCAGAACCCGGCGTGAAGGTACCTTGACCATATTCTATGTTCCACGACGAGGCAGAAGAAAGATCCGTCCAGCCGAGCGTGATGGAATTCGACGTGACTGCCGTGGCCGTCAGCGATATCGGCTTCGGACAGGTGGGGATGTTTCCTATTTCCAAATTGTCGATGTAGGCATAACACCCTGTCGTCGTGTACTCGTTCTTGAAGGCAATATAGTGGCCGCTGCCCGTGTAGTTGTGGAAATAGACCGTTTTCTCCACCCAAGTGGAAACAGAGTTTGCCAACGGATAGACTGTATCGACCGGCACAAATGAGTTGGCATCTATTGGGTTGGACATCACACCCACAATCAGACGGTCATTTGTATTGGTAGCCTTGTACATAAACACAGCTTGCAAATTGGTGATATCGATATTCGCATCGAACGGCGGCGTGATGGCAATGTTGTAAGTGCCGGATGTGCCCGAGTAGAAATAGAGGGCGGCTCCAGAGTAACCCGAGGCGTTGACGTACGGTCTGACGGCGGTTGTATAGGTGTTGATCTTGCCCCAGCAAGTCGGATAGGCACTCTCACCCGCGCCATAGCTGTCGAAATTGTCCGTGTAAGGCAGAAGTGTTATTTCACCGCAGTCGGTCATAAAGTCGACAGTTTTCCAACTGCTGGTTTCGGTACCGCAATCAGACTGAATTCTCACATCGTAATGGGTGCTGGGCGTCAGGCCTGTTATCGTGTAAGTGTTGCCTGTAATGCCGGTGACACTGGTCCAGAGGGTGTTGGCTGCCGGTTTGTATTCCAGGTTCCAAGAACTCTCCGTGTTGCCGGGAGCCCATATCACCGTTGCCGAGGTCTGGTCAACCGCACTCACCGTAATATTCGGGGCAATGCACGTTATCGTATTGTCGCAAGGACCGCCAAACTTCACATTGCTGCGGTTGCCGGAACTATAAGAACTGCTGGTGGTTACAGCCGTGGGGTTTGAAGGTGAGGGGTTGTTGCTGTCGCTATAGTAATACAACGACCTGTTGGCCGAGGCGGAATGTACATAAAAGGTATAAGCAGAACCATCATAGTCGTTGCTGTTGTCATCCACAGCCACCACCAAGTTGCTCGTGCCGTTGTAGTGGAATACGTTGTTGAATGGGAAGGTGTTCCAACCCTGCGTGCAGTTGAGGTTTCCAGAATAGACCAAAGTGAGACTGTCGAGCGGGACATAGTTGGAAGTGCCGGTGAACGTACTTTGAGTGGTGTGTCCCAAGTAGATGTTCACACTTGTCTTTTTTGTCGAGGGAGAGGAATAAGCGTATTGGAAAGAGATGCTTTGGATGTCGGTGGGGCCGTCCATCTCGGAAGCCAGGAAAATCTGCTGGGAGTAGGTGTATCTGTAGAAGTTGTTTACGGGGAGGTAGTAGTTGGTCGTCGTGCCCGTGCCAACCTGATAATCTCCTCCTGCCAAACAGCCGGTGGTGAAGTCCGCGGTCTTCCACGTACTCTCGCTTACGCCACAATTGGCCTTCACACGAACGTCGTAGTGCGTCTGCGGATTCAAACCTGAGAGGAAATAGGTGGTACTTGTTATACCCGTCTCCGTGATCCAGTTGTTCTGGTTGTATTCGGAATATTCCACAATAAAGTCCGTTGCCATACCGGCAACACCCTCTTCCCAAGTCAGCAGGGCGGAAGAGCCGGCAACATTGGAAACACTGAAGTTCATGACTGGAGGACAGGCCGGGATGGGTTCCACCACAATGTTGTCCACATAACCCGCGTTGTAGGTGATGCCATTCATGCCGTGGGTCGGGGCATATATCGCGATGTACTTGCCTGTGCCGGTATAATTGCTGAAATAGACCGTGTAGGTGTGATATGCGGTTTCTGTATGGATAATGGTGTCAACAGGCACAAATGTACTGACATTCAAGGGATCTGTCATCACACCCACGATGAGCGTGACGTTTGCGTATGAGGTGCTGTATTTGCGCACATCCAACGCCATTTGCAGCGTGTTGATCGGATTGAGGTTCACGTCGATGGGCGGCAGCACAGCGTATTGGTTGCCATAATCGTACGTGGTGGTCGTGCCAGTGTAGAAACGCAGCGAGTTGGTGCCGGAATTGGCATACGAAGAATTGTTGTACACAATCGGGTATCCGGCGTAGCTGCTGTAAGTGCCGCTGTGATGATTCCAACAAATCGGCAGGTTGTTGGTAGTGCCGGATGTTGAGCCTGGCACATTGTCAAAGTTGCACGTGAAGGGCAGTGTCTGAAGGTCTTCGCACTGGGTGTCGAAGGTGGTGGTGACATACTCGCTGTACCCGCCCTGCGGACAGACGGCACGTAGATACACCGTGTAATTGGTGGCTGATGTCAGACCCGTGAGCGTTTCCGTGTTGGTGTACACACTATACGGCGTGCCCGTGTTTACCGCTGCATTGCCTTGCACCACCACTATCTCCCACTCTGTCTCCGTGCTGCCAGCCGTCCAGCTGACGGTAGCATTGGTCGTCGTGACATTTGAGACCTGCAAGTTGGTAGGATAAGCGCAAGCCGGGGCAACATCCAACATCACATCGTCAAGATAGTTGTAGGATGCTGAAGTGTAAGTCGTGCCGTCCGGTTTCGGAACCTTAATGGCAATATAGCTTCCTGTTCCCGTATAGTTGGTGAAGTCAACATGGTGCGTCCCGATGGTGGTGCTCGTCAGTGTCACGGTCTGCACCGGCACAAACGAACTGGCACTGGAAGGGTTGGTCATCACACCCACAATGATGGTGTTCACGTAGGAAGCATCTGTGCTGTAGCGTCTGGCTTTGAATGAGAGGCGCAGCGTGTTGATGGGTAATGTGTTGACATCTATTTGGGGCAAAATGGCATACTGGTCTGCCGATGTGTTGGCGGTGGTGGCATAGAAGTAAAGACCGTTGGGCGCCGATGCATAATATGTGGAATTTGCTGTCACCGTGGGACAACCCGACGCCGTGGTTCCGGTGTTCAGAGTCCTCCAGCAAATAGGCATCACATTGTTGCTCGATGAACCTCCAATATAAGCTTCGTTGTCGAAATTCTCCATATAGGGCAGCGTGTTGATCAGGTCGCATGCCGTGTGCACTGTGCCTTTCTCCCAAACACTCGTGTCGCCGCCGCAGTCTGACTGCACATACACATCATAAAAACTGCTGTGTGTCAAACCGGAAAGCGAAATGGACGGGGTATAGACCACTGTCGGTGTCTCCTGGGAGGGATCCGTGATGGTTCCCTGAAGACCGTAAACCACGTTCCATTGGCTCTCCGTGCCTCTCGGTGTCCAGGCAATGTCTGCTGTGGTTGTCGTGGGTGTGCCCACGGCGTGGATGTTGTCCACATGGTCGCAGGCGGGTATCTCGTAAATATCTATATCATCAAGATACATATAGCTGGTCATGTTTGTCGGCATTCTGAATGCGACATAACGACCAGTACCCGTATAGAGGTTCGTGTTTACTTCAAATTTCTGCCACTGAGAAGTATTGGTGGGTGAGAATTGTCCCAAGGATTCAAATGTGCTGAAATCGTCGGGATCGCTCATAATACCCACCTCTATCTGGTAGGATGCGGAGGTCTTGTATGCCCAGAATTTGATTTGCAGGTTGTTCATCTGCACCTGATCGTCGAAACGTGGGGAGGCAATGTAAGAATAATAGGAAGCTGTACCATAAAAATAAACCGAATATCCATTTCCACCGCCGTGGTTGTACGATGAACTGGTGTAAGGATAGGCCGTTGAAGTATTGTTGGTGTTGCGGGTCCAGCAAGGTACCATATTGCCGGAACCGCTGCCGGGAGCATTGTTGAAGTTCTCATTGAAGGGTACCGTCACGCTGCTGCATTCTGTTGTGACATTGAATCCAGCCCATTCGCTATAGGTGCCGCCGCAGTCGGAGCGCAGGCGCACACTGTACTGTGTTCCAGGCAGGAGATTGGTGAGGGTGTATGGGGAAGTGGTCACTGTGCCTTCTGAAACCCAAGCTCCATTGCCGGCACGGTATTCCAAGTCCCAAGAATTCTCCATATAGCCGGGTGCCCATTCAAACGTGATGCTTTCGTCGGTCACATTTGTCGGGGCCACATTCGGAGCCACACAAGTCGCGTTGTTGTCACAATCTATATGGAATTTGACGTTGTTACGGACTGACAAACTCGTTCCCGTCGCGGAAGGCACCGAACCGATGGAATAGGAGGACCCGGTTGTATAACGGGCGCTGCTTGCAAATGCAGAATGTGTATTATAAACATTGTATGGTGAAGAAACTGAAGTTCCTGTGCCGTCGATAACCACCATCATAAGGTTGTCCACACCATTGTAGGCGAACGGCGTGGTCAGCGGAAGGTGATTCCAGCCGGAAGTCCAATGGGTGGTGCCGGAATAGACCAACTGTGCGCCCGTCGTGGGAACCCAGCTGAAAATGGCATCAGCAGAGGTGTGTACCAAATAGATCGAAATGGAACGGTTGGCGGAAGAGTTGACGGATGAAAGTTGGATAGACAGCGTGTCAATGGTGCCGGCAGCACCCAACTCGCCTCTTTTGAAAATCTGCTGAGAATAAGAACGCACACTTCCGCTATAGGAAGGCAGATAAGAAGAAGTGGTCGTGCCCGCTCCTATCTCAACCAAACCACCCACCAAACAGCGCGTGGTGAAAGTGGCAGACACCGTGTCGGCACTGCTCTGAGCACAGTTGGAGAACACCCGCACACTATAGCGGGTCTGCGGAATCAAGTTGGGCAGGAGGTATGATGTGCCGCTCACCACCATAGGATACCAGTTGTTCATCCCGTATTCCGTGTACTCCACCGTATAGTCGAGGGCCCCCACAAGGGCTTCATCCCAGGAAACCAACGCCGATGAGCCCGTGATTTGGGAGACAGCGAGATTTCTCGGCGGCGTACACAAAGGATCCGTGCGGAAATAGACGGCTGGACTCCAGTTGCTGTATCCACCTGACGGACATACCGCCCTGACATACACCTCGTACGGTGTATTGTCTGTAAGGTTGTTCACAATATATGGATATGTGGAGACCATTTCCGGAATGGCATTGGTGATGTTCTGCCCCTGCGGCACTACCGCCAACTCCCATGTTGACTCCTGGTCTCCCGGTGTCCAGTTCACCGTCACCGAAGACGCGGTGATGCTGCCTACCGTTACGTGAGAGGGTTTTGTACAATCCGGAATGAGCTCCAATCGGACATTGTCCACATAGCCGTAGTTCATACCTGTGGCGGGCTGCGGAGCCAGAAGGCCGATGAAATTGCCCGTGCCCGTGTAACTGTCGAGCGGAATCTCAAAGAGGTTGTGTATGGTGCTCGTGATGGTCAAGGTGTCTACCGGCGTAAAAGAACTTATACTCGTCGGATTGGTCAACACACCTATCACCAAAGTAAATGGGTAGGAGGTGCTGAGAGCTTGGGCCCAGAAAGACACTTGCAGGGTGCTTATTGGATTCAAATTATCGTCAACCGGGGGCAGGATAGCCATCTGGGAACCATACGTGCCCGTTCCGGCATAAAACCTCATGACATTCGTGCCGGAATGGGCGTATGTCGAACTGCTGTAAATGATCGGATAACCCTCGTAGCTGCTGTTGGTGCCGGTGTTGAGATTTTTCCAGCAGATCGGCAGGTTGTTTACAGTCACGGACGTGCTGGTGGCCCCTGTGTAAGAGTCGAAATCCTCCATGTAGGGCAGCATGGTGAGCAGGTCGCAAGCTGTGCTCACCGTATGTGCATCCGAGAAGTAACTCAGGTCTCCTCCGCCACAATCAGACTGCACATAGAATGTGTAATTCGTGCTGGCAGTCAGACCTGTGACCGTAAACGGATTGCTGGAGGCCGTCACTGTAGTACCGGTACCTGTACCCGGAGTGAAGGAACCTGTACCATACTCAATGTTCCAAGATGTGGCGGAGGAGGGATCGTTCCAACTGAGTGTGACAGAATTCGTAGAGACGGCCGTGGCGGTTAGGGATAACGGCTTAGGACAGGTCGGGATGTTATCGATTTCCACATTGTCAATGTAGGCATAGCACGAAGTCGAAGTATAACCGTTCTTGAAAGCAATATATTGGCCTGTGCCCGTGTAGTTGTTGAAATAGACCGTTTTCTCTATCCAAGTGGAAGCTGTGGATGCCGGATAAACCGTATCCACCGGCACAAAAGTGCTGGCATCTGTCGGGTTGGACATAACACCCACTATCAGACGGTCGGTGCTGTTGCTAGCCCTGTACATGAACACAGCCTGCAAACCGGAAATGTTGATACTGGCATCGAACGGCGGCGTGATGGCAATGTTGTAAGTGCCGGAAGTGCCTGTGAAGAAATAGAGGGATGCCCCACTTGCACCATAGTGTGTCGTGTTGACGTATGGCCTGTTGGAGGAATAGGTGTTGATTTTACCCCAGCAAGTCGGATAATCGCCATTTTCGCCAGTAGCATAGGAGTCAAAGTTTTCCGTATAGGGCAGTGTGGTGATCGGCGCACATGCCGTGGTGAATGGCAAATACCGCCATGGGCTGTATTCGCTGGAACAGTTGGCCCTAACAAAAGCCCTGTAATTGGTGCTGGGTGTCAAAGACGTGAAGGTATAGAACGTGTCCGTGACAGACGGCACCGTAGGGGTGGTGTTGTCATTGGGCACAAACGATGCGTTCGTGGTCAAATACAAATCAAAAACGGATGTGTTTCCTTGCGGACTCCACGACACCGTGGCATCTGTTGAAGTCAAAGAAGAAACCTCAAAGGTGCGCGGAGTGGGACAAGTCGGCAAAACCTCGGTTATGTTGAGTTTTATGTTCGCCAAATAATAGGAGCGGGTACCTGTACTTGTGCCCGGATAATTGGCGTAGGATTGGTCAGAACTGTTTTGTCTGTACAAAACCGCATTGGAAGTTTGCGTGTATCGGTGGGTAGTGGTAGAACTGGTGGAAGAGGCTTTCTTGGCCACCACCACTACCAAGTTGTCCACTCCGTCATAATAGAACGGGGTGTTCAACGTAAAGGTTTTCCAACCTACAATTCCGCCTATAACATCCGATGTACTGCTGTAAACCAGTGTCAATTCCGATTGCGGCTGCCAGTCTGAAGTGGAGGAATGGGTAGTACGCGTAGTGGTTCCCATATATATTCGCAAATCGGAAGTGGCTAACGTGTTGGTGGTAGCCGAATACCAAGCGATGGAGTTGATGTAACCGCCAGTAGTTTGAATGTCCTGAGCAAGGTAGATGTTTTCCGCCCAGCTGTATTTGTTATAGGTGTTAAAACCACCCGTGTACGATGTCGTGGTACCTGTTCCCACTATCACATCAACAGTGTTCTGCGCTTGCATTGCCAATGGCGCAAACGCAAAAAGCATCAAAAGAAAACGTAAAATGTTTTTCATAGGTTTTGTATTTTTAGTGAATTTTATTATGTTATTTGCTTTAAATTATTTTCATGTAAAAGCAGGCTGCAAATCTAATAATTTTATTTTGAACAGGGTGGGGGTTTTTTACAAAAAATGTTTCCAAAAATTTTTGGGTAAAACGTTTTTGGGGGATTCCGCGGCTCACCGCGTGAGCACGCGGAATGGTGAAGCACGCTAGGGGAAGGATACAGAACGGGAGATGGGCGGCAGGCTGGAACATGCCTTTGACACCCCTTTTACCCGCGCCGCCCATCTCCTCTCTTTAATCAATTTGCGACGCACCATTCCGCCAGCGAGCTGGCGGAATCCCAAACAACGGACCATAGACAGCAAATCGGGTTCCACGCATCACGCATCCACGTTTACCACCACCCTGACAGATTTGAAATCAGGTGTTGTTTGGAACGATTTCAAGATGGCACGCAACTGCTGTTTATGGGAAGACAGGTAGTTGTCTTTGGGCATTTTCACCCAAAACTCTTGGAGGAAATAGTTTTGTATGCGGGAAACCAAGGGTGCTTCGGGTCCGAGCACCCATCCCGGGAAGGCGCTCCGCAGTGGGGCGGACAACGCATTGGCAGCGGCATCCACAGTTTTCTCGTCAGGATGCTTGAGCGTGATTTTCACAAGGCGCGCCACCGGAGGAAATTTGAATTCCCTACGCTCGGCAATCTGGCTTTGGTACATCGCGGCAAAATCGTTGCTCTCCACGTATTTCAAGGCAGGATGGTTGGGCTGGTAGGTTTGGATGACCACCTTGCCGGGTACCTCCTTGCGACCGGCACGCCCGCTCACCTGGGCCAACAACTGGTATGCCCGCTCGAAGGCCCGGAAGTCGGGGAATGATATCAAAGCGTCGGCGTTGAGGATGCCCACTACACTCACCCTGTCGAAATCCAATCCCTTGGTTACCATCTGGGTGCCCACGAGGATGTCTGTTTTGTGCTGTTCAAAGTCGCTGATGATTTGCTGATAGCCGTTTTTGGAGCGGGTGGTGTCGAGATCCATGCGCGCAATGGAGGCTGCCGGGAAGATTTCCGCCAACGTATCCTCCACCTTTTCAGTGCCGAACCCCTTCATCTCAATGTCCTTGCTGTGGCAGGTGGGACACTCTTGAGGCACCTGGATGGCATAGCCGCAATAATGGCATTTCAGCAAATTCGTGCGCCGATGGTACGTGAGTGTCACGTCGCAATATTTGCAAGTGGGCATATTCTCACAAGTGTGGCATATCATGCGCACAGCGTAGCCCCGCCTGTTTTGGAAAAGGATGACCTGCTCTTTTTTTTCCAAGGCCTCCCCTATTTGTTCGATCAGGAAATTGGAGAAGATGCCCTGCACTTGTTTCTGCCGTACCGCCTTCGCCATGTTGACCACCCAGATGTCAGGCAGTTTCTGGCTGCTGTATCTTTCAGAGAGCTGCACCAAGCCATATTTGCCCTGTTCCACATTGTAAAAGCTCTCCAACGAGGGCGTGGCCGTGCCGAGAAGCACGGGGGCTTTGTGCATGGCCGACAAGACCACGGCACAGTCGCGGGCGTGGTAGCGCGGAGCGGGATCCATCTGCTTGTAGGAGGAGTCGTGCTCCTCGTCCACAATGATAAGCCCAAGGTCCTGATAGGGCAACAAAAGCGCGGAACGTGCGCCAAGAATGAGCTGGTACTTCTGCGACACCCCACTACCTTGCTCCAACACACGGTTCCAGATTTCAACCCGCTCATATTCGTTGAAACGCGAATGGTAAACCCCCACCTTGTCGCCAAAATAACGGCGCAAACGATTCACAATTTGCGTGGTGAGGGCTATTTCCGGCAACAGATAGAGCACCTGCCGTCCCTGTTGCAGCACCTCATCAATGAGTTTGATGTATATTTCGGTCTTGCCGCTGCCAGTGACACCATGCAGCAACGTGACGGGATGTTGCGCGAATTGATCGTGGATCTGCTCAAAACAGATCTGTTGTGCCGGGGAGAGCTGGATGGAGTCCACCTCATCGCGGGCATCAAGGTCCACAAGGCGCGAGCTGACCACCTCTTCGGCGAGCAGGATTCCTTTTTTGAGGAGCGTCTGCAGGCGGACGGGCGATGCCTCGCGGGCCTGTAGCAGCTGCACCCGGGGCACCTTCGCCGTAAAGTCGTATTGCCCCTCGTGACGGGTCAGCAGCATGAAGGAAAGCAGCATGTCAGCCTGCGGAGCTGTACGCGCACTGGCGTTCAGCCGGTCTATCAACGCCATGAAGGGCGCCTCTTCCGCATACGCATCCGCCAACCGCACATACGTCTCCCGCTTGGGCTTATAGGGGTTGCGAATCTCCTCTTCGGTGACCACCACCCGTTTGTCGACCAATGATTTGATGACGGGCAGGATCTTCTGCACCTGGGCGCTCTTGGCAACCTCATCGACCGTCATCTCCTCATGGTGCACCAACGCCTCCACAATGCGCAACTCAAAAGGTGTTAGCACGGAAACATCCCCGCTGAACCCGGGATGCAACTTTATCTTGGTCTCCGACGCCAACTTCAGGGCGGAGGGTAATGCTGTAGCCATCACGTCGCCCAAAGGACACATGTAATAGTCGGCCATCCATTGCCATAGCAGGAACTGCCGGTCGGAGACGACCGGACGCTCGTCCATCACGTCGAGAATGTACTTGGCCGTCACCTCGCGGGGCGCCTCCGTGTGCACGCGCGTCACCAACCCCGAATAGAGTTTGCTGCGCCCGAAAGGCACGATCACCCGCACACCGAACACTACCCTACCCTCCAACTCCTGCGGAATCCGGTAGGTGAATGTTGCCTCCAAAGGCAGCGGCAGCAATATGTCGGCAAAATAGGTGATGCGCATAATCCCGATAATTTTTGAAGGGACGGCTCACGACTCCTCCCTTCAAATCGTGGTTTTTAAAACCCTACATCATGGATTCCCTTTTCATCCACCTCCAAAAACTGGGTGTTGATATTCTCGTAACCTCCTCCGGGAATCTTGTCAAAGCTGAAATGGTAGCCGATGGTTTCCATTTTCACCCTGTCAAGGTCCATGTCGTTGAAGATGGCGGAAACGAAATAGCGCGTGATGTCGTACCCTTGGTAGGAGAAAGACTCCAACGTGGGAGGAACACCGAATTTGCTAAGGTAGTTGTGCTCGAAAACCTGCGTGCGCTCGTTGCTTTCGTCAATATAGTAGTCGCTGAAAAAGTGGATGTTGAGTTGCGTGTAGTACTCGATGTCGTAGGTGGGCACCATGAGCCACTCTTCGGGCACGATCAGCATCAGGTTTTTGAGGTCGCTCTTGAAAATGAGGTCGCGGGAGACCATCAGCATTTTGGCCGACTCGCTGTTCAGCATGATTACGATATTCTTGACGTTGTTTTTCAAAGCGTTCACAAGATTCTCCTGCAAAGGAAGATGGGTGAAAGGGATGGCGTTCTTACGGAAATAATTGACGTATGCGGCATACTCCTTTCTACTTTTCATGGAGTCGGCATAGAGAATGATGTGGCTGTTGGGGTGCATGTCCGAGTAAAAGGCCACGGTGGCGGCGCGCGTCTCCAGCGAGGGAATCAGCTTGTAGACATACTCGTTGTCGTGCAGAATGTCCGGACGCGTGGTGAAGGGGTTTACAATGGGGATGCCGTATTCCTTGGCATAGCGCGCGGCAATAGCGAAGGTGCGACTGAAAAAGGGCCCCACAATCAAGTCGACACGGTTCATCAGCTCGCGGTCCTCCATAATGGCGCGCAAGGCGGATTCGTTGTCGGTGACATCCTTCACGATGACGTTGAGATGCACGTTGGCGGCGTTGAACTCGTCGAGCGCAATCTGGGCTCCCGCCCAGAACCCCATCAGCTGGAAGGAGTTGATGCGCTGCATGTCACTGCAATCCTTGACCCTGCTCACGGCATCGCTGCTGTATTGCCGCGAATAAAACGGTATCAGGTACAGAACGGTCTTCTCCCCCGACAGGCTGCTCTGCGCCGCCAAGGAGAAGACTGCCGTCAACAACAGTAGGGTTGTGATGATTCTTCTTTTCATAATCGTCTAATTGTCGTTGAGTTTGATAAAGATAAACAACATCGTGGTGAAGGCCCACAGAGAGGAGCCGCCATAGCTGATGAACGGCAACGGGATGCCGATGATGGGCACCAACCCGATAGTCATGCCGATGTTGATGAAAAAATGCACAATCAGGATGCCCGCAATGCCATATCCATAATAGCGCACAAAGGGCAGGCGCTGCCGCTCCGACAATGCGAGAATGCGGAATATGAGCGCCCCGAACAGGCCAAAGACCACCAACGTGCCCATGAAACCCCACTCCTCGCCGATAGCACAGAAGATGAAGTCTGTGCTCTGTTCCGGCACAAATTTGAGCTTGGTTTGCGTGCCTTTGAGATAGCCTTTGCCGAAAAAACCACCGGAACCGATGGCAATCTTGGACTGGTTCAGATTGAAATCCGCGCCCTTGGGGTCAGAGGTCTTGCCGAAAATCGTGTCGATACGTTCCTTCTGGTGCGGCTCGAACATGTTTTCATAAATGATGTTGACGGCAAACACAAAGAGTATGCTGATCGCAAACACGATGATGTCGCGGCGTGCCTTCTTTTTCTGCGTGTGGTCTTTCATCATGAAAATGATGAAGACAACCGTA
This sequence comes from Bacteroidales bacterium, assembly GCA_017615795.1. Taxonomy (GTDB): domain Bacteria; phylum Bacteroidota; class Bacteroidia; order Bacteroidales; family WCHB1-69; genus F23-D06. The sequence continues at coordinate 24,334 of JAFZZK010000050.1, forward strand.
AGCAAGGCAATGGTATAGGTTTCGTTAAAAATCAGGGTGAAAATGGCGATAAAGGCCGCGACCACAGCCAGCAATAGGGCCTCGCCACTCAACCCTTCCCGATAGAAAAGGAGGAAGAAAGAGGCGAACACCAGGGCCGATCCCGCATCATGCTGCAGCATGATAATCAATACAGGCACCATGATCAACCCTATGGAAAAAAGCCATCCATAACGTTTCTCCCCTTCTGTCTTGCCCTCGTTGAAGAACCTGGCCAACGCCAAAGCTGTGGCCACCTTCATGAATTCCGTGGGCTGGATGCTGACGGTGCCGATTTTGATCCATGCCTTGGCACCGGAGATCTCGGTGCCGATGAACAAGACCAGTATCATCAGCACCAAACATACCAAATAGAAGATATAGGCGTAATGCTGGATGATTTTTCCGTCTATCAACAACACTATGATACCCAGCAAAAGGGATGTGGCTATCCAGATGAGCTGTTTGCCGTAAGGCTGTGAAAAGTCGAAGATGGCATTGCTCCCTTCGGGGATATAGCAAGTGGAATATATTGTAATCCATCCGATAATCACCAAGGCCAGATAGTAGATGATCAGCCTGGCGTCGAAGCCCTTTGCACCTTTTCTATGTAAATCTTCGTTCGGCATGGTTTTATCGTAGGGTAAGTTCTTTCATTCTTTTTTCGAGATCCGTGCGCTTCACCTCACCGTTGAGGTACAGCTCGGCCATAAGGGAGGCGATGGGACAAGCCACGCTGGCGCCGAAACCTCCATTCTCAACGAGGCAGAATATCACAATTTCGGGATCGTCAGCGGGAGCAATGAGAGCAAACACGGAGTGGTCGGCACCGTGGGGGTTTTGCGCGGTGCCCGTCTTGCCCGCCACTTCGATGCCGGGAATCTGCGCGCCACGACCGGTGCCCGCCGTCACCACCAACTTCATGCCCTGCAACACGGTGACGAAATGCTCCGGTTTGATCTTCGAGTATATCTTCTCGTTAAACTGGGTGTTCAGGCTGTCGCGATGCCCGATGGCACGCACCACGTGTGGCTTGATGTAGTAGCCGTGGTTGGCGATGACCGCCAGCATGTTGGCCATCTGCAGGGGCGTCACCGCCGCCTCGCCCTGACCGATACCCATGGAAACCACCGTGTTGCCATTCCAGCTGTTGTTGTATTTCTTGTCGAAATACTCGGCAGAAGGGATGCTGCCCCGCAATTCGTAGGGCAGGTCCGTCTCATACTTTTGGATGAAACCCATGGAGGTCATGTAGTCCAACCAAGCCGTGTAGGCCTCGTCGATATCCTTGTATTTCTTGCGGTTGGAGAGGATGTTGTAGTATGCGCGACAGAAGAAACTGTTGCAGGAGCGCTGGATGGCTGTATAGATGTTAAGGCCACCGCAGTTGTGGCAGTGTACCACATGGTTGCCAAGGTGGTAACCGCCGCCCGAGCAAGTGTAGACGGTTGACGGGGTGATAATGCCGTCCTGCAGCGCAATAAGCCCGTTGGCCAACTTGAAGGTGGAACCCGGCGGGTAGCTGGCCATCAGTGCACGGTTGAACAGCGGTTTCTTGGGGTCTTGCTGCAACACACCGTAGTTCTTGGGACGCGCCGTACCCACAAATAGATTCGGGTCGTAAGTCGGCGACGAGATGAGGCAGAGGATTTCGCCCGTCTTGGGTTCGATGGCCACAATCGCCCCGCGCTTGTTCTGCATCAGCTCCTCGCCATAGCGTTGGAGTTTCAGGTCGAGGGTGCTCCAAAGCGAGGTGCCCGGAACAGGCACGACATCCTCCGAGCCGTTGTCGTAGCTGCCCATTTCGCGATTGTGAACGTCCACCAGCACCACACGCTTGCCCTTTACTCCACGCAGCACCGACTCGTAGGCCTTCTCAATGCCACTCTTGCCGATGTAGTCGCCCATTTTGTAATAGTTGTCGTTCTCCATATCCTGGTCGTTCACCTCGCTCACATAACCCAATATATGGGCCGCGATGGGATGCGGATAGGAGCGTAACGTTCTGTTCTGCACGAAGAAACCCGGAAATTCGTACATTTTCTCCTGCAGAAAACCGTAGTCCTCCTTCGAAATCTGCTGTTCAAACAGGGAGGGCAGGATCTTGGAGTATTTCATGGCGCGGGCGATTTTCTTCTCCACCTCCTCCTTGGTGAGGTCGAGCACACGGCACAACTCCGCCGTGTCGAAATCTCGCAACTCATTGGGCACCACCATCAGGTCGTAGGCGGCATCGTTGTACACGAGCAACGAATCGTGCCGGTCGTATATCAGCCCGCGGGCGGGGTGCTCCGTGATGTAACGCAACGCGTTCTGCTCCGCCTTGTCCTTGTAGGTCTTGTTCAAGACCTGGATGGAGAACAGCCGCGCCAAATATACCACAGCCAACAGGCCGATCAGCAAAAGGATAATATAATACCGTCTTTGTTTCTGCACAACGGGTTATTTTTCGCGATTGATCAGTTTATCCAATAAATTCTGCAAGTTCCTTTTCTTATCGGCAGGCAGGTTTACGCGTTCCAAGTCCTCCTTGGCCTGCATCGTGTACGACATGACCAAGTCGTCTGTGACCGCCTTGACGTTCGTGGCATCGAAGATGGCCCTGACCGCCTTGTATTTGGCCTCGAAATCGGTGGTGGGAACAGCAAAAAGCCCCTTCAATTGAGCACGTTGTTCCGGCGTCGCCAATTCCAAGGCCTTGAGGTAGATGTAGGTCTTCTTGTTTTCTCGGATATCGCCCCCGATGGATTTGCCGAAAGTGCGCTCGTCACCATAAACGTCAAGCACATCGTCGGCCAACTGGAACGCGAGGCCAAGATGAATACCGAAATCGTAGAGAGCCTGTTGACTCTCTTCGTAGGCAGAAACCAACAACGCGCCGGCCTTGAGGCAACCCGCAAACATGACGGCTGTTTTCAGCCGGATCATGTTGAGGTACTCATCGAGGCTCACATGCTCCTGGGTCTCGAAGTCAAGGTCGTATTGTTGTCCTTCGCAGATTTCCAAGGATGTGCGGGAGAACAAGTTGGCGATGTCGATAATGATTTGTTTGTCGCAGGGCAGCTTCAGCAGTTGTTGGAAAGCCATGATGGCGAGGGCATCGCCGGAGAGGATGGCAATGTTGCTGTTCCATTTTTTGTAAACAGTGGGTCTCCCGCGGCGTATGGGGGCCATATCCATGATGTCGTCGTGAATAAGAGTGAAGTTGTGGAGCATCTCGAAAGCCATGGCCACCAGACGTGCCTGTTCGGGGTCGCCGCCAAACATTTCCACAACGTCATGCACCAGCTGCGGACGCAAGCGCTTGCCTGGCTGCAACAATATGTATTCTATTGGATCATAAAGATTTACCGGTTCTTTTCCGGCCAATATTTCTTGAAATTCTTGCTCTAAAGTTTTCACAATTCGGGCATTTTAATAATGGGGCAAAAATACGAAAAAAGAAATTTGAAACTTTATTGATATTATCACTAAAGGAACGTAAAGACAAGTGGAAAAAATATTTCCGACATTTCCAAAAAAAGTGTATTTTTGCAGCCGTCAAGCCGAAGTGGCGGAATAGGTAGACGCGTTGGTCTCAAAAACCAATGAGGTAACACTCGTGCCGGTTCGATCCCGGCCTTCGGTACCAACAAGAAAGGGCGCGAAATTTCGCGCCCTTTCTTGTTTTTTGTCGGTAAAAATATGCGTTAAGAACACTGGCAACCACTACCCTATCTTCTCTATCCATCCCTGGATAACCTCCAATGTGGCGGCGGGCACGTCCAGTTTCAGCTTCTTGCGCATACCGCCGAGGTCGTTCAGCAACTTGTTGGGGTTGGCCTGTTTGAGCTGGGCTACCGTAAGGATGTTGAGCTTCTTCAACGCGGGTATCCAGGCTGCATCCATGCCCAATGCGGTAAACTCCTCGTCGCTGCTGGTCTCGACTTTCTTTTCAGGACGCATCTGCGGGAAGAAAAGGACGTCTTGGATGGAGGGTGAATTGGTCATGATCATGGCCAAGCGGTCGATGCCGATGCCAAGGCCGGCGGTGGGAGGCATGCCGATTTCAAGCGAGCGCAAAAAGTCCTCGTCAAGCACCATGGATTCCGTGTCGCCGCGCTTGCCCAACTCCAACTGGTCTTCAAAGCGCTTGCGCTGGTCTATGGGGTCGTTCAGCTCGGAATAGGCGTTGCAGATCTCCTTGCCGTTGCACATGGCTTCGAAACGCTCGGTGAGACCGGGTTTGCTGCGGTGCTTCTTGGTGAGCGGCGACATCTCGATGGGATAGTCGTAGATAAAGGTCGGCTGGATGAGCTTTGACTCGCAGGTCTCACCGAAAATCTCGTCAATAAGCTTACCCTTGCCCATGGTGGCATCAACGGCGATGCCCTGGCGTGTGGCGAAGGCAGCAAGCTCTTCCTCGCCCATCTCGGAAATGTCGGTGCCTGTATAATGCTCAATGGCCTCGAACATGGTGTAACGTTTCCAAGGACGCTTGAAGTCAATGACATTATCACCCACTTGCACTTTGGTGTCGCCGTGCAGGGCGATGGCGATGCGTTCCACCATCTCCTCCACCGTGTTCATCATCCATTCGTAATCCTTATACGGAACATAAAGCTCCATTTGCGTGAATTCGGGGTTGTGGAAGCGGTCCATGCCCTCGTTGCGGAAATCTTTGGAGAATTCATACACACCGTTGAAGCCGCCCACAATGAGTTTCTTGAGATAAAGTTCGTCGGCAATGCGCAGGTAAAGCGTCATGTCCAGCGTGTTGTGGTGCGTCTTGAAGGGACGCGCGGCGGCACCGCCATAGAGGGGTTGCAGAATGGGGGTTTCCACCTCCAAATAGCCCTTCTCGTTGAGATATTCACGCATCGTGTTCACCAACTTGGTGCGCTTGATGAAGGTCTCCTTCACCTGCGGGTTGACGATGAGGTCGATGTAACGCTGGCGGTAGCGTTGCTCGGGATTCTGGAAGGCGTCATACACCTTGCCATCCTTCTCCTTGACGATAGGCAGCGGGCACACCGACTTGCAGAGTATGGTAAACTCCTTGACGTGCACGCTGATCTCGCCCATCTGGGTGGTGAAGACGAAGCCCTTGACTCCGATGATGTCACCGATGTCAAGTTTCTTGAAGACGCTGTTGTACATCGTCTTGTCCTCGCCGGGGCAGATTTCGTCGCGTTTAGCGTAGATCTGGATGCGCCCGGTGGCATCCTGTATTTCGTAGAAGGAGACAGCGCCCATGATGCGCTGGTTCATGATGCGCCCCGCAATGCTCACATTCTGGAAAAGCGAGTTGTCGTTCGGATATTGCTCCAAGATCTCTTGGGCGGTAGCGTTGACCTCGTATTCTGCGGCTGGATAAGGATTGATGCCGAGGGCAAGGAGGTCGTCTAATTTCTTTCTGCGGATGATTTCTTGTTCGGATAGTTCTATGGCCATATCTTTGTTTTTAGGACGGCAAAAATACGAAATTCTTGGCTTGGTTTCGGAAGTCCTTGCACAAAGGCAAAAAAAAAGAGGTTGATTGTTTCAACCTCTTTTTATATAAGGATAATGTTGAAATTATTTCACAACAACTTTGGAGGTGTAAACCTTGCCGTTTTGGGAAACTTTCAGCATGTAGATACCAGCGCGGAGGTTGGAAACATTGACCTCAGCCTTTTCAGTGGCGGTGCTGTTGTAAACTCTTTGACCCACGAGGTTGAAGAGCTCGATGTTGGCCTTCTCGGAACCAGCGAGGTTGACCGTGAACTTGTTGGTGGCAGGGTTAGGATAAACAGAGATGTTCTCTTTTTCCATTTCCTCAACACCCACTATAGCACATTCATTACAAGAAATCTTCGGCATAATTAACGGATAATGGAAAGATCCCCAGAACGGGCAGGGATAATACATTCTGTAATACCAGTTGGAAGGAGTGGCATCTATGTCATATCTGGTATCAGAATCAATGATGCCACCGATGTTGTAGTTGCCATTATCGGTGAAAGCTGCCCAAGTACCACTGCTATACATGTAATATTCAGGACGAGGATCCGCATTGATCCAACCGTTGAAACGGGAATAGTTGGCAATAGTGTCGTTCAAGCCCAATTCATAACCTCTCTTGAAGGTATAAGCAATGTGGAACGTCTTGTCTGTAAGATTGTTGATACCAAGATAAAGATCAAGGGGAGCGGCATAATAGCCACCGTTTTCACTTTGTTGAGAAACCATACTCTCATCCAAAAGGATCTTGTAAATGATGGCACCGCTCTGAACACCGGTAGCGGGTTCATAATCCACCTTGTAGAAGGTGATGAGGGGGTTGATCGTTTGGGTGTGAAGGGTCACAAGATTATCAACAGTGGTGAGCACACCAATAATCAGCGTGTCAACAGCGCCAGCCGGAGTGGATTGGTCGCGGAAATAGTGACCATAGATGAACAGAGAGTCAAGATTGTAAGTTTCGGTGTTCGCCCAAGAAATTTGTCCTTCATCAGCAGCCAAGTCAAAAATGTCGCTACTGAGGTCATAAGTCATACCAAAACCACAAACATTGGGATGCCAGGGATCACCAGTTGTCGGGAAATTTAAACCGTTGGTGTCATACTGAACGGGGTATGCATGCAGTTCACCTTCACTGTTCCAATAAGCCTCCACCACGTCTGAATACAACATCCACTCGCTACCTGGGCCGCTTTTGGCTTGTTGGGTGTGCATTTTCTGGAAAACGGGCTTTTCCGGAGCTTCATTGAAAGCCTTTTTGACAGGAATGTTCTGGGCAAAACAGAATGTTGCCACTAACATCATTGCAATTAACGTGTAAAGTTTTTTCATCTTTTTTATGATTTTAGTTTATAATAGAATTTGCGCTTTTATAAGCGGGCAAAAATACACTTTTTTTTTATACAAATTCTCAAGCTTGTATTTTTAACAAACTTTAAGATGTGAATAAATTAAAAATCTTATCCTAAGACTCTTCCGAGAAATTATCAATCTCCTCCCGAAGGTTTTCGATGATGAAGTTTTGTCTTTCGATGGAGTTTTTGCCCATGTAGTATTCTATGATGGCGTCGATGTTGCTCTTGGGGTCCAACACCACAGGTTCCAACCGTATTGTCTTGCCAATAAAGTTTTTGAATTCCTTCGGGTCGATTTCGCCCAAACCTTTGAAGCGCGTGATTTCCAATTTGAGCTTGCCCTGGCTTAATGTCCGAATAGCATCTATCTTCTCCTGCTCGGAGTAGCAATATATGGTTTTCTTGGGATTGCGCACCCTGAAAAGGGGCGTTTGCAGCACGAACACGTGTCCGGAACGCACCACATCGGGGAACAGCTGGATGAAAAAAGCCAACAACAACAGACGAATGTGCATGCCGTCCACATCGGCATCGGTGGCGATGACGATGTTGTTGTAGCGCAAACCATCAATGCCGTCTTCCAAATTCAATGCCGCCTGCAAAAGACTCAGCTCCTTGTTCTCATAGATGGCGCTCTTGGTTTTGATGATGTTCGCCGGCTTGCCCATCAGGCTGAAGACAGCCTGCGTGTTGGCATCGCGCGCCGAAGTGATGGAACCGGAAGCGGAATCACCCTCCGTGATAAATATCATCGTCTCCAAACCCCGCGCGTCGTTGGTGTTGAAATGATAACGGCAATCGCGCAACTTGCTGTTGTGCAAACTCACCTTCTTCTGGATCTCCTTCGACTGCTTCTTGAGGTTCGCGATGGCGGTACGCTCCTTCTCGGCCTCCTGAATCTTTTTCAGGATGATGTCGGCCACGTCGGAATGCTTGTGCAGATAGTTGTCCAACAGCCGCCCTATAACTTCGTTGACATAGTTGCGGATGGTCTGCCCGCCCGGGGTCATGTAGTCGGACCCCAGCTTGGTCTTGGTCTGCGAGTCGAAAATCGGCTCCTTGACGCGGATGGCCATCGTGGCGGTGACGGAGTTGCGGATGTCACTCGGCTCGAAGTTCTTCTTGTAGAAGTCGCGGAACGTCTTGACCAACGCCTCGCGCAAGGCCTGCTGATGGGTGCCGCCATGCGCCGTGTACTGGCTGTTGACAAAGGTGTAGTAGTCCTCGCCATACTTGCGGTTGGTGTGCACCAACGCAAATTCGAAATTGTCCTCCGTGAGGTATATGGGCTCGTAAAGTCGGTCCTCGCCCGTTTTCTTGTTGAGCAGGTCGAGCAGACCGTTTTTGGAGTAGTACTTGTGACCGTTGAAGTTGATGGTGAGGCCACGGTTGAGATAGACGTAATTCCAGAGCAGGTCGTCGATGTACTCAGTGTACCAGTCGTAGTTTTCGAAAATGGTGTCGTCGGGCAGGAAGGATATGAGCGTGCCGTTCTTCTCATCGGTGTCCACAATGGGGTACTCCTTGACCAGTTGGCCGCAGGCAAACTCGGCGCGCTTGAGCTTGCCGTCGCGCACGCTCTGCGCCACAAACAGCGTGGAAAGGGCGTTCACGGCCTTCACACCGACACCGTTCATGCCAATAGAGACTTCAAATGCGGAACCCTCCTTGAATTTGCCGCCGGTATTCATCTTTGAAACGCAATCCACCACCTTGTTGAGGGGAATGCCGCGTCCGTAGTCGCGCACCGTGACGCGCTTTTCCTTTATGGTAATGTCAAAGTTGCGCCCATGACCCTCCATGAATTCGTCAATGGAGTTGTCGATGACCTCCTTGAGCAGCACATAAATGCCGTCGTCATGCGATGAGCCGTCGCCGAGCTTGCCGATGTACATGCCTGGCCGTGTGCGGATGTGCTCATCCCAGTTTAGGGTTACAATGTTGTCATCCTTATATTCTGCCATATATTATTATCTTACAAAGGTTTGTCCAATATTTTGGATGGTAGAGACGCTATGCATAGCGTCTCTACAAGTATTCATTAATGGTTTTCCCCTTGTTTTCCAAGGGAGCGCAAAAATACAAAATTTTTGATTGCAGCTTTGGAAAGAGGCGATTTTGTAAACGACTGAACATGTGAAAATAATTGTACATTTGCCAACGATTTTTCAACTGGTGAAAAAAATGTTATTTCTGTTAATCAAATATCCTTAGAAATGAGAAATCTTTTCACAACGATAATATGGTGCTGTCTTTCTGTGGCGCATTTATGCGCGCAGTCGACAACACTGACGTTTACCGGACGCATTGCCGGCAACCAGTACGTCCCTCTGAACCGCGTGGGCGTCAGCAACCTCACCAAGGGCTGGCAGGAAACGCTGTTGTGGCCCGACACCGTGCTGGTAATGAGCATCACAGGCATCCACGATGTAGAAATGCACGGCCGTGCGTCTCTACAATTGTCGCAAAACACCCCCAATCCTTTCAACGGCACCACCTTCGTGAACCTGCAGGTGGCCGAACCCGGCGATGTTGCGGTAACGGTTACCGACAACACCGGGCGCATTGTGTGGACAAGGCGCATCCCGTCCATACAATCAGACATTAACCAAATGCGCGTCTCCCTCTCATCCCCCGGCCTCTATTTCCTGACCGCCCGCCAAAATGGACAGACTGCCGTTGTCAAAATGGTGAACCAGGGCACCGGAGGCGACAATGACATCGTGGTTTCCACCATTGCAGGGACGGAGCGAGCTCCGTCCCTACAACCCAAACCCGGTCCCCGTGGCACCACAGACAACCCGTTTGACCTCGGCGATCAGATGGAATACATGGGATTCGCCATGATAAACGGCGTGGAGGTGGAAAGCATCCATATCACGCAGGATCAAACTGCCTCGGAAACGATTGTTCTTTCGTTTGCCAATATTCAGCCATGCCTCAACAACCCTACAGTAACCGACATTGAAGGCAATGTCTATAACACCTTGCAAATCGGCAGCCAGTGTTGGATGAAAGAGAACCTGCGGTCGACTATTTTTGAAGACGGCACCACAATTCCCATGGGCGCCTACTACACCTCTTCCGAACCGCACTATTATGACGACAGCACCTCCGTTATTCCATTGGAAGAACGGGGCTATTTGTACAATTGGTCTGCTGCGATGCACAATGCTGCTTCCAGCACTTCCGTTCCGAGCGGGGTGCGGGGCATCTGTCCCGAAGGTTGGCATTTGCCGAGCGAAGCGGAATGGGAGGTTCTTAAAAACTATGTGAGCTCTCAGCCTGAATACACCTGTGGCGGGAACGTGAACAATATAGCCAAAGCGTTGTCCTCCACACATTGGTGGGAGAGCTATAGCGAAGTGTGTGTTCCCGGCAACCAAAGCGTTTACCCCAACAACGCCACGGGATTCAGCGCTGTTCCCGCAGGTACATTCTGGATTTACGGGTACAATGATGCAGGCCTCTATGCTAACTTTTGGTCCTCAACGGAGAACGACATCTCCACCACGTATGCCATCTACTACGGCATGGATTTCGACACTTCGGATTTCTTCCGCGCCTCCTGTATGAAAGACCGCCGCGCTTCCGTCCGCTGCCTGCATAATTAATGAGCACATGTGTTTTTTTCACCATCAAAAAAATGAAAAAACATATTTTCTACATATTGTTGCTTGCCGTTTTGACAACATTCTCCGCATCAGCGCAGAAAAAAAGTTTCAGAAACATCCGCTTCTCCCAACACGATTTTGTCGATACGGTAAAAATCAAGGTTTGGGAGGGGGCGGTCATCATTCCGGTGGAAA
>JAFZZK010000051.1 GCA_017615795.1 Bacteroidales bacterium
CTTCAGGACAGTTCCATCCTTGTCAGAAGCGAGGTGTTTACTGTTCCCCGTAACAATCCGTTGGTATGGCATCAATACGGTTTCCCTTTTATTCTGCCCAACAATGTCCATAATGTGGCGTTTAGAATCATCAATAAAAACGTTGACAACATTGGTAATGATTGGGCCATTGATGATATCAAAATAACTTATTGTGGCGGCACAGCCTCTATCGTCACGCCGACGACCGACACAACAGTCTGCTTGGGTGACGAACTCCATCTGGTGTCGCAATTTGTAGCTACCGACAATAATTTGTCAGGTGCAACAATGGAGTATGAATGGCAGTACTCTGCGGACGGCAACACTTGGCAAAACCTGGCGAATAGCAATTCTGCACAGTATTCGATTCCGGCCGTAACGGGAACCCATGCAGGCTATTATCGGGTACATATAGCTGAGGATGGACTTCTGGCAACTCCTTGCTCTTTTTATTCTGATCATATCCAACTGATGGTGGAGGACTGTGCGGTACCTCCTTGCGATACCAGCCATGTGGCAGATACCGTATGCTGGGGTGATACCTATCACAACCATGGCTTGACACTCTCTGCCAATGAAACCATGTTTGATGATGACAAGATTTTTGAAGTTCATCTAACCGGCACGGGCGGTTGCGACAGCTTGGTGATATTAACCTTAACCGCACAGACAAAGCCAGAGGCCTCCATTCAGGCTGATGGGGATTATTGTGAGCATAATTCAACACTCCTGCAGTTGGTTTCTGATGGAAATCTTACCGACATCGTTTGGAACACAGGCGAAAACACCAACTCTATCCTGGTTAATGCACCAGGCACTTATTCGGTGGAGGCAATACAGCATTATTGCAAGCTACACCGACAATACACTCTGGAAACATGTCCATTCCAGATATATGTTCCCAATACTATAACGGTATCCTTAACTGAGGGAAACAATGATTATTTTTGCATCTATAGCAACCATCCCGAACAGATACAGGGATTCCACATGTATATATACAACCGGTGGGGTGAATTGATCTATTACACTCAGGATGTCAATTTCAAGTGGCGCCCGACAGACAGCGGTTCCAAGGCGGTCAATACGATTTTTGTCTATAGAATGGTGTATATGAATGATGAGCGTATGTCGGTTGTCCAAAAGGGAACAATAGTAGTGTTATAAAGAAAAATTTCTGGGGTGAAAAGGGTTGACTGGTTTTCCTTGAGCAGCCCCGTAGGGGCAAAAGCTCGGTAGCCAGGGGTCAAGGCGCGAGGAACGAGCGCTGCAACCCCTGGGATGGATGGTGCGCGGGAAAAATCGCGGCGCGGGAGAATGTTGCAACGAGGAAGCACGCTGTTCGCCGCGAAACGGGTGTGTCGCCCGACGAGCATGCGTGAGGGATTGCAGCGGAAATGGCTGGCTTGCCAGCCATTGCAGCGGAAAGCCCGACGGCGCGGCGGCATGAACACGCCCGCAATCAAATGCCGCCGCGCCGGCACGCCCAAATAAAAAAAATGCTAAAACCCTGATTCTTTCCATCTAACGTGTCGTTGTCAAAATTTTTTATACTTTTGCATCGCTATAGGATAGATTAGAAGGGAAATAATGAAATTTTATAGTGTTTAACAAAAAGGCAAGAGTATAAGATAAAATTTACATTTCAATCAGATGAGTTTTATTGATTTGACAACACGAAACAGTGCAAAAAAAGGCATTGTTTTTCGGCATTGCTTTTTTTCAAGAATGTTTGTTTTGATGACATTTTTGTTGGTGTCCGTCATGCCTCTGCAGGCACAGATCAGGGAACGGATCCAGACTATCAAGAATTCCGATCCTTTGACATTGTCGGGCAATGTGGGCGCCTCAATGGGCATTGCGCACAACAATATCAGCACGTATTACTCCACGCCTTTTTCTTATTCTCTCTATGGCAGCTTGAATTTTAACATTTACAGTTTCAACTTGCCGATATCCTTTTATTTTGTAAACAACAGCACAGAGTTCAGTTATCCCAAGATGCCGCACATTTCGTTAGGCATGACCCCCACCTACAAGAATTGGCGCTTCCATTTAGGTGTGAGCAGTATGCACTTGTCGAACTACACTTATTCCGGCTTGACCTTCATTGGCGCGGGCGCGGAGTATCAGGGCAAGTTGTTCCGTGCGGCGGCTTTCGGCGGCATCATCAACCGGAAGACGCGCTTGGAGCAATGGGACGACCGTTCTGCTTTCCAGCGGCTTTCCGACTCGCTGTTAGGCCTCAACATACCGCAATACACCACCCCCCAATACAGGCGGCTCGGCGGCGGTGCCAAAATCGGCGTGGGCAACACCAGGAACTATATTGACTTGACTTTCTTCAAAGCCAAGGACCAGATCAATTCCTTGCCCGAGGAGTGGCGCGACACGGTGAAAGCCAAGGAAAACGTCGCCGTGGGCCTTTCCGGACGCTTCGCCATCCGCAACTGGTTTTCTTTTACCGCCAACCTTGGCGTCACCTTTTACAGCGACAACCTCCGCGACAGTCTCCTCCACATCGACGACAAAACGGACCGGATTTTCCAGAACCTCAACTGGCTCTATGGCGTGAGAGGCTCCTCCATTGTGCGTTTCGCGGGCGACGCTGCCATGAACTTCAACTTCAAAGTATTCAACGCCAATATTCTATATCGTATCGTCCAACCCGACTATGTTTCGTTAGGCACCTCCAGTTTCAGCCAAAACACCCACAGTATCGGCGTCAATACGAACTTCAGGATGTTCAAGGGCAAGTCCAACCTTACCCTTGTGGGCTATTTGCAGCGCGACAACCTGAACCACAAACAGATGTACACCAACCAAGTGGCCACCTACACGTTGAATTCCAACAATATGATTGGCAGCCATTTTCACTTGGGACTGATGTACAACGGCATCAAGCAGAACCAGTACGACGGCACCACCAAGGTGGCCGACTCGGTACGGCTTGACCGTATCACCCACACGGCGACACTCTCCCCGATGATTACCTTCCAAACCAAAAACGACCACGCCATATCCCTCAACCTCAGCTTTGTGCAGAATCAAAATCTCAACAAGCTCTATTATGCCAACAGTGGCGATGTGATGACATTGACGGGCGGGGTGGGCTACAATATTTCCATCACCCCAGTGAGAGTGTCGGTCAACGCCGGTTACGACTACACCTATTCCACCAGCGAAAGCTACAGCTACAACGCCCACACGTTGCACTATGGGGTGAATTTCAACATCATGAACAGGGAAAAGCTCAACTGGAACGCCTACTACAACGGCTCTGCCGGCTACAATATCGTGAAGGACAGCGAAAACAACTTCTCTGTCAGCAACTGCCTGGGCAGCTCCTTCAACTTCAACAACGCCCACACGGCCTCACTCTATTTTTCATTGAGCAATTTCAGTGAGGACATTGTCATCGGCCAGAAGATTGCCACAGCCCTCGACTGCCGCTTCACGCTTTCCTATGCCTATTCTTTCAAGAAGGTCCTCATCAAGAAAAAAGAGGGCGCAAACCAGAAGAAAGAGGATAAAATAACAAAGAAACTGCGCAAATTAAGCGAAAAAACCAAGAATTAATCACAATTAAACCCTAATATCATGAAACCAATTGTCCGATTTTTCGTCATACTCGCCTGTATGCTTGTCGCAACGGCGCAGGCGCAAATAACGACCACAATCACCCCCAAGGTGCAATTGTTCCCGTCGTCAGGATTGAATTATCTGGATGACCCCACCCAGTATTTCAATGTCATTATGACCAACACGGGTCCCGAAGCCAAGCAGATTTACGTGAGTTTTAGGGTGAGTTGTGACTTTTCGGCCACAGGGGAGAGTTTTTTCCTGCAGTCGCCCGCCAATATGGCGCCACCGCAACCGTTGACCCTTGCCTCCAATGAGACCCGGGTGATTACGATGCAGAATTTCAGGATGCTGATGTCGCACATCAATGGTCGTGACATCCAGATGAGTGGCATCACATGGCAAGACGCCCTGATGCTGCCGGAGGGCAACTACCAGATTTGCATCCAGCCCTATTATTGGGATCACGCGGGCACCGTGCCTGCCCCTGTGGAGGCTGGTCCCGCCGGATGCTGCTATTTCTCGATCTGCTATTCCGGTTCCGCCCCCGAGTTTACATCCCCCATCATAGGGCAGAGCGGTGCCAACATCAATGTCATCAACCCGATGGCGGACCAGGCGGACAACAACAACGACAACTTCGACGCTGCCAGCGGCTCCGACAGCCGCTCCAACTCCGCATACGCCGTGCTCACCCCTTCGCGTCAAGTGGTTTTCAACTGGACCGGCGTAATCTCCAACTGCATCACCAACTCCAATGTCGACTATATTCTCAAAATTGTCGAGGTGTTTCCTCAGCAGTCCGTATACGACGCCATTGACAATGACCGCACCATCTATACCGTCAACACCGGCTCCCGCACCACCTGCATCATCGACACGATGAATGACCTGAATGCCAAGTTCCAGATTGGGCACACGTATGCTGCCATGGTGCAGGCCGTTCCAAAAAACCAGAATGTTGTACTGAAATTAGGTAATGACGGCAAAAGCCAGATTATCACGTTCAGCTGGGGGAAAGCTGCCGGAGGCCCTGTCCCGAGGAATATTCCGCCGGGCGGCAACTCCAACAGCCGGACGTTAGACTCCACTTTTACGGACAACAAGGCGGATGTGCTGGCCTCCCTGCGCAACCCCTACCTCATCATGCCGGCGGTGGACGATGATGCCGCCGATGTCCTTGTGGGCAAATTCCCCTCCGAGAACACCAATCGTCCCCAAAACTCCAGGCCTCTCATCGACGGCTTGTATTACCGCCTCAATGACAAGGAAAAATTCAGCGTGTCGTGGCTGCCCATGCGCGGCGACTCCCTGACAAAGGTCGAGTATGTCGTCAACCTTTATGAATATATTGGCGGCGATGTCTCTTTCTCTGCATCCCGCCCCCCGTTGAAATCCTTCAAGATGACAAAGACGAATGGATTTTCCCCCACCTCTGTGGAATATTTATCCCTTCCTGAGAAGTGGGACACCCTGCTTGAGCATGGTAACAAATATTTCCTCGTCCTCGAAGCGGCCAGCCATTACAAGTATCGTAAGACCACCAACTACACGGAAACCATTGTCGAGAACGGCTCCACCACCCAAAATACCTACTCCAAATACACCATCATGGAGGGCACGGAATTCTTCTATTCCAATGAAGTGTTCCAATGGGGCTACGACAGCGCGTTGCTCGAAACCGTCCAGGTGGCACAGCTCATTTATCCTGTGGACATGCGGGGTCGCGCAGCCGACTACGGCCTGGGCGAGACCGAAGTGGAGGAGGTCTACAACAACAGTGCCCTCAACTTCAAATGGTCTCCAGCCGACAATGTACTCGACCGCGACACGGTTACTTATAACCTGTTGATTTTCAAATGGAAGAAAGGAGTGTTGCCATCTCAGATGAAAGATACCCTGTTCTGCTACAAAAACCTCACCACGACGGAGTTCATGAACGACACCATCAAGGACTCCCTCAAGGTGGGCAGCCAGTTTGTGGCGGTGGTGGAAACGCGTGTCAAGCAGGCGGTGGCCACCGACGACCCCTACATTATACCCAACAAGGGCCGCTCCTGGGCCGCCCCGTTCAAGATTGTGGAGACAGTGGAGGAGACCGCTGACAACGACCCGTCAAGCGAATGTTTCTCGGAGACTTTCTCGACTATTAGCAGGAAAGACACTCTCCGACCCAAGAACATCAATGAAATCAAGGGCAAGGAGCTGACGATGAACGGCTTCAAAGTGGTTTTCCAGGAGATACAGGAGAAGACAGACTCCCTCAAGGACAGAAAAACCAAGAAAGTCACTTTGAGGAAGAGTTATTACGGCAAGGGATATATCGTATGGAATCCTTTTGTGCTCAACACACGCATCAAGGTACAGCTCGACTCCATCCTCTTCAACAGCAAATATGAGATCTTTACCGGGTGTGCCAGGAGCTTAGCCGCCGACTCCACCGCGCTGTTGCCGATGGACTTCTCGAGCAAGATAGGCGATTGGACCGAAAGCAAGGTCAACGCCCTCTATTCGAAAGTGGGCAGTGACCAGGATGTGCAGAAATACATCAACTATTTCAACAAGCCTTCCTACACAAGCATCGGCGGCCTGTTCGGCGCTGGTGACGGCAGCGAAAGCCCCTCCTTCTACTTGCCCTTGAAAGTCAACTCGCAGGATTTCTACCTCCCCGACGACGGCTGTAACGTCATCATGGCCATCAACAACATGTATCTGTCGCCCAAGACGGCGCTGATGAACCTGTTCACCCTGTTCTACAGCCAGGAGGACAACATCTACATCCCGATGATTGCCACCAACATCTGCATGAAGCCCGACAACTTTTTCCCGGGCATCAACGAAGGCATTGATGTGTACTTGGCCAAGGATATTGACATGGAGCTCAGCGACGGTTACAATATGACACTCAAGAGAGCCAGCAAATTGGGCAAGAAGGATGATGGCACGGTCATCTCCTTCCGCACCAAGACGAACGACAAGAGTGCCGGTTTCGAGCAGTTGAACCTCGAATTCCAGTTTGACCTCACCTCTTCCTCTGCACTGGCCTCGAACAAGTCGGGCGTGCTGGCCCTCAACCCCAAGACCGGTGTTCCACAAAAGGGTACGCCCGTCAAGGCCGGCGCCCTCATCATTATCCAGGACTGGAAGGACTGGTTGGCCCGAGTCTCCTTCGACCCGTTCGCCTTGGAGGACTTCCCCGATATGGCTTTCGTGCCGGGACGCAACATCTGGTATGACCACTCCTCCAAGAGCAATCCCGCAAAATTCCCCAAAGACTACCAGTCCAGTGCCGGCAAAGGCCCTGCTTGGCAGGGATTCTTCATGGAGGACTTGGGCTTCGTGATGTCTGACAAGATTGGCACCGTATTCGGTGCCGGCGACACCAACGTCAAGCCAATGTACCAATATAAATATGGCCCGAACGGCGAAATCAAAGACTCTTCCGAAGTGGCCTTCACCAAGCAGTGTCTCGGCTTCCGTATTGCCAACACCATCATTGATGCCGAAGGCGTCACCACCGACATCCAGGCGGTCAACATCGTGGACGCCTCCACCAAGGATGCCGGCAGCTGGGCCTTCTCCATCGACACCATCGGCGTGAAGGTGCTCAAAGGCAAGTTTAACAAGGGCTACATTGTCGGCACCGCCCAGGTGCCGCTGATGACCGGACGCCTCAACTACAACTGCGCCATCGCCACCGACAGCCTGACCTTCGGATTGTCCACCAAGAAAAAAGACACCCTCGGCTTCGACCTCTGGTTGGCCAAACTTGACATCCAGCAATCCTACTTCAAACTGGTACACAAATACGAAAAGACGGCGGCCGACAGTGCCCGTCCGCAAACAGCCATCGACCTGAAACTCAACGGCAAGATAAACATCGACTTCCAGAAACTCAAGATTCCCGTCAACTTCGCGATGGTGAAATTCGAGAACTTCACCCTGCGCAACTTCAAGAATGCCAAGGACACCAACGTCAAGCGCATCGGCGACAGCGACCTCTGGTTTTACATGGGCGACTGGGCGAAGGCATCGCCGCAGCACTACCTTTCCAGCAACGCCAGCAACAAGGATGTCTATACTGGCTCCATCGGCGGGTTCACCTTCTCGGTGCAGACCATCAAGCCCGTGTATGGCCTGGAAGGCACCAAAGTGAAGCTTGGGTTTGCCACCGCCATCAAGGTGGGCTTCAAGACCGGACCTAAAGAGACCAACGACAAGGGAGAATCCTCCGACGCATTTTCCATTGACGCCGGCTGCGGCTTCAAGGTGTGGGGCAAGATCGACTACAAGAGTTGGGATTTCAACAAGGATGACATCGGTGGCTCCGTCGATTCCGTCACAATCTCCACCGACTGCTTCTCGGTGTTCAAGCTGAAAGGCAAACTTATCTGGATCGGCAACGAGAACCCTGACCCGACTTACGGCGAGGGCATGTTTGGCTCGTTGGACGTCACCATCATGGACAAGATTGAAATTGCGATGGCTGCCGCCTTCGGCACAGTCGGACAAGACTCGTCCAGCTACAAGTGGTGGATGTTCCAGGGCGCGGCCACCGGCTTTGAGATCCCGGTGCCACCCATTGTCTTCACCGGCTTCGGCGGCGGTTTCGCCTACAACATGACCGTGAAGCCGAGCGCGACATTGGCCAATGCCAAGGCCCACGACCTCATCTCCGGCGACGACGGCGCGTCCCTGGCCGCCAAGATGGTGTCGGGCAGTCTCTCCCAATGCGAATTCATACCCCAGAAGAACAGCTGGGTGGCCAAGGCGGGCCTCAGTCTCTCCCTCGCCAACGAGAAGCTGATGAATGCCGACGGCATCCTCACCCTGCGCGTCTCCAGGGGCAAATTCAGCGGCATCTTGATTGATGTGTCCACCTATATTCTCACCGACCCGTCGGGCGCTGCCGCCACCGCCGCTGCTGAGGAGAAGAACAAGAACACCATGATCAAGGCCCGGGCCCTGATGGGTTACGAACAAAACGATGATTACCACTACTTCAAGTTCGCCCTCTGCGTCAAAGGCGGAATAGACCTGACCAACATGCTCAAGAATTCGGGTATCACACAGGCACTTGACGGCGTGAAGGACCAACTTAATTGTTTGGGCAACAATGTGATAAAAGATGTAACATGCGCATTTGATCCTTTGACCAACGTGGTTACCATAGATTCCACCGCAGGGAAGGCCAAAACCGATTCGGCTATTGCCGCAGGCATTGGCGCCGGCATCAACTTTGCGCTTCCCATCGAATTTGAGGTGACATCCTATAAGAGCGGCAACTCCTTAGGGAAGAGCGGTACCGACTGGTACTTCTGCATCGGAAAACCCACACCCGGCGAGCGCGTGGAATTCAACATGTGGGCCAACCTTGTCGTTTTTGAGACAAGCACCAAGTTCACCTTCTATTTCATCACCGGCAACAGCTTCGACTTTGAGTTGCCGCCATTAGACCCGGAGGTGGAGGAGTTCTTCTTCGGCGGGTCTTCCGGCAAACAAGTCAACACCAGCGCCACCAGCACGGTGGACCAACAGGGC
Source organism: Bacteroidales bacterium (assembly GCA_017615795.1). Lineage (GTDB taxonomy): Bacteria > Bacteroidota > Bacteroidia > Bacteroidales > WCHB1-69 > F23-D06. The sequence continues at coordinate 9,145 of JAFZZK010000051.1, forward strand.
CAGGAGTTGAAGAACATGTATAAAAACACGCCCAAGTTCAAGAATGCCGGTGGCTTTGCAATGGGCATGACGTACAGGTCCGAAATCAAATACGAGATGTTCCTCTACATCCAGGTGATGGCGGCCTTCGGTTTCGATGTGGCTCTGATGGATACCAAGGGACAGTCGTGCGAAGGGTATGATCATATCGGGAAGAACGATTTCTACGCTATGGGCCAGTTGTATGCCATGCTGAAGGGTTCCGCCGGCTTGAGCATCAACCTCGGGTTCTGGAAAGGCAAACTTGAGCTGTGCAGCCTCGGCATCGGCGCCCTTCTCAAGGGTGGCGGTCCTCGTCCTTCCTGGGCGTTCGGATTGCTGCGCCTCAAAGCCTCCCTGCTGAACGGCCTGGTATCCATCAACACCAGTGTCGACTTCCATGTGGGCGATGTCTGTGTGCCCGGCGCCGGCGACCCGTTGGCCAATGTCAACTTCTTCGAAAGTATCACCCCCGGATACAAAGATGCAGCCGCAGCGTTGAAGGATGGCAATGCGGCATCACCTATCGGTGGCGGCGTCATCGTCTCCAATATGCCCTGGAACCAAGCGGTCACCCTCGTGACGCCAACTGCAGACGGCAAGAGCGATGATGCCCGTAAATTCATCTTCGTGATAGAGAAGAACAGATGCAAACACGAATTCTCCAAGAATCGCGGCACCAGCTGGAGCACAGTTAATAAAAACAACTACAAAATAGAATCCTATCCCAATGATGTGAACACTCTGTTGTTTGAGGATAATGACGGTGGTTTTGAGGAAAAATCGTTGCAGAGATGGAGTTTTACCGCCCGTGCATACGAGTACCGCTTGGCGTTCGACACTAAAAACAGCAGGTTGAAGGACACTTGTTACGATGAAAACAACAACTTCGCATTCAAAAAGATTCCGACAAAATTCGACAACACCACCTGGGGTTGGTACAATCCCAAGTATACAAACGACAAAGACAGTGCCATCCATATATTCCGTCAGGACACGACCGTCTATTTCAACATCGACTCGCTGCCGTCCAACCTTTACAACCAAGTGGTTTATTCGTGGCCGTACAACGGGGATCCTTCGGTTCCTAAAGACGAGCTGAAAAGTGATTTTGGCGGAAATTATGAAATTAAAATCTACTTGGCCAAAGCTCGTCCCGAACTCTTTGACCCGCAGTTCCTGGCTGCCAACGGCAAAGAGATGCACTTCTGGCTTTTCAAAGGCTATGGCGGGTTCAACACCGATCCAATACGCTGTACCAACTACAGTTATTATTCCAATGCAGGATTGCCATTCATACGGGTGTTTGTGGATCCTTCCTTTATAGAGAAAGGTAAGCCCTATATATTGCGGATGCTATTGGTCAATAAGGAGGATTTCCAAAATGCCGTCGACAACCTGATGGCAGCACAGCAGGTGTCCACCCGCACGGATTATGAGCTCACCAGCCAGAATTGGGACAAAGTGTATGCTTCCCACAGAGCCAGCACAAGCACGGGGTCTTCGGGAAGCCACCTCAATGTCGGCAATTTAAACTACTTCTCCAATGCCAAGATAGAAGCTTTGAACCATCGAATCGAGCATGAGGCGGGAGTGGCCAATCTTGAACCAATACTGGGTGGCGGGTCGAGACCCAATCTGGGAGATATTTTCGGTACAGGAACAGGCAATTCCACACCCGGCCACGGAACGCTGACAGGAACCACCAATCCCACCATCACCAGACCAGGTACCTCAACAACAGTTACAAGGCCAACCACCTCGACGACTGTCACCAGACCGGCCACCTCATCCCGGCTGACCAACACCGCAAGCAACGGGGTGCTGCTCACCAATTCAGCAAACCTCAATTCCGGCGTGTTGGCCAACAACAACCTGAACGCCGGCCTTTTGCAGGTCAACGCCAATCTGGAGACGAGTAAGAATAACATGACTACCGGAAACAGGGGCAGACTTAGAAGCAGTGCCGCCAACGCCAATTCTAACTCTAACGGCAACACCGCCACTATCGGGTCAACGACAATGCAGACCCGTGGTCTACTAAACAGTTCCGTCTCAAGCTCATCATCTTCAAATGATCTGGTTGCCACCAATTTGAATGCCCGCAACCTGGTCAAGAGAGACAACAATACTATTCAGAGAAAAGGTCAGATTGTCATCTCTGACAACACATCCAACTCCGCCACTACAATTAATGGCAATACCATGGTAGTGAACTCTTCGTTGGTCAGAATCCCCTCTACAAGCAACTCCAACTCCACCGGTGCCTCAATCACGGGTGTGCATCGTCCGGTTATTAATACGAGTGACAATGGAAACAGCAATGGTATTCATGGCAGCATGCTCCCGACTTTGGTGGCCACAACGACAACGGATAATCTCAGCGTGGAAGATTACCAGTATGAGAAATTGAGAGAGGATTACACCGATCAGGGAAGCGACACCTCCATGCTCTACGAAAGAAAGTCCCTTGAAGAGTATACCATAGCCTATCAGCTTGGCGACACCATCTACGACCTCTGTTTCAAGACAGATCCTAATTACAGCACATACGAGGAGTTGTTCACGAACATAATGGCTTGTTACAACAGCGGCATCTCCGCTTCGGGCCCCTCTTCCTCTGCAAGCTCATCGGTCTTCCCGATTGTGACATCAGCCTCCACCGCACAAAGGTTTGGATGGTATTCATATCTGTTCGTCCCGCAAACCCCGAATGACGCCAACCGTTACAACACCAATGTGAAGTTGCCCGCCATTGCCGCCTTCAAGCTCAGCACCGCCGAGGAACACCGGACGGCAGCGATGGCCAAGCACCTCTTCTTGATGACACAGTTCAACCTGATGAAAGACTATTCCAATTTATACACCAATGCGCCGATAAAGAAGATACCGCATCAGAACGATTATGTGGGCAGTTCCCGGGACGGCTTCTCCATCAACGGCTCCTGGGACGATATCGACTGTGATTACAACAAGGATTTCTTCAATGGCAGCAAAGGCGGTATTATCCGCGATTATAACAAAAGTTGGAAGAATCTGGATCTGCGTTCCTACACCATATCCCGACGGGGGTCCACTATCCCGGAAATGTTTGAACCTTGCGGTCAAGCCATCGGTAATGGATTCCCAGTCGCGAATGAATACAGGAGCAATTATGCACAACTATATTGGGCTATACCTGACATGTTGGAGGTCTCCACAACGCGACCGAAGATTGCCATTATCACGATCAAATCGTTCGGTGACAAGCAGTCCGAGTGGGAAGACCACAATGGCTCCAGAAACTCCATTGCAACTGTGACCATCACAGACAAAGCCACACCGGCGATGTATGATGACATCAAGATGTTTTTTGATTTCTTCAAGAAATGCACAGAAATTGCCGCCTATCCGCTTAACAGGGGATACAGCCACAAGAAAAACATCTTAAAGAAACTCTATTCAGCAGATTATGCCAATGCTTGCCTGCAATTCGACAATGACTTCCCCTACACGATCAACAAATCTTTGCCTTGGACTCATTATTTCAATGCCTGGAACAACCTGTACACGCTCGGCAATGATTTTGACCCCGATGCCGCCAATCCGGAGAATATGCACGTTAGCAGGGCCAACTATCAATTCTACTCCTGGTTGTGGTTCCATTATAAAAAAGCACCCAACACTTGGGAAGGCACAAAGGGCATGACCGTGAGTTTGAACGACAAGAACGACAGGACACTGCCCCATTGGTACAGCAACATGAACAATTTGGCCGACAATGAGAAGCTGTATGTGAAAATTGTGTACGCATCCTGTGGAGAAAACAGCACCACCATCGCCAAACAAATCAAGGAGAATCTGTTTGGGTCAGGAGAAGAAATCAACGACAGTGCATACAAATTCAACAAAACAGTATCACGTTCATGGAAACTGAACAACTATAAAAAAGATGCAACCTGGACGACCAAAGACAACAGCACTCAAAAGCTGGACTTCCCGGATTACAAAAATGTGGAAGCCTATATCGACGATTAAAAAAGAATACGTAACAGCACAAATCAGAGTAGTCAACAATTAAACAGCGCTAATATGAAAAAAATAATATGGTCCGCGATATTGATGATGATATGTATGGGTGTCCCCCGTCTATATGCGCAAGACACCGTCAAGATCCGTCAGAACAACAAGGTGGTGTTGCTCTACCGCGCGTATGGCGACAGCGTGGTTTTCCGCTGGGCACCTGAGGACGCCGGTTTGTGGATGCTCGCCAACAAGCACGGGTGGTTGCTCGAACGCTCGCTGACGGATGAGGAGATCAAGAAGTCGGGCAACAGCTCCCGCACCGACACCCTCCTGAACAACGGCAAGCCCATTCGTCCTCTCACTTTGCAGCAGTTCCAGCAGCAATTCGACAGCACCGACATGCATGCCGGCGCCGCCGCCCAGGCCTTGTACGGGGAAGGCGCGTTTGTTACCGACCCTAACGACCAGAACGGGTTTATGAACTATGTGTTTCGCAAGGACCAGGAACAGCAACAGCGTCATTTCATGGCCCTGCTGGCTGCCGAAGGCCATCCCGAGATCATGAATGCCTTGGGCTTGCGCTATGTGGATCGCACCGTGAAGAAGGGTGAGTGGTATGACTACACCCTTCGCACGCCCGTTCCCAAACACCTTTATGATGTGCCCCCGGTCTCCGTCATCTTCCAGAATGTCCCTTACGTGCGCACGGAAGAAGAGATGATGCCCACCGTGGAGATACAGCAAATAGACGCCTATCGAGCTATCGTCTATTGGAAAAAGAACAAGCTGTCGGGTTATTTCATTGAAAGAAAGACCAGCAAGGACCGCAATTGGGAACCTATGAACAACGTGCCCATCTATGGATACAACCCCGATGAGGAGACCTACAAGGTGCTGGGCGAGGATGTTGCCAGATTGATGGAAGACAACGTGGCATTCATTGACTCCCTGAATCTGAAAACCCAGTACCAGTACCGCGTGCGGGCATTTGACGCCTTCGGCGATTATGTGCCTTTCAAGGAGAGCGACAAATTTGAGATGATGGACCTTGTCCCTCCCACCATCCCCATCATCACGGGTTGTGTCCCCAAAGACAACAAGACATGCACGGTTTATTGGGAAAAGAATGTGATAGAGGATGATTTTGAAGGCTACATGCTCACCTTCTCCGATTCGCCCGACGGCCCGTGGTCAAATGTGTCGGATTTGCTGGGACCCAAGGCCAAGCAATATGTGGACGAATATGCTGGAGCACGCGGCAGAGGATACTACAAGCTCATCGCATACGACAAGTACAAAAACGTCAGCTTCTCCAGCACTGCCCTCAACAATATTGAGGATGTGGTGCCGCCCGTGAAGCCCACCGGGCTGAGAGCCTTGGTGGATACTGCAGGTCTGGCCCATTTCACTTGGAACAAGAATCCTGAAAAGGACGTGATGGGCTATCGTGTTTTCTTCGCCAACCAGATGGACCACGAGTTCGTGGAGTGTTCCCATGGCCTGGCACACACCAATGCCTTCATCGACACTCTCGATTGGCACACCATCACCAAATATGCCTACTATTACATCATGGCCGAGGACTACAGCCACAACGTGTCGGAGCACTCCGACACCATCGCGGTGCCCGTTCCCGACAAGATTCCCCCCACCCCGTGCATCTTGGACGACATCACGGTGACCGACAATACTGTGGTGGTGCGCTGGACCAAGAGCGCCTCCGATGATGTGATGTACTATTTTATCTACAGAAAGCTGAAAAAGCAGAAACAGTGGGAGTTGCAACAGGCTGTGCAGCCGTGGCAAATCATCGAGGCCGATTATATCGTCTTTATTGACCATCCGACACCTTCGTCCGACATGTACCAATACTGCATTGAGGCGGTGGATGATTTCCACAACTCAGCCGGGCGGTCGGGTTATGCCAATGCGTTTGTGCGCGAAGCCCTGGTGGTGGACCTTCCCATCCAGTTAAAGGCTTCTGCCGACAAGAAGAACAACAGCGTCACATTGGATTGGGCGTACGACTATATGGGGCGTCATCACCATTACGGATTGATATACCGCTCTGTCAACGGCTCTGAATATCAGGCATACCAGCGTTTTGAAAAAGGCACCAAGACCTTTGTTGACCGGGATTTGAAGGCTGGCGACAAGGCCAGTTACTACATTGTCCTGTACTTTGGCAAGGGCCAGCGGTCGGTACCCTCCGAAGAGGCCAAGGCCGGATTGTAGAAACCCTTATAAAAGAGCCGCGAAAATCGCGGCTCTTTTATTTTATGTACTATTTCAAAATTTCCGACCCTTCCAGAAACTCCGTACATTCCTCGAAGGTGGCGAAGGTGTGCTCCTTCGGGACCACGGCGGGGATGACATTCATCTTGGTGAGCATATACATCGGCTGCGGCTGGATGATGGTCATCAACACGGTCTTGCCAGTGGCCTGCAAATCCTTGATGGCCGTCTCCATCGCATAGAGCCCCGACTGGTCCATAAAGCTGACTAAGCGCATCCGGATGATGACAATCTTGACATCGTCGGGCACATCGTGCATCACCTCCTGGAAACGGGTGATGGAGCCGAAAAAGATGGGACCGTTGAGGCGCTGGATGTAGATCTGGTGCTTGGTCTCCTCCGAAAGCCCGTGCTCGTCCTTCCAGGGCAACTCCTTGTCGAACTGGTTGATTTCCCCAGACTGGTAACCGCTCTCCACCAGGTCGCTGGCGCGTTTCATGAAGAGCACGCAGGCAATGATCATTCCGATACCCACGGCGATGAGCAAATCGACGAAAACTGTGAGCAGCAGCACGGTGATGAGCACCACGGCGTCGGCGCGCGGGATGTTGGGCAGGTCTTTCAGCCCCTTGAAGTCGATGATGCCGACCCCCACGGTGATGAGGATGCCCGACAACACGGACAGCGGCACATATTTCACAAAGCGGCCAAGTCCGAGCAGTATGGCGAGCAGGAAGAGGGCGTGGACGATGCCCGACAGACGGGTGCGTCCGCCGCTCTTCACGTTGACAACCGTGCGCATGGTGGCGCCCGCACCACCGATGCCCGCGAACAAGCCTGCAAAGATATTGCCAATACCTTGTCCTATCAGCTCCTTGTTGCTGTTGTGCTTGGTCTTCGTGATGTTGTCGGCCACCACGGAGGTGAGCAGCGTGTCGATGGAGCCGAGACCCGCAAGGGTGAGCGCAGGGATGGCCGCACTTTTCAGCACCGCACCCCACTGGATGCCCGCCAGGGAAACCTTCGTGAACACGGGAAGCGGAAATCCCGACGGTATCTCGCCAATCGTCAAACTTTGGTTGAAATTCTTGACAAACAAGGAGGCGACCGTCACCACGATCAACGCCACCAACGTGGCAGGCACCTTCTTCGTAATCAACGGGAAAAGGTAGATAATGGCGATGGTGGCCAACCCGAAGATGAGCGCATAGAGGTCGAAGCCCCCGATTCGCGACGGGAACTGCGTGATCATATCCACTATGAGCACCGGCGACTTCATCCCGAACAGCGGATAGATCTGCTGCAGGATGATGATGATACCGATACCGCTCATAAAGCCCGACAACACCGGATACGGGATGTAGCGGATGTATTTGCCTATCTTCAGGATGCCGAAGAGAATCTGAAATAATCCACAAAGCATGCCCGCCACCGACATTGTGACAAGCACCGTCTCGATGGAGTGCGCGCCCCCCGCCGACCAGATGCCGGAGATGAGCGTGGCAGTGATGACCGTCATCGGCCCGGTGGGGCCGCTGATTTGCGAGGGCGTGCCCCCGAACAGGGAGGCGAAGAACCCGACCATGATGGCACCCACCAAGCCCGCCAGGGCCCCGATGGCGCCGATGTTGGGGATGTCTTGCACGTCAATCACGCCGAAAGCCTGGATACCGAAAGCCAAAGCCAAGGGAAGGGCCACGATGCCGGCGGTGATGCCGCCGAAAATGTCCCCTTTCAAATTGCTAGTATTAAGTTTATTCATGTTTTTAGTTTTTGTTTTTCACTAATATAAGAATGTGCCGAACTAATCCTCAGAACTTTCCACGTCGCTATTTTCCGTGGCTTTCTTTTCCAATTCCATCTTGCCGAATCGGAAAGTGACACCCGCGCTGATAAAGCGGCTGTTGTATTTGGTGGAGGAGACATAATGATAATAGGGGTTGTTCTCTGTGCTTCCTGTCTTGTTCCAGTTGAAGATGTCCGTCACATTCAAGTGTACGGAGAGTTGCCGTTTGAACAAATCAGCCCGCAACCCGCAATCGATGGAGTAACGCGGACGGGAAGTGTTGAACAGCGTGACGCTCTTGGAACGGTAATTGGCGGAGGCAAACACCTCCAACACTTTCCATAACTTGGCCCAGTAGTTCAGCCTGAAACTGTAACCCACGTTGGAAAACTCGCGAGCCACCGCCTCGTTGCGGAACTGATAGACGGAATGGTCGTAATAGACGCTGGCATAAAACCGCAGGCTCATAAAGGATTTCAGCCGGTAATTGACATTCATGGACATTCCCGTGTTAAGGCTTCTTCCCGCATTGACCGGTGTGGTGAACGTCACGATGCGCCCAAAATGCTCATCATAGACCACATCTGTCAGGGTGCTGATTTTGTTGTCCGTGTGTTTGAAATAGGCTGTCAATCCCACGTTGCCGAACTTCTTGAAGAACTTGGTCCAGTTAAAATCCACATTGTGGGTGTGCGTGGGCTGCAGGTCGGGATTGCCGGTCCAGAAGGAGTCGTCCGAATAGGAGGTGAAGGTGGTCATTCTGGAGGCCCCGGGGTTGTTGACACGGTAGGTGTAGCCGAGCCGAAGGTTGTGCATCGACTTGGTGCGATAGCTGAGGTGCAAGGAGGGGAGCAGGTTGACATAGTCCTGCACCACATTATCTTCCGGGGAGTTGAAGATACGGTAGTCTTCGTGATTGTAACGGAGGCGCAGGCCGCCCTTGAGGGTGAAATTCCCGAACTTGTGTTGGAGTGTGAGGTAGGCGCCGCAGCCGCTGTTCAGGGTGCGGGTGTCCCGCAAACGAAGGGAGTCGAGTTGGAACAGCCCGTCACTGCCGGCCACTAACGTGTCCACGGTGGTCAGACTGTTTTCGTCGCGGAAACTGCCGTCCACACCCGCCGAGAGCTCACCGTTCTTGCTGTACGGGTAGTTGTAGTCCACGCTGCCACGCAAACTGTAACTGTTGCTATGACTGAGATTATTCTTAAAAAAGTCAAGATAATCCTGCAGCATGTAGTCGCGTATGTTGTCCGACAAGGAGTGCCCGTAGTTGTAGTTGCCGCTGAAGTTGACCCGTATGTCATGCTGGGGCTTGCGGAACGTGTGTTTGTAGAAGAGCCCGCCATACGCGCCGGCATTGACACTGCGCGAGCTGTACGTCGTATTGTAGGCATACACCCCCGGGTTGTCAATGTACTCCCTGCGCAGCGTGTTGGAAGAGCTGAGTGATTTTCCCCACCCCGGATAAGTGCCGGCCCAGAAATTGATGGTATTGGCGGTGTCAAAGGTGTAGCTGCCGTTGAAGTTGAAACTGCCGGAGTAGTTATTCTGCCTTGACTGTGATATGCCATGTCCGTTGCTGGACGTGTCGCCGTCTGCATTGAAACGCACAGCCGCTGCCTCCGACATGCTGCGGGAAAAGGAATAACTCCCGTTCAGATAGAAGTTTAGCGACAATTTCTCATTGGCCCAAACGTAGGAAATCCATGGTTTCACTTCCGGTTTGGAAGAGCCTGTGATGCCGAAACTTATAAAACTGTTTTTTTTGATGTTCCCCAACAGAATGATGTTGATGATGGCATCCGCGTCGGTGTTGTATTTGGCGGAGGGATTGTTGATGACCTCAATGCGATCCAGGGAATTGGCGGGCAACTGCTGGATGAAGTTCTTGAGATTGTCCGCAGAAAGATTAGAGGGCTTGTCGTTCAGCCAAACGTCCACGGAAGAGGCTCCGTGCAGGGTGATGTTGCCCTCGATGTCCACCTCTACCCCCGGTGTGTTCTGCAACGCATCTGAGGCAGTGCCATCCTGTATGGTAGGGTCCTCGGAGACATTGTACATGGTTTTCTCTCCCTCCACTAAGAAAAGGGGCTTTTCTCCCGTTATGCTGACTTCCTGAAGGGTGTTTTTCTCCTTGCGGAGTGCAATGCGCCCCATCTCGACGACGGGGTTGTCGCCCTCGCAGCGCACGGCGCGCGTGACGGGCGCATAGCCCACTATGAAGGCCATGAGGTTGTATCGCCCGGCTGGCACGTCGTCAAGGGTGAAGTTTCCATCTGCGTCAGTGAAGGTCACCGCCACCGTCTTCATGGCCGAGTCGGGTGTGACAAGACCCACCCGCACATAAAACAAAGGCTCATGACGCGCACTGTCCACCACCGCGCCCCGCACGGTGTAGTTCTGGGCAATGGAAAGCATGGGGAGCGAAAGCAGCAAAAGGAGAATCAGGCGCTTCATGTTTTTAGAAATATTAAGACGATGTTGTTGTGCTGGACTGAATCACAACAAATCACGATTTGTGCATCACACCGTTCAGTACTTTCCTGACGAGTTCCCTTTCGTTATAAACAACCACGCCCACATAGACGAGCATCAGCACCGTGTTGACCACAAAGACCCAAATTTGTTTCTGCGGATGGAAGAGGATACTGAATTCATAAAGCAAAATGGCGAAGGAGAAATAACCTAACAGCAATCCCAATTTGTACGGGATCGGGCTCTTTATTTGCCCCACCACGTATGAAAGCAACATGCAAATGCCATATCCCGCCAAGCCACCCCACGCACAGGCCATGTAGCCGTATTTTGGGACAAAAATAAAGTTGATGGCCAGCATCACCGCACATCCGATGGCGGAGAAGATGGCACCCCACCACGTCTGCTTGTTCAGTTTATACCAAAATGACAGATTGAAATAGATGCCCATGAAAATTTCGGCCATCATAACGATAGGCACGGTGCGCAAGCCTTCCCAGTAGTCCTCTTTTATGATGAACTTGAATATGTCCATATACAAGACAACGATCAGGAAGGCCATGAGCGTGAAAATGACATAGTATTTCATCACATCGGCTTGCATCTCCTTGCTGTTTTTCTCTTTTTGCCCGCCAAAGACGAACGGTTCATAGGCATACCGGAAGGCTTGCGTGAAGATGGCGATAATCATGGCAATTTTGACACAGGCGCCATAGATGCCGAGCTGCACTTCCCCCTCTTGGCCGGGCACGATGAATTTGTAACAAATCTTGTCGGCCACCTGGTTGAGGATGCCGATAAGTCCGAGCAACAGTAGCGGCCAAGTATACCGGAGCATGTCTTTCAGCAGGGCACGGTCGATGCCGAAGCGCAGTCCCTTGATCTCGGGAATGAAGCCCAACATGACGCCAGAGGTACACAAAAGATTGACAATAAAGACATAACCCACCTGATAGTTGGGGTCGTACCAGCTCATCAGGGACGGGTGGCTTTGCTGCAGTGCCGGGGCCACCAGGAAAATGAAGAGGTTGAGCAGGATGTTGCTGACGATGAAGGAGAGCTTGAGGGTGACAAACTTGAGGGCCCGGTTCTCGTTTCGAAGACGGGCGAAAAGGATGGCCTGGAAAGCATCAAAAGAGACCACGGTGGCCATCACACGGATATACTCCGGATGATCCTCATAGTGGAGCAAATTGGCAATGCCGTTGCCAAACACCATGCAGATGAGCCAGAAGACGAGCGAGACAATTCCCACGGCGCTGGCGGCGGTGGAGAATGCCTTGCGGGAGTCCACATCCTCGCGGTTGGCATAATAGAAGAAGGTGGTCTCCATGCCGAAGGTTAGCAGCACCAACAACAGTGCAGTGTAGGCGTAGATGTTGGTGACGATGCCGTAGCCGCCGGAAGCGGCGGCAATTTTATAAGTATACAACGGCACCAGCATGTAGTTCAGGAAGCGTCCGATGATACTGCTGAGGCCGTAAATGGCGGTCTGTCCCGCCAACTTTTTCAATGAATTGGCCATTGTGTTATGGTTTTTGGGGCGCTGTTGAAACAGCGTCAGGTTCGGTATCTGGTTTGAGGCTCATCACGGTGATGACGGCAAAGGCACCCCAGAAGGGGAGCGATAGTTTATCGGTATCCAAGAAATTATTGAGCGTGCCATGCACAAAATAGGTGACGAGGGCCAGCGTCATCATCAGGCAGAAGAGACGCCGTGTGGGGTTGTGCGCGTGATTGTAGGTGCGGATGCCCGTGTACAAGCTGCAGAAAAGGAGTGCAAATACCGTGAGCATCCCGACAATGCCGCTCTCGGCACAAGGGCCGATGTATTCGCTATGGGCGTTGCCGCCATCGCCGAAGTCTGTAGTGATGATGGTTTTGAACTGGCTTTTCTGGAACGGGGCATAGACAAATTGGTACGTGCCCGGCCCCCACCCTACCACGGGACGCTCGCGAATCATGCCGAACGCAGACTCCCAGCGATTCAGGCGCTCCACATTGGAAGCGTCCGTCGTGATGTTCGACATCGACTGCAGCTGCTCCGTCAGGTTGCCGGAAGAGTCCTGGCTGTTGCGACTCATTTTGTAGAGGATGTCGTCGGCATAGATATAGAAAGCCGTTCCAAACACCAGCCCGGCGGCCACGAGCCACGAGAGCTTGATGCGCAATTTCAACACCACGAGCACGCCAAGAGCCACCACAAAACTGATCCAGGCCGCACGACTGTACGAAAGGTACAGCCCCATCAACATGATGGCCGTCAAAGCCGCGTAGAATATTTTGTGGAAGACGTTGTTCTTCGGCAGAAAAAAGCAGCAGCCTGTAATGGGTACAAAGAAGGCCAGCACCGCACCGTAGGCGGTATGGTCGTTGTAGAAAGGACTCATCACCCAATGGGCATAATTGCTGTCGAAACCACTCATTGCATGCTTGACAGAGGTGATGAGCACCACAATGGCCAAAGCGACCGCATAGCAGGTGAAGTAACGCAAGAGATTGCGGTTGTCATCCTTGATTAACTGTATGGCCATCCAATAGCAGGCCGTGGTAAACCATATCTTCGAAAGCCAGAACTTGATGGAGACCACCGGAATCTCGCTGGTCAGGCATGTCATGAACATCCAGGCCAAATAGACGAAGATGGCGATGGAGATGGGATGTCGCAACAACTTGCGGTCGATGGACAAATCGTAGATCAGGCGACACAAAAACAGGAAGGTGACGGCAATCATCACAATCTCGCTCGGAAACGACAATCCGAGTTTGTATTCCTTGAACTCAAGGGCTATGGAGAAAGGAGTGACGAAAGCCATGAGGTACATCACCCAATCGACATGAAAAATCAGTAAATATACCAAGACTGCACCACCGGTCAGCAAGGGGATGATAGGCAATTCCTTGGTGATGGCGATGCTGTTGACAAAAACGAGCAGGACGGCGGTGAGCAGCAAGGCCCATTGTTCGCCCGTCAGCTTATTTGTCAGCTTCTTCAGGCTTGGTGGCAGGTTTATCTTCAATTTTGTCGATCATTAAGAGCACAATCAACGCAATTGCCAACACGCAGAAAGTGGAGACAATCATGATGACCGAGCGCTTGGGGAAGTATTTCTTATCGGCGGGGATGGGTCTGTCCACCACAAATTTCACAGGAATGCAGCCTTCCATGTCAAGTTGGGCGTTCATCATCTTGGCCTTGCAAAGCGACTGGTACTCACGGAAATTGTATTGGAGGTCATGCCAGGCATCGAGGCGCGGTCCCCACTCGGCCAGCTTTTTCTGCTCGTTTTCGAGGCGCGCGATGGCGGCCTGGTTGCCCTGGGCCACGGCGATGGCGTACTGCTGCATCACACGATTGGTCTGCTCTTCCACCTCAAAGACGCCATGCTCCATGCACATCTGGATGGAGTCGTCGATGCGCGCAATCTCTTTGTTCACGGAATCCACCTGACGCTGCAGGGCGGCAAAGGCAGCGGCGGCACGTTCGTGCTCCGCGCGATTCTTCACCGTGTCGATGAGGCGCAACACATAATCCGCCATGTCACAGGCCATTTGCGGGTCCTCGTCGGACACCGAGATGGAAATGGCCCCGTAGTCCGTACGCTTGATGGTCAGATTGTTGGTCAACATCTTGTAGAGCTTCGTCTGCCAACCCTTCGACTTGGTGCTGACATCGTAATGGTCAGCCAAATTGTAATGTACAATCAAGGAATCCTTGATTTCCAACGCGTTGAGCAGCTGCATCAGCTGTTCCGTTTCCTCCTCCGTGCCGTATGCCTTCATTTCAAGCCGCTCGTTGTAGTTCTCCTTGTTGAGGAGAATCTTGGCCGTGGAATTAGTACGCGTGGCGTATATGACGGCGGTGGACTTGAAGCGCGGGGTCACGAGATAGGAGCAAAGCAAGGAGAGTATAGCAGTGGCAAGGCCTATGATGAGCAACCATTTGCGCCATTTCCACACGAATTTCAGCAGGCTGAAGGAATTGTATTGGTCGTTATTTTGCATTTTGGGGGATTTTGATGTCGATATTCAATTCGTCCAATTGGGCTTGGGCAATGGGCGTGGGTGCCGGCAACATCGTGTCGCGACCGGCGTTGTTTTTGGGGAACGCGATAAAGTCGCGGATGCTGTCGCAGTCGGAAAGCACAGCGCAGAGGCGGTCGAATCCAAAGGCGATGCCACCGTGAGGGGGAGCGCCGAAGCGGAAAGCGTCGATGAGGAAGCCGAACTGGCTCTGGGCCTGCTCCTCGGTGAAGTTCAGGGCCTTGAACATGCGCTTCTGCAATTCCGGATCGTGGATACGGATGGAGCCGCCACCCACCTCGGAACCGTTGATGACCAGGTCGTAGGCATTGGCGTTGACCGCGCCGGGATTGCTTTCCAACATGTCTTCATGTTCCGGCTTCGGGGCGGTGAAGGGATGGTGCATGGCATAAAAGCGTTGCGTCTCCTCATCCCATTCCAACAGCGGGAAGTCGACGACCCACAGCACCTTGTACTCGCCGGCTTTGCGCAGGCCGAGCCGGTTGCCCATCTCCAAACGGAGAGCGGACAGCTGCGTGCGGGTTTTCATCGCCTTGCCGGACATGATGAGTATGAGGTCACCGGGCTTGGCCTCGCAACGGGCCGCCACCGCTTTGAGATCCTCCTGGTCGTAGAACTTGTCCACCGACGACTTGAACGTGCCGTCTGCATTGCAAAGGATGTAAACCAGTCCACCAGCGCCAACATGCGGGCTTTTCACAAACTCCACGAGACCGTCGAGCTGCTTGCGGGAATAGTTGCCGCAACCGTCGACCTTGATGCCGACCACGAGTTCGGCCTCGTTGAAGACCTTGAACTCCTTGTGTTGCAGCAGGTCGTTGAGTTCCACAAAGCGCATGCCGAAGCGGGCATCGGGCTTGTCGGAACCGTAATATTTCATGGCATCGGCCCAAGTGATACGCTCAATGGGCTCCAAGTCGATGTTCTTGAATGTCTTGAAGATATGTTTCACCAAGCCCTCAAAGAGGTTGAGAATGTCCTCCTGCTCGATGAAGGACATCTCACAGTCGATCTGGGTGAACTCCGGCTGGCGGTCGGCGCGCAAGTCCTCGTCGCGGAAGCAGCGCACGATTTGGAAATAGCGGTCCATACCGGAAATCATGAGCAGTTGCTTGAGGGTTTGGGGCGACTGCGGAAGGGCGTAGAATTCGCCCGGATTCATGCGGGAGGGCACGAGGAAATCGCGTGCGCCTTCGGGCGTGCTGTTCACCAAGAAGGGGGTCTCGATTTCGAGGAAACCTTGGCCGTTGAGGTACTTGCGGATTTCGAGTCCCAGCTTGTGGCGGAAGATGATGTTGTTTTTGACGGGGTTGCGACGCAAGTCAAGATAACGATACTTCATACGGAGCTCGTCGCCGCCGTCAGAAACATCCTCGATGGTGAAGGGCGGGGTGATGGCCTCGTTGAGCACATTCACCTTTTGCACGTCAATCTCGATTTCGCCCGTGGGGATATTCGGATTCTTGCTGTACCTTTCAATGACGATGCCGGTCGCCTGGATAACCCACTCACGGCCCATCTTCTCCACTTGCTCGCACAATTCGGGCTTCTGCTCGTGGTTGAAAGCCAACTGCGTGATGCCGTAACGGTCACGCAAGTCAATGAATATCATGCCGCCAAGGTGGCGTATTTTCTGGATCCACCCGCACAGGGTGACCTCTTTCTTAACATCGGCGAGACGCAACTCGCCGCAAGTATGACTTCTATACATTACATTTTATTTTAGAGGCTGCAAAGATACAAAAATAGCACGAGGGCGACCCAAAAATCTTTTGACTCGCCCTCGTGCCTGCATCAAGACCATGATACGATGTGCGCGACTATGCTTCCGGCGCGGCGATCCAGATGATCAGGTAAAGGAGCAAGCCACCGCCGAAGATGAGCAAAAGGGCGAGAAATATAATCCGCACCACCGTGGGATCAATGTTCAGATATTCTGCAAGCCCCCCGCACACACCGGCAATCTTGCGGTCTTTCAGACTACGGGTCAATTTTCTGTATTCACTCATATTATTGTAGTTTAATATGTTACAACATTAGAAGTACAAGTCGCGTTCACCCTGCTTGATGCGTTCGATACGCTTGAGCAACTCATCGTGGAATTTCTCGTCCACGTTGGCCATGTTGTTCTCGATGACCTTCCAGCCCTTGGCGGCCACCTCGGGGGTTGCATAGTCCACCAAGTACTCGCTGAGCGTCAGGATGGCGTTGGGCGTGCAGTAACGCTTGATGAAGCCCGGCACACTGAACTCCATGAAGTGCTCGCCCGTGCGTCCGAGACGGTAACAGGCCGTGCAGAAGCTGGGAATGTAGTTGCCGTCAAGCAACTCCTCGATGATATCGCCGAGGGTACGGTCGTCGCCAATCTTGAACTGTTCGCGGTGCAGGTTCTGGTCCTCCTGCTTGTCGCTGTTCTTCTCGGTCTCCTCGTGATGGTACTTGTAGTCGCCGATCTGGAGGTTGGTGCCGCCGTCGATTTGGGAGATGCCATATTGGATGGCCTTGGCACGGAATGCGGCATCCTCACGGGCGGTGAGAATCATGCCGGTGTAGGGCACGGCTAAGCGGAAGATGGCGATGATCTTCTCGAAGGTGTCGTCATCCACGAAATACTTCTTGTCAATGTCAAGGCCGGAGGCATCCTTGATGCGGGGGAAGGAGATGGTGTGGGGACCCACGTTGAAGCAGGCCTCCAAGTGGTTGGTGTGGCGAATCATGGCGAGCACCTCAAACCGCCAGTCATAGAGACCGAAGAGGATGCCGAGGCCATTGTCGTCGATGCCGGCCTGCTGAGCGCGGTCCATGGCGGTAAGACGCCACTCAAAGTTGCCCTTGATGGTGTTGGCGGGGTGATACCAGGCGTATGCTTCAGGATGGTAGGTTTCCTGGAAGATCTGGTAGGTGCCGATGCCGGCCTCCTTCACAGTGCGGAATCCCTCCACATCCAGCGGGGCGGCATTGATGTTGACGCGGCGGATGGAACCGTTGCCCTTCTTGGTGGCATACGTGATCTTCACAGTGTGCGCGATGTACTCGGGTGAATATTTCGGCGACTCACCATAGACCAAGATCAGGCGCTTTTGGCCGTCTTCCTCCAAGGCCTCCACACTGCGCACAAGTTCCTCGTCCGTGAGGGTGGTGCGCACCTGCTCTTTGTTGGAGGAGCGGAATCCGCAATACTTGCAATTATTCACACAATAGTTGCCCACATAAAGCGGGGCGAAGAGCACGATGCGGTTGCCGTAAACGCGGCGTTTCAGCTCGCGCGCACCCTCCTTGATCTCCTCCACCAAAGCGGGGTCGGTGGTGTTGATCAGCACAGCCGTCTCCTCCAGGGTCAGGCGGTTCTTGTCGAGGGACTTTTGGATGATGGCCCGCACACGCTCGGGCGTGCTCTCGGTTTGGTTGATATAATCCCATATTTCATCAACATCGATGAAAGGTCTCCCTATTTCGTCGGGGATACGGCATTTTTCTGGATGGAATTGCATATTGTTGTTGGTTTTGGTTATTTTGCGATTTACGGTTTGCGATATTAACTTATAAACTAACGGCTAATGGCTAAAAGCTAACGGCTATCACGCGGATTTCGTCACCACGGCCTTGGCCTCGATGTTGTCGATGCGGCCCAATTTCCCTGACAGGGCGTTGATCTGGTTGGTGTCGCCTTCCACAATGAGGGAGATGACCGCAACGGCGCTGTCGCGGAAAGGCAGGCCCTGGCGGGCCAGAACGATGTCGGCATACTGGGAAATCACAGTGTTGACCTGTGGGGCAACGGCGCGGTCCTTGACCAGCACCGTGACAGTTCCAATTCTCTTTTCCATTAGTACAACTTTTGGATTAGGTGGTTGTTTTTTGCGCGGCAAAGATACAAAATTTAAGGGAATTGAACTTTCCTATCCCTGCGTGAAAACTTTTTTCCTATTTTTGCACCTGTCAAAATTAATCTTGAAAATTAAATTTGCACACTCCTGTTGTATCCGAAACACATAACATAATTTTATAAATATGAAAGTTTTAGTCTTAAACTGCGGAAGTTCCTCCATCAAATACCAATTGCTGGAGATGGAACCGCAACCTGAATTGTTGGCCAAAGGCCTTGTTGAACGCGTCGGTCTGGAGATGGGTGAGTTCACCCACAAGCCCGTGGGCAAGGAGAAATACTATGTTCAAACCCCCATCGCCAACCATGAAGTGGGTGTGAAACTCGTGCTCGAAGCACTCACCGACCCGACACACGGCGTCATACAATCGCTGAACGAGATCAACGCGGTGGGTCATCGCGTGGCGCACGGCGGCGAGTACTTCGACCGCAGCATGGTCATCGGCGACCAAGAACGTGAGGAAATCGCCAAGCTCTGTGAGCTTGCACCCCTCCACAACCCCGCCTCCCTGCTCGGCATCGACGTGATGAAGAAACTGCTCCCCAACGTCAAGCACGTGGGCATCTTCGACACCTCCTTTCACCAGACCATGCCACCCGAAGCCTATCTGTACGCCCTCCCCTACGAGTGCTACACCGAGAAGAAAATCCGCCGCTACGGCTTCCACGGCACCAGCCACAAGTATGTGGGACCCAAGGCCGCTGAAATGGTCGGCATCCCATACGAGCAAGCCAGGATCGTAAGCTGCCACCTCGGCAACGGCGCCTCCATCTGCGCCATCAAGAACGGCAAATCCATCGACACCTCCATGGGCTTCACCCCTGTGGAAGGCCTCATGATGGGCACCCGCTGCGGCGACATCGACGCCGGCGCCCTCATCTACATCATGGACTCCGAACACATGGATACCAAGCAGCTCAACACCTTCATCAACAAGAAGAGCGGCCTGTTGGGCATCTCCGGCAAGAGCGTCGACATGCGCGACATCCGCGCGGGCCGCGACGCCGGCGACGAACGCTCCACATACGCCTTCAACATGTTCGCCTACCGCGTCAAGAAGTACATCGGCGCTTACGCAGCAGCCATGGGCGGAGTCGATATCATCCTCTTCACCGGCGGCATCGGCGAGAACGCCTGGTTCCAACGCGAAGCCATCTGCCAGGGCCTCGAATTCCTCGGCACCAAACTCGATCCCGAAGCCAACAAGCAATTCGCCGGCGAGGATGGCATCATCTCCACTCCCGAATCCAAGGTCAAACTTGTCTCCGTCACCACCAACGAGGAACTTGTCATGGCCATGGAGACCTACAATCTCGCTAAGTAAACCCAAACATCTTAAAAAACAAGAAGTTTGTTAACCATTATATGAAGGCGGCGCCAGAAGCACCGCCTTTTTTTTATGGAATTATATACCTGATGGCACCAATCAGTGTTTTTGCATATTTTTTATTTGGGCGTGCCGGCGCGACGGCGGAAATATGGTTGCCGCCTCACCGTCCATCACAGGGGTTGCGGTGCTCGTTCCTCGCTCCTTAACCCCTGGCTACCGAGACCTGCAGCCCTATGGGGCTGCTTAAGGGAAACCTAATATTTCTATCCTATGTTTTCTCTCTGAATATACCCCGGAGGGGTACCATATCTGTAACCCCACATCGAGGTCATAGCGACGGGGCGCGCCCCGTCGCTACCATCGTGCACACAACCAGATGCCGCCACAAAACGGTGTCGGCGGGGAAAAAGCGTTAAGACTCGACCTCAATATGCTGACATTGTGCCATCAGCCTTAGAATACCCTTTTTTGTCATATCAAAAAGTTTGGCAAATTATTTGCTCCTTTTCCCACGCGAGTGTGCATTTGAGCATGCCCGCGCATGAAGTGTGTATTGTAAATAATTAAAAATAAATATATTATGGAAAACGAAAACAATATTGACCCGACCGTTGAAAACCAGGAGCCGCAAGAAAAACAAACTGCGGAGACTCTGGATACTGACAATATGGCAGATGCCACCGAAGCGCAACCTCAGGAGACAGCCGACAACACCGAGAGTGACGAGGATGCCAAAAAGGGAATTTTCACCCGTCGGAATCGCAAGGAAAAAGCCAAAATCGAGGAGCTTGAAAAACAGTTGGAACAGGCCCAAACCGACAAGGCTGAACTCAACGACCGCTTCCTGCGCCTCTTTTCCGAGTTCGACAACTATAAGAAGCGCGTCAACAAAGAAAAATTAGACTTGATTTCGACCGCATCGGAAAAGGTCATCGTGAGCCTGCTGCCCGTGCTTGACGACTTTGAGCGTGCCATCGCCGCCAACGAAAAAGTGGAGGACACACAAGCCATCAAGGATGGTTTTGTATTGATATACAACAAATTGGTTCAACTACTCAAACGGTATGATGTGGAAGAAATCCAAGCCGTCGGCGAGGTCTTCGACACCGACTTCCATGAAGCCGTGACGCATTTCCCCACCGACAAGGAAGAGCAGAAGGGCAAGGTCATCGACGTCACCGAGAAAGGGTACAAGTTGAAAGACAAAGTAATCCGCTACGCCAAGGTTGTGGTGGGCCAATAATCGTTTCTTATCCTTAAAAACCACAAGATTATGGCAGAAAAGAGAGACTATTATGAAGTGCTGGGCGTGGAGAAGAGCGCCTCGGCTGACGAGATAAAGAAGGCATATCGCAAGAAGGCCATGCAATACCATCCCGACCGCAATCCTGGCGACAAGGAGGCTGAGGAGAAGTTCAAGGAGGCTGCGGAGGCCTACGACGTGCTGAGCAATCCCGACAAGAAGTCGCGTTACGACCAGTTCGGCCATGCCGGCATGGGCGGAGCCGCGTCCGATTTCTCCGGGTTCAACATCAACGACATCATCAGCCATTTTTCGGACGTGTTCGGCGGGGGTGGTGGTTTCGGCTTCAACATCGGCGATCTCTTCGGAGGCGGTGGCATGGGCGGCGGCCAGCGGGCCGTGCGCAAGGGCGGCAATCTCCGCATCAAGGTCAAGCTCACGTTGGAAGAGGTGGCCACCGGCACAGAAAAAAAAGTCAAGATCAAGAAATACGTTCCTTGCGACCACTGTCACGGCACGGGTGCCAACAGCGAACACGGCAAGGAGACCTGCCCCACCTGTCACGGCAGCGGCCAGGAGGTGCGCCAGCAGCGCAGCATGTTCGGCATCATGCAGCAGGTGACCGTCTGCTCCCGTTGCGGGGGCACGGGCGAGATCATCAAGGATCCCTGTCCCAAGTGTCACGGCAACGGCATCGTGCAGGGCGAGGAGATGCTCACCATCGCCATCCCGGCGGGGGTCGACAACGACATGCAGCTCACCATGCGCGGAAAGGGTCACGCTGCCCAGAATGGCGGCATCAACGGCGACCTCTTCGTCGTCATTGAAGTGGCCGACCACGATGTTTTCGAACGCGACGGCAACAACCTGTACCTCAACTACTACATCAGCTTCCCGCAGGCGGCTCTCGGCACTTCGGTCGAAATCCCGACCCTTGGAGGCAAAGCCAAGATCAAGATTGCGGCGGGCACCCAAAGCGGCCAGATATTGCGACTCCAAGGCAAAGGCCTGCCCCAGCTACAGTCGCGCAACGTCGGCGACCTCATCGTCAATGTCAACGTATGGACCCCCAAGGCACTTACCAAGGAAGAGAAGGAGATCATAGAGAAGCTCAGCTCGCACGAGAATTTCACGCCGAAACCGGGTCGCAATGAACGCGGATTTTTCAACCGTGTACGACAATTTTTCAGGGAGTAGAGCCACACGAATGATGGCCTCGGAATCGCCGGCTACAGCGCAAACTGCGTCACTACGAATGCCACGGCGAGGATAAGGGTGGCGGTGAGGATGCCGCGACCTGTCTTGTCGTATTTCAGATTGAGCAGATAATGCCGCATCAAGAAGATGGAGGGCAACATGGCGATAAGGATGAGCTTGGGCACAACGTTCTTGTAGAGGCCTGGACTGCGCATCAACATATCAGGGCGTGCGTGGACCAGCAGCAGGAGCACGCCAAACATGATGGCAAACAGAATAATGGGCACGGCCAAGCCAAGAATGACACCCAAGCCGAAAGAGTCTTTGCGTAATCTATCTTTTAAATTCATTTTCCAAATATTTAATATCGTTCATAGCGTGGTAAGCCGTCATATCAACATGGACGGGCTGCACGGAAATGTAGTTGTTTTTCAAGGCCCACTCGCAGTTATCCTCACCTTCATCGGTGTTCACCAAGTAGCCGGCGAGCCAATAGTAGGTGCCGCCGTAAGGGTCAGTGCACGGTTCTAATTCCTCATGCCAGTAACCTTTGGTTTGCCGGGTGATCTTGATCCCTTTGATCTCCTCAATGGAGGCCTTGGGGAAGTTGACATTGAGACATGTGAACGGTGGAATGCCTTTTTCGAGCACCTGGCCGACAATCTGCTTGCCGTAATGCACGGCGGCGGTAAAGTCGGCATCGGGGGAATAGTCGAGCAGGGAAAGGCCCACCGCGGTGAAGTTGTCAAAGCAGGCTTCCATGGCAGCGGCCATAGTGCCGGAGTAGATGAGGCTGACGGATGAGTTGGAGCCGTGGTTGATACCCGAGAGTACCAAATCCACGTGGCGATTCTTGAGCAACACCTTTTGGCCGAGTTTTACACAATCGGTGGGGGTGCCATTGGTCCGCCAATACTGGACACCGTTCACGGTCTTATAGTGGTTGAGGCGCAGCGGTTCATTCATCGTGATGGCATGTGCTTTGCCTGATTGGGCGCGGTCAGGGGCCACGACGAACGTCTCACCGAAGGAGGAGGCTATCTCCACCATCGCTTCAAGGCCCTTGGCCTCGTAACCGTCGTCATTCACCACCAATATCAGAGGTCTTTTTTCCGTCATTTTTTATTTCTTGATAACCTTAATCGTCGCTAAAACGTTTTTATTGTATGTGTCCGAAATTTTCAGGAGATACATGCCGGCGGTCAGTCCTTCCAAGGAGACTGCAGCCTTGTCGACGGAGACCTCCTGATGCAGCAAGAGGCGGCCTGTCATGTCGAAGACCTGGCAGTGGAGGTTGGATTCGGCGACTTCGGCAGGGAGTTGCAGTGTGACCATGTCCGTAGTGGGATTGGGAAGGGCTGCAATATTGGTCATGAAACGTTCCTCGATGCTTGTGGGTGTCTTGCCGAGGCAGGGGAAGTTGATGGCGTCGATGGCGGCCATGTCGCTGCCGGAGCTAACATACCCGTCCTTGGAATATTGCCATTTGTAGGTGTGGGTGCCGGCGGGAACCACAACGCTATACCGGGTCCAGCCGATCTCGCCGCTCCAGCTTTCCTTGACTTGGTTGTCGATGTAGAATTTCAGGAAGTCGTAGTCTTGTTCGGAAGAGACCTTGTAATAGAACGACAGGGTGTCGGCTCTTTCATGGGTGCGAGTAATGGACAGTGTACTGCTGGAGCTGTTGCCGATTTGTGCCGAGCGAGCCGCGTAGGTGCCCTCGTAGGGGTTCTGTGTGGTAATGATCCACGGGCGAGAACTGTTCGACCAATCAAAGGCCGTGAAATCGCCCGTCTCGAAGTCTTCCATCACAGAACCAATCTTCACTGGAAACTCCAGGAACTGGCGGAAACCATCAATGGAGAGCACCGCAAGGCGTATCGTGGCAGCGGTGGGTTGCTCCGATACCGCTCTTGCTTCAAGCACCAATGTTATCCCACTGTTAACCACCATTCCTGGCAGGTCGTTGATACCGTGATTGAGAATCAGAGAGCCATCAGGATTAGTGGCATTGACACTGCCCAGATATGATTTCCCGTTTCCCACATTGGTGATGGGAATCCTAAGGTAAGCTGTTTCGCCAAGGTCGAGGCGACCGTCGCCATTACCGGTCTGGCTATCGTCCACAATGACTTCGCCTATCTGGAACAGCGGGGCGTGCAGGGGCAGGGTGCGATTGAAAATGCGGGTTTCCCCATTTGACGTGATGGACACTTGGATGTGGGCGTCATGGAAAGCCGGAGCCTCGTCGGACACTCTCACTTGGAATGCGGCGGTGAATATCTGGGTGGAATCCGCCGCCAGGCTGGGGACGTTCAAGCTATTGTCAAGAACCGTGATATAGGGGTCGTCGGAGGAAATCTGCACCGTGTTGTTGTTGGCAGTCTGGGAGCCGATGTTTTTCATCACGGCATCGAGCGTCAAAGTCTCCCCATAGTCGGCTAATCCGTCATGGTTTTTGTCGTCGTTGACCACAAAGTTCTGGCACACCAAAAAGGGTCCGTCATTGGGAATGAGGGTGATGCTGCCCTGATAGGGCATGTAGTTGAGGGCGGTGGCCAGCACTTGGAGGGTGTCGCCGACGGTTAAAGAGGATGGGAGGTTCAAGGTGAGAGACCCATTGACGATGGTGCCTTGTGCAACGATGGCATCATGACATGTGAGGGTGACGCGTGCGCCGGAGACGGCGGACATGAACGTTGCATCGTTGATGCCAAAGGGCAAAGAAGCAGGATGGTCAACCACGAGGTTTTGGGGCACAGCGGTGCGTACTTGCAGGGCGGGATCGCCAAAGAGCACCCACGTGCGGGAAACCTCATAGTCGTTGTACACGTCAAGCATGTGGATCATGCCGTTGAAGGCGATACAACCGAAAGTATGTCGCTGCGCTGCGTTGTTGGCACCGGTGAGCAGTTCAATCATACGGTCTTGGGCGCACATCGGCGAATTCCACGGTTGGTTGATGGTGGACATGAGCGCGCCGACGGCTCCGGTGGGCTTCCCGTTCTTCTCGGCGCGCAACCATGCTTCGGCAAAGCAGGTGCGACCGCTGTAGGCTCCGTTCACACAGGCCACCGAGAAAATGAACGGTAGCTTGTGGTAGTTGGTCAGGTTGTTGATGTTGCTGACGCTGAAGTTAGACGACACCCAGGAGGTTTCAGCACCGTGGCCGCAGTAATTGATAATGCCCACGCCGCTGTTTAAAGCCTGTGTCACCATCGAGGCGGTCGGGTTGCCGGAAGCATCAAGCCCCCCCTGGCTACCCTCAAACATTTCATAACCAGAGGTATATGTGTAGTTCATCAAGACATTGTCTATATTGCGGATGTGGTCGTAGTCGTACTCGGTGTTGTCGCCCGGCCCTTGGTCAGAGGCTATGCCCAGGAATACGGGAAAATGGGCACTTTCCTGGGGCTCCTTTTCGTACTGGATGAACTTTTCAACCTGAGTGTACACCTGGCTGATGTTCTCGGCGGACACCTTGCCCAGGATGGCGTCGGGATAGTGGTCGTTGCCGACCAGTTCGACGTAGTAGTTGTCGCTGATGTTGCCGCCCGCGCTGATGGTGGGGAACTGTTGGTTGTCGCCCACGATAATCACGTAAGCGAGGTTATGGCTATTGTAGTAGTTCAGAATGTAGTTCTTGATGGCAGAGCTGGTGCTGCCGGCGACAGAGAGGGGCACAATTTCGGCAGCATAGCCGTTGCGAATCTTCCACTCGGCGTAAGGCTCCATGGCCTCACAAAAGTTGTCGGGGGCGAGGATGAGCATGTCGCCATACTCCTCCAGCGGGGTGGACTTGGCGGTATTATAGTTCAAAAAGTGGTTGGCATAGACGTCGTCGAATCCCTTGGCCACGCGGTCGAGGCGGCGGATGCCCGTGTTGCTGTTGTAGCGGACACGCACGGTCATGCTGCTATAGGCTTTCAGTTGCTTGCTGACGGGGTTGTACGCGAACGGGTAGAGTTGCAGTGCCACGCCGCTATAGTCGCGCAAGCGGTAGGTTTCGCCCACATGGACCGTATTGTCGTTCAGGAAGCGATTCTCAAAGTAGGGAGCACCCTTCATGTAGGCCACATTCGCGGGGTCCACATTGCGGTAGAGGCGACCCTTGGAGGGTGCCAACTCGAAATTGCGCACCAATGTGTAGTCGGATTCCAAAATCTCCACCGTGGGGTTGCTGCCGTCGGGCACGATGAGCGAAAAGGCGGTCTGCAGCAACTCAGGAGCGCCGGCCTCCAACACGGGGTAAGCCTGCGGCATGACGAGCTTGTACATCTCCACACCGTTCATGTCCACGGGAATGCTCTTGTAAGCAGGGTAGTCCACACGCACCACGACACCGTCGGCGGAGGATTCCAACAAAGTGAAACGAATGCCTTGCGCCTGGACGGACATTATCGTGAAAACAAGTAAAATGAGTGAGAAAAGAGCGATTTTCTTGAGAGAATCTTTCATAAAAATAGTGTTTTGTAAAAAGCGCGCAAAGATAGCAAAAAAACATTTGGCTTTGCCTGTCGAAAAGTGTGTTTTTCGCTCTCCTTTTTGACAATTTTTGTTTACTTTTGCGCAGCAAAAGAAGAAAATTTTCCGCTTTTCAACTAAAGCGTTCTCATTGACCTATTTTGCTGATTAAGAAGTGACATTTATCCCATAAAATATTGCCATGATGGACAAGAAAAGTTTACGTCAGGAGATTCGGAGACGGAAAAAAGAACACACGCCAGCGGAGTTGATGGCGCAATCGGAATGTATCATGAAAAAATTGGCCGCGCATCCGGCGTTCGTTGCGGCGGAGCGCGTGATGCTATACGCCTCGCTGCCCGACGAGGTGCAGACGTTGGCTTTCATCGACGAGTGGAAGGGACGCAAGCACATCATCCTGCCCACGGTGGTTGGCGATGATATCGTGCCCGTGGAGGCCACAATAGAGGGGAAAATGGTAGAGGGTGACTTCCACATCTTGGAACCGGAAAACAATCCTTACGAGGGAGGCTTTGACCTCATCGTGGTGCCAGGCATGGCCTTCGACCGTGCAGGACACCGTCTCGGGCGCGGGCGCGGCTATTACGACCGCTTCCTCGCAAAACATCCCGACGTCAAGACCATCGGACTATGCTTCGACTTCCAGTTGGTGGAGGAGATTCCCACGGAAGCGCACGACAAAGTGGTGGAGGCGGTGATAACCTTTCCATGATTTTTTCGTATTTTTGCCGTCTATTAATCACATCTGAAACACAAACAGTTAAAATCCCATCTGATATGAAAGAAAAACTGCTAACCCGATTTTCCAAGTACATTTCCTATGCAACCACATCCGACGAAAGCTCGCAGAGCTATCCGTCCACGCAGGCGTTGATGGATTTCGCCGGCGTGATGGTCGAAGAGCTCAAGGCCATCGGCATGGTGGAGGTGGAACGCGACCAGTACGGCTACGTCACGGCGCTGCTGCCCGCCAACACCGACGAGAAGGCTCCCACCATCGGTTTCATCGCCCATATAGACACTGCCCCCGACATGCCGGGCATCGCCGCCCCCCGCATCATCGAGAACTATGACGGCAAGGACATCCTCCTCGATGCCGAAAGCAAGACCTCCCTCACGCTGGCCGACTTCCCGGAGTTGGCCGACTACAAGGGGCAGACGCTCCTCGTGACCGATGGAAAAACCCTGTTGGGTGCCGATGACAAGGCCGGTGTCGCCGAGATTGTCTGCGCCATCGAATACCTCATCCAGCATCCCGAAATCAAGCATGGACCCATTAAGGTGGCCTTCACCCCCGACGAAGAGATTGGCCAAGGCGTCAAGTACTTCGACACCGCCAAGTTTGGCTGCGACTTCGGCTACACCATGGATGGCGGCGCCATCGGGGAGTTGGAGTTTGAGAACTTCAACGCTGCCAGCGCCGTCATCAAAATCCAGGGTCGCAACATCCACCCGGGCTATGCCAAGAACAAGATGGTGAACTCGCAGCTCATCGCCATGGAACTCAATGACATGCTGCCGGAGTTCGAGCGCCCGCAATACACACAGGACTATGAAGGCTTCTTCCTGCTCATCCACATAGAGGGCACCGTGGAAAACACCCAACTCAACTATATCATCCGCGACCACGACCACCAGAAATTTGAGGCCAAGAAAAAGATGATGCAAGACATCGTGGATTTCCTCAATCTCAAGTACGACAACCGGTTGACATGCGAGATCAAGGACCAGTACTACAACATGCGGGAGAAGGTGGAGCCTGTCTTCTACGTAGTGGAGCGGGCCATGAAGGCGATGGAGGAGGCTGGCGTGAAACCCATCGTGCAACCCATCCGCGGCGGCACCGACGGTGCAAACCTCTCCTTCCGGGGACTCCCCTGCCCCAACATCTTCGCCGGCGGCCACAACTTCCACGGCAAATACGAGTATGTGCCGCTGGAGTCGATGGTGAAGGCCACGGAGGTGATTGTGAACATCGCGAAACTGTAGGCGTTCTACCTGTCACCCGAATATACAAACAGAGGGCATTTTCACAGGAAAGTGCCCTCTGTTTGTCTGTTTTATTTTAGCACCCCTCGCCGGGGTACAATAGCGCGCAGCGGGAAATGATGGTGTTGGCATTGTCGAAACCCACATCACAGACTCTTTTGTCCTTTATGCCGTCATACCCCATACACAAATGCATGATGTTATAGCCATCAACAACAAAGGCCAACAGTTTCTTGTCGCGTTTGCTGGCAGCCTCTTTGTATTTGTCAATATCCGGGCGACCTTTGCCTTTGCGAACGTCCAGTACTGCATCCAGTGCAATGAGACAGCCGTTCCACAGCGTGTTCCCAGCTATTTTGACGTACTTTTCGTCCGAATATCGCTTCAGTTCGGGGTCATAGTTGGCCTTCTGGATTACTTCCTCCGCATTGGTCACATATCTGCGAGCCTCGTCTATCGGGTTCTTCTTTATCATAGTTCAAAGTGTTTAAGTATGTGCAAAAATATCTCTCATGCACGCGCTGCATCGGGTAACAGTTTAGCGCAGCGGTTGATAATGGTGGTGGCGTTATCGAACCCCGCATCACACACCCTCTTATCCTTGATTCCGTCATAGCCCATAGACAAGTGCATAATGTCATAACCGGTCACAATGGCCGCCAGCAACTTCCGGTCTCGTTGACCGGCAGATTCTTTGTATTTGCCGATATCGGGGCGTCCTTTGCGCTTGGATATGCCAAACACCGCGTCGAGTGCAATCAGGCACCCGTTCCACAACGTGTTCCCCGCCATTTTGACATACTTGCCATCCATGTAAATTTTCAGTTCAGGGTCGTAGTTGGCCTTTTGAATGACCTCTTCCGCATTTGTCAAGTACCTGCGAGCCTCGTCTATCGGGTTCTTCTTTTTCATATTTTTCAGCTTTCCGTTATCTCACAATTGTCCAGTGCAAAAATACAAGATTGTTTTATTATTTCAATACTTGTTAAATTTTTTATATTACACTTACAATCAAAATATTATGGAATTCTTCCAAAATAATTTTAATTATTGATTGTTAATCATACATTGTGATTTTGCAAAAAATTCAGGAGGTTCCGCGCGCTTCGCGCGCGGAATGGTGAGTGGCACCCAAAGAGGAAAACTATGGGCGGCGGCAGGAAAAGCAATCCTGTTTGCACTCGCAACCCGCCGCCGCCCCTCTTTTTCCCCACGCGCGCCCCCACCATTCCGCCAGCTCCGCTGGCGGAACCTCAAAATATAACCCACATATTAGCCCCTGGCGGAACC
>JAFZZK010000006.1 GCA_017615795.1 Bacteroidales bacterium
CTGGCCAAAGAAGTTGTAGCTACTACCCTCGCAAATCTCAGCCGCGACCGACGTATTAAGGGTTGTGTTCACCGTCAGGGTCAACGTGATGACGCTGTCGCAGCCGTGGACACTCTGCAAAGTATGCGTGTAGGTGCCCGCCGTGGTCAGCGTCTGGCCAAAGAAGTTGTAGCTACTACCCTCGCAAATCTCAGCCGTGACCGACGTATTAAGGGTTGTGTTCACCGTCAAGGTCAACGTGATGACGCTGTCGCAGCCGTGAACACTCTGCAAAGTATGCGTGTAGGTGCCCGCCGTGGTCAGCGTCTGGCCAAAGAAGCTGTAACTGCCGCCTTGGCAGATCTCAGCGGTTACCGGCGTGTTGAAGGTCGGATTCACCGTCAGGGTCAACGTGATGACACTGTCGCATCCGTGGACCGTCTGCAATGTGTGGGTGTAGGTGCCCGCAGTGGTCAGCGTCTGACCAAAGAAGTTGTAACTGCCGCCCTGGCAGATTTCTGCCGCAACCGGCGTGTTGAAAGTCGAGGACACTGTCAAGGTCAACGTGATGACGCTGTCGCAGCCGTGGACACTCTGCAAAGTATGCGTGTAGGTGCCCGCCGTGGTCAGCGTCTGACCAAAGAAGGTGTAACTGCCGCCCTGGCAGATTTCAGCGACAACTGGCGTGTTGAAAGTCGAGTTCACTGTCAAGGTCAACGTGATGACGCTGTCGCAGCCGTGGACACTCTGCAAAGTGTGCGTGTAGGTACCCGCCGTGGTCAGTGTCTGACCAAAGAAGTTGTAACTGCCGCCCTGGCAGATTTCTGCCGCAACCGGCGTGTTGAATGTCGAGTTAACCGTCAAGGTCAACGTGATGACGCTGTCGCAGCCGTGGACACTCTGCAAAGTGTGCGTGTAGGTGCCCGCCGTGGTCAGCGTCTGGCCAAAGAAGTTATAGCTGCCGCCCTGGCAGATTTCTGCCGCAACCGGCGTGTTGAAAGTCGAGTTCACTGTCAAGGTCAACGTGATGACGCTGTCGCAGCCGTGGGCACTCTGCAAAGTGTGCGTGTAGGTACCCGCCGTGGTCAGCGTCTGACCAAAGAAGTTGTAGCTGCCGCCCTGGCAGATGGATGCAGTTATGGGAGTTTGATAAGTCTGATTGACGGTCAAGTGGAGCGTGACTATTGAATCACAGCCCGAAGTTGTGGTGAACGTCTTTGTATATTCACCCGAATCATAATAAGTTACATCTATCCATGTAAAACTGTCGCAAGCCGATTCATAGACATTGGTGTGGAGGACGTTCGCAATGGTCAGATGCAGGGTAATGATGGAATCGCAGCCGTTTGCCGCCGAAAGCACATAGGTAGGAGTATTGGTGCTCTCGTAGTAAGTCACGCCGTCAAGCCAAGTCAGCGAGTCGCAGGCCGCACGCTCATCCACACCGAAAGCTGGCTGTTTCACCGTCAAAGTCAACATGATGACGCTGTCGCAACCGTGAATGGTTTGCAGCGTGTGCATGTAGGTGCCCGCCGTGATCAGCGTCGTGTCGAAGAAGCCGTAGCTGCTGCCCTCGCAAATCTCCGCCTCAACAGAAGTGCTGAAGACGGGATTGACGGTCAGGTGCAGCGTGTCCGTGCTCTCACAGCCGTCGGCGTTGGTGTAGGCATACGTGTAAGTACCTGACGTGGTGTAGGTCGTCCCGTGCCACTCGAAGCTCACGCAAGCCGTCTCCGTCACCACATTATGCGTGCTGTAGTTGACGGTCAAGTGCAGCGTCACCACGGAGTCAATCCCTTCGGCCGTCGTGAAGGTCTGCACGTAGTCGCCGGAAACCGTGTAGGTGATATCGTTCCAGGTGTAGCTGTCACATGCCGTGGCTTCGACAATCTCAGTTATGGTGTTGTTGACCTCATAACATCCGATATCCACCGTGCCGTTCAGTCGCGGATTGCCGAGGAGGTCGAAGTCTCCGATTGCCGCTGCGGAATTGCCCGCGTCAATGCAGACGGACGTGGGCTGCAATTGGAAATCGTCGTTGGTAGGGTCGATGAAACGCACGTAAAGTAGCGTGGAATCAGTTCCGTCGTTATCATGGGCGAGGTTGAGGTTGCCGGTTCCATCGTAGCCTCCCTCCACGGCGCAGTAGGTGCAGTAGTTGTAATAGCCCGATCTGTTGCTGAGGCTGTTGATGATGTTGTTGCCTCTGATGTTGCCCCAGAAAAGACAGTTGGTGAATGTTGCGGTGCCGTAGTTGTTGTAAATGCCGCCTCCGTTACTTGACGCCGTGTTTTTAACCAAGTCGCAGTTGGTATATTCGCTGCTGCCGGAGTTGACGAAGATTCCACCGCCGAATTGTGCGCTGTTGCTGTGAAGCAAACAGTTGGATAGTTGGTTGTTGGCGTTGCAGTAAAGACCGCCACCGTGAGTTGCGCTATTGCTGTAAATAAAACAGTTGGATATAACGTGATCGGCATTGCAGTAAATGCCACCGCCACGCTCTGCGCTGTTGTCGTGAATCGAACAGTTGGAAAGAGTGTCATTGGGATAACTGAATATGCCGCCGCCGTATGTTTGCGAACCGGTGTTGTGGCAAATCTCTGTGCGGATAATCTTCGTTCCCTTCGTACACAATCCAGCACCTCGGCCGTAAAGACTGCTGTGGTTTTCGAAGCTGTTGAAACGGATGATGCAGTCGCTGATGATATTGGGGCTCATGCCATCGCTCAACGTGATGTATGAGAACACGCCGGCCCCGAACAGGGTTACGGATTCGCCGGTACTGCTGGAGTAGTAGGCGGTGTTGTTCTGCACGATGCAATGGCTCAGGATGGCATATTGCTGCAGATAGACGCCTGCTCCGTAGCCTGATGTCCGACCGTTCTGGATGGTGAAGCCGTCCCAAGTGACCGCCGTGGCCGCCGTGAAGTTGGTCGGCTGGCCTAGCACGCGCCGTAAGTTCTGTCCGTCAAGGATGGTGGTGTTCGACACGAAGTCGCGCTGATCGAGGTCGAAGGTGTCTGGTTCGTTGCCCGCGAAGCCGCCATACACGCTCACGCCCTCCACCATGGTGAAGGCGTTGTCGGAGGAGGAGTTGCCATAGTAGGTGCCCGCCGCGACCCACACCACGGCGTTGTTCGCCTGAGCCAGGGCCTGTGCTTCTGCGATGGAGGAGACAGCGTTCGCCCAACTGTCGCCGTATTGTGTGCCGGCGCCATGCTCCGTGACATAGATGATGTTGCCATACTGGGGCAGAGGAGCGTTGCCGTAATTCGATTCGTAGCAGCCCATATCCACCGTGTCATGCAGAATACGGGTGCCGTAGTCCAGATCGGCATTATCATAGCCGCTCATCATGGAGTTGTTGCCTCGGTTGACGCACACGGAGCCGATTTGCAGGTGCCAGTCGACATTCGACGTGGTGTCCGTGTGACCCGCTGTAGCGGAAGGATTCACGAAACGGGGACAGTAGGGGCTGATGCCGGTGTTTTCTGAGACAAGGGCGACATTGCCCTCTCCGTCATAACCGCCCTCCACCGCAGTATATTGGCAGTTGAGCGGGTTTGAAGTGCTTTGGTAGATACTGCTCACAGCGCCGGATGTAGTGCGGTTGCCCCAAAAGATGCTGTTGCGTATTTGATGTATGGGGCCACCGTCGCGGAGACCCGCTCCATATCCGGAGACCGAGTTGTTCACAATAGTGGAGTTCTCTATGGTCGTGTTACCCGAATTGTTGTAAACGCCACCGCCATCGGTCGCTGTATTGTTGGCTATCAAGCAGTTGGATATAAATCCAGAATAATAGACAAAGATACCTCCTCCATTAAAATTGGAGACATTGTGGGTAAATGAGCAGCGCAAGATATTGGCCACGTTGGCATATAAGCCGCCGCCACCCCGGTTGTAGCCGCTTCCACTTGCCGTGGCCACGTTGCCTTTGAACTGGCAGTTCTCAATGTAAACATTGTTGATGGTGTAGAGTTCTTCGGAGGCGTATGCGTAAACACCGCCACCGTTGGATGCCGTATTGTCGATGATGGTACAGTTGTACAGGCTCGCCTTGTTCTTCAGCTGTGCGCCGCCACCGTTGTCGGTAGTGTATCCGTTCCGGATGGTGAAGCCGTCCCATGCGGTGCGCACCGTAAAGTTGGCCGGCTGGTTGAGCACGCGCTGGCTGTGCTGACCGTCAAGAATGGATGGATGTGCGTATAAGTTGCTCTGCGAGAGTTCTGTCTCTGTGCCTGCAAAACCGCCATAGACATCCACGCCCTCCACCATGGTGAAAGCGTCGGCGGAGACCCCGTCGCCGTAATAGACGCCCTCTGCCACCCACACTTCAGGTGAGACATCAAAGGCGCTGCGAATGGCAGCAGCCGTACTCACGGCCCAATTAAGATCGCCGGCCGCGGTTGCCCAGCTTCCGCCATCGCCCGTGCCACCCACAGAGACGTAGATGCGCGGGTATAGCTTCACCGGCGTGGTGAAGGTCACCACTTTCCAGGTGCTTTGCGAGCCAGTACAAAGTGAACGGATGCGCACTATGTACTTCGTGTTTTGATATAAACCCGTCAGCTGGAGCGTGCTGCCTGCGGCTGCCACTGTGGTAAACGTACTGTCAACGGAGCGTTTGTATTGCAGTTCGATGCCGGAAGCACCATCCCCCGCAGTGAAATGGAGCAGCGCCGTGGAATCCGTGATGTCCGTCACCGCCACGTTGGCGCGGTCGCAGCCGCCAGAGATGCATTGGCCCGGAATGCGCAGGTTGTCACGATAGCCATACCTATAACCGCTTCCCGGAGTGGAGGGATTTAAACTTGAATAGCTTGAGGAGTTGTAAAGAGCAAGATAATCATTGGCCGTATGGGTGAGAAATCGCTGGGCGGACGTTCCCTTACTGCCGGTGTGGTCGTAGAATGCCACTATCAGGTTGTCGGTTCCGTTATAGGCGAATGCCGAGTCGAACGGGAGAGTCATCCAGTAGTCCTCACCTTGGTTGGTGAAGGTCACTTCGCCGGAATAGACCAATGTCAGTCCATTCGTCACCCAATCTGAAGTGTGGGCAAAGTTGTTTTTGGAGGTGTGGCCCAAATAAATGTCAATGTTGCGGGTCTCCGGAAAGGAATAGGTGTATTGGATGGAGAGGTTGTTGATGTTTGTTGCACCGCCTATTTCGTCTGCCTTGTAGATTTGCTGGGAATAGCTATAGTTCTGGTGCATGGTGATGGGGAACGTGTAGTTGGTGGAATTGTTGTTCATGGCGGTGGGTGTCCCGATGACAACGGGGTCGGTGTAGCCTCCTGAACATTCCGTAGTGAAGGAGGCGGTGAGGTAGCTGTCACCGCAGAGCGCGCGCACCCGCACCTCGTAGTTCGTCTGCGGTTGCAGTCCCGTGAGCATCAAGGATTCATCGGTGGTGTTGGCGGCGGCGACTGTCCACACCGTGTCTCCAACGGCTCTGTAAGAGACCTCATAGGGGTGCGGCACCATGGAGTGCCCCTGCTGCCATGTCACGAACGCGGAGCTGCCCGCCACCTCAGCGACCTCAAGGTGTCGCGGACTACAGGTGTCCAGCCAGGTGAAGGTGAACGAGGTCTTCGGAATGAAGTTTTCGCGTGTGCCGCTGGTGATGTAAGCCCCGCCACTGTAGCTGTTGTAGTTGCGCAGACTTCCATTGGTGGAGGTGATGCCGTAAAAGTTGGCGGTCCGGTTGACACCCGTGACGGTCGTGGCAAGCTCCAACAGCAGGTTGCCACCATTATACACAAAAGAAGTATCTAAATTGATGGTCAGTGTGTTGTCAGACGCCACTGTCACCGTACCGGTATAGGATGCGGGAAGGTTGTCGGTGGAGTAGTAAGAAGTGTTGTAAAATTGGTCCTCATTGACAGTCTTGAGTTTCGCTTCAAAGACGCAGGTCCACGGGTTCTGGGGCAGCGTTTTCAGGTGGAAGGTGATGGCGGAGATTTCAGACCCCTCCATGTCGGAGAGCATAGATGCCGGATAAATCACCTGGTTCCGCGTGAAGTAGTCGGTATAACCGGTGTAGATGGGCGATTTGCTGTTTGATTGCGTACCGTCGGCCACGGTGAACGAATGATGTATCTGGACAGGTACTTCAATGCTGGTGAGCACCTCCTGATGCCCTTCGCACACAAAAGCAATAAAACGGAGATCCTCCAATACGGCGTCGATGGGGTTCGGGGAACCCAACTGCTCCGGAATCACATATTGGTAGGTTTTCTCCACCAGCGTACCCTGCGAGATGGTTTGGATGGTGTCGCCCCATTGTCCGGCAATCAGGTGGCGCAGCATCTTCGTATGTCGGTATTGGTCGCCCACCATCTGGGTGGGGTTATACGCGGAACCGCCATTCTGGGGTCCCAGCACATTGTCTTGGATGATGGCGATGTTCAGGGAATTGGTCGTGACGGTCTGGTCGGCGGTGTAGTAGAGCTGCACCCGGATATTCACTGTGCGGGTTCTCGTGTCTAACGTGCCCTCAGCCGCTATGTTCACCGGGGAGGGCATCGCCATGATCTGATTGGCCTTGTTTGTCCAGTCTCCCCTGTTCATGGCCGTGGCCGTTCCCGAAAAAAGGTGTCTGTTGACGGTGCCTTGAGGATAGCCTGTCAAACCTGACTGATTTCTCAGCTCGGAGCCGAATTCGGTGGTGTAAGTATTGGATGTGTATCCGCCTTCGTGAATGTTAATCACATTCACACGTCCTGGATTGGCGGCTGCCAGTTCGTTGGCGATGCGATGCCCGTCAGCACAATGGGCACACCCTTTAGCTGTAAATGCCTCCAAAAGTACATTGCGGTTGGATGGGGTCAACAACACAATCGTGTCGGTGACTTGTGCGGAAACTACAGCTGAGGAAACAACAAATAAAACAGTGAGTAAAAGCACTTTGGTCTTCATAAAATTGGTTCTAAAAAAAACGAGGGCAAATATAGATAATAATGCCGTTTCTTTAGACGCAATTTTATTAACAACATATCAACAATGAGAAGAGATTTCGCTCCGAAAACACGGTTCCTCTAATTGCTAAAGTGCGTAATAAGCTCCAGAATAATCCGGTCCTCTTTGCACTCCACGCCCTTATGGACGAAGTTCTTCTCGTAGTTCAGCCGGACACCTGCACGCAGCGGTTTTTCCACGAAGATAAAGGTTAGTCCCGCAGTCAGGCGCTGGCGCAGTGGCTGCACCACAAGGTTGCCGTCGGCGTCCGCCAGTCCGTTGCAGTTGGCGGTGATGGCATCGTAGCGCGCCCCGATCCCGATGTTGTCCAGCATCTTTTTACCGACAGGGATCTTGTAGTAGGCAAAACTGTACAAGGCGTGCGTGGGTCTCAGCGTCTTCTCCATGTATTGCTTATAGATATACTCGGCCTCCAAGTGGAGATTGGCTATATCGTAAGCCAGCTCCGCCTCATAATGGTGAATGCGGAACGCATCGGGACGAACACCCGCATAGTCAAGGGTTAATTTGAAATTCTTAAACAACTCGAACGTGCCGCGCGCCACATAGTTCAGGTGCTCCTGGAACTCCATCTGCCGGCCAAAGCCCGCACCGTTGAAGATACCTGCCTTGATTTCGAAGGGGATGACCTTGTCCCACTTGTAAGCAATAACCGCCCCCACATCTGACCAGGCCGTGATCTTCTGCGTAAGGAACGACTTGTCGGAGAAGTAGTATTGATAAGGCGAGAGCAGGTTCTCGGAACTAAAGGGCATCTTGTCATAGCCAATCAAAAGCGAAAGGCCTTTGACAGGCTTAAACTGGGCAAAAATGGCCACAGGCGAGAACTTGCCGCCATAGGTAAGATCGACGAGAGCCATGTAGGAGAACATCGGATGCACGCTGCCGCTTACACCTATGCGCGTGTGGCGCAGCTCAAAGTGGTGTTTGTTGATCTGTGGATTATATTCATAACGACCCAGCACAGTAGCCGTGAAATGGGGACGATACTCCTCTGGAATACGATGCCTCCGCACACGGGATTCTTGGGTTGTGTCTGTGTTCTGTGCACAGAGAGCAAGCGTGGAGAGGAGCAGGAAAAAGAGTGTGCAACATTTCTTCATACTGGATGTTGGGACGTTCAATGTGTTCTGCAATGAGTTCTAATGTTTGAAAATAGCCAAAAAAGTCTTGAATATCAGCCGGAAGTCCTCCGCCAACGACTGGTTGTCGATATACTGCAGGTTAAGGGCGAGCTTGGCAGGCATCACCTCCTCGATGTAGGTGCGCTCGGGGTCGGAGGAAGCAGCGAGCAATTCACTCTCATTCACGTAACGAATGGAGGCATAGTCGGTGAGCCCCGGGCGGACGGAGAGCACACGCATCTGTTCCGGCGTGTAGAGATCCACGTATTTACGTACTTCGGGACGCGGCCCTACAATGCTCATATCCCCCTTCAGGATATTGAGCAGTTG
The DNA here is from genome assembly GCA_017615795.1 of Bacteroidales bacterium. Taxonomy (GTDB): domain Bacteria; phylum Bacteroidota; class Bacteroidia; order Bacteroidales; family WCHB1-69; genus F23-D06. The sequence goes on from JAFZZK010000006.1 coordinate 8,415, forward strand.
CGGAAACTCGTCAATTTTGTATTTGCGGAGATAGTAGCCCACGCGCGTGATACGGCTGTCGCGCGCGCCCACGGTAATCAGCCCTTTGCTGTCGGCATCGGTGCGCATGGTACGGAACTTGTAGAGCCGGAAATCACGGTTATCCTTGCCAACCCGCAGTTGGCTATAAAAAACACCGCCACGGGAGTCGAGCACGATGAGCAACGCCACCACAAGCCATAGCGGCAGCAGCAGCAATAACACTATAAGGGAAAAGACAATATCTAAAAAACGCTTCATCGGGAACGATCAATGATATTTCCAATTGCCATTGATGTCGCCGCCCCAATAGTCGTAGGGGTCTGGATCGTAGATGTCGGTCTGCACTTGCGCCTTGCGCACCAAGCGCATCTTCCAGTTGGTGTCGTGCGGCTCCCCATATTTGTTGGAGTGCAACAACTCGTAGTCGTTGCCCGTCATTGAAGGATTGTAGAACACGAACTTGACATTGGCTTGGTCGTCGAGATAGTAATAGTGCCAGATTTCGTATGGCATCGTGACGGGATCCGATGGAACCTCAAGAATATCATTGGGCTGGCCATATTGCAGGTAAACGCGGCCGCGATCTGTCTTGTAACCCTTCTCCTGCACGCTGCCAAACCGTTCCTGAACCATTTTCACCATTTTGTTGTACTTATTCCATTCGCCCTCGGGGTCATTTGGATTGCGTGCGACCCAGAAAGCATAGAAGAAACGCTGCAACTGATCGTCCGTGAGTTTTTTCATCCGCGTGTCATAGAAATCGACCTCCACGCCCGTACTTATGGGGAACAAGGAACGCACATACTCTTCCAAGACTTTGCGGTCTGTGATTTTGGCGGCGAAAGTTTCCTCCACATTCACGGCATCGTACTGCGTCAGGTCGAGTTTCACAGAAGGATTGCTTCGTTGGAAAAAGAGCTTGTTGACAAGCAAAAGACTGTCTTTGTCATCATAGAGTTCCACCACCATGTTGTAGTTTCCGGAAGGCAATTTGAAGACATTAAACTGGTCAATAACCAACACCACATCATCCGTTTCCAGCACTTTATTAATCACCTGATTCGGCATTGCAACCAGCTTGTTCTCATAGTTTTCCACAAAGCATTTAGCCTTGACATGCTGTCCCGCGCCAAGGATTTTCTTTGAATTGTACACTTCCAAAGCAAAAGGCAGCACGTATTGTTCCTCGCGGACATAGTTGTAGTAAAGAGGCGGCATATAGTAGCCGTATTTGATGTACATGCCCGGCGAAACGGGGGCGCTCATGTCCTCATACAGGGAGATGCGCGAAGAGGAGATGCGGTTCTCCGGGAAGTCCAGCACAATGCGGTCGATATACTTGAGCTCCGTGGTGTCATGGTTGCGGTCGCGCAGGTAGAAGTTGAGGAAGAAGTCGCCATTGGGCACGGCGAGGTTCTTGATGTCGGCAAAGTCTGGCTTGCCAGCGCGTATGGAGTCTGCAAATTCGTCGGAGGCGAGGATGTAGTGCAATACCTTGACCACGGTGTCGCCACGGGTCACTTCCACGCGCACCTCCACATCGGCCTCGTATTTGCCATGTTCGTTGAGCGCATACTGCACAGATTCTCCCCCCACGATAAAGGTGAACTCGATGTATGGTTGCATCTTAGGCGAGCAGTAGGCCTTGTGGCTGATGAAAGCCCGCATATTCTGTGCTTCGGCCGTCCACATCGCCGCAAGCATCAACAGTAGTACAAGCGTTTTTTTCATATCAATAATATATCTGCATTATGTCATCGGATCTGCCCATTTCTCTCATCCAAAATCCCTTCGGCAACATGACAAAATCCATTATTTTCCGGACAAGCATATACAATCTTTTGTCTCGCAGATTGAAACCCAAGATTGTATAAGCTATTTTTCCTACCGCAATTTCTTATGCAGCTCGTCGGCAAGCTCAGCGATGGGCAAGCGATACTGCGCCATGGTGTCGCGCTCGCGCACGGTGACGGTGTTGTCCTCCTTGGTCTGGTTGTCGACGGTGACACAGAACGGTGTGCCAACGGCATCCTGACGGCGGTAGCGGCGACCGATGGCGTCCTTGTCCTCGTACTGCACCATGAAATCCTTCTTGAGCTTGTCGAAGATCTCCTTGCCGATTTCGGGCAGGCCATCCTTCTTCACCAACGGCAGCACCGCGACCTTGTTGGGGGCCAGTTTGGCGGGGAGTTTCAGCACCACGCGCGTGGAGCCGTCCTCGAGCGTCTCCTCCGTGTAGGCATTGCTGAACACGGCCAGGAACATGCGGTCCACGCCAATGGAGGTCTCGATGACATACGGCACATAGTTCTCGTTGGCCTCCGGGTCGAAGTAGCGCAACTTCTTGCCAGAGTATTTCTCATGCTGCGAGAGGTCGAAGTCGGTACGTGAATGGATGCCCTCCAGCTCCTTGAAGCCAAAGGGGAACTTGAACTCAATGTCGGTGGCAGCGTTGGCATAATGGGCCAATTTTTCATGGTCATGGAAGCGGTAATTCTCAGGGGCAATGCCGAGGTCGGTGTGCCACTGCAGACGTGTCTGCTTCCAATAGTCGAACCATTTGAGCTCTTCGCCGGGCTTGACGAAGAACTGCATCTCCATCTGTTCGAATTCCCTCATGCGGAAGATAAACTGGCGGGCGACAATCTCGTTGCGGAAGGCCTTGCCGATCTGGGCAATGCCAAAGGGCAGTTTCATGCGTCCCGTCTTGTAGATATTGAGGAAATTGACGAAGATGCCCTGAGCGGTCTCGGGGCGCAAGTATATGGTGTCGGCACCGTCGGAAACGGAGCCGAGCTTGGTGGCAAACATGAGGTTGAACTGGCGCACGTCCGTCCAGTTACGCGTTCCGGAAACGGGGCACACGATGCCAAGTTCTTCAATGAGGGCTTTCAGGCCGGCGAGGTCGTTGGCGTTCATCAAGGCGGCGAAACGCTCGCGGATGTCGTCTATCTCTTTCTGGTGTTGTAAAACTCGGCCGTTGGTCTCACGGAACATCTTCTCGTCGAAATTCTCGAAACGCTTGCGGGCTTTCTCCACCTCCTTGGTTATCTTGTCCTCGATCTTCTGGATATGGTCCTCGATGAGCACATCGGCGCGATAGCGTTTTTTGGAATCCTTGTTGTCAATCAGAGGGTCATTAAAAGCGTCCACATGGCCGGAGGCCTTCCAGATGGTGGGATGCATGAAGATGGCGCTGTCCAAGCCCACGATGTTGTCGTGATATTGCACCATGGACTTCCACCAATATTGCTTGATATTGTTCTTCAGTTCGACACCGTTTTGGCCATAGTCATAGACGGCGCTCAAGCCATCGTATATTTCACTGGAGGGGAAAATATACCCATATTCTTTTGCATGGGCGATAATTTGTTTGAAAAGATCTTCGTTATTTGCCATAATTATTCAAAAGTGAAAGATATCATTAATACTTTAGACTTCAATGAATTGATTGTGGTGGCGTGGATGTCCGGGTCTGTCACAAGGAGATTACGCACTCCGAATGCCATCTTCAGCTCGGCGGCGAACTTGAAGTAGGTGCAGTAGAAATCGAAGCCCACGCCGGCAATGCCCTGGAAGTCGTGGGGATGCAGGCGAAGCACATAGCCCACGTTGTTCTGGCGCTTCTTGGCGATGGAGGTAAGGTCAAGACTATACTGGGCGCCGGCGAGCACGTAGGCACGCACATTGTTCAACATACGCGAAGACTTGAGCTTCACCATCAGGGGCAAATCCATATAGACAGCTCCCGCCACATTGTTCTTGGGGTTCGTGTTTTGGTGATATTCCAGACTAGAATTATTGTTATAAATCACACTGCGGTCAATGAACGACAGTGTGGGAATAAAACGGAGGTCGAAATACTTGCCCATGCGCAAGTCGGTCACGATGCCGAGGTTAAAGCCGCTGTAGCCACGCGTGTTGATGACGTTGAGGGTGTCCTGGTCATTCAACTGTGCATGGGAGTATATGATAAAATCAGACTGGTTGTAGCCAATGAGAAACCCGAAGTGGAAAACTTTTTTGTCGTACTTGAGCAGGTTGGGGACTCCGAACTGAGCGTATGCGGAAGAAAAAGTCGCAGTTACAAGGAGGATGAGCGTCAGGTATTTGAGGTGTTTCATACTATAATCACAAGTTCAAATTATGCAAACGCACAATTTGACAATTTATTGTATTTCTGCCGATTGGTTCTTGACAATCTCATTCTGTAACTGGGCACTATTAATAGGCACAACGCCCACGTATTCGCACACCAAGCCGCCGGCGAGGTTGGAAGCCAAACAGGTTTCCTCCATGGAACGTCCTGTGTACAAGAACAGGGTGGAAACGGAGATAACCGTGTCGCCCGCGCCAGACACGTCGGCGACGCGGCGTTTGAAGGCAGGCTGGTGATAGAACTTGTCCGTTTGACGGTCATAGAAGGCAATACCCTTGGACGACATGGTAATCATCACCTTGTCGATATTCTTCTCAGTCGCAAAACGTTTGGCCAAGTTGTGAATATCGTCCAATTGCAATTCCACGTTATCCTCGATATGCATACCCATGGCCAACTCCTTCAGATTGGGTTTGAAGAGGTTGACATTCGCATAGTGGTTGAAGTTGCGCTTCTTGGGGTCGACGGCCACAAAGATATTCTTCTTGTGGGCAAAGCCCAGAATTTCATCAATGATATCCTTGGAAAACAGGCCTTTATCGTAGTCTTCAAAAATGATAGCGTCGATAGGATGGTGTTCAATCAATTGCTCGACGGTCGTTACAAACTGGCGTTTTTCGCGTTCCTTAAGCTGTTCATCGCGCTCGTCGTCCACACGGACGATATGCGCGTTATTGCCGATGATGCGGTACTTGACAGTGGTTTTGCGCCCGAACATGGGCACCAAACCCACGGAGTCGAGTTCACAATCTTCCATGAGATCGTAGAAGACCTTGGCTTTGTTATCGCCACCAATGACAGAACAGAGGATAGGCGTGGCACCCAACGATTTAAGGTTAAGGGCTACGTTGGCGGCACCGCCAAGACGGTAGTTACGGCTCTGCGCGTTCACAATAGGAACCGGAGCCTCAGGGCTGATGCGCGAAACCGAGCCTGTGATGTAACAATCGATCATCACATCACCGATGACCAAAACCGTAGCATTATTGAAATGAGAGAAAATCTCTTGTACGTTGTCTATATCCATAGTATCAAAAATTTGGCCGCAAAAATACAAAAAATGTCAATCAGTCAAACAGGCGTCCAGGTCGCGGGCGAGGGCATCCTTGTCGAGATGCTGCCCGATAAAGACAATCTTCTGCATGCGGTCGCCGTATTGCTCGTCCCAGTCATGGCGCAGCCCCGGCTCGCGAGCCATCGTCTCCGCCAGTTCGTCGGGCGACATGGTGGCAAACCACAAGCCCACGTCTTTCAACGACAACTGCTTGCCTGCCTGTTCAAAAAGATAACATTTGTCGAATTCTCCCTTAAAATAGCAGATACCCTTGGCACGAATGACATTTTTGGGCAACTTCCGGGCCACAAACTCGTCAAAACGGCTCAGGCTAAACGGGCGGCGACGATAGTAAACGTAAGTGCCTATACCATACTCTTCCACCTCTCCGCCTTCATGGTCGTGGTCATGATGATGGTGATGATGATGGTGTCCATGCTCGTCGTCATCGTCGTCGTCATGTTCGTCATGCTCATCATGGTCATCATGGTCGTGATGATGTTCATGGTCATGTTCCTCTTCGTCTTCATCATGTTGCGCCTCGATTTCACGAATCCAGGTTGCGGAGGTTGCCACGGTCTCAAAATCGAACATATTCGTGTTCAGGATCAGGTCGAGGTCCACGTCGCCATAGTCGCATTCGTAGATTTTGGCGGAGGGTTGGAGAGCCCTGACAATCTCATGCAAACGGTTCAGTTCCTGTCGCGACACTGCAGCCGCCTTGTTGAGGAGTACGACGTTGCAAAATTCAATTTGTTGGATAACAAGGTTTTCGATATCGTCTTCAGCAATATTGTCACGGAGAAGACGGTCGCCACAGGCAAACTCATCCTGCATGCGGAGAGCGTCCACCACGGTTACCACGCAGTCGAGGCGGGGCACACCATTCTGGGTATAAGGGCCGCCCATCGAGGACATGGAACTGATGGTCTGGGCTATGGGGTCGGGTTCGCAAATGCCGCTGGCCTCGACGACGATATAGTCAAAGCGCTTCTGATCAATGATCTCTGCCAGCTGCTTAACGAGGTCCATTTTGAGGGTACAGCAAATGCAGCCATTCTGGAGAGCCACCAGACTGTCGTCGCCCTGTCCCACCACGCCGCCTTTCTGAATCAGGTCGGCGTCGATGTTGACCTCTCCGATATCATTGACGATGACGGCAAACTTGATGCCGCGGCGGTTGGAGAGAATACGATTCACCAAGGTTGTCTTTCCGCTGCCAAGATAGCCAGTTAGCAGCAACACAGGAGTTTCAGCTTTCATAGATATGGTTTTTTAAAGGGCGGCAAAGATACTAAAATTGCGGGGGCAAAACAGTGCCCGTCCCGGTATTTTTCATGGAAGAATTCATTGACAATTCTCATTCATCACGTCGTACACAATTTTAGTCACCATTTGTTTCAACTCGGCGATAAACTGTCCGGCGTCGTACTTATGCTGTTCAATCTCACGCAGTTTTTTCTCCCAGATGCCTGTCAATTCGGCGCTTTTAAGCAGTTCCTCGTGTATCAGCCCAATCAGTTCGATGCCGGTCTCTGCGGGGGCGAGGCTCTTGCGCACCTTGACGATATAGTTCCGCTTGAACAGGGTCTCGATAATGGCCGCGCGCGTGGAGGGACGGCCTATGCCGTTCTCTTTCAGTGCTTCCCTTAGACTCTCATCCTCCACGCCTTTGCCTGCGGTCTCCATAGCGCGCAGCAACGTAGCCTCCGTGTATGGCTTGGGCGGCGTGGTCCACTTCTCCGCCAAGGCAGGCTCATGCGAACCGTGTTCCCCCACTGCAAACAGGGGCAGGACCTTGTCCTCCTCCTTGTCGGTGTCGCTCTTCTCATCATCGGGCTTGGCAGGCTTGATCACCACATGCCAACCAGGCTGCAGGATTTGCTTACCCGTGGCCTTGAACTCAACCTCTTCAACCTTGCCCAACACGGTGGTGGTAGATATCTGGCAATCAGGATAGAACGCTGCAATAAAATGGCGGCACACCTCGTCGTACACGATGGCCTCCTGTTGCGGGAGCGCACCCGCCACCACGCCCGTAGGGATGATGGCATGGTGATCGGTGACCTTGCTGCTGTCGAACACGCGCTTGGTCTTGGGCAGCTTCTTGCCCAAAAGCGGCGTTGTCAGCGGCGCATACGCTGGCAGGCCTTGCAGTATTTTGGGACACTTGGGATAGATGTCATCACTCAAGTAGGTGGTGTCGACGCGTGGATAGGTGGTCAGTTTTTTCTCGTACAGCGTCTGTATCACCTTGAGAGTCTGGTCTGCGGAGAAACCGTACTTGCGGTTGCACTCCACCTGCAGGGATGTCAGGTCAAAGAGGCGGGGCGGCGCCTCCTTGCCCTTTTTCTCCGTGATATTGGTCACCGTGAATTCCTTGCCGAGGACACGCTGCAGATCCTGCTCGCCCTCCCCTATCGCGACATACTTGCCCTTCGTAGCCGTAAACGTCGTGTCACGATACACCGTGGAGAGCACCCAATAAGCCTCGGGCTTGAAATTCTTGATTTCCAAGTATCTTTTGACAATGAGCGCCAGTGTCGGGGTTTGCACGCGCCCGATGGAGAGCACCTGCCGGTCATGGCCGTACTTGAGCGTATAGAGTCGCGTGGCATTCATACCCAAGAGCCAGTCGCCAATGGCACGGCAGAGTCCGGCTTCATAAAGCGATTGATATTCCGACTGATCCTTGAGCTGGGAAAAACCTTCTCGGATGGACTCCTCCGTCAACGAGGAAATCCAAAGGCGCGAAACAGGGCAGGAAGCCCGTGCCTTTTGCATCACCCACCGCTGGATAAGTTCACCCTCCTGGCCGGCATCGCCGCAGTTGACAATACGGTCGGCCTTTTGCATCAGCGTCTCAATGATTTGGAATTGTTTCTCGACCCCTTTATCGTTGATGAGCTTGATGCCAAAGCGAGGCGGGATCATGGGCAGACGGCTCAACGCCCATGCCTTCCACATCGGCGTGTAGTCCTGCGGCTCCTTCAGAGTGCAAAGATGCCCGAACGTCCACGTGACCTGGTACCCGTTCCCCTCCATGTAACCGTCGTGCGCCTGACTGGCACCTATCACCCGTGCAATATCACGGGCCACACTGGGCTTTTCTGCAATGCATACTATCATAGGTCAAAGGGGGTTCTACAGGTTATGTCCGGCCGCAGAGATGTTTGAAATCACACAATCCGCATCTTTTTTCATCTTCCGTTTGAGAAAACTTCAATTCCGGATTAATAATTTTAGAAAGCAACTTCTTCAGTTCCTCCTCAAAAACCTGGACACGCTCCTCCGTAAACCAGGGCGACACTCCTGTCTTCTTGCGTTTTTCTATAGATTCGGCTATCAACGCCCTGTGAAGATAGTCGTCACCCGTGTTGACATCCTGTATTGAAAGAATGGCACATTGCGTGGGTTGGTCGCCACAGTACTGCTTCACGACCTTGTTGTTACCATATTTACAAAGCAGGGCATAGCAAAAAAGTTGGACAAATTCCTTGTATTGAGGGTCTTTAAACGGTTGTTCCGATTCCGTCACAGCCACATTCAAGTGGTCTTTATTAACTTTCCCCGTCTTGTAGTCCACCACGGTCAGATGTCTCTTGTTTGTTTCAGGATCCACCTCCGTTTCCAAACGGTCCACAATACCGAAAAGGGTAAGATTATGACCACTCACATCCAACTTGCAGCTGAGTTTTGTCTCGTTGCCCACAATCACCACACTGCTTTCACGGAATTCGTGTTTTGATTTTTGCAGGTACTTGACCACATCGTTGCGAATCATCTCCATGGCAAGATAAATGCGCCCGGACTTCATATCGTCCTCACTCCAGCACACGCTCTGGCGTAATGTTTCGTCTGTCAATATGAGCTTTTGTATATTGGAATCCACATTTTCCAAAAAAGCATCGATTCTTTTGCCGAAATCGCCTGTCGGGCCGTCACTAACATCAAACACGTGCTGAAAGACAGCATGCACAACGGCACCCACAGCATTAGCCTCCACTCGATCCTTCACCGTGTCGAGCGCCTCAATGCCGCACAAATGCTTGTAATAGAATTGTAACGGACAAGTGATATACGTTTTCAATGCGGATGCGGAGAACGAGTAATCATACAGTTTTTTCAGAATTTCAGGGCTCTTCGCAACCTCGATTCTCTCCGGGGCATTGGGACTATAGGGGAAAGCGACCTTGGGCGTTTCAATCTCAATATTGTCCAAATGGCGTTCCCGCACCTCAAATTCAAGTTGACTGATAAAACGACTTTTTTCGTTAATTCCGCCTATACAATTATTATTATATAGCAAGACTATTTTCTCTGCACGCTGCAAGAGGCGGAAGAAATGGTACGCATACACTTGGTCTTTATAGAGATAGTTCTCCAAAGTCTCATTCTGAAACTTAAAATCGTATGGGATGATGGAATTATAGGTGATACCGGATGGCAGCGTCCCCTCGTTGACCGAAAGCATGATGACATTCCGGAAATCCAACGTTCTGGTTTCGAGAAGTCCCATGATCTGGAGACCTTGGGTGGCATCACCTTTGAGAGAAAACCTGACGTTTTCCAGCTGTTGGCGAATGGCATATTTGACGATGGGGAGCGTCGGTGGCACACCTGCATCTGCCAAGGATGCAATCTGCTGTTCCACGATGGCAAGTTGTTCCACCATCAACTGGAGCATCGCGGCATCATCGTTGGCGACAGCGCGCGACGACATGGTCCGATAAAAATCCAACAAGGCGGGCACGACCGACTCAACTTCGCCGAAAGCCGGCAAGGGGACGTTTTCAAGCTCTTCGAGTGTGTAAAGAAAATGCTGTTCCGACTGTACCTTGTTCATGCATTTGCCAAAAGACTCAAAATCCTCGAATGCATATTGACGCACCAAAGGACTTTGCAAGAGGGCAACTATATCGCGACGATGGAAACGCATCGTGCCACTGTGGCGATAGCCCTGTCCCCGCTCATAGATGTCGAACAACGAACGAAGAAGCGTATAGACAGGCGTGGCCGTCAGAGGATAGCCCATTGTGACATTAGCGTTCGCGGCGTCGTAGGCGGAGAGCAACGGCACCAACAGGCTCTCGTCGGCCAGCACCAGCGCCGTGTCGTTCAAATTGCCCTGCGCCGCTTCAATCTCGTCCAAACAATGAATCGCATAATAAATCTGGTTCATCTCCTTGGATGTGCCCACTATACGCACATTTTTTTGCTGAGTGGCGTAACTGTCGGAACAAAACTGCAATTTCCTCTCATCCAGCTGAAGCGTCCTGCAGATTTTCGACAGGAAATGTGCCGTCGAAAAGCGCTCATTTTTCTGAAAATCGCAATAAAACGGATCGATATCGAAGAAAAAGTGGGCATCGGCGTGCTCCTTGATATATTTCACCACTGTCAATTCTGCGGGATTTAGGACATGGAATCCGGCAAAGACATAGTGGTCGTATGTCAATTTCCCATAATACTGCTCCATGTTTTCGGCACAGTCACGATACACCATGCCGTCATAGCCATATTCCTCCTGTCTCAAGTCTTCCTGGAAACATCCGTACAATTCGGCCAGCAGGTTGTAGAATTTGATTTTGCGCTGTTGCTCCTGGCTCAGTTCATCCTGACCGAAGCCAATCTCAAAGTCCTTGGCGCTCGCCAGGTCCCGGAGGATGCCAGCCCCGTCGCAAAGTTGCTTGTCCACTTCCGACATGTCGTCCACAAAAGCGGGCATCCAGGCCAATGCCGCGCCAAATTCGTCGGCATCCGCACCTGCAAGCGCCTTATATGACTTGTACAGCCGCACGACCAAAGGGAATTTGTCGAGGATTCTCAACGGGGAGAGTCTCTCTATGAAATCGTTGATGGTAAAGACGGCCGGTGCAAAGAACGGGGCTTTCAAGCGAGCGGCCATGGCCTGCATCAGCATGCGACGCGCGCGCCGGTTGGGAAGCACAATGGCGCTTCTGTCCAATGGCAGGTTCAAGGCGATGATCTGCCCGGCAAGTTGGGAAAGGAACGTGTTTTGCATTAGATGGCGAAGATGCAAATTACATTATAAAGTCTCGTCTCCAAAAAAGAACTAAGACACATGCGGCGGACCACAATCTTAATCCAGTTTCAAAACAGCAAGGAAGGCCGACTGCGGGACTTCAACGTTGCCAATCTGGCGCATGCGCTTCTTGCCCCTCTTCTGTTTCTCAAGGAGCTTGCGCTTACGGGTGATGTCACCGCCGTAGCACTTGGCAGTCACATCCTTGCGGACGGCCTTCACCGTCTCGCGGGCGATGATCTTGGAGCCGATGGCGGCCTGAATGGCGATGTCGAACTGCTGACGGGGAATGAGTTCCTTTAGTTTTTCGCAAATACGACGTCCAAAAGTGTAGGCGTTGTCGGAATGGATCAGCGCCGACAGGGCGTCCACAGAGTCGCCGTTCAGCAGGATGTCCAACTTCACCAAGGATGCAGGCTTGAAATCGGTGATATGATAGTCGAAAGAGGCATAGCCTTTAGAGATGCTCTTGAGTTTGTCGTAGAAGTCAAAGACAATTTCGCCGAGGGGCATGTCGAAAGTCAGTTCCACACGGTTGGCGGCCACATACATCTGGTTGATGAGGGTACCGCGTTTGTCGATACAGAGTTTGATGATGGCTCCGATATAGTCGTCCTTGGTGATGATCTGCGCGCGGATGTAAGGTTCTTCCACATGATCGACCTCGGTTGGAGGGGGCATGCCGGATGGGTTATAGACATCAACCCATTGTTTCTTGGTGGTAAGCACCTTGTAGGAGACATTGGGCACAGTGGCGATGACATCCTGGTCAAACTCGCGGTCAAGGCGTTCTTCGACGATCTCCATGTGGAGCAGGCCGAGGAAGCCGCAGCGGAAACCAAAGCCGAGCGCGGCGGACGATTCCGGCTCAAAGGTAAGCGAGGCGTCGTTGAGGCGCAGCTTTTCCAGGGAGGCGCGAAGCTCCTCGTACTGGTCGGCCTCCGTGGGATAGATACCGGCAAATAGCATGGGCTTGACCTCCTGAAAACCTTCGATGGCCTCGGTGCAGGGTTTGTCCACATGGGTGATGGTGTCACCAACCTTGACCTCCTTGGAGGTCTTGATGCCCGTGATGAGATAGCCAACATCGCCGGCAGAGAGTGTCTGCCTGGGCACGCGGTCCATCTTGAGGATGCCGATCTCGTCAGCGTCGTACTCGCGTCCCGTGGAGAGGAACTTGACCATCTCGTGAGTGCTCACGGTACCGTTGAAGATTCGGAAATAGGCGATGATTCCGCGGAAGGAGTTGAACACGGAGTCGAAGATGAGGGCCTGCAGCGGGGCATTCGGGTCACCCTTGGGGGCCGGAATGCGCTCGATGATGGCGGCCAGCACCTCCTCCACGCCCTGTCCCGTCTTGCCGGAGGCCTCGATGATGTCGGACTCGTCGCAGCCGAGCAGGTCGATAATCTGGTCCTTGACCTCCAGGGGCATCGCGGCGGGCATATCCATCTTGTTGAGCACAGGAATGATTTCCAAGTCGTTGTCGATGGCCTGGTAGAGGTTGGAGATGGTCTGGGCCTGCACGCCCTGGGTGGCGTCTACCAGCAGCAGGGCACCCTCGCAGGCGGCGATGGAACGCGACACCTCGTAGGAGAAGTCCACGTGGCCCGGCGTGTCAATCAGGTTGAGAACGTATTGCTCGCCCTTGTAGTTGTACTCCATCTGGATGGCATGGCTCTTGATGGTGATGCCGCGCTCGCGTTCCAAGTCCATGTCGTCGAGCACCTGATTTTGGAAATCGCGGTCGCTCACGGTCTTGGTATATTGCAGCAAACGGTCGGCCAACGTGCTCTTGCCGTGGTCGATATGCGCTATAATGCAGAAATTCCTGATATTTTTCATAAGGCGGCAAAAATACGAAAAATTTCGGTTTCCCGCATTCAGGCGGGCATCACCCGTTTCGCGGAAATGCTCAAGCATATAAATGTAAAAAATAATGTAGCAAAAACTGCAGATATTGCATCTACCATACAGGACGCGCCGTTGTCGAAGCAAAAGCAACGGTCCTCTCTTCGCGCCGATTGGCAAAAGACTATTATTCCATTAACAATGAAAATGATGAAAAAGAATTCTATTTTGGCATTTGCATTCACGGTGTTGTGCGCCATCGTGCATGCGCAGACGGTAACCATATCCTTCACCGGACGCGACACCGCCAACCGCCACCTGCAGCTCGACCGTGTGGAGGTGAAGAACCTGGCTGAGGGCTGGCAGGAGACCCTGTTCTGGCCCGACACAGTGCTGACGATGCACGTGGGCACGGGCATCAGCGACGCCGGGACACAGGCCTCACACGCCCTGCAGCTGTCGGCAAGCAGCGCCAATCCGTTCCACGGCACCACTACCGCCAACCTGGTCGTCAAGGAACCGGGCGAGGTGACGACAGAAATCACCGACATCTCCGGCCGCACCGTGGCATCACTCCGCGAGACAGCGTTGCAACCGGGCACCCACCAGCTGCGCGTCACGCTTTCCGCTACCGGCGTATATTTCCTCACCGCCAGGACGCACGGCGCATCCGTGTCCCTAAAGCTGGTGAACTCCGGAAAGAGCAGCCAAAACGCCATTGAGCACACAGGATACAATCAAACTTTCGCGACCGACAAAGGCAGCATCTACAACACGTTCCACCTTGGCGACCCGATGGAATACACCGGCTACGCCACCTTCAACGGCGCCACCGTCGAGAGTTCCCACATCGTGCAGAACCAGAGTGCCTCCGAGTCCCTGACACTGCAGTTTGCCGCGGCTCTGGGAATGAACGACGCCCAACCCTGCCCAGGCTCGCCCACCATCATTGATCAAGACGGCAATGTGTACAACACGGTGCAGATCGGCAACCAGTGCTGGATGAAGGAAAGCCTCCGTGTCACCCACTACTCGGACGGGACTGCCATCCCGATGGGCAACAGCACCAGTCTCACCCTCCCCTATCGCTATTGCCCCGACAACGACACCGCCAACGTGGCCACCTACGGTTACCTGTACAACTGGCCCGCCGTGATGCACGGGGCTCCTTGCAGCAGCGACAACCCGTCAGGCGTACAGGGCGTGTGCCCTAAAGGGTGGCACGTGCCCAGCAACGCCGAATATGGGCAACTGATCAGCTATGCCGGCACCCAGAGCGTTTACCAATGCGACAATAACAGTTTCTTCACCGCCAAAGCATTTGCGGCACAGACTGGCTGGCGGTCTTATTACGATCAATGCTCCCCCGGCTGCAACCCTTCCACCAACGACGCCGCCGGCTTTTCAGCCAAAGCCGCAGGGCATTACAGCAACCTCGGGACCACCAACCATTATTTCTACGCTTTTAGCGATATGGCCGCTTTCTGGACTACCACAGACGGTGGCTGCAATGACCGCATCTATATGCGCCATATCTACCACTATGGAAAACATTGGCAGGAAGCCATCCAGGACAAGCACTGTGGCCTCTCCGTCCGTTGTGTGCGCAACTGACGCTAAAGAGAAGACATTGCATCATATCTAAAACAAAAAAGGACTGGAAAACCAGCCCTTTTTGTTTTGCAGTGAAAACCGTGCAGAACTACTCTTGCTCGCACTTAACGGTCTGGGACATAGTCTCCCCGTCAAAAGTGGTGGTTTGCGTAGCGTTCATATCCGTGCATTTTCCCTTTTCAATCACCACAGTTGTTTCGGTAACCATGGGGCTTTCATCGGGGAATTGTTGCGTAGTGGTGCAATGACATGTTTTCTTGCATCCGGTGAACATCAAAGCGCACGCGACGGCAGTGATAAGAAGTACTTTCTTCATTTTTTTTGTTTTTATAACGGACCTCATCTGTTATCGTTTCTGCCGGCTGGAAGTCCGTAAAACCAGACCGGCGAAACCATTCGCCCAAACGTATCGAATGGGCGTGCAAAAATAAAAATTTTTCCGATGGGAGGCATTTGCAAATTGACCCATGCCGGCTTGTTCGAATCATTGTTGAAAAAAAATTTTTCGGAAGTATGTGAAAATCAATAAAAAATGTATATTTGCAGGCTCATTAAAGCAAACCGCAAAGAGCTTGTAATAACGTCTGTGTCAGTTTGTTACAGCCAAAGAATGGTTTGCGAAATGCGCAAAAAACGTATAAAAAACTTATAAACCAACTAAAAATGTCAGGATTATTAGGAAAAAAAATTGGGATGACTAGCATCTACGATGCCTCCGGCAAGATCGTGCCGTGCACAGTGATAGAGGCTGGTCCTTGCGTCGTCACGCAAGTCAAGACCGTCGAGAAGGACGGTTACAGCGCCATCCAATTAGGTTATGACGAGAAGAAAGAAAAGAACACCACCAAGCCTCTGAAGGGTCATTTCGCCAAGGCAGGCACCACGCCGAAGAGAATTCTGCGCGAGTTCACCCGCTTTGAGGAAGGTTCCAAGAAGTCTTTCGGCGAGGTGCTGGACGTGAGCGTGTTCACCGAGGGTGAGTTCGTCGACGTCAGCGGCCTCTCCAAGGGCAAGGGCTTCCAGGGTGTCGTGAAACGCCACGGTTTCCGCGGCGTCGGCGATGCCACACACGGACAGCACAACCGTCTGAGAGCTCCGGGCTCCATGGGTGCATCCTCCTACCCTTCCCGCGTGTTCAAAGGCATGCGCATGGCCGGCCAGATGGGCAACGTCAAGGTTAAAGTCACGAACCTTCAGATCATCAAAATCGTGCAAGAAAAGAATTTGTTATTAGTCAAAGGTTCCGTTCCCGGAGCTAATGGTTCATATTTAAAAATTGAAAGATGGAGCTAACAGTATATAAAATAGACGGCAGCGAAGCTGCAAGAACGGCCACTTTGAACGACAAGATCTTCAACGTGGAGCCTAACGATCACGCCATCTGGCTTGACGTTAAACAATATTTGGCCAACCAACGTCACGGCACCCACGACACACTGGAGCGCTCCACCGTGTCCGGCAGCACCCGCAAGCTCAAACGCCAGAAAGGCACTGGCGGCGCACGTGCCGGTAGCATCAAGAGCCCGACCATCCGTGGCGGCGCCACCGTGTTCGGCCCCCATCCCCGCGACTACTCCTTCAAGCTCAACAAGAAAGTGAAGAGACTCGCCCGTTTCTCCGCCTTCACCTACAAGCAGCAGGAAGGCAAGATCACCGTGGTGGAAGACTTCTCCTTCGACGCCCCCAAGACCAAGGCTTACAAGGACATGCTCAAGAACCTCAAGCTCGACGGCCAGAAGACCCTCCTGCTCACCCCTGAGCTGAACAACAACGTCTTCCTCTCCGCCCGCAACCTGCAACGCACCCAAGTGATGCGCGCCAGCGAGGCCAACACCTACCACGTGCTCAACGCCGGTCACCTGATCCTCTGCGAAAGCAGCCTCAAGGAACTGGAAAAAATGTTAGGCGAATAATTAACCTTTAAACGACAAAAACAATGAGTATCATTATAAAACCCATCATCAGCGAGAAAATGACGCAGACGGCTGAAAAGTACAACCGCTACGGTTTCATGGTGACCCGCGAGGCCACCAAGCCCGAAATCAAGCGCGAAGTCGAGGCTGTCTATGGTGTAAAAGTAGTCCGCGTGAATACCTTGATCCAACGCGGTAAAGTCCAGAACCGTAATACTAAGGCTGGCGTCATCACAGGTCACAAGAACAACTTCAAAAAGGCCTTCGTGTTCGTGGACAAGGATCAAAAAATTGATTTTTACAGTAATATCTAAAAAACAATGGCACTTAAAAAGTACAAACCAGTAACGCCGGGTCAGCGCTTCAAGGTTATCAGCGCATTTGACGACATTACCACCAACACACCCGAAAAGAGTTTGTTGTGTCCTAAGCATCGGACAGGCGGAAGAAACAACAGTGGTAAAATGACGGTACGGTACCGCGGAGGCGGTCACAAACAGATGTACCGTATTATTGACTTCAAGAGAGACAAAGACGGCATTCCCGCCATCGTTAAGACCATCGAATACGACCCCAACCGTTCGGCTCGTATCGCCCTGCTCTTCTACGCTGACGGCGAGAAGCGCTACATCGTGGCTCCCCACGGCATCAAGGTCGGCCAGGAAATCCTCAGCGGCACCGGCGTCGCCCCCGACTTGGGCAACTGCCTGCCCATCGGCGAGATCCCCTTCGGCTCCATCATCCACAACATCGAGATGCGCCCAGGACAAGGCGCCAAAATCGCCCGCAGCGCCGGCTCCTACGCCCAGCTGATGTCCCGCGACGGAAAATACGCAGTCATCAAACTGCCTTCCGGCGAAACCCGCATGATCCTCTGCGCCTGCAAGGCCACCATCGGCATCGTCTCCAACGGCGACCACAGCCTCGAGGTCTCCGGCAAGGCCGGACGTAGCCGCTGGCTCGGCAGACGTCCCCGCAACCGTGGCGTTGTCATGAACCCCGTCGATCACCCCATGGGTGGTGGCGAAGGCCGTGCATCCGGCGGACATCCCCGCTCCCGTCGCGGTATTCCTTCCAAGGGCTACAAAACCAGACACCCGAAGAAGAATTCCAGCCAGTATATCATTGAAAGAAGAAAGAAATAATCTAAAAGCGCATTACTATGAGTCGTTCATTAAAAAAAGGCCCCTTTATCCACTACAAACTGGAACAACGCGTTATCGCTGCCCAGGAGTCTGGCAAGAAGAGCACCATCAAGACATGGTCCCGCGCCTCTATGATTTCCCCCGACTTCGTTGGCCTTACCATCGCCGTTCACAACGGGAACAAATTCATCCCCGTCTACGTGACCGAGAACATGGTTGGACACAAGCTGGGTGAATTCGCCCCCACGCGTATCTTCAGAGGACACGCCGGCAACAAGGACAAAGGATCCAAGTAAGTTTCGAGTACGATTTTCGAGTTGCGACTTTCGAGTTGGAAGTAGGAATTTGCTCCTCGCATCTTGACTTTTGGACTTTTAAGACAGATTATTTCTTCCCTGCGATATTCATTATCCACTCTATACGACAATCCCTGAGCCTCGCTCGGGGATTTTTTTTGTCCAACGAGCTCTATTCGTGAAATTCGTGTAATTCGTGTAATTCGTGAAATTCGTGTAATTCGTGTAATTCGTGGTTTTTTTTGTATTTTTGCATCACCTAATAAAACCACTCCTATGGCAAGAAAATACCTCATCAGCGGCGGCGGCACCGGCGGACATATCTTCCCCGCATTGGCCATCGCCAACAAAATCCGCAAGGAAGAACCCGACGCCCAGTTCCTCTTCATCGGCGCCGACAACAAAATGGAGATGCAACGCGTGCCCGAAGCAGGCTACCCCATCGAGGGGCTGACCATCTACGGCATCAGCCGAGACTTCTCTTGGGCCGGCATCAAGAAGAACCTCAAACTGCCCTTCGTGCTGTCGCGCGCCATGCGCAAGGCCAAATCCATCATCCGCGACTTCCAGCCTGACATCGCCATCGGCGTGGGCGGATTCGCCAGCGGTCCCGCCTTGAAAGCCGCCGACAGGCTCGGCATCCCCACCCTGCTGCAGGAACAGAACTCCTACCCGGGCATCACCAACAAGATGCTCGCCCCCAAGGCCAAGCGCATCTGCGTGGCCTACGACGGGTTAGAGAAATATTTCCCCGCCGAGAAGATTGTCAAAACCGGCAACCCCATCCGAGCCGAGATCCTAAACATCCAGCGCAAGAACCCCGACGCCTACAAGTTCTTCAACTTCAGTCCCGAACGAAAGACCGTGCTTGTCGTCGGCGGCAGCCTCGGTGCCCTGACACTCAACAAGACGATGGCGGCCCACCTCGACGACTTCCGCAAGGCCGACATCCAGTTGCTGTGGCAGACTGGCGAACAGTTTTTCCGCGACATCGATTCCAAGCTCCTTGCCGAACAGGACGACCACATCCGGATCGTGCCTTTCATCAAGAACATGAACGATGCCTACAGCATGGCCGACATCATCGTGTCGCGCGCCGGAGCCCTGGCCCTCGCCGAGCTGGCCATCGTAGATGTGCCCACCATACTGGTGCCCTTCCCCTACGCCGCCGAGGACCATCAGACCTACAACGCCCGCGCCCTCTCCGACAAGGATGCCGCCATCCTCATCGCCGACAAGGATGCCCAAACGCAACTTATACCCCAACTGATGGAACTGGCACAAGACGAAGCGCGTTGTGCCCGTATGAGCGAAAACCTGAAGCCCTTCGCACAACCCACCGCAATCGACGCTATCTACAAGGAAATCAAAGAAGTGGTGCAAAAAGCCTGATCTTCTGCCGAGATTATACTTTACACCATGGAGGGTTAAATCGTACAAGGGGAAAAAAGTGGGGCGTATAATTTTTTAAAAACACACGCCGTTATACAAACACATTGCATTTATTCATCGTTTAACATCAAACTCTGTCTGCTATGAAAAAAAATATCCTTGTACAATTTTCGCCCGTCCTTGTCTGGTTATTCCTGTTGTTTGGCTTTGCCGGATGCATAGTCGATCCCATAGAGCCTGACGACCCCATCGATCCTGCGCCCTCCGTAAGCGAAATTCCACCCATAGACTACACGCCAGAGGTGAACGACCCCGTCACCAACGACTTCACCATGCTCAAGGCTTGTGTCGGCAGCAACTCCGGGGATGCGGCCAACCTGCTTGCCCAAAACGGATTCCTCTTCAACGGAGATCGTTATACCAAAACCGTGGAGAATGTGACGAAAATCATCTCCATTTGGCCATCCGGCGTTGTCAAACAAGGCGAACTATACGTAAAAGACGAGGATTTCCCTGTCATGATGCCGATTCTCAAACAATGGATGCAAGAATTTCACGCCTCCTCCGCTTTTTCCAAGCTGGTGCGGTCCAGTTATTCGATGCGCGTGAACGGCAACAACCAGTCTTTCGATTCGTACGAAGCTTTTATATCGGCCTTGGAGGCAATCTCTCCCAACTCTAATGTATCAAACATATCATTCAATGGCAATGATATTTATGCGAACGTGTACGAGATATTCCTCTACATGGACGACCACATGAAATGGGTGGAGTTGCGCATATACAACGCTCGGGCAGGACAGCCCGTTGACGAATTTACCGAGAGTGATCTTGAGGCCGCCGACCTACAAAAGAACATCCTGATTTCCAAAGTGGACTATCTGACCTTCCGTCCCAGAGGATTCTACGCCATGAATGTGCAGAATCCTGTCAGTTCTGGCAATGAGATCCCCTTTGTCGCGCAATATCAGGAGCCGGGTGATTTCGGGTGGTTCAAGCTATTTTACCAAACCACTGACAATCTGCTGGCATACGGTTCCATCATCTGGTCTGGCTGTGGCCAGCTAGAGTTTCCCGAATCTTTCAAAGCCGGGCAAAAGTTGAACAGCGGTCTGCCTTATCCGGGACAAAGCAAAATCGCATTCATCAACAACGGAGGCCATTACTGCACGGTCAACACAGAGCACGAGGTTGAACTTCAACGCATTTGGCAGACACTTTCTAAACAGGTGGAATTTCAGCACTATTACAGCAACTCCCACAAGAAAGTGGCGGTTTATCTTTACACGCCCAGTGTAGGCATAGGCGACGCAGCCGATGCGTACTACCTGGTGTTCACGGAGCAGTAGGATGCCGATGCATTATTTCTTGTAAAATTGATTGCGGCTAACAGCCAATAGCTAATGGCAAAAAAAATATATCTTTGTCCCCTCAAAACCTCACCCCAAATGCCCCTCTTCAACGTCAAAATCACCGCCATACGGAAAGTGCATCACACCGACCTCTCCGAGCTTTACGAGAACCCCATCGAACACGCGTGCGAGGTGCGGGAGGGCGACACGTGGATCGCTGTGGGCGGAAAGAAGCCCGAGGGACTCTGCGACAGCGCGTGGGAGTCGATGCGGTGGTTCGTGGAGGAACTCGCCGCCGGTCGCGGTAACTTCTACGACGGCTGGATGAAGAACCCCTACTCCGCTTTGATCAGCTGCAACGACGGCTTCCGCCCCGTAAGCTTCCTGTTGGAAAGATGCGAGGAGGAGTGTTAGCCATTAGCTATTAGCTATTAGCTATTAGTCATTGGTCTTAACTTTTAACTCACTTATAGTTGCACACCATAATCACCCACGCATGCTCTACAGCGTCTATTAGTTTTTGATTTACATGGGAGAAGTCGATGGTGAGGGTGCCGTGCTTGTCTTGTTTCCATCTCAGGTCGTTTGGCGTGCCCAAAAGTATCATTCTTGAATGTGGGTTTAGCTTTGGCATATCTTTGATAACCAATGGTTTGGTCGGATCCGGACGATTGAACTCAATGATATACAAATCATCGTTTTTGGTGGTGAAACAGCGGGTGGTGCGGTTCCAGTTGACAAAGCCTTTCCAGACTCCAGGAACAGGAGTTGCTTCACCGCCGTCTTTACTCCATTTCAAGGAGATGTTGGCCTCCAAATCCTCCTCATGATAATCAATCTTAAAATGGACAAATTCGTCCTTATGCAATTTTAATGTGGTCTGTGCCTTAGGATTTGCGGACGCACTTTTGTCGTAGTGCAGTAAGGTGTCCCACTTGTCTTCGGCTGTTTTCAGGTAAACCGTAGCTCTGTCGTCAGCATTCAATGTTAGC
>JAFZZK010000007.1 GCA_017615795.1 Bacteroidales bacterium
CTCGTTGAAGGCGATGTGCCCGTCGGGGCCGATGCCACCCATAAAGAGGTCGATGCCGCCGTAGGAGAGGATTTTGGCCTCATAGCGCGTACACTCCGCCTCCAGGTCATCGGCGTTGCCGTTCAGGATGTTGACGTTCTCCTTGGGGATGTCGATGTGACGGAAGAAGTTGCTCCACATAAAGCTGTGGTAGCTCTCGGGGTGGTCCTCCGCGATGTTGACGTATTCGTCCATGTTGAAGGTGACGACATTCTTGAAGGAAATCTTTCCCTCCTGATGCAGGCGCACCAGCTCGCGATAGGTGCCGATGGGCGTGGATCCCGTGGGCAATCCCAACACAAAAGGTTTCTCTGCCGTGGGGTTGAAGGCGTTGATGCGCTCGACGATGTGACTGGCCGCCCATCGTGACATCTCTTCGTAGTTTTTTTCAATGATTACTCGCATAGTAGTGGTTTCTTTTGATAAAGGTGGAAAACGGGATATATTTTCCAATTATATGAATTTCTGGAACAGCTGGATGTATTTTTCCGTCTCTTCCCTGATTTGTTTGACAAAACTAACCTCCTCCAGCTCGCCGATGACGGCGATTTTCTCCTCTTCATTGCGGAAGGTGGCGTTGCGGAAAGGGTTGTCGTAGTCCTTCTTGCGGGAGATATAGACTTGGTCGCAAATAAAATGCTGCACCTGGCAGGCTCTCTCCACAGCCTCTCTCCATAAAGCGGAAGTCAGTCTGTCGGAACGGTCCATATAGAGGAACCGCAGCGACGAGAAGGCGTGACGCAGTTTTTCGAGAGGGTAGTTGGCCCACAGTTCATCGTACCGGTGATGGATCTCCTCCCACGTGTTGAGCTTGCCGCTGTTGATGTCGTTGCGAAGGGCTTCCACCTCGTCGCTGTTCACCAGCTGGCCGCCTAAGTTGATCCACTCGCGCTGCTCTTTGCTTTGCAGTTTTTCAAACAGGGTTTCAAGATGCTCTTCAGGATGCTTTTCAAGATATAAGGCAATGTTTTTCACACCATAATAGAGCAGCATATCCCCGTAGGCATGATAGGCTTCGTAATGCTTGAGGATGCGCACCTTGCGCTTGCCGTGCTCCATTCCCTCTCCATATACGGTCAATTTTTTGGCCGTCTCGTCTTCGTTGTTCAGTATACGACGTCCTGTTTTCATCAGTTCGTCACGCGAGATGGTGCTGTCGAGGCGGTTTTCGGAGAGCAGCCATGCCTTGGCGGTCCATATTTCGAGGAGTTTGCGGGCCTCGATGGCCTCCTCCATCGTGTCGGGTGCGAAGGTCTCGAACTCGATGTGCTGGATGCGGCGTTTCCGCTTGTCGCGTTTCTGATACTTGGAGGTGTTACGCGCAATGGCATACATGTTGTACATCCACCAGTAGGCAGGCATCACGGTCAGCTCATCGTCTGCGGCGTTGTTGCTCACCAAACTGAAAGGGAGCATAATGTTGAGCTCGTTGGGATAGTCGGCTTTGGAGAGGAGCGTGAAGGAGGCAAACCTGGAGGAGTGCTTGACTGACGAGCAGAGGCCGGGCCAGAAGCCGCGGCTGGCCACGATTTCGCCGTCGGTGGCACGGCTGTTGTGGTTGGAGCCGATAGTGGCGCCGGCGGCCATATTGCTCTGCCCCATCACACAGGCCGAGATGAGGAATGAGTTGTTGTGGTGCTGCTCGTGCGAGGGGAAGATGAGGTTGTTCAACACCTCGCAGCAGGAGATGGTCGAGTTGTCGCCCAACACCGAATAGATGAGGCGTGCGCCGTACTTGAGGTTGCAGTTGTCGCCCAGCACGAAACGGGTGCCCACCACGGAGTAGAAAATGCGGCAGCCGTAGCCGGTGATGCCGTTCACCAAGATCACGCCCTCCCCGATTTGGGTGGGTTCCTCCTCCGAGGAGTTGATGGTCACGTTCTTCAGTTTCGAGGCTCCCTTGATGTAGGCGCACGGCCCGATCTTGGCATCTTTCAGAATCCAGCAGTTCTTGATGACACACCCCTCGCCGATAGTGCCATAATAGCCACGGCGGTCGTCGAAGGCATTCTGCGTAATCTCGAACAGACGCTCCTGCAACTTCTTGTCATCCTGGTACTTGGCCCATAGGTAGGCATCCGAGGTAATCATCCCGTCGAAGGGCAGGATGCCGCGCCCGCCGCATTCGTTCATCACTTCCAACCAGACCCGCACCTCTTCGGGCTCGCCCTCCTTGAGGATGCCGTTACCGAATTTCGAGTGGTCGGTGGTGGAGAGCTCCTGGATGTTGAAGAGGATGCACCGGTCGCCGATGATGTAGTTGGCCATATAGTGGACGTCGTGGATGGCCGCGTCATCGCCAATGTCACACGACACAATGCTGCTGCCCGTGATGCCCACCGGCACGCGCAGGTCGTGGTATTGCAGTATCTCGTTGCGGATGCGGCCGATGCGCACCATTCCGAAAAAGCGGTTGTTCATCACCATAGAGGTGTCAAACTCGTCCGTTACCCAGATGTCGTCCCAGTTGGTGGCGGTGTTGGCATTCTTCACCAGCCGTTCCACCTCGTCGGAACGCAGGTGGCGCCAACCACCTTCCGGCTGCTTCACCTGCTGGTTACGGAAATAGTATTCGTCATACCCGTGTAGATATTTCTCCTCAATGAAATTCTTGTAAATGCGATCGTAAGAGAGAATAGTAACTTTATCCATGCGCGACTCGATTTGGAAAAATGGCAAAAATAAAAAAAAGGACGGTGTATTTTTCCTTGCCGCCCTTTTTTTAACTCTTTTTAACAAGTATAAGATGTCTTATGAACAGATGGATTTTAATCACCTACTTCTTTGTTGTACATCGGAAAGTTTATCTTGTTGTGTTTGAAATCCTTGTTGCATACCTTGAGAGTAACCTTACCGCCATGGACCTTGAGATTCTCGATGTTGATATGGTCGAGGTATCCCACGGTGTCTTTGTAGTGAACGTTGGTAAAGTGGAACATATAAAGACGGTTGATCTTTTCGAGAAGGTGGAAGGTGCAATTGGAGAGCGTGATGTTGGGCAGGTTCTTGTCGCTCACTTCGGGGCGACTATTGCGTGTGTTGGACAGGGTGCGGGCATCCACTAAATAGTTGCATCGGTTGTTAATATTGAAAATGCAGCCCTTGAACTCGACATCGAAGGGAGTATAGGCATTGTAGGTGGACTCGATGAGTATGGGCACGTGGTTGTTGAAGATACAGCGTTCAAAAGAGAGTAGCCCGTAAAACGAGGAGAATTGGTTGTAGAGGTTGTTGAAGATACAGTTTTTGATGGTTACATCGCGCCCATAGCAGTGTATGTCGTAGCGATTTATGTCACAGTTATCCAGAGTTGCTTTATTGATGTTGTTGGTGCCAAAGATACCCCAGTCAGAATGGCTGGAGAGATAGGTGATGTAGGATTCCAAGACATTCTCCATCAAAATGCCATATCCGTAATAGTCTGTGCGCGAGTATGTTTCGTTAATCTTAATATGATCGAGAGTGACATTGGCACAGTCTGTGATACGTATGGCGTTGTCTGCAGTGAGTTCACTCTTTGGGGTGTTGATGACAATGTCGCATAGCTCCACGTTGTACTGGTTCTTGATATCGAAGCAATAGGTTTTGAATTTGGAGTCATTGGATCGGTTGATGACGATGCCGGAAATGACCTTGGTTTCATCAGTAACGGGGCAATATTTCACGACGGGCTTGGTCCCCGGTGTGTTGTAAGGCATGATGGGCTGGTTTAGGGCCTTGCCATTCTCCACGAGGATAAGGTCACGGCGTGTGTGACCGTATTTGTAGCCCTGTCTGCGGTCTACCCATAGACTGTCGTCTTGCAGAATAACCAGGAACTTTCCCTTGCGTAAAGCTTTTACTGCATCGAATTTTCCTTCATCGATATACTCTTTCGCCACAAACAGACTGTCTGAGGGTTGGGACAGTCGAAAGAGGTAGAAATGTTTGCTGTTGTTCTTGACATTCAGCACCAAGTTGTTAAAGATGTTGTACGATGTGAGTGGAATAGGTTTGGCGTCGGCAGGGATTTCGATGTTGAGGCGGTCAATGCCATCATAGTCCACATCAACGCCTTGTTCGATAGCGGCTACATGAGTGTTATAGAGCGCATAGAATCGTTCAATGTCGTTCTTGGCCTCTTCCAAGCCGTATTCGCATGGAGAAAGGGGTATTTTTTGTTTTTGTCCGTAAATAATGGATGCGGCCATTGTAAGAAGGATAATAAAGAATATTTTTTGCATTAAATGGCTAATTAAAATAGATTAAGATTACAGTCTTGCATCTACGATGTTACGAGGTAGAATGCCTTTGACATCATATATTACACCGCCTTCCCGCACAAGGGAGTGAATGTCCATGTCCAAAAACTCTTTGTGTGCTACTGCCAATATGACGGCATCATATTTGACATTTTCCACTTTGCTCTTGGCATTTTGCACCTCGATACCATACTCTTTCTGAACTATATCGCTATTTGCCCACGGGTCGTAGATGGTGATGTCGTTCGTGTACTCGGCAAGGGTGTGGTAGATGTCCACGACCTTGGTGTTGCGGATGTCGGGGCAGTTCTCCTTGAAGGTGACGCCGAGGATGAGAATCTTCGCGTCCTTGACCATCACGCCCTTCTTGTTCATACACTTGACGGTTTGGTTGGCCACATAGGCGCCCATACCGTCGTTGAGGCGACGGGCGTTGCTCATCACGCGGGGCAGCACGCCATACACCTGGGCCTTCTGGATGAGGTAGTAGGGGTCCACACTGATGCAGTGGCCGCCCACCAGTCCGGGACTGAGCTTGATGAAGTTCCACTTGGAGGCGGCAGCCTCGATGACATCGTGCGTGTCGATGCCCATGGCGTTGAAAATCTTGGCCAACTCGTTCATGAAGGCGATGTTCACGTCGCGCTGCGAGTTCTCGATGATCTTGGATGCCTCGGCCACCTTGATGGAGGGGGCCTTGTGCGTGCCGTTCACTAAGACGGAGTTATAGACCTCGTCCACATAATCCGCAATCTCGGGCGTGGAACCCGACGTTACCTTCCGGATCTTCTCGACGGTGTGCTGCTTGTCGCCCGGGTTGATGCGCTCGGGACTGTAGCCGGCGAAGAAGTCGGTGTTGAAGGTGAGTCCGCTGGTCTTCTCTACGACGGGGAGGCACTCCTCCTCGGTGACGCCGGGATAGACGGTGCTCTCATAGACCACGACATCACCCTTGGAGATGACCTTGCCCACGGTTTCCGACGCACCCCACAGGGGCCGCAGGTCGGGGCGGTTGTTCTCATCCACAGGGGTGGGCACGGCCACCACGTAGAAGTTGCAGTCGCGGATGTCGTCCAGACAGGTGGTGCAGCGGAATCTGTGTTGGGAGATGGCCTCCTGCAGCAGGGTGTCGTCCACCTCTAAGGTGGCGTCGTGCCCCGCCATAAGGGCATCCACGCGGGCTTGGTTCAGGTCGAAGCCCACGGTGGGGAATTTGGTGGAAAACAGGCGTGCCAGCGGCAGACCCACATATCCAAGGCCGATGACGGCGATTTTGGTTGGTTTCATTATTATGGGTTATTCAGTTATTATTTACGTTTAAAATCCTTCGGGGTTTTGCTTTTGCCAGTTCCAAGAGTCGCGGCACATCTCCTCAAGGCCGTATTGGGCGGTCCAGTGCAACTCGCGGGCGGCCTTGGCGGGGTCGGAGTAGCAGGTGGCAATGTCGCCGGGACGGCGGGGCATAATGCGGTAGGGAATCTTGACGCCCGTGCTCTTTTCAAAGGCCTTCACCACATCGAGCACTGAGTAGCCCTGTCCGGTGCCGAGGTTATAGATGGCCAGGCCGCACTTCTGCTCAATGGCGGTGAGGGCAGCGACGTGCCCGCGGGCCAGGTCCACCACGTGGATGTAGTCGCGCACGCCCGTGCCGTCGGGTGTGTCGTAGTCGTTGCCGAAGACGCCCAGCTCAGGACGCTTGCCGATGGCCACTTGCGTGATGTAGGGCATCAGATTGTTGGGGATGCCGTTGGGGTTCTCGCCGATTCGCCCCGAGGGATGCGCCCCGATGGGGTTGAAATAGCGCAACAGGACAATGTTCCACGCGGGGTCGGCCTTCTGGATGTCTATCATAATCTCCTCCAACATACTCTTGGTCTGCCCGTAGGGGTTCGTGCAGTGCCCTTTGGGACACGCTTCCGTGATGGGCACCTCCGCCGGGTCGCCATAGACGGTGGCGGAAGAGGAGAAGATGAGGTTTTTGCAACCGTGCCGGCGCAACACGTCCAGCAACACCAGCGTGCCGCTGATGTTGTTCTCGTAGTACTCCCACGGCTTGGCCACCGATTCGCCCACGGCCTTCAGCCCCGCAAAATGGATGCAGGCCTCGCAGGGATGCTCTGTCATCACCCGGTCAAGGGCGGCGCGGTCGCGGATGTCCGCCTCAAAGAAGGGGATTTCTGTCACGCCCACCAACTCGGCCACCCGCTTCAGGGACTCGCGGTTGGAGTTGCACAAGTTGTCCACCACCACGACTTCGTGTCCGGCGTGGTAGAGTTCTACGATGGTGTGGGAGCCTATGAAACCGGCACCCCCGGTGACTAATATCTTCATTGTTTGGTGTGTTAAAAATCTTGCAAAAATAGTGTTTTATAGCATCCCTTCGTAATGGTTGTAGGTGATGCTGTTGGTCTTGATGAGTTCGAGTACATTGATGCCGAAGATCTCTTGGGCAGTCTCTTGCAGTTTATGTTTGACGCCGACCTTGAGCGGGGCTTGCAGCCCGCCGTCGAAGTCGGGGGCGTGGTTGCCCTCGATGAGTTCGATGCGGCCGTCGGCGAGCGGACAGAGGTCCCAGCCGGCAAAGCGGAGGTCGGGCATCACCTGGGCGGCCTGGCGGCAGGTCTCCACAATCTGCTCCCAATGGGGAATCGTGAACCCCACGATGGGCACGTCCGTGTCGGGATGGCGCTCGTAGCGGTGGTTTTGCGCGTCAATGGCGGGAGTTTCAATGCGGCCGGTGTCCGGGTTGATGGGGGCGAACACGCCGCCCGCGTGGGTGTTGTCGATGACACTGCCGTGCGCGCCCATCCGCAGCAGCGCCCCGAAGACGGCAAACTTGTCGCCCTTCGACAAGGTGACCACACGGATGGTGTTGAGCGAGGCGGAATGCAACTGCTCCAGAGGTTCGCAAGTCCTTACGCACTCCTCCAGCAGCAGATGCCGGTCACGGCAGCGGGCATAGAGTTCCTCCCACTGCTGCACCTCGCCGGCCTGGATCTTGAAGATGCCCTCGCCACAAGTGCCGTCCAAGGGCTTGGCGATGACATCGTGCGCCTCCACAAAGGCACGGAACTCCTCCAAGGTGCACTCGTCGGCCTTTTTCCAAGCGCGGTGCACAAAGGGTGCGAAGCGTTCCAGGAAGGCGGTTTTGTTGCGGAAGGTCTGGCGCACCTCGCGGGTGACGATCTTGCGGTAGATGCACTGCATCTCCGAGCGGGAGATGAAGGCGTCGCGCGCCGCCTCGTCGAGTTTCCAGTACTCGTAGCCGTACATATACTCCTGGTAGGTGACGCGATGGCGGCGCAGGGCATCCTTGTAGTCTGCAAACGAGCCGTGCGGGGCGCCCTTGCCGAATTGCTCTCTTGCCTCGCAGGTGAAAATGCGTTTCTCCTCCTCGCGGATGCGCGTCTCCTGCAACCACGCCCATCGCAGCATCTTCCCGTAGAGCGGCGTCTGCTTGAAGATGTGATAGAGTGCGTTGCTGTTTTGGGCGGATTGTGTTGCCATAACTACCAGTTGGGGTTTTGATGGTTGGGTTTCTGCATCAGCTCGCGGATGATGCTTTCCGTATGTTCGCCGAAGGCGGGACCGTTGGCCGACTGGCTCAGCTCCGTGCAGATGTTCCACTC